>NZ_MKVV01000093.1 GCF_001899645.1 Pseudonocardia sp. 73-21 | reverse complement strand
TGGCCGGGTCAAGGACCGAGATCAATTACCCGGCCAACGTTGCGTGTCGAGCCACTAGTCTGGCCCGACCTCGCACCTGTTCCGAGACACGTTGATGCCGTCGTCGAACTGGGTGGGCCCGGGGACCGCGACGCCGCCGCGTTGGCGTTGGCGTCGGCGGGCCGCACGACATACGTGGTCCAGTCGACGGTCCCGGTCGAGGCGGGGACGAATCGCTGCCTCCCGGCGACGCCGGGCGTGACGGTCATGTGCTTCCACCCCGACCCCGGTACGACCCGTGGGGAAGCGGAGTACATCGGCCGGACGGCCGAGCAGCTCCACTGGCGTTCGGTCGTGCTAATCACCACACCGGACCAGGCCCTGCGTGCCCGGTTGCGAACGACCAGGTGCTTCCCCGGGCCGGTGTACGTCGCCACGACACCGCTACCGCTCGCGGAGTGGCCCGTCGCGGTCGTCTACCAGTGGAGTGCCTTCGTCAAGGCGATCTTCTTCGAGACCGACTGCTGAACTGTGACCGCCCGTACGCCGTGTAACGCTCAAAAGGGTTGATACGACCGAAACGGAAACCCCTACCCTTGGGAGCGTCAGATGGCTCCGGTGATGCCTTGGTCGGCGGCGGACCCACGTCCGCCCCTCGGTCCCCGCCGCTCGTGGTGGCCCGGAGACCTTCGTGGCCGCCGCGTGATCGTCACCGGTGCGTCCGGATTCATTGGCTCGCACCTGGTCCGACGGCTGCTCAGCGAGGGCGCCGAGGTCCACGCCGTGTCCAGGGAGCCGCGGACCGATGGTGTCGGAGCTGGCCGCGCCTGGCAGTGCGACCTGGGCGATGCGACCGCGATACACACGCTTGTCGGCTCCTTAAAGCCTGAGGTGATCTTCCACCTCGCGAGTCAGGTATCCGGTCAGAGAGATGCTCACCTGGTCGTACCCATCTTCGTCGGCAACCTCCAGAGCTCGGTCAATCTCCTGAGGGCAGCGGCGGCGCACGGCGCGCCACGGGTTGTGTTGGCCGGGTCCATGGAGGAGCCGGGCGTGGGTGACGACTCACCGGTCCCGTCCTCGCCGTACGCGGCCAGCAAGTGGGCCACGACTGCCTACGCACGTATGTACCACGCTCTGTGGGAGCTACCAACCGTTGTTTTGCGGATCGCGATGGTCTACGGCCCCCAACAGCGGGACGACCGGAAGCTGATTCCTTATGTGATCACATCCCTCCTTGCCGGGCAGGCCCCACACCTGGGCAGCGGCAACCGCGAGATCGACTGGGTGTACGTGGACGATGTTGTGGAGGCCTTCGTCGCGGCGGCACTGGTCGCCGCTGCCCCAGGGGGTGTTTTCGACATCGGGTCGGGGGTGCCGATGCGCATTCGCGACACCGTCGAGATGCTGCGGGGCATCACCGGCTCGACCGTCGGCGTTCATTTCGGCGCCGTGGCAGACCGTCGGTTTGACGCATCCAGGATCGCGAGTACCCAAGCCTCGACAGATGTGCTCGGCTGGCGGAGCCGAGTGGCTCTCGAGGACGGATTGGCCCGCACGGTCGACTGGTACGCACGGCATTCCACCTCCGAGGTCAGCAGTTCATCGGGAGATGGCCCGGTCGTAGGCGGCCAGCAGCGCATCCCGGGAGTGGGACCATGACAGCGGCCCCCGCACCCGTGCCGCCCCCAGCTGACCCATCCGGTGGCGTTCCTGCGGATCGTCCAGGAGGCCCGCGACGAGTTTGGCGAACGCCGACTCGTCGTTCGGAGGGGCGTAGACGGCCGCCGCGCCGGCCGACACCCGCGCCTCGCGCAGGTCGAAGGACACGATGGGGCATTCCATCGCCATGTACTCCATGATCTTGTTCATGGTCGACACGTCGTTGAGCGGGTTGAGCGGATCGGGCGCGAGACACACGTCGGCCGTCGAGAGGTAGTCGAGCAGCTCGGCGTCGGGGATCCGGCCGGTGAACGTCACCCGGTCGGTGAGGCCGAGATCGTGCGACAGCGCCACGACATCGTCGAACGCGTCGCCGCTGCCCACGAAGGCCGCGTGCCAGTCGGTGCGATGCAATTCGTCGCGCAGAGCGGCGAGCGCACGCAGGGCGTAGTCAACCCCGTCCTGGGGGCCCATCACGCCCAGATAGCACAGCAGGTGCGGCTGCCCGCGTCGGAGCTCGGGCTTCGGTTCGACCCTGTGGAACCGGTCGACCACGGGCGCGCTCCGCACCACGAACACGTCCTGGGGATCAAGACCGCCCCGCTCCAGCGCCGTGGTCCTGTAGCTCTCGTTGGTCGCGATCACGACGGTGGCGGCGCGGTAGGTGAGCCGTTCCAGGAAGCACACCGCGCGATAGAGCGCGTCCCGGCCTCGTCCGAAGCGTGACAGGTAGAGCTCGGGCACGAGATCGTGCTGGTCGAATACGATCCTCGGTCTGCCCCGAAGGGCCCAGGCGACGAGGAACAGCAGGTCGGGAGGGTTGCAGATGTGGACGACGTCGACCGGGCCGACTCTCCGCGCGAGCCGCAGGGAGTGCCACAAGGCCGTCCCGTACTCGCGGGCGAAGCCCAACGGTCCGCCGATCGCCGGGCTCAACGGGTACCGGTGGACCCGGATGCCGTCGATCACTGCCTCTGGCTCGACATCGCGGTTGCGCCCCTGTGGGCAGACCACGTCGACCCGCCAGCCGGCGTCACGGAGCGCGACGGCCTCCTGCCACACCCTGCGGTCGAACGGCACAGAGAGGTTCTCGACGAGGATGAGTGCGCTACCAGCCAAGGCCGACATAACCTTCGTGCAGCCGCCGGCGCTCGGCGTCCGGCAGACGGACCAGATCGACCACGACACGGTCTCCGGGGTCGTCGAGAAGGGCGAGGACCGCCTCGTCCTTGCAGCCCACGATGCAGATCTCGGCATGCCGGAGCACGGCCTCGGCCGAGTCGGCGAGCAGGTCACCGAGGTGCGGCAGTCGCTGCTCCATGTACTCGCGGTTGGCGCCCATGAGCCGCGAGATACTCACGTTGGCGTCGTAGATGCGCAGGTCGTAACCCTTGCCGACGAGGAGCTCCGCGAGCTCGACGAGCGGGCTCTCCCGCAGGTCGTCAGTACCGGGCTTGAACGACAGGCCGAACAGGCCGATCTTTCGTCGCCCGCTCGCGACGACGGCGTCGAAGGCTCGTCGTAGATGCGCCTGGTTGGATGGCAGTACGTGCGACAGGATGGGAGCGTCGACGTCGGCTCGCCGCGCGGCGTGCACCAGCCCACGCACGTCCTTAGGCAGACACGACCCGCCGAAGGCGAAGCCGGGCCGCAGGTAGGCCGGGCTGATGTTGAGCTTGCGATCGGCCAGGAAGACGTCCATGACGCGGTGCGAGTCCAGCCCGTACGCCTGGCAGATGGCACCGATCTCGTTCGCGAACCCGATCTTCAGCGCGTGGAACGCGTTGTCGACGTACTTCGTCATCTCGGCCACGCGGACCTCCACCCGGAAGACCTCGCCCGGAAGATCCTCGTAGAGGGAGGCGACAGCGTCGCCACTCGCGCGGTCGAGCTGGCCGATCACCGTCTTCGGCGGGTGGTGGAAGTCGCTGACGCTCGTGCCCTCGCGCAGGTACTCGGGATTGACCGCCACACCGAAGTCGGTCCCCGCGCGGCGGCCGCTCGCTCGTTCCAGGATCGGGATCAGCAGGTCCTCACACGTGCCAGGCAGCATCGTGCTTCTGAAGACCACGGTATGCCGACGGGCGACCCGCCCGATCTGCGCACCGATCTGTTCGGCGACCCGCTCGAGGTGGGTGGTCGACAGGCTCCCGTTGGACGCGGACGGCGTGCCCACGCACACCAGAGACACGTCCGTGGAGTCGACCGCGGAGGCCACGTCGTCGGTTGCTTCGAGCAGACCGTCCAGCACGACCTGCCGGGTGAGCTCGCCGATGCGCTCCTCTACGACCGGAGGCATTCCGTTCCTGATCAGTTCGACCTTCACGGGGTTGATGTCGACTCCGACCACCCTGTGACCCATCCCGGCGAGGCATGCAGCCGAGACACAGCCGACGTAGCCGAGGCCGAATACGCTGACCTTCATCGATGAGTGCCCCTTCGAGCGGAATCGGCACGCTGACCTCGTCTGTTCCCAACACCAGGCAATTGGATGCCCGCTGGGAGGTCGTCGCGCTGGTGGAGTCGGGGATCGGAGATCCTGCGTTACCCGTGACCCGGCGCGACCGCGTCACCGGGCAGCTCCCGCAACCGGCGGGACGGGCACAGCAACGCGGCGAGCGCGGCCTGCGCGGTACGACGTCCCCCCACGGCTCGGAGCGCCTCGCCGAGCGTCACGGCGCCGTAGTGCACGGCCCCGGCAACCGGGTTGTGGCGTCGGCGATAGAGCCGCACGCGGTTGACGGTCAGCAGCGCATGGAGGCTGGGGTTGGTGACGGTCTGCTCGCCGCCGACGTGATCCATGACCGATTCCGGCTCGTACCACAGTTCCCAGCCACGGTCGGCTGCGCGGAGGGCGAACTCGGTCTCCTCGCCGTACAGGAGGAACGACTCGTCCCAAGGACCGATGTCCCTTGTGGCCTGCATCGACACCAGCATGGCCGCCCCCGTCGCCCATACCGTCGGCCCAGCCGAGTGGTAGTGCTCGGACTCCATGATGAGCTCCCCCAGGCCACCGAGCCTGCTGGCGAGCCCGCCACCGACCAGAGCCTCCGCGACCGTCCTCGGCAGGGTCGTCTTCCGCCGCAGTGACGGTTGCAGCGTCCCGTCGGGGTTGCGCAACTGGGGGAATACGATCGCGCGCGCCCCCTGGCCGAGGGCGTGTGCGAGGGGCACGGCAGACCTCGGGTGCATGGTGATGTCCGGGTTGAGGAGCAGGTACGCGTCCACGTGAGCGGTGAGGGACGCGACCGCCGCGTTCACTCCTGCCGCGTAGCCGGCATTGCGACCGAGCTGCACCACGCGGACCGGAATGTCGCGGGGCTGTTTCGCGACGTCGACCGTGTCGTCGGTCGAGAGGTTGTCGGCGACGACGACGTCGACGAGATCGACGCCGTCGCAACCCGCGGACAACGAATCCAGAACAGTGCCGAGTTGACCTGCGCTGTTGTAGGTAACGATCACCACAGCAATGGCGGACGTGGACCGGTTCACGCTCGAACTACTCGTTCGATCGCGCAGGGTCGTTACTCCCGCGCAAATCCACCCATCCCGGAAGTCGGCCGGTTTCGCTTGGCCCACATGACGGCCGCCCGGCGCATCCGCTCCCGCGGGGCGGGCCGGTGCGCCAGCATGGCCCGAATATCCTCCGCCGTGGTGTCCCTACGCACGCTGAAGCGGCTCTGAAGCCACTGCTGCGGATCGGTCCGGCCGCCGTCGCTCGTGTAGACGCGGCGCACGTCCTGGTCACGCAGGCGGCCGATCACGTCCCGGTCGTAGGACCCGAACGGAATGGCGACGATGTCGATCCGCTGGTCGGTGATGCGCCCGAGCTCCTCGGGGGCGCGCTCGTACTCGTCCTTCACCTCCACCGGCCGCAGGCGCCGCCAGTCGCGGTGGGCCCATCCGTGAGAGCCGATGGTCATGCCGGTGCCGGTCAGTTTCCGGATCCCGGACTCGTCGAGCCTGCCAGGCTCCCCGATGAGCCCGGCCGGCAGGAAGAACTGTGCCGACAGGTTGCGCTCCAGCAACAGCGGCAGAGCGATTTCGACGTCGGAGACGTTGCCGTCGTCGAATGTGATCATGACGTCGGATCGGTCCGCGACCGCATCGAGGACGCTCTCGAACGATGCCGTCGGCACCCAGGTCCGTGCTTCGCCCGGATCCAGATCCCGCGGAGGATCGCCGATGCCGTGCCAGTTCAGCACCAGCACCGTTCCCTCGTTCATGCCTACCTTGCCTCCCACCTGCCTTGTCTGTGATTCGCCAGTACCGATTCGGTCGTTACGTCGTTCTCTTCTCATATGGAGCGATAGTCTCGCCGGGTCGGTACCGAGTGAGGAGTCAAATGGTCCGGAACGATTGCCGGGCCCCGGAGCGGGCGGAGGTCTGCCCACCGGTCGAGCGGAGCTGGCGCAGAAGTCGGATGCCCTGTCGCAACGCCGGGGCCGCGGGGGAGTTCCGCACACCGGTGATCGCCGCCGACCGGACCCGCTGCACCGCGCGTGACGTCGCACCGACGGTGACCGTGCCCTGAGCCACGTCGGTGGCACCGGTCATGGCACGCCGCTTGTACTCGTCGGTGCCGCGGCCGAGGTCGATCCGCACCAGCCCGAGTTCCGGTGCTGCGGTCACCAGCTCTCGTAGCAGTATCCAGCCCGGGGCGAATGCCGAGAGGTCCGGCTCGTAGACGGGGAACCACCAATGCAGGACGCCTGCACTACGCAGCCCGAAATGAGCGGCCACCAGCTGCCCGCCGGCGAACACGGCCGAGAGCGATCCGCGGAACCCCTCCTCGCGGGTGCTCAGGAGTTCGTGCAGAAGGCGGACGTGACGGGGGTCGGTGAAGTAGTCCTTGGCTCCGGTGGCGGCGTACTGGCCGCGCTTGAGGTCGATCACACGGTCGAGGAGAGCGGGGTCGTCGGAGTCGGCGTGGAACTCCACCGCGCCCAGGTCACGTTCCGCCTTGCGGGTTCGCCGTCGCGCCTGGCCCATGTTGTCCCGACCGCTGCGGGACGCTCGCGAGAGGTACCCGTCCATCCCGCCGCTGACGTCCATGAACGGTGAGGGGCACGTGGTCCGGGTCCAGGGTGCGAACCCGTTCGCGGTGGCCGGGACGTGATCGAAGGCGAGTCGTTGCACCCGCAGCGCCACCATGAGCCCTGTCAACGCGACTGTGGCGTCCGACGCGCGGACCGGGCCCTGGAAGTCGGCGGCGGGTGATCCGACCGGCGTGGCCAGGGAACCTCGCCGGTGCACCGGGAGGAACGCCCGCCCGCGCCCGCCAGCGTCCACCTCGACCGCCACCTGGACCTCGTGCCCCGTGCGGTGCACCGCAGTGGCGAAGCCCGGGTGGAAGTACGGGCTGTCGAACGCCGGGTCGGCGTCGCGGCACGCGATCCAGTCGTCCAGATGGGCGGTGGACAGGCGGTCGATCGGCGAGACGATCACGGTGCCCGTAGAGCTGTCCGTAGAGCGAGGTGTCCTCACCCCTGCGGAGTCGGTCCTGCTCCGACGACCGTTAGCCGAACGTCGGAGACCGCCTGTCTCGTACGTCAGGGTTCACGTGCCGAGCCGGTTCAGCTGGGCGTGAACACCTTGACGCCCTGCGCGCCCGCGGTGTCGTAGGGGGCGACGTCGTCCTCGCTGAACTCCGCGCCGTCACTGAGCCTGCGGAAGTCCCGCAGTGCCGTGCCGACGCATTCGACGTCGGCCCGCGGCGCCGCGCGACCCTCGCGCACGTCGGTCACGTTCACCGTCCGGAAGTCGATGCTGTAACGCGTGGCCGGGGTGCGGTTCGGGATCGACGCGTGGAGCTGGTCGCCGGAGAACAGCATGATGCCGCCGACCGGCGGCACCAGGCACAGCCGTGGCTCGTCGGCGGGCAGTCCGTGAACAGGAGCGGGATGGACCCGGACGTCGCTGGCGCCGCTGAAGTCCTTGATCCGACTCCGCCAGGTGTTGGCCACGTAATAGTTGTAGTCCGAGCTGTTGTTCTCGATCGCCGTGCCGAACCAGCGCGGATAGAACTCCATGACGTTCTCGGCGGCGGCTGGCCAGACCGGCATCCACCAGTTGATCTGCTGTGGTGGTGCCCCGTACCAGGTATCGCGATGAGCCTGGAACGCGTAGGCAATGCCGGTGTTGAGCCCACCGTCCGGAAACGCCGTCCGCAGCTTGGGCACATCGGCATGGATGCTGCCGGGGTCGGCGCCCAACGCCGTCGTGATGCGCCGGACATGGGCGATCGACTCCGGATGGTGGATGAACCGGGGCTTGAACTCGATCAGGTCGTCGGCCAGCTGTCTGGGTGTCCGGGAGCGGTGGATGGTGACCGGGTCCTCGGGTGCGAAGAGCTCACTGATCAGCGATCGGGTGAAGTTCGCGAAGTCGGCCACAGCGGGGACGCCGGTGTAGACGATCACATCACCGGAGAAGATCCGGTGCCGGCGTTCCTCATCGTCGAACACCGGATCGACGTGGACGTTGACCATGATCCCCTCCCGAGAACCAGATGGGGCGCGGCCGCAGCGCCGAACCCGCTACACGGGTCGGACTCGGCACTGGTGGCCGCCCTGTTACCCCTGGTCATTCGTGAGGGCCGCGGATCGACCTTGGAGTGGCGGCTGTCAGCTTGGCTGGCGCCGTCCTGAAGGTGGGGATGGTGACGCCGTCGGCGTGCTGGTTCTGGCGGTAGCTTCCGCCGCTTGTCGGGTCGGGTTGAGGATCAACCAGCTGGACGGCGGCGCCGCGACCCGGTTGAACGCCTCGGCGAGGTCGCTGGTCAACCGAGAACTCGGGCTACAGCAGGCCCGGTAGCTCCGATGACCCGGCCGACTGTGATCCATGTCCGCCGACCTGCCGCCTGCTGTGACGTTCCGGTCGGATAGGTTCTCCGTCGTGAGCGTGCTCCAGACGATTCTGGTCTTCGTGGTGCCGACGGTCGGGTTGTACCTGATCATCGCGTTCCTCGCCGCCGCCCCGCGCCTGGCGCGCAGGCCGCGGTACCGGGTGGGACAGCCCTGGACCTTCGAGCCCCTGTGGTGGACGGCCAACCCCGAGGGCGCGCATCTGGCGGCCGTGGACAGCCACCCGGTGTCCGGTGAACGAGGAGGTGCCCGTGGCAGCTGGTGAGCACGGTTCCGAGGTAGCGACCATCGACCCCGCCGACCTGCCCGACGGCGCGGTCGTCACGGCGTCGGGGCGGGTGTCGGCGGCGGAGGTCTACAAGGACCCCACCCACGCCGACCACCCGTTCAGCCCGGTGCAGCTCAGCCGCCTCGACGAGGCGCTGACCATGGCAAGCCGGGAGACCGGGCTGCGCTTCAGCGTGTACCTGGGTGACCTGGGTGCGGACGCGACCGCCCGTGCGGCGGAGCTGCACGGCGAGCTGGAGGGCACCACCGAGGCGGTGCTGGTGGCGGTCAGCCCCGAGCAACGCGTGGTCGAGGTGGTCACCGGGCCCGAGGCGCGGCTGCGGCTGCCCGACCGCGGCGCGAAGCTCGCGGTGATGAGCATGGTCGCCTCCTTCAAGGAGAGCGACATCCTGGGCGGGCTGCTCAGCGGCCTGCGGATGCTGGCCGACCAGGCCGGCGGGCGGCGTCGCCTGCACTGAGGAGCTCCTCCGTGAGCCCGGCCCAGGAGCCCGCGGCCCGGTCCCTCGCGCTCACCAGGGTGACCGGCTGCGGCCACGCGATGGCCAGGTCGGGGTCGTCGTACCGCACCGACAGGTCCTCGCCGGGGGCGTGCTCACGGTCGATCCGGTAGCAGACGTCGGCCTCATCGGTGAGCGCCTGGAAACCGTGCAGGACGCCCGGCGGCACGAACAGGTGGGCGAACGACTCGTCGTCGAGCGTGATGCTCATCTGCCGCCCGAACGTGGGAGACGACGGGCGCGCGTCCACCAGCACGTCGTGGACGGCACCGCGGGCGCAGCGCACCAGCTTCGACTCGCCCCGCCCGCCGCGGCCGTGCATCCCCCGGACCGTGCCGCGGTGGGACCGGGACTGACTGTCCTGCACGAACTCCTCCGGGCGCAGCCCGTGCTCGCGCGCGATCACGGCGTCGAACGTGCGGGTGAAGAAGCCCCGCTCGTCGTGGTGGGCCTGCGGGAGGAACACCAGGACCCCGGCCAGCGACATCGTGCGTGCTTCCATGTCCGGGTTATCGACCATCCGAGGGGATTCGTTATGGCGCAGCTGCGGTGCCGGTGGTGCCGGTCCACCTCCGGCGAGATCGTGCTCGACCTGGGGGAGCAGCCGGCGTGCGAGTACTTCCCGCCGCTGCACGACCCGGCGCCCGACCCCGTGTTCCCGCTACGGCTGTGGCTCTGCGCCGGGTGCGGCCTCGCCCAGCTCGCCGACGACGCCGACCTGCCCGACCAGCCCGAGGGGCTCGAACCGGCTGCGCTCACCGAGCAGCGGCACGACGCCGTCGTGGCCGCGCACGCCGCCGGGTTCCTGCCGGTCGGCGCCACCGTCACCGAGGGGCACACCCCGCACGGGGGCTCGTGGTGGTCGGAGCTCGAGGCGCTCGGGCTGCGGCGGGCTGAGCCGGGCACACCCGCCGACGTGGTCGTCGACGGGTCCTTCGGCCTCATGCACGCCACCGACCAGGCCGCGGCCCTCGCCGCGCTCGTCGACGCGCTGGCTCCCGGGGGAACGCTGCTGTTCCAGTTCCACAGCCTCGCCGCGATCCTGCGTGAGCAGCAGTGGAACGCCGTGCGCCTCGGCCACTACGCCTATTATTCGGTGCCCGCGCTGCAGACGATGCTCGCGCGGCACGGGTTCACCGTCACCCACGCATGGAGCTTCCCGCTCTACGGCGGCACCGTGCTGGTCGCGGCCCGCCGCGGCGGTCTCCCCGACACGTCCGTCACGGAGCTGGTGGCCTCGGAGACCGCCGATGGCGTGCTCGACGCCGGGGTGGTGGCGACGCTCCAGGAGTGCGTGGACGTCTCCAGCGCCGCACTGCGCACCCTCACCGCCGACGCCCGTGCCCGCGGTGCCCGCGTGTACGGGTACTCCGCGGCGTCCCGTGCGGTGGCGCTGCTCTACCTCGCCGGGCTGCAGGACGGCCTGCTGCTCGGCGTCGCCGACGCCTCGCCCGCCAAGCAGGGCTGTCGCATGCCCGGCACGACCATCCCCGTGATCGCCCCGGTGGATCTCGTCGACGCCCGCCCCGACGTCGTTCTGCTCTTCGTGTCCGACCTGTTGTCAGAGGTCAGGCGACAACTACCGCAGATCGAGGTAACGGGGGGTAGTTGGATCGACGCTGGATTAGGCCTGAAGGGGTAACCCATCAGCCCGACGTCCGCCCGGTGTCGGGCGTCCGGTCCGCCTCCCGTCACCTTCGCGTTGCTCCACCAGCAGGCGGAGGTCGCCGACTTCCTCGTCACGGCCCTGGTCGGCATCGCGCTCGTGATGCGGTGGAGAACCTCGACACACCACCACGACCGCCGCGCCGACGACGACGGTGGCGCCGACGACCACGGCCTCCACGAGCCCGCAGGCCGCGTCGATCGGCCCCACGGTCACCCCCACGCCGACGCCCACGCCGGCCGCGAGCCCCTGACGTCGAACCGCACCGGCTGCGGAGCCGAATCGTTGGGTGAGACAGTGACGACGACGGCACCACCGACAGTCCGGATGCGGATGACCATCTCCACTCACGACCACGTCCTGATCATCGACGACCACGAGCTCGTCGGGACCTCGCTGATGCTGAGCCTGCGCTCCGAGGGGCTGCGGGCCGACTGGCGCGGTAACGCGGGTGGTGAGGAGGGCATCCTCGCCGACGTCCGCCGCCTCGACCCCGGCCTCGTCCTGCTCGACCTCGACCTGGGCCGCGACCGCGACGGCCGGATGCTCGACGGTGTGCACCTCGTCGCCCCGCTGATCGACGCGGGCTGGCGGGTGCTGGTGCTGTCCGGCAGCTCCGACCGGGTCCGCATCGGGGGAGCCCTCGCCGACGGGGCGCTGGCCTGGGTGCCCAAGAACGCGCCGCTGCCGGCCCTGCTGCGCTCGGTGCGGGCGGCGGCGCAGGGGCGCCCGGTGATGGCGCCGGAGCGCCGGCAGCAGCTCATCGACACCTACCACGAGCAGACAACGGCCCGTTCCGAGCTGAGGGCCCGGCTCGACAAGCTCACCCAGCGCGAGCGGGAGGTGCTCGCGGAGCTGGCCCAGGGGCACCGCGCGCAGGCGGTGGCGGAGCGGTTCGTGGTCTCGCTCGCCACCGTGCGCACCCAGATCCGGGCGATCCTCGTGAAGCTGGAGGTCAGCTCGCAGCTCGAGGCGGTGGCGCTGTACCGCCGGGCAAGCGGACGCTGACAGAGGACGCATCCGGCCGATCGGGCCACTGCGGGCGCGAATGTCACCGTCCGGGCACTACGATGCACGTCTCCCGGCCGGACGATATCCACGCGGAGGTGTGACGAGGTGACCGACAGTGTCGTACACCGGCGCGCGCTGCGCTGGTCGTCCCGGCTCCTCGTCGACATCCTGATCGTCGCTGCGCTCTGCCTGGTGGTCGGTGTCCTCCTGAAGGCCGACACGGTGCTCGCCGCGCTGCCCGGCCAGGCCACCTTCGAGATCCTGACGCTCACCGCCGCCGCGGTGGGGGCGGGGTCGGCGATCCTCGCGCTCGTCGCGTCCCGGCTGATCGACGAACCCCGGCTCGCCTGGATCTCCTCGGCCCTGGTCCTCTACTGCGTGATCGTGCTGCCGTGGACGACGATGGCCGCCACCGACATGGACATCGCCCACCGCGCGTCGCGCCTCGTCGCCTACGTCACCGCGCTCGTGCTGCTGCTGGCCTCGATCCGGCCGCCGCGGTCCACGGGCTCGTGGGGCGGGTGGGTCGTGATGGTCGTGGGCGGGCTCGCGGCGTTCGCCGCGCTGGACCTGCCCGACACACCGGGTCTGCGGGGGCTCGTCGAGGGGCCGCTGCTCACCGTCGTGGTGCTGGTCGGCTGGAGCGCGGTGGCCGTCGCCTACGTCGTGGAGGGCGTCCGCCGCCAGTGCAACCCGTGGCTGCGGCTCGGCCTGGGCCTCATCGTGCTGGCCGTCGCGCAGCTCTACCGGGTCTCCACCGGCGCGCCCAGCTCCACCACCAACCTGGTCTTCGCGGCGCTGCGGCTGGTGGGGCTCGCCATCGTGCTGATCGGCGTCGCGCAGATCGTCCAGCGCTCGATGGCCACGCAGCGCTCGGAGTTCTGGCAGCAGCAGGAGGAGCTCGCCACCGCGGCCCTGCACATGGAACGCGCCGGCGAGCTCGCCGCCGAGCGCAGCCACGAGCTCCGCAACGGCCTCGCCGGGCTGGCCGGCATCACGCACCTGCTCAGCGCCGACGGCGGCCAGGACCACGAGCGGCTCAAGCACGCCGTGCTGGCCGAGCTCAGCCGCCTGCACCGCATCCTCGACGGCGACGAGACCGCGCAGGCGGTCGACGACTACCTGGTGGGCCCCGTGCTGGAGGGCCTCGCGGCGCTCCGGGACACCGCGCTCACCCTGGAGATCGAGCCGGGGCTGCGCGCCCGGGGCGACCCGGCCGTGCTCGCCCAGGTGGTCACCAACCTGCTCGCCAACTGCGACCGGCACGCCCCCGGGGCGCAGGTGCACGTCACCGCCCGTCACGACGAGGCCGACGTGGTGGTCGAGGTGCGCGACGAGGGGCCGGGCCTGCCGCCGGACCTGGAGCCGGGTGCCGTGCTCGGCCGCGGGGTGCGCGACGAGTCGGCGGGCGGGTCGGGGCTCGGGCTCTACATCTCCGGCGAGCTGCTGGCCCGTGAGGGCGGCTCGTTGCGGCTCTCCACCGTCACCGATCCCCGCGGATGCGTGGCCGCCGTGCGGGTGCCGGCCGCCGCGCCACTCACCGCCCCCGCCAGTCGGTGACGGAACGTCGCCGTCCTGTCGACTTTCATCAAGGTTGGTGATTCCCAGGCGGGGATCTTGTCGCATAGTGTGCACCATCGGCTCCCGGGAGCCACCGGATGGATCGAACGGCAAGGAGACCCACATGGGGGAGTCGGTTCCAGGCACGCCCCGGAGGGGCAGGCCGACCTCGCCGGGTTCGGCCGTCCTGACCCCGCCCACCGGCCTGCCGGCCCTCCCGGACGTCGACGCGCTCGTCCCGGCCCAGCGCCGACCCGACGACCACCGCCCGTCCACGCCGCCGCCCACCGTCGTCGAGCCGTGCACGTGCGGGCACCCCCGCGCCGCCCACGACCACTACCGGCCCGGCCACGACTGCGGCGCCTGTGGCGCCGAGGGCTGCGCCGACTTCAGGCCCGTGGGCGGTCCGCTCCGCCGCGCCGCACGCCGGATCGGCCTCGCCAGCTGAGGGCGTCCAGCACCAGCGCACCGCCCAGCACGACCACCACGGCGGTGCAGTAGCCGCCGACGATGTCGGTGGGGTAGTGGGCGTCGGCGGCCACCATGGCCGCGCCCACGCATCCGCCGGCCACCGATGCGCCGACGGCCAGCATCGTCAGCCCGCCCGCGCGGCCCGGCCGCACCAGGCTGACCAGCAGCAACGCGGCCACCAGTCCGAGCGCCGTGGCGCCGCCGGTGTGGCCGCTGGGGAACGCGTAGCCCTGACCGATGGTGCGCCCGAGCGCGGGCTTGAGCAGCGTGGTGGCCACGCCCGTGACCCCGGGCCCCACGATCGCCAGTACCGCGAGCCGGCGCCGGGCAGCGTCGTCGATCGGCGATCGTCACAACTGATGGCGGCGCCCGTTCTGTCCGTTCTGTCGGTAACGCGCCGGAGACCCTTCCCGAAGGCTCGGGTACGGCGCCCGGATGACGGAGCGCGCCGCGACCATTCGGACCTGACGATGGAGTCCACGCGATGATGCGCGCCCGGCCGGGACGACGGCGGCCCCCCGCACGTCCCGGTGCCCTCGTGGCGGCGCTGGGGCTCCTGATCTCGGCGGGCTGCGCCGGGCGGCCGGGCGGGGACGCGACCGCTCCCGCTGCCGCCCCGTCCACCACGGCGGTCGTGCCGTACGTCGACGTCTCGCTGGGGCCCACCCCGCTCGTCGAGATGGCCCGGGCCACCGGTGTCACCGACGTGGTCCTGGCCTTCGCTCTCGCCACCGACGGGGCCTGCACGCCGTCGTGGGGAGGGACGCGGTCGCTGACGGATCCCGGGCTGCTCGCGGAGATCGACGCGCTGCGCGGCCGCGGCGGCCGGGTCGCCGTGGCCACCGGCGGAGCGGACGGTCCCTACCTGGAGACCACCTGCGCGACGTCCGGGGAGCCGGCGGCCGCGTACGGGGCGCTGCTCGACGCCACCGGCTCGACCCACCTCGACGTGGACGTCGAGGCGAGCATCCCCACCGGCACCGTCGTGCAGTCGCTGCGGCGGCTGCAGGACGCACGCGGCACCGACATCACGCTGACGCTGCGGGTCACGGGGCCGCAGGCCGGGCTGGAGGCACCGGCGCTGGACCTCGTGCGCGCCGCCGACGCCGCCGGGCTGCGGTTCGGCGTCAACGCGATGGTCATGAACTTCCCGTTCCGCGACAGCTGGGCCCGGGCGATGACCGACGCCGTCGACGCCACGTCGGGCCAGCTCCGTGCCCTCCGGCCCGCGCCGGGCCCGTCCGGGGTCGCCCCGTCGCTCGGCATCACCCTGATGATCGGGCGCACCGACACCGGCCCGGTCACGACGCTCGCCGACGCCCGCGCCGTGGCGGCCGCGGCGTCCGCACGCGGGCTGCGCGACGTCCGCTTCTGGTCCCTGGCGCGCGACAACGGGAACTGCCCCGGCGCCGCCGCCGCGACCTTCGACTGCAGCGGGGTCGAGCAGGCCCCGTTCGCCTTCACCGAGACCGTCCGGGACGCCGTCCGCGCCCCGGCTGCGCACCAGCACACACAGGATGGATCATGAACGACGTCGCAACGAGCCCGGTCTTCGTCGACGGGACGCGTCGTCGGAGCAGAAGGGTGCGTCGCCTCGCCTACGTCGCCACCTCGGCCTGTGCCGTCTACATGGTGGTGGTGGGGGCCAGCCTGGCCGCCGGCCAGCGCACGCCGATGCTGGAACTGCCCTTCGCCGACCCTTCGGGAACCCGGTGTCGTCGATGACGTAGGCGCGCGGGTCGATGAACTCCTGCGCCCACCGGGCCACCCGCCCGCGGACCTCGCCGTAGTCCCAGGTCGAGGACGTGACGAACTGCTGCAACTGCTGGTGCTCGACACCAGCCGCGCGGCCATCGGCTGCTCGACTTCCGCTTGCCATCCAGCAACAGCCCACGCAGGTACAACGCGCCCTTCGCCCGCTGATCCGACCGGGCCAGCCCGCCGAGCATCTCCGCGGCAAACGCCTCCAACCGCAGCCTGACCTGGCTCATCTCCTCCGGCGTCACGACCCAAACAAGATCACACGAGCCACCGGATCAGCGGGAGCGACACACCTAACAAAGTACTGCTAGGAACACCGGGAGCGGGGTGGTGGCACCCACCCCGCTCCACGGTCAGGAGCGGTCGAACTCCCGGGCCGCGAGGGCCCGGACGATCCCGGCCCGGCCCTCGGTGACCAGCCGGCGCAGCGCCGGCGGGTGCGACTCGTCGGCCAGCCAGGCGTCGGCGGCGTCGACGGTGGACTTCTCCACCGCGTGCGACGGGAACAGCCCGATCACCACGGACTGCGCCCGCTCGCTCGTGCGCCGCTCCCACACCTCGGCCACCTCGGCGAAGTAGCGCTCGACGTAGCCGCCGAGCAGGCCGCGCTGCGCCGGGTGGGCGAAGCCGGAGATGATCGACTCCTGCACGGCGTTGGGGATGTCGTCGTCGTGCACGGCGCGCATCCAGGCCGTCTCCTTGGCCTCGGCGGTGGGGATGAGCGCGCGGGCGCGCTCGGCCATCCGCTGGCCGGTGGAGGTGGGGTCGCGCTGGAGCTCCTCGTCGATCTGGGTCTCCGACGCGGCGCCGTGTGCGACGAGCGCGTGCAGCAGCCGCCAGCGCAGGTCGGTGTCGATCGTCAGCCCCTCCGGGACCTCCCCGCCACCGAGACCGGGGTCGAGCAGCCAGACCTTGAACCGCTCCAGCACCGGCGTCGGCAGCACGCTGCCCGTCAGCGAGTTGACCACCGCGAGCTGCGCGTCGGAGCCGGCAGGAGCCGTGTCGAGGCGGAAGCGGAGCTGGTCGGTCAGCAGCGGCCAGCCCTTCTCCGCGGCCCACTGGTCGTCGGCGTAGGAGGCGATGGCCGTCTGGGCCTGCAGCAGCAGCCGCTGCACGACGCCGATCTCGGACTCGGCGCCGAAGCCGCCGGCCACGAGCGTGGCGAAGTCCCGGGCCTTGAGCTCGGCCTCGCGCGTCATCTCCCAGGCCGCCGACCAGCACAGCGTGCGCGGCAGCGGCTCGGCGATGTCGCCGATGCGGTCGATGAGCGTGGTGAGCGAGCCGGCGTCCAGGCGCAGCGCGCAGTAGGTGAGGTCGTCGTCGTTGACCAGCACGAGCGTGCCCTGCGGCACGCCGACCAGCTCCGGGACGGCCGTGCGCTCGCCCTCGACGTCGACCTCGACGCGGTGCGTCCGCACGATCTTGCCGTCCACGTCGTCGTAGACGCCGACCGCGATGCGGTGCGTGCGCAGCTCACCGGCACCGGGCCGCGCGCCGCCCTGCACGACGTCGAAGCGGGTGAAGGCGCCGTTCGCGTCCACCTCGAACGACGGGCGCAGCAGGTTGAGGCCGGTGGTCTTGAGCCACTGCGCGCCCCAGCCCGACAGGTCGCGGCCCGAGGACTTCTCCAGCGCCCCGAGCAGGTCGGAGAACGTGGCGTTGCCCCAGGCGTGCGCGGTGAAGTAGCTGCGCAGCCCGGCCAGGAACGCGTCCAGCCCCACGTAGGCCACGAGCTGCTTGAGCACGCTCGCGCCCTTGGCGTAGGTGATGCCGTCGAAGTTGACCTCCACGGCCTGCAGGTCCGGGATGTCGGCCGCGATCGGGTGCGTGGACGGGAGCTGGTCCTGGCGGTATGCCCAGCTCTTCTCGACGTTCGCGAACGTCGTCCAGGCTTCCTTGTACTCCGTGGCCTCGGCCTGGCAGATGACGCTGGCCCACGTCGCGAACGACTCGTTGAGCCACAGGTCGTCCCACCACCGCATGGTGACGAGGTCGCCGAACCACATGTGCGCCATCTCGTGCAGCACGGTCTCGGCGCGGCGCTCGTAGAGCGAGCGGGTGACGCGGGAGCGGAAGACGTAGTCCTCGAGGAACGTCACGGCGCCGACGTTCTCCATCGCGCCCGCGTTGAACTCGGGAACGAAGAGCTGGTCGTACTTGCCGAACGGGTACCGCACGCCGAAGTTGCGGTGGTAGAAGCCGAAGCCCTGCTTGGTCTCGGTGAACAGCCGCTCGTGGTCCATGTGCGGGGCCAGCGAGGCGCGGCAGAAGATCCCGAGCGGGATGGTGCCGCCCTCGTCGGTGTACTCGTCCTGCCACGAGGCGTACGGGCCCGCGACCAGCGCCACGAGGTAGGTGGAGAAGACCTCGCTGGTGGCGAAGTGGTGGGTCTGCGAGCCGCCCGGACCCTCGGTGCTGTTCTCGATGGCGGCGTTGGACACGACGGTCCAGTCGGCCGGGGCGGTGACCGTCAGCCGGTAGCGGGCCTTGAGGTCGGGCTGGTCGAAGCACGCGAAGAGGCGCTTGGCGTCGGCCGTCTCGAACTGGGAGTACAGGTACACGGCGCCGTCGACCGGGTCGACGAAGCGGTGCAGGCCCTCACCGGTGTTCATGTAGCGGCCGGTGGCCACCACGCGCAGCTCGTTCTCCGCGGCGAGCGAGGGCAGCGCGATGCCGTCGTCCTCGCGGTAGCCGGAGACGCCGAGCTCGACGCCGTTGAGCGTGGCGGAGGCGACCTGGGCCCCGACGAAGTCGATCCAGCTGTCGCTGCCCGGGGCGTTGCACGTGAAGGTGACGACCGCGGTGGAGGCGAACGTGGCCTCCCCCGGCTTGCCCCCACCGTCGGTGAGGTCGAGGTCCACGACGTAGTCGGAGACCTGCAGCAGCGAGGCCCGCTTCTCGGCGTCGGTGCGGGTCAGGTTGGGCGGGGCCATGCGAGAGAAACCCTTCGTCGTAGAGGTTCCCGATCCAACCACGATGGGATGCACGGTGCGCGTGAGAAGGGAACACGTCGGGGGGCCGCTCGGTTCTCAGTGTCATGACGAGCTCCGAGAAGACCCACGTCGACTTCTGGTTCGACCCGCTGTGTCCCTTCGCCTGGATCACCTCCCGCTGGATGCTCGAGGTCGAGAAGGTGCGCGACGTCGACGTCGACTGGCACGTGATGAGCCTCGCTGTCCTCAACGAGGGCCGCGACCTCCCCGCCGAGTACGCCGAGCTGATGAAGAAGGCCTGGGGCCCGGTCCGCGTGGCCATCGCCGCGGCGAAGGAGAAGGGCCCGGACGTGCTGCTGCCGCTCTACACGGCGATGGGCACCCGGATCCACAACCAGGGCAACAAGGACTTCGACGTGGTGGTCAAGGAGTCGCTGGCCGAGGTGGGGCTGCCCGAGTCGCTGGCCGACGCCGCCACCAGCACCGACTTCGACGAGGAGCTCAAGGCCAGCCACCACCGCGGCATGGACCCGGTCGGGATGGACGTGGGCACCCCCACCATCCACATCGACGGCGTCGCGTTCTTCGGCCCGGTGCTGAGCACCATCCCCAAGGGGGAGGACGCCGGGAAGGTCTTCGACGGCAGTCGCCTGCTCGCCGGCTACCCCGACTTCTTCGAGCTCAAGCGCACCCGCACCGGGGACCTGAAGTTCGACTGAGCCGCCGGCTCAGGAGCGCGCGATGGCCAGGTCGCGCAGCATGCCCGTCTCCAGCTCCATCTCGTGGAGGCGGTGCTTGACCAGGTCGCCGATGCTCACGAGCCCGACGAGCTCACCGCGGTCGAGCACGGGCAGGTGGCGGTAGCGGCCCACCGTCATCTGCGCCATCGCGTGGGCCACGCTCTCGTCGGGCCGGCACGTGCGCACGTGCCGGGTCATGACCTTCGTGACGTCCATGGTGAGCACCGCTGCGCCGTGGACGCGCAGGGCCAGCACCACGTCACGCTCGGAGACGATGCCGCAGATGGCGCCGTCGAGGTCCCGGACCAGGAGGGCTCCGACGCCCTCCTGGCCGAGCCGGTCCACGACGGCGGCGACGGTGGTCCACGGGCGCACGGAGTGCACCGTGGACCCCTTTCCGGCCAGGATGTCGGCGATCTTCATTGGTGACGCCTCTCTGCGTGGTGGGCTCTCGTCCCCCGATGGTGCGCCTGCCGGTTGCCCGCCGTCGCGGGTCTCACCCGGTGGTCGTACCGATGCGGCGTGATCGTCCGGATCGGTGCGCCCAACGGTCGGTGCGCAGGCGCAGGCCCCGCTCAGCCGATCACCCGCATGCTGCCGTCCAGCTCGCCCTCGGCCTGGCGGCGGTTCAGGACGGCCAGCCGGGTGAAGCGGTTGTCGAACGCCTCCTGCGTCAGCCCCCGAGCCCGGTACTCCCGGGCGAGCTGCGCCGCCCCGTCGGCGATCGTCCAGCCGGCCTCGAAGTCGAGCTCCTTGCGGGCCCGCGAGAAGTCCACGCGGTAGGACCGCGGGTCGTTGCCGGCCTCGCCCGTGATCTCGAGGACCGATCCCGGGACGGCCTGGACCACGGCCTCGGCGATCTCGGCCACGGTCCGGTTGTTCTTCTCGGTGCCGACGTTGAAGGCCCGCGCCCGAACCACGTCGCCGGGCGCGGCCAGACCGGCGATAACGGCCCCGGCGATGTCCTCGGCGTGGGCGAGGGGACGCCACGGCGTGCCGTCGGACAGGACCGTGACCCGCCCGGTGAGCAGGGCCCGGCCGACGAGGTTGTTGAGCACGATGTCGGCCCGCAGCCGCGGTGAGAACCCGAACGCGGTGGCGTTGCGCAGCGAGAACGGGACGAAGTCGGCGTCGGCGAGGTCGGCGAGGTCGTCCTCCACCCGGACCTTGGAGATCGCGTACGGCGTGACGGGCTTGAGCGGCGCGTCCTCGGCCACGAGGTCGTCGCCGGACTGGGCGCCGTACACCGAGCACGTCGACGCGTAGGCGAAGCGGGCGACGCCCGCCTCCTTGGCCAGCCGCGCGAGCCGGGTGGACGCGTGGTGGTTGATGTCGAAGGTGATCTCCGGGGCCAGCGAGCCCAGCGGGTCGTTCGACAGCGCGGCCATGTGGACCACGGCGTCGAACCCGCGGAGCTGGTCGACCGTGACGTCACGCAGGTCCGTGGTCAGGCCGGGCACGTCGGGGGCGTCGAGCCCGCCGAGGACGCAGTCGGCGAACAGGCCGCTGTCGAGGCCGGTGACCTCGTGTCCGGCCGCGGCGAGCAGGGGGGCCATGACGGTGCCCAGGTAGCCCTGGTGGCCGGTCAGCAGTACGCGCACGATGAGGTCCTTCTCAGCCGACGATCTCGAGGGTGGGGATGGGCAGGACGAGCTTCCCGCCCCAGTCGTGCACGTAGGCCAGCTGCTCCAGCAGCTCGTCACGCAGGTTCCACGGCAGGATCAGCACGTAGTCGGGACGGTCGGCGGCGATCTGCTCCGGGGGCAGGACGGGGATGCGGGTGCCCGGGGTGAACCGGCCGTGCTTGTAGGGGTTGCGGTCCACGGTGTAGGCGAGCAGGTCGGGGCGGATGCCGCAGTAGTTGAGCAGCGTGTTGCCCTTGCCCGGCGCCCCGTAGCCGACCACCGTCTTCCCCGCCCGTCGCGCCTCGATGAGGAAGGCGACCAGGTCGTCGCGGACGCGGGAGACCGCCTCCGCGAAGCCGTCGTGGCCCGCGGCCGTGTGCAGCCCGGCGGCCTCCTCGGCCGCGAGCACCTCGCGCACCCGCGCGGAGGGATCGCCGGCGACCTCCGACGGCCGGGCCCACATGCGCAGCGAGCCGCCGTGGGTGTCGAGCAGCTCGACGTCGACCAGCGTCAGGCCGCCGGACGCGAGCGCCCGCTGCCCGGTGAGCAGCGTGTAGTACTGGAAGTGCTCGTGGTAGACGGTGTCGAACTGGGTGCGCTCCACGAGCGTCAGCAGGTGCTGCACCTCGATGGACACCCACCCGTCGTCGGCCACCATCGCCCGCAGGCCCTTCGTGAACCCGACCACGTCCGGGATGTGGGCGTAGACGTTGTTGAGGCAGACGAGGTCGGCGGCGCCGTGCTCGGCGCGCACCTGCGCGCCCGTCTCCGGGGTGAGGAACGCGGTGAGCGTCGGCACGCCCTTCTCCCGGGCGGCCTCACCCACGTTGACCGACGGTTCGACCCCCAGGCAGCGGATGCCGCGCTCGACCACGTGCTGGAGCAGGTAGCCGTCGTTGCTGGCCACCTCGACGACGAACGAGTCGGCGCCGAGCCCGAGCCGCTCCACGGACGCGTCGACGAACCGCCGCGCGTGCCCGACCCACGACGTGGAGAACGAGGAGAAGTAGGCGTATTCGGTGAACGTCTCCTCCGGTGTGATCAGCGGAGGGAGCTGCACGAGCAGGCAGGTGTCGCACACGCGGACGTGCAGCGGGAACGTCGCCTCGGGCCCCTCCGCCGCCTCGGCGGTGAGGAACAGCTCGCACGGCGGGGTGGCGCCGAGGTCGAGGAAGCTCCGCAGCTCCGACGATCCGCAGAGGCGGCACTGCAGGGTCGGCGCGGGCGTCGACAGATCGTGGCTGCTGATGGCTGTACCTGCCGTCACCTGGGCTCCCCCGTTCGCGGGCGGCACCCGGACGGGTGCACTCCATGACCTGTACTCGCTCCCGGGCGTCGCAACGTCACGTCCGGGCTGTGATCTGCTCCCGCGCCGTGCGCGGTGTCGCCGCCGCGAACACCGCGTTCCCCGCCAGGTCGACCGAGGTCGGCACCGGCACCACCGCGCTCTCCGGGAACGCGTGCCAGGCGTAGGTGAGCAGGGCGGCGGCGCCGGGGGTGAGGGTATGGCGGGGGCCAGGCCGGGGTCAGGCCACGCGGGCGGCCCAGCGGCGCACCGCCAGCGCGAGCGCGGCGCCCGTCACCAGCACGATCACGACGCAGGCCCAGCCGGGCACGACCTGGTCGGCGAGGAAGAAAACGGCGCCGGTGGTGGCCACGATGCCCAGGACGAACAGCACCGCCGTCACCACCAGGCCGGGCCGCGCCGGCGCTGCGCCCTCGGCCGGACGATCGAACCCGCCCATGAGGATGTCGTGTGTTGGGATGGGGTCATGGCCGCACCCACGCAGAACGTCCCCGCAGAGAATGTCGCAGCACACTGGATCGCCGGAGCCTCCGTCGCGGGCGGCGGCGAGCACATCGACGTCGTCAACCCCGCCACCGGCGAGGTGATCGCCGCCGTTCCCGCCGGCACCGCCGCCGACGTCGACCGGGCCGTCACCGCCGCCCGGGCCGCGTTCCCGGAGTGGTCCGCCACCCCCGTCGCCGAGCGCGCCGCCGTCGTGAAGCGGATCTCCGAGGGGCTCAAGGAACGGGGCGCGGAGATCGCCGCCGCCGTCACCTCCGAGATGGGGTCGCCCATCTCGTTCTCCCGTTCGGTGCAGGCCGGGCTGCCCGTGTTCACCTCGGGCGGGGTGGCCGGGCTGGCCGAGTCGTTCCCGTGGACCGAGGAGATCGGCAACTCGCTCGTCGTCCGCGAGCCCGTGGGCGTGGTCGGCGCGATCACGCCGTGGAACTACCCGCTGCACCAGGTGGTCGCGAAGGTCGCCCCGGCGCTGCTCGCGGGCTGCACGGTGGTGCTCAAGCCGTCGGAGGTGGCGCCGCTCTCGGCCGCGATCCTCGCCGCGATCGTCGCCGAGGCGGGCCTGCCCGCGGGCGCGTTCAACATCGTCTACGGCACCGGGCCCGTCGTCGGCGAGGCCATCGCCGGGCATCCGGGCGTCGACATGGTGTCGTTCACCGGCTCCACCGCCGCGGGCAAGCGCGTGTCCGTGGTCGCGTCGGAGACGGTCAAGCGGGTGGCGCTGGAGCTGGGCGGCAAGTCCGCCAACGTGATCCTCGACGACGCCGACCTCGCCAAGGCCGTGAAGGTCGGGTTGGGCAACGCCTGGATCAACGGCGGCCAGACCTGCACCGCCTGGACCCGCATGCTCGTGCCCGCGGCGAAGCACGACGAGATCGTGGAGATGGTCGCCGCCGCGGCCGCCCGCTACAGCGTCGGCGACCCGACGGAGGACACCACGCGCATCGGGCCGATGTCCTCGGCCACCCAGCAGGGGCGCGTCAACGGCTACATCGAGCGCGGGGCCGCCGACGGCGCCACCGTGGCCTACAGCGGTGCCACCCCGGACGGTCCCGGTGCCTACATCGCCCCGACGGTCTTCGCCGGGGTGGCGCCCGACGCCGTCATCGCGCAGGAGGAGATCTTCGGCCCGGTGCTCTCGGTGATCCCCTACGCCGACGAGGAGCAGGCCGTCGCGATCGCGAACAACTCGATCTACGGGCTGGCCGGGGCGGTGTTCGGTGAGCCCGACCACGCGCTGGCCGTCGCGAAGCGGCTGCGGACGGGCCAGGTGGACGTCAACGGGGGTGCGTTCAACCCGATGGCGCCGTTCGGCGGCTACAAGCAGAGCGGCAACGGCCGCGAGCTCGGCCGGTTCGGCCTCGAGGAGTTCCTGGAGATCAAGTCGATCCAGCGGTAACGGGTGCGAACGGTCCCGCGCCCCCGCTGAGCTGCGACGGGGGCGCGGGACCGGGCGTTCCGCCTCGTCGCGGGGGTGCGGCTTCCTAGCGTCCGGCACGTGGACGAGACGTGCGGAGGTGTCTCCCGGCACCGGTGGTGGGCGCCGGTCGGGGCCGCGGCCGGCGTCGTGGTCGTCGTGCTCCTCGTCACGACGGGGGCCCACCTGAGGGCGACGGCCCGCACCGTGGCGGCCGCCACCGTGGACGGCTGCTACCTCACCGGTGCCGCCACCCGGTCGCAGAGCGGCCGGTCCGGGGTGGTGGACGGCGGCATGGTCGGCGCGGCGCAGGGGGGTTGCCGGGCCGGCCCCACCGCGACGCCGCGGGCCCCGGCCGACCCGAACCTCACCGGCGCGTCCGGGCAGGATCTCGACGCCCCCGACCCCTCGGCCGGGTCGACCGCCGCACCACAGCCGGACGCCGGGTCGGGGGCCGGATCCGGGTCCGACGCCGGGGCCGACGCCGGCTCCGGGCCTGGTCGGGGGAGTGCCGAGCCGGCTCCCACCTCGATCCCGGCTCCGGCACCGAAACCGGCCCCCGCACCCGCGCCGCCCCCGCCCGCGCCGCCCCAGCCCCCGCCGCCCCAGCCCGCGCCACCCAAGGCCGCGCCACCGGCCCCCGCCGACGGGGTCTGGGACGAGCTCGCGCAGTGCGAGTCCACCGGGAACTGGGCGATCAACACCGGCAACGGCTACTACGGCGGCCTGCAGTTCGACCTCTCGACCTGGAAGGCCTACGGCGGGGCCGCCTACACACCGCGGCCCGACCAGGCCACCCGGGAGCAGCAGATCGCCGTGGCGACGAAGGTCCGCGACGACCGCGGCGGCTACGGATCCTGGCCCGCCTGCGCGGCGAAGCTCGGGCTGCCGCGGTGAGGGGGACCGCGTTCGGGCGGCACTCCCCCCGGGTCGCTACCCTCTCGGGTGACGAGTGCGCGCTGCAGTGCACGTGTGCAGCGAGGGAGGACGATGACTGCGCCCGAGGGCAACCCGACCCGGATCGGTGACCGCTACCGCATCCAGGAACGCATCGGAGCCGGGGCGATGGGTGCGGTGTGGCGGGCCACCGACGAGCTGCTCAACCGCACGGTCGCGGTGAAGGAGCTCCTGGCCGTCACGCCGGGCACCAGCGCGGAGGCGATCGAGGAGTCGCGCCAGCGGATCCTGCGCGAGGGCCGCATCGGCGCCCGGCTGCAGCACGCCCACGTCATCAGCATGTTCGACGTGGTGGTGCACGAGGACCGCCCGTGGCTGGTCATGGAGTACCTGCCGTCCGACTCGCTGGCCACCGTCCTCAAGCTGAAGGGCCCGCTGCCCCCGCTGGAGGTGGCCGACATCGGCCGCCAGGTGGCCGACGGCCTCGCCGCCGCCCACCTCGCGGGCGTCGTGCACCGCGACGTCAAGCCCGGCAACGTCCTGATCGCCCCCGACGGCCGCGTCAAGATCACCGACTTCGGGGTCTCCCGCGCCGTCGACGACGTGCAGCTCACCCGCACCGGCCTCATCGCCGGCACGCCCGCGTTCCTCTCCCCGGAGGTGGCGCAGGGCCGGGAGCCGCTGGCCGCGTCCGACATCTTCGCGCTCGGCGCCACGCTCTACGCCGCTGTCGAGGGCGTGCCGCCGTTCGGGCTCGACGACAACGCCTACGCGCTGCTGCACAAGGTCGCCACCGCGCAGCCGGAGCCGCCCGAGCACGCCGGCCCGCTCACCGGCGTGATCATGCGGCTGCTGGCCGTCGATCCCGACGACCGGCCGTCGGCGTCCGAGGCCCGCGAGCTGCTGGCGGCCGTCGCGGACGGGCAGGCCGTCGCCGGCCCGACCGCCACCCTCGCGGCGATGCCCACCGTCGCCGTCGCGCGGAAGGCCGATCCGGGCCCGGGCACCGTCACCGACGCGCAGCCCGTGGCGGCGCCACCGCGCCGGCGTCGCCGCGTGCCGGTGATCCTGGCCGCCGTGCTCGCGTTGCTGCTGGTGGGCGGCGGCGTCGCCGCCGCACTGCTGGCGAGCAACAACGGGTCGGGCGCGGCCACGCCGGTGGCCCAGCCGCCCGCCACCTCGGCGGCGCCCGCTCCCACGACCGCGGCGGCCCCCACCACCACCCCCGCCCCGACCACGAGGCCGGCGCCGACCACCACAGCGGCGCCGACGTCCGCGCCGGCGGCGGCCGTGGGTGATCCGGTGGCGTTCGTGCAGAACTACTACGGGCTGCTGCCCGGCAACCCCGACGCCGCGTTCGCGCTGCTCAGCCCCCAGGCGCAGGCCGCGTCCGGTGGACGGGACGGTTTCGACAGGTTCTACAGCGGCATGCGGTCGGTGAGCGTCGAGAACCCGACGCAGACGGGCGAGAACACCGTCGACGCCACGATCCGGTTCGTCCGCACCGACGGCACCACCACCAACGAGCCCTACACGTTCGTGATGGGCACGGCCGGCGACGGCAGCACGATCATGCAGTCGTTCAGCAAGCGTTCCTAGCCGTCACGCCGTCTGCTCGCCCAGCTCCACGAGGTGGGCGCTGACCCAGCTCACCACCTCGCGCACGAACACCGCCCGGTTCTCGGTGCCGTGCACCTCGTGGCCCTCGTCGGGGAACAGCAGGAACCCCGGCGACGACCCGCGCTCGCGCAGCGCGTCCACGATCTGCTCGGCCTCCACGAGCGGCACGTTGGTGTCGTTGCCACCGTGCACCACGAGCAAGGGGGCGACGATGCGGTCCGCCTGGTAGAGCGGCGAGAGCTCGTGCAGCAGGCCGGCGTCGGCGTGGGGGTCGCCGTACTTCGTGGTGGCGGCCTCGGCGATCCACGGCTCGGTGTGGGCGTAGAACGTGGAGAAGTCCGAGATCCCGCAGACGTCGACGCCCACGGCGAACAGCTCGGGGAACCACGCCAGCGCCACCAGCGTCAGGTAACCGCCGTAGGAGCGGCCCGAGACGCCGATCCGCGCCGGGTCGGCCAGCCCGGACGAGGTGAGGAACTCCACCGCCGCCCGCACGTCGGTGATGGCGACGAACCGGCGCTCGTGGTCGTCGGCCGCGGCGAACTCGCGGCCGTAACCGCCCGAGCCGCGCACGTTCGGCGCGAACACGGCCACGCCGGCGGCGAGCAGGGCCTGGAACAGCGGCTGGAACGTCGGGCGCTCCTGCGCCTCCGGGCCGCCGTGCAGCCACAGCAGCGTCGGCAGCGCGCCCAGCGCCCCGCGCGGCCGGAACAGCCAGCCCGACAGGCGCAGGCCGTCCTCGGCGCGGAAGTCGTGCAGCGTGGGCGCGACGAGCTGCTCCCCGCCGTCGGGCTCGGCGGGCAGCAGCGGGGTGGGGTCGGCGTAGCCGTCGAGCTCCAGGCGGCTGATCCGCGGCGTGACGGTGGGGCCCTCGCCCGCGATGAGCAGCGCGCGGCCGTCGCGGGTGAATGCCGTGCCCGTCACGACCTCGCCCTCGGGCTGCACGAGCGGCTCCAGCAGGCCGGAGCGCAGGTCGAGCAGCTCGGTCTCGCTGCGCCCGTCGACGTTCCAGACGAGCACCGCGCGGGCGCCGGCGGGGTCGAGCGTGACCGCGTCGAGGTCGTCGTCGGGGCGCTCGGCGATGGTGAACACCGTGGACACCGACGACGTGCCCCGCAGCGTGACGGCGAGCAGCGCCGGGCGGTCGCGACCGGCGTCGGTGTGGACGTAGAGCTGGCGGCCGGTGACACCGAACCGGGCATCGGCCACGGTCGACTCCCCACCGGGGATCAGTTCGGTGCGCCGGCCCGAGCGCAGGTCCACGAGCTCCAGGCTGCGGGCGCCGCGGCGGCCGAGCCGGACCACCGCGCGCCGCCCGTCCCCGCTCACGGCGCAGACCCGGGCGGCGGGCCCGGCGGCGAGCACGGTGGACGTGCCGTCGCGGAGGTCGAACAGGCAGGCCTGGCCGTCGCCCGCGCCCTCGGGGAACACGGTGAGGCCGATCAGGTGGCCGCTCGGGGACCAGACGCCGAGCGTGGCGGCCGCGGCGCCGGGGGCGAGGTCGCGCACGCCGGCGCCGTCCGGGCTGACCAGCCGCACCTCGGTGCGCTCGCCACCGCCCGGGGCGAGCTGCAGCGCGAGCCACTGGCCGTCCGGCGACCAGCTGATGGCCTGCACGTCGGCGTCGTCGACCAGCGGCGTGTCGGGCTCGACGACGGGGGAGCCGTCGGCGGGCAGCGGCGCGATCCACGCGCGGGGGCGGCCGTCGCGGTCGGAGATCCAGGCGAGCAGGGAGTTGTCGGGCGACGGCCCGGGGTTGCTGTAGGCGGGGGCGAACAGTTCCGGCGAGCCCATCCGGGCCAGGCGTCGTTCGGTGAAGTCCTCCATCTACACACCCCTCTCCTGCAACCACATCTCCAACAGTGCCACCTGCCACAACGCGTTCGAGCCCAGGTTGGTGCGCTTGGTGTTCGGATCCGCCAGCATGGCGTCCAGCCAGTCGCGCCGGACCAGTCCCCGGGCCTTGGCGACCGGGTCGGTGACCGCGTCGCGCACCCGGTCGAGGAACGGGCCCTCGAGGTGCCGGATGGCCGGCACCGGGAAGTAGCCCTTCGGCCGGTCGATGATCGCATCCGGGACCACGCCGCGCGCAGCCTCCTTCAGTATCCCCTTGCCGCCGTGGGCGAGCTTCAGCTCGGGCGGGCAGGCGGCGGCGAGCTCCACGAACTCGTGGTCCAGGAACGGGACGCGCGCCTCCAGGCCCCAGGCCATGGTCATGTTGTCGACGCGCTTCACCGGGTCGTCGACCAGCATGACCGTCGAGTCGATGCGCAGCGCCGCGTCCAACGTCGTGTCGGCGCCGGGCATGGCGAAGTGCTCGGCGACGAACGCGCGGCTGGGGTCGTGGTCGAGCAGCCACTCCGGTTCGAGGATGCTCGCGAGGTCGGAGTGGGGCCGGTCGGTGAAGACGTCGGCGTAGGCCGCCACGCCGCGCACCCGCGGCACCCTGGCCAGCGGCGGGTACCAGCTGTAGCCGGCGAGCACCTCGTCGGCGCCCTGCCCGGACTGCACGACCGTCACCGACCTGGCCACCTCCTCGCTGAGCAGGTGGAACGCCACGCAGTCGTGGCTGACCATCGGCTCGGCCATGGCGGCGATCGTGTGGTCGACGGCGGGCAGCATGCGCACGGGGTCGACGAGGATCTGCTGGTGGTCGGTGGCGAAGTGCTCGGCCACGATGTCGGAGTACTGGAACTCGTCGCCCGACTCGCCCGCCGCGGCGTGGAAACCGACGCTGAACGTCTTGAGGCCCGCCTGGCCCTCGGCGGCGAGCAGGGCCACCACCAGCGACGAGTCCAGCCCGCCGGACAGCAGCACACCCACGGGCACGTCGGCGACCATGCGGCGGCGCACGGCCACCCGCAGCGACTCCAGCGTCGCGTCGCGCCAGTCCTGCGCGCTCATGCCGGCGTACTCGGGCGTGCGGACGTGCCGGGGACGCCAGTAGACGTGCTCCTCGCTGCGGCCGTCCGGCTGGATCGTGCGGACCGTGGCCGGCGGCAGCTTGCGGATCCCGGTCAGGATCGTGCGCGGGGCCGGTACGACCGAGTGGAACGTCATGTAGTGGTGCAGGGCGATCGGGTCGATCGAGGTGTCGACCCCGCCGCCCTCCAGCAGCGCGGGCAGCGAGGAGGCGAACCGGATGCGACCCGCACCTTCCGTCAGGTAGAGCGGTTTGATGCCGAGGCGGTCGCGCCCGAGCGTCAGCACGCCGGTGTCGCGCTCGGCCACGGCGAACGCGAACATGCCGAGGAAGTGGTCCACGCAGTCGCCGCCCCAGCGGTGGAACGACTTGCCGATCACCTCGGTGTCGGAGTCGGAGAAGAAGCGGTAGCCGTGGCCCTCCAGCTCCGCGCGCAGCTCGCGGTAGTTGTAGATGCAGCCGTTGAACACGGTGGTCAGCCCCAGTTCGGGGTCGACCATCGGCTGCGCGCCGCGCTCCGACAGATCGATGATCTTGAGACGGCGGTGGCCCAGCGCGATCGGGCCGCTGGCGTGCACGCCGGAGCCGTCGGGGCCGCGGCGGTGCATCGCGGCGGTGATCCGGGCGACGGCCTCCGCATCGGCGGTGCCGCCGTCGAACCGCATCTCGCCGGCGATACCGCACATGCAGGGTCCTCCTCGTTGGCCGTGAACCTGCAGTGGACGACGCGGGGCCCCGCGAGCGCAACCCGCCCGGCGTTGCGAGCGTGTGACCACGGGTGGTGGAGTTGGCCCATGGACGTCGGTGTGGTGTTCCGTCCGCAGTCGCCGCCCGAGCGGCTGCGTGAGGTGGCGCTCGCCGCCGAGGCCACGGGTGCCGTGGAGCTGTGGCTGTTCGAGGACTGCTTCGCCGAGGGCAGGCTCACCGCGGCCGTCGCGGCCCTGGCCTGGACGGAGAACCTGCGGGTCGCGATCGGGCTGCTCCCGGCACCGCTGCGCAACCCGGTGCTGGCCGCGATGGAGATCGCCACCTCCTGCACGGCCGCACCGTCGACGTGGACGGCAGCTACGTGCGGCTGCGGGACGTCACGCTGGACTGGCCGCCGTCCGTCGTTCCGCCCGTCCTGGTCGGGGCCCGGGGGCCGAGGACGATCAGGCTCGCCGCGGAGCGGGGCGACGGCGTCATCCTCGACACGGGCACGCCGGCCGACGCGGTGCGCGCGTCGTGCGCCGACATCGCCGAGGCGCGGGCGGCGGCCGGGCGCACGGAGCCGTTCCGGGTGGTGGTCTACGCCCAGCCCGCCGAGGTGAGCCCGCAGGTGGTGGCCGACGTCGCCGGGGACCTGGGGGAGGCGGGCGCCGACACGGTGGTGTTCGTGCCCGGCGACGCCGCTGTCGACCCGATGCCCCTCATCGAGGCCTGTGCCGCGTCCCACTGACAGCCGACGAACGGCACTCTCGTCGCATAGGTTCCGACGAAAGCGCCGTTCGTCGGGATGGTGGCTCAGTGCCTAGCGGTTCCGGTACACGTCCCGCCGGTGTCCGACGGCTACCACGAGTACGAGCAGCACGCCGTCGTCGATCTCATAGACGATGCGGTAGTCGCCGGTCCGAACCCGCCATTCGCCCCCGCCACCGACGAGCTGGGTGGCGGCCGGAGGTCGGGGGTCTGTGCTCAGGAGCTCGATCGCGGCCTGCACTCGGCGCCGCGCGGGAGGGTCGAGCTTGCGGAGCTGACGAGCCGCCGCGGGGGCAACGGCGATTCGATAAGTCACAGGCCGAGTTCGGCCTTGACCTCGTCCCAGGGGATCGGGGTGGCTCCGGTCTCGACCATCTCGGCCCGGGCGGCGGCAGCGGCACGGACGTCGGCCATGTCCTCGGCAAGGTCGAGCAGGCGGTCGAGGTCGTCGGCGTCGATGATCGCTGCCACCCGGCGACCACGCCGGGACAGGAAGACGGGCCGGTGCTCGGAACGAGCACGGTCGATCACCGAGGCCAGCTGCTCGCGGGCCTCCGAGATGGTCAGGGGCTCCGGCACATCGTCAGACATGTACGAAGTGTACATCTCAGCGCAGAACCCATGTGTCCTTCGCCCCACCACCCCGCGACGAGTTGACGATCATGCTGCCGGCCGGGGCCACCCGGCTCAGGGCCGCGGGCAGCACCTCCACCGTCGGCTCCGGGCCCCAGCGCGACTGCAGCACGAACGCCCGGAGATCCACGGCGCGGGGCTCCAGCTTCTCCCCGGAGAACGTCGGGTGGGTCGAGAGGCTCACCAGGTCCTGCGCCACCCAGCCCGCCGGGTTGACCCGGATCGCCTCGGCCACGTCGTCCAGCTCGCCCCGCTCGGCGTGCGGGCCGATGACGATGCCCTGCCCGCCGTAGCCGTCGACGGGCTTGAGGACGAGCTCGTCGAGGCGGTCGAGCACCTCCTCGCGGCGGTCCGGGTCGACGCAGGGGTAGGTCGGCACGTTGTCGAGGACCGGTTCCTCACCGAGGTAGTAGGAGATCATCTGTGGCACGTAGGCGTAGACGAGCTTGTCGTCGGCCACGCCGTTGCCCAGCGCGTTGAGCAGCGCCACCTTGCCGCGGGCCACGGCGTTGCACATCGCCCGGCCGATCAGCCGCTGGTCGGAGCCGGTGGCCGTGAGCAGCGTGCGCTCGTCGAGGCGGCGGTAGAGCGCGGACAGCCGACGTCGCCCGCCCGCCTCCACCAGGTAGACGCCGTCGTCGGTGACCTGCAGGTCACGCGGCGTGACCACCGGGATGCCCATCCGCTCGGCCAGCAGGCTGTGCTCGTAGAACGCGGAGTCGCTCGGGCCGACCGTGAGCAGGGCGACCTCGTCGTGGCCCGGCTCGTCGAGCTGGGTGGCCGAGAGCAGCGCGGCCCGCAGCTTGCCCGGCACGCTCTCCAGCCCGACGACGCCCGCGGGCGCCTCCAGGTCGGGCATGACGCTGCGGATGAGCCGCCGGCTGGTGATCGAGTACCCGATGCCCGACGGGACGCGCAGGTTGTCCTCCAGCACGAGCCAGTGGTCGGCGCGGTCACGCACCAGGTCGATGCCGGCCACCGCGATGCGCACCGCGTCCTCGGGGACGAGCTTGCCCAGGCGACTCCAGCCCGGCGCGTCGTCGACCACCGCCACCGGGACGACCCCGTCGGCGACGATCCGGCCGTGCTGTTCGGCGCCTCCACGGGAGGACGTATGTCGGCGCTCGCCGTAGACGTCACGCACGAAGGCCTCCAGCGCCCGCACCCGCTGGGTCAGTCCCACCGTCAGCCCGGCCCAGTCGTCGGCGGTGACGATGCGGGGCACGAGGTCGAGCGGGAAGAGCCGGTCGGGCTCGTCGCCCACCCGGAACGTGACGCCGCGGGCGCGCTGCTCGGTGCGCAGCACCGACTCCGCGGCCACCATGCCTCGCGGCCCCATCCGGTCGAGGGCACGGAACATCCAGCCGTAGTGCGGCAGCACCGTGCCGTTCGGGTCGACGGCCTCGTCGAACGACGTCGGGTGGTAGGCGCCGAGCAGCTCCGAGGTCACGGGCCGGGCCGGGTGCGGCTCGTAGGCCGGGGTGCGGCCCTGGGTGACGGCGAGCAGGGAGTCGACCACGTCGGTGAGCTCGCCGCGGCGCCCGAACGCGCGGCGCTGGCCGGCCGCGGCGCTGCCCCGCGCCATCGTGGCCTCCGAGAGCTCCAGCACCTGCTCCCAGTCGCCGAGCTCCTCCAGCTGCGGACGCAGGTAGGCCACGAGCTGCCCGACCAGCAGCGGCGGCGACACGAGCTGCGGCATCGTGCGGGGATCGGGGCTCAGGTCGACGAGGTCGCCCTCCAGGCCCGAGCGGGCGGCCCGCCAGCTCGCCGCGCGCAGCAGCTCGTGGCGCGGGGCCGGGATGGGGAGCCCGGCGTCGAGGTCCTCGCGGGCCCGGCCGACCAGGGCCCGGAACAGCCCCGCGATGAGCACCACGTCGTCCACCTGCGGGCAGGCGTCGCACACCCGCAGCTCGACGGTGGGCAGGTGGGCGCTGGGCCGGATGTCGAAGTAGACCATCCCGGGGTCGCTGATCGTCCCGGACGCGATGAGCTCGGCGACCATGGCGTCGTAGTCGGCGGCGGTCTCGACGTCGCCGGGCGGGCCCGCGGTGGGCCAGCGCGACCACACCATGCTGCGGTAGCTGGCGTAGCCCGTGTCGCGCCCGCGCCAGTACGGCGAGCTGGCCGAGATCGCCAGCAGCGTGGGCAGGTAGGGCGCCACCCGGCGGACCACCTGCACCGCGATGTCGCGGTCGGGCACGTCGACGTGCACCTGCGCCCCGCAGATGTGCTGCTCGCGCACCAGCAGCTGGTACTCGTGCTGCATCCGCTCGTACCGGGCACCGGCGGAGATGTCGTCGCCGGTCGGGGCGACCAGCGGCACGGTGCCGGCCGCGACCACCCCCAGCCCCAGTGGCTGCGCGACGCCCTCCAGCGTGCCGCGCAGGCGTTGCAGGTGCTGGCGCAGCTCGTCGAGGCCCGCGCAGACCGGGGTGTTGGTCTCGACGAGGGATCGCTGCAGCTCCGGGGCGAACTCGGCGCCGTCGAGCTGGGCCAGCAGGGCGTCGACCTCGGGGGCGGAGCGACGCGTCTCGAGGTCGACGACGTGGAACTCCTCCTCGGCGCCGAGCAGGGGGAGGTCGCTCATACCGACGACGCTAGGTCGCGGTTGTCACGGACGGTTTGCCCGGAGGTCACCCGGGGTCGGGGGGTCACCCCACGAGAGTGCCCGCTGGACCACCCCCGTACACCGCGAGTCGGCGGTTTCGGGTGCGCGAGTCGGCAGATCAGCGCGGGTAGGCGGCGTCGAAGAACGCCAGCTCCAGCTCGACGGCGCTGGTGAACGCGCTCCGGACCCGGTCGCGACCGGCGTCGTCGAGCCGGGGGGCGACCCAGTCGAGCTCGTCGCGCAGGAAGCCCACCCACGCCTCGAACGCGGGCCCGCGGTGCAGCTCGATCCACTCCCGCTGGACCGGCTCGTCAGGGGCGTCGGCGTCGGGGCGGGTGGCCCAGTCGAGGTAGAGCCACTCGGCCACGAGCAGCACGGCGACGCAGACGGCGTAGTCGCCGCTGCTCCGGGCCGAGTCCATCAGGTCGAGGAAGTCGCGGGTGGGCCCGGCCAGCGCGGGGTCGGTGCGGTCGGTGAGCGGCACGTCGAGGGCGTCGAGGGCGCGGGTGAAGAAGTCGCTCTCGGGGCCGGCCACCAGCCCGAGCTGGCGGGCGTGCACGAGCCGGGACTCCGGCCGCCCGGCGCCGGCGACGGCGGACCCCATCAGGGCGATGAACGCGTCGACGAACTGGTGGTCCTGCACGAGGTAGGCGCGAAGGACCGAGGGTTCGAGCTCGCCGCGCCAGATCTCGTCGACGAACCGGTGGCCGACGGCGGCATCCCAGGTCGGGGCGTTCAGGTCGCGGAGCTCGTCGCTGATCACGGGCGTCGACACTACGCAGGCCCGTGGGTGGGTCAGGGCCAGGGCACGCCGGGGTAGGGGGAGCGGGCCGCCGCCTCGTCGGCCGTCAGGTCGCCGCTGGTCACGGCGTCGTGCAGGGCCGCCACCTCGGCCAGCCGGTCCCTCTGCTCCGCCACGAACGCCGCGTCGACCGGGTCGCCGTGGCCCGGTACCACAACGCGGGGCTCCGACGCGAGCACGGCCGTCAGCGTCGCGGGCCAGTCGGCCACCACGGCGTCCTCGAACGCGGGAGGGGCGCCCTGCTCGACGAGGTCGCCCGCGAACACCACGCCCGCGTCGGGCACGTGCACCACCAGGTCGTGGTCGGTGTGGCCGCGGCCGAGGTGGCTCAGGGTCGCGGTGCGCCCGCCGAGGTCGAGGTCGGTCGGCGCGGGTGCGTCGGGCAGGGGTGGGTCGGTGGCGGCGAGGGCGTCGGCCGTCGCGTGATCGCCGCACCCGCGGTAGTGGGCGGCCCACGTCGCTCGCTGGGCCGCGGCCGTCGCCTCCAGCACCTCCCGGCAGCGGCGCAGCGCGTGCACCGGTGCCGGGAGGAACGCGGCCGTGCCGAAGCAGTGGTCGAAGTGGGCGTGCGTGATCGCGACGACCAGCGGCAGCGGCGTCAGGGCCCGGACGGCCGTCGCGAGCTCGGCGCCCTGCCGGGCGTCGCCGCGGGTGTCGATCACGAGCGCCCGCTCGGAGCCGATCACGAGGCCGGTGGTGAGGTCGAGCTCGGCGTGGCGACGGGCCAGCACGCCGTCGCCGATCTCCATCCAGCGTCCGTCCACCTCGCTCAACGTGGGCCGGACCGGCGAACCCGGCGGGTCGGCACGGTCACCTCGCCGGCGCGTCGGTCAGGCCGCCGGCGCTGAGGCGGGGGACCGCCGTGCTGGTGGCGTGGGCCGCCGCCAGGTCGACGTCGGCCACCAGCTCGCGGCCCGAGGACAGCGCTCCGAGCGTCGCGCGCAGACCCGCCCGGGCGGCCGCGAACCGGGCGACCGCCAGGTCGGTCTCGGGGGAGCGGTCGGGCAGGTGCGCCGCGACGGAGCACTCCCGGGCCAGCAGCTCGACGCCCTGGACGCCCCACTCCGGACGTACCCGGTGTTCACGTTGCCGGTGCTCCGCACGGGGTCCGTCGATCATCCGCCGACGGTAGCGTCGTCGGCCATGAGCGTGCAGGAGTCGCTGGGCCGGGTCGGGCTGCCGATGCCGGTGTCGGAGATCGCGGCGCGGCGGTGGGACGTGGTGGTGGTCGGTGGCGGCCACAACGGGTTGACCGCCGCCGCCTACCTCGCCCGCGCCGGCCGTTCGGTGCTCGTGCTGGAGGCGCGGGAGCAGCTCGGTGGCGCCGCGACGCTGGAGGAGCCGTTCCCGGGCTACCTGATCAGCCCGTGCGCGTACGTCGTCGGGCTGCTGCACCCGCTCGTCGTCTCCGAGCTGGACCTCAGGCGCCACGGCTTCGACGTGGTGCTGCTCGACCCCAGCCTGTGGTGCCCGTTCGAGGACGGCACGTCGGTGGCGTCGTGGGCGGACGCCGACCGGGCCGCGGCCGAGATCGCGGCGATCTCGCCGTCCGACGTCGAGGGTTACCTGGCGTACGAGGCGCTGTTCGAGCGGCTGCGCCAGGCTCTGCGCACACGGGCGCGCGACACCTGGGTGGGTCCGAGCCCGGATCGCGCCGAACTCGCCGAGCTGCTGAAGGGCGACCCCGAAGCACTGGAGGTGCTGCTGCACCGCTCCATCGCCGACGTCGTCGAGGAGCACGTGCGCGACGAGCGGCTGCGCGCGCTGCTGCACGGGCAGGGCGTGATCGGCACGTGGGCCGGGCCGCGCGACCCCGGCACCGCCGCCGTGCACGCGATGCACTCCATGGGCACCCTGGCCGACGGCCGCTGGGGGTACGTCCGCGGCGGCACCGGACGCGTGTCGTTCGCGCTGGCCGACGCGGCGGTCGAGCACGGCGCGGTGCTGGCCTGCGGCGTCGAGGTGGCGGCGATCGAGCCCGGCGTGGGCGTGCGGCTGGCCGGGGGCGAGCTGGTCCGCGCGACGACGGTCGTGTCCAACGCCGATCCTCGGCGCACCACCGCGCTCTGCACGTCCGACGTGCCGGCGGCGTGGACGCGGCGGGTCGCCGACTGGCGGTCGTCCAGCCCCGTCGTCAAGATCAACTGTGCGCTGTCGAGGCTGCCGACGTTCCCCGCGGCACCTGAGCCGAACCTGCCCCACCGCGCGATGGTCACGATCACGACGGGCATCGACGCGACCCAGGCCGCGTTCGAGCGGGCGTGCGCGGGCCGGCCGTCGCCGTCGTGGGCCGAGGTCTACTTCCCGTCGTACTACGACCCGTCGGTGACGCCCGCGGGCGGCCACATCATGAGCGTCTTCGCCCAGTACGTGCCCTACGAGCTGGCCGAGGGCACGTGGGAGACCCGCCGCGAGGAGATCGGCGACGCCGCGCTCGCCGAGGTGGCCCGCTTCGCCCCGGACGTCCTGGACTGCATCGTCGGCCGCGAGGTGCTCGGCCCGCTCGACGTCGAGGCCCGGATCGGGCTCACCGGGGGCCACATCTTCCAGGGCGACTGCCTGCCCGACCAGATGTGGGACCGCCGTTTCGCCCCGCGCACCGACGTGCCCGGCCTGTACCTGTGCGGGGCGGCCACCCACCCCGGCGGCAGTGTGATCGGCGTGAACGGCCGGAACGCCGCCATGGCCGTGCTCGCGGACGCCCGGGGCTGAGCGGAAGAGGCCCGCCTACCCTGTGCGCCCATGACCGCCGATCCGCCCCCGCGCCGTCTCGGCCACGAGAGCGTGGTGCAGCGGGTGGAGAACGCGCTGCGCGACGACCTCGCCTACGGACGCTGGCGCCCGGGCGAGCGGTTGCCCGCCGAGTCCGCACTGGCCCGGGACCTGGGCGTCGGACGGTCGTCGCTGCGGGAGGCCATACAGCTGCTGGTCCGGGACGGGTTGCTGGTGGTCCGCCAGGGTGCCGGCACCTACGCCGCGGACGACCCGCCGCGGCCCGACGCCACCGGGCTGACCCGCGACCACCACGCGGGCACTCCCCAGCTGGTGCGGCGCGCCCGGATCGTGGAGGTGTACCAGGTCCGGCGTGCGCTGGAGGTGGAAGCGGCGCGTCTCGCGGCCGAGAACGCGCGCCCGGAGGACGTGCGGACCCTGAAGGACGCCCTCGACCGCCGGCAGCGGGCGGTCGGGGGGCCGACCGAGGCGTTCGTCGAGGCCGACACCGCCTTCCACCGGTGTGTCGTCGCGATCACCGGGAACCTGTTGCTGCTCGAGCTGTTCGACCAGTTCCGGGAGCCGTTGGCGCACGCCCTCGCGGCGCTGGTGGACCAGGAGCCCCTCCCGGACACCGCCGACGAGCACTCGGCGCTCTACGACGCCATCAGCGCCGGCGACGCGGTGGCCGCGGCCCGGGCGACCATCGAGAACTTCGACGTCATCATCGATCTCTTCCGCTCGACATGAGCAAGATTCTTCAGACATCAGACATCTGAAGTATTGCCTGCGCTGTCACGCATATACACAGGTCAGAGCCAGTTCTGCGAGATGGTGAGCTCTGAACAGTGTATCCGTTTTATCGCTCAGCGATAATGTCACCGCTTGTGGACGAGGCGCCCGGCGCATGTGATGGGTCGCGTCACCGAGGGCCGGTGACGCGATCGACGGCCATGCGAGGGGTCCCCATGTACGAGAAGGACGGCGAGAAGTACTTCATCGTCGACTCCCACAGTCACTTCTGGAATGCCGGTCGGGAGAACTGGGTCGAGGGGGCCGAGGAGTACGCGAAGGGCTGGATCGACTGCTTCTACGGCTACCACCAGCTCGGCCCGCCCGAGACCCACTGGGACTACGAGAAGTTCCTCAGGCCCACGCCCGAGGACTTCGAGCGCGACATCTTCACCGAGGGCCACGTCGACCACACCGTCTTCCAGTCCACGTACCTCACCGAGTGGTACGAGGAGGGCTTCAACACCGCGGCGCAGAACGGCGCACTGCTGGACCGGTGGGCCGACAAGCTCACGGTCAACGTCCGCTGGGATCCGCGTGACGGCGATGCCGGGATGAGGGCGTTCGAGGCCGAGGCCGCGAGGTACGACGCCAAGGGCGTGAAGCTCTACACCGCGGAATGGAACAACGGGTCCCGCGGCTGGAAGCTCAGCGACCCCGAGGCCTACCGCTTCCTGGAGCGCACGCAGGAACTGGGCATCAAGAACGTGCACGTCCACAAGGGCCCCACGATCTGGCCGCTCGACAAGGACGCGTTCGACGTGGCCGATGTCGACCACGCGGCCACCGACTTCCCGGAGCTCAACTTCATCGTCGAGCACGTGGGCCTGCCGCGTATCGAGGACTTCTGCTTCATGGCCGTGCAGGAGCCCAACGTCTACGCGGGCCTCTCGGTGGTCATCGGCGGCCTGATGCACGCCCGCCCGAAGTTCTTCGCGAAGGTCATGGGCGAGCTGCTGTTCTGGGTCGGCGAGGACAAGATGCTCTTCGGCGGGGACTACAACATCTGGGTGCCGAAGTGGCAGGTCGAGGGCTTCGTCGACTGGCAGATGCCCGACGACGACGCGTTCACCGACTACGCGAAGCTCACGACCGCCACCAAGAAGAAGATCCTCGGTCTCAACGCCGCGCGTCTCTACGACATCCCGGTGCCGGCCGAGTGCGCGCTGGACGCCCCCGTCGGTGCGCAGGCCTGACCCGGCCTCGTCCGCCGTCGCGCTACGGCGCCGGCCGCCCCGGGGCGGTGGTTCCGGGCGCGGTGCGCGGAGCCGCGTCGAGCAGCCACCGTCCGGTCGTGCGGAGCCGGTCGCGCAGCTCGTCGTCGGCCTCGTCGAGGACGAACGGCACGCCCAGTGCCGCCAGGTCCGTGACGATCGACCCCACCTCGTCCGTGCCGAACGTGACGACGCAGCTGAGCTCGTCCACCGGCTGCAGCCGCGCCGGGAGCAGCCGGGGCAGCTTCGCCCGCACATGCTCCACCGGGGCGGCGACCGTGGCCCGCGCGCGGTGGCGGTAGGGCGCCTCGGCGATCGCGCGGCGGACCTGCGCGGCGGCGTCCGCCGGCGGCTCGCGGGGGGTGAAGCGGGCGTGGGTGGGCGCGGGCGCGGTGATGCGATCGGCCCGGAACGTGCGCCAGTCCGACCGCTCGGGGTCGAACGCGACGAGATACCAGAGCCCGTACCCGGTGACGAGCCGGTGCGGCTCCACCCGGCGCCGACTCGTCGAGCCGTCGCGGCGGGAGTACGCGAACGCGACGAGCTCGTGGTCGCGGCAGGCCGTGGCCAGGACGCCGAGCACGTCGGCGTCCGCGCCGTTCGGGCTGCCGGGGCCGACCGCGGTGGTGGCCGCGGCCATGGCGTCCACCCGGGCCCGCAGCCGCGCCGGGAGGACCTGGCGCAGCTTCGCGAGCGCGCGCACGGCCGTCTCCTCGATGCCCGTGATCGTGCCCGCGGTGGCGGTCAGCCCGACCGCGACGGCCACGGCCTCCTCGTCGTCGAGCAGCAGCGGCGGCAGGTTGCGCCCGGAGGCGAGGCGGTAGCCGCCCGCGGTGCCCGTCGTGCCGTCGACGGGGTAACCGAGCTCGCGCAGCCGGTCGACGTCGCGGCGGACCGTGCGGTCGGTGACCTGGAGCCGTTGGGCCAGCTCGGTCCCCGACCACTCACGACGTGATTGCAGCAGCGACAGCAGCTGGAGCATCCGGCCCGGCATCGCCATGAGGACCAGGATGCCCGGTCCTGCGGACAGATACTGTCCGGAACGGTTCCTACCGTGGTCGGCATGAGCTTCCAGACCGCCTACCGCCACCGCCCGTCCGTCGTGGTCGCCGCCACCTCCGTCGACGACGTGACGGCCGCCGTGCGCCGGGCCGCCGCCGACGGCGTGCCCTTCGACGTCCAGACCACCGGCCACGGCCTCACCGAACCCCTCGACGGCGGGGTGCTGATCACCACCGCCGCGCTCGACGGCGTCGAGGTCGACCCGGTGGCCGGCACCGCGCGCGTGCAGGCCGGCACCACCTGGGACGCGGTGGTGACGGCGGCCGGCGCGCACGGGCTCGCTCCGCTGAGCGGCTCGTCGCCGGGCGTCGGGGTGGTCGGTTACACGCTCGGCGGCGGGCTCGGCCTGCTGTCGCGGCAGTACGGCTGGGCCACCGACCACGTCCGCGACATCGACGTCGTGACCCCCGACGGCGAGCTGCACCACGTCACGGCGGGCAACGAGCTGTTCCGCCGGCTGCGCGGGGCCGGCCGCGGCGTCGGGGTGGTGACCGGCATGGAGATCGGCCTGTTCCCCGTGGCGCGGATCTTCGGCGGCGGCCTCTACTTCGCGGCCGAGCACGTGCGCGACGTCCTGGCCGCCTACGTCGACTGGACAGCCACCGTGCCCGACGCCATGACGTCGTCGGTGGGGCTGGTCCCGTTCCCCGAGGCCGCGCCCGCGCCGCTCGGCGGCCGCTACGTCGCCCACGTCCGCATCGTCTACACCGGCGACGCCGAGGAGGGCGAGCGGCTGGTGGCACCGCTGCGCGCCGTGGCCCCGCGCCTGCTCGACACCCTCGCCGAGATGCCGTTCACCGACTCGGCGTCGATCTACAACGACCCGCCGTGGCCGCACGCCTACTCCGGCACCAACGCCCTGCTCGCCGGCCTCGACTCCCCGGCGCCGCTGGTGGAGATCGCCGGGCCCGACGCGCCGATGATGTGCGTGGTGCAGCTCAACCACCTCGGTGGCGCGCTGGCCCGCCCGCCCGCCGTGCCGGACTCGGTGGAGCACCGCGACGCGCGGTTCCTGCTACGGGTGATCTCCCCGCTGGACGGGACGGACGAGGCGGCGGTGGCGGCGGTGCACACGGAGCTGCTGGAGGCGGTGCGGACGCAGACGCTGGGCCGCTCCCCGAGCTTCGTGTTCGGCCCGGCGGGTTGCGCCGGACGTCGCAGCACGGATGGTCACGTCGCAGCGCGCCGGCGGGCTGCGACGTGACCGGCGGGCTGCGAGGTCGGGGGTCAGCCCACCGGGAGCGGCGCCGCCTCGCCCGGCTGGTCGAACTGGGTGTGGTGCAGCTCCGCGTACCGGCCGTCCTTCGCCATCAGCTCGGCGTGTGTGCCCTGCTCCACCACGCGCCCGGCCTCCAACACGAGGATGCGGTCGGCGGCCCGGATGGTGGAGAGGCGGTGGGCGATGACCAGCGCCGTGCGGCCGGCCAGCGCCTCCCCGAGGGCCTCCTGCACCGCGGCCTCGGACGTGGAGTCGAGGTGGGCCGTGGCCTCGTCGAGCACCACCACCCGCGGCTTCGCGAGCAGCAGGCGCGCGATCGTCAGGCGCTGGCGCTCGCCGCCCGACAGCCGGTACCCGCGCTCACCGACCACCGTCTCCAGGCCGTCGGGCAGTGTGGCCACCAGGTCGGCGAGCCGGGCACGGCGCAGCGCGTCCCACAGCTCCTCCTCCGACGCCTCGGGCTGGGCGAGCAGCAGGTTGGAGCGCAGCGACTCGTGGAACAGGTGCCCGTCCTGCGTGACGAGGCCGAGCGCGCCACGGATCGTGTCGAACGACAGGTCGCGGACGTCGACCCCGCCGATGCGCACCGAGCCCTCGTCGACGTCGTAGAGGCGCGGCAGCAGCTGGGCGATCGTGGACTTCCCCGCCCCCGACGACCCGACCAGCGCGATCAGCTGACCCGGCTCGGCCCGCAGCGACACGTCGTGGAGCACCTCCTCGCCGCCCCGCGCGTCGAGCTGGGCCACCTCCTCCAGGGACGCGAGCGAGACCTTGTCGGCCGAGGGATAGGCGAACCGGACGCCGTCGAGCTCCACCGACAGCGGCCCCTCGGGCAGGGCGACCGGGACGGCGGGCTCGGCGATCAGCGGCGGCAGGTCGAGGATCTCGAAGACGCGCTCGAAGCTGAACAGCGACACGACGTCGCCCGCGTTGAGCCCGCCGTTGAGCGAGAGGTAGCCGCCGAGGCCGTAGACCAGCGCCAGCGCCAGCGCCGAGACCAGCGTCAACGCCGAGACGAAGACCCACTGCACCATGGCGGTGCGCACCCCGATGTCGCGCACGCGGGCGGCGCGCGTGACGAACTCGGCGGTCTCGTCGGCGGGCCGCCCGAACAGCTTGACCAGCGTGGCGCCGGGCGCGGAGAACCGCTCGGTCATCTGGTTGCCCATGGCCGCGTTGTGGTCGGCGCTCTCCCGCTGCAGCGCGGCGAGCCGGCGCCCGACCCGGCGCGCAGGTAGCACGAAGATCGGCAGCAGGATCAGCGCGAGCACCGTGACCTGCCACGACAGCGTGAGCATCACCGCGAGCGTGAGCACCAGCGTGACGACGTTGCCGACGACGCCCGAGAGCGTGTCGCTGAACGCGCGCTGCGCGCCGATGACGTCGTTGTTGAGCCGGCTGACCAGCGCTCCCGTGCGGGTGCGGGTGAAGAACGCGACGGGCTGGCGCTGCACGTGGTCGAAGACGGCCGCGCGCAGGTCGAGGATCAGCCCCTCGCCGAGGTTGGACGAGAGCCAGCGCTGCACGATGCCCGCCAGGCTCTCGGCGATCGCGATGACCGCGATGAGCACGGCGAGGCCCACCACGGTGCCCACCGGCCCGCCCGCCACGATCGCGTCGACGACGCGCCCGGCCAGCACCGGCGTGGCCACCGCCAGCACCGCACCCACGACGCTGAGCAGCAGGAACGCCGCCAGCCGGCGCCGGTGCGGGCGCGCGAACGCCGCGATGCGGCGCAGCGTGGCGCGGGAGAAGGAACGCTTCTCCGGTTGGCCGTGGCCGGCGCGGTACATCGCGTGCCAGGCCACACTCTCCATGCTCATGTCCGAACTCCCTCGCTGCCGGCTCCCAGTGTGCCGGGGGCCACCGACAGTCTCGGAGTTGAAGCCGGGTGGAGGTCAAGGTGCGGCCGTTCGGCCCAGCGGACGGCTGGTGTGACCTGCGACACTAGCCGCGTGGTGGGGGATCCGTTCGTGCTGGTCATCGGCGTGGTCGTGCTGGCGCTGGTGGCCGTACCCGTCACCAGCACGTGGGTCGGATCGCTCGTCACCGTCGCGCACGAGGGCGGCCACCTCGTCGTCGCCGTGCTCTCCGGGCGCAACCCGCAGCACTTCCTCGTGAACGAGCGCAAGGGCGGCGGTTCGACCACGGCCGTCCTGAAATGGGGGGTGACGCTGCCGCTCGTCCTCGCCGCGGGCTACCTCACCCCACCGCTGGCGGGCCTCGCCGGAGCGGCGCTGGTGGTGGCCGGGAAGTCGTGGTCGCTGCTGTGGGTGGCGATCATCCTGTTGCTGGGGGCGTGGGCGAAGTCCCAGGGCCTGTTCACGGGGTTGATCGTGCTGCTGGCCGGGGCGGGGGTCGGCTACGTCGCGGTCGAGGGCTCGCCCCAGGTGCAGTCGGTGCTGGCCGTCGCACTCGTGTGGCTGATGCTCCTGGGCGGCGTCCGCTCGTTGGTGAACCTGGGACTCGGCGCCGACAAGAGCGACACGGCCCAGCTCTCGGCCGCCACCTGGATCCCGCGCGTCGTCTGGGCGGCGCTGTTCTGGGTCGTCGCCCTCGTCTGCCTGTGGTTCGGCGCTCGCCTGCTCGTCGGCGTCTGATCCGGCTACGGTCGACGGCGTGAGCCTCGCCGACCTCTACCGCGACCTGCACTCCCATCCCGAGCTGTCGTTCCAGGAGACGCGCACTGCAGGCGTCGTCGCCGACCGGCTGCGGAGCCTCGGTGTCGAGACCACCACGGGCGTCGGAGGCACCGGCGTGGTCGGCGTGCTCCGCAACGGCGCCGGGCCCACCGTGCTGCTGCGCGCCGACATGGACGCGCTGCCGGTGCTGGAGCGCACCGGTCTGGAGTACGCGAGCACCGCCCGCGCCGTCGACCGCGACGGCCACGAGGTGCCGGTCGCCCACGCCTGCGGTCACGACGTGCACGTCGCGTGCCTGCTCGGCGCGGTGGAGGCGCTGCTCGCGCGGCGGGACACCTGGTCGGGCACGGTGCTCGCGGTGTTCCAGCCGGCCGAGGAGGTCGGCGGCGGCGCCCAGGCGATGATCGACGACGGGCTGTTCGAGCGCTTCGGCCGTCCCGACGTCGTGCTCGGGCAGCACGTGGCGCCGCTGCCCGCAGGCGTCCTCGCGGTGCGGCCGGGCCCGGCGTTCGCGGGATCCGACACCGTCCGCGTGACGCTGCACGGTGCCGGCGGCCACGGCTCCCGCCCGGAGACCACGGTGGACCCGATCGTCATGGCCGCCGCCACGGTGATGCGGCTGCAGACGATCGTGGCCCGCGAGGTGGGCGGCACCGAGACGGCCGTGCTGTCGGTGGGCACGCTGCGCGCGGGCACGAAGGAGAACATCATCCCCGACGACGCCGAGCTGGGGCTGACCGTGCGCAGCTTCGACCCGGCCGTGCGTACGCGCGTCCTCGCCGCCGTCGAGCGCATCGTGCGGGCCGAGGCGGCCGCGTCCGGGGCGGCGGAGGACCCCGACATCACCGTGCTCGACACGTTCCCGCCGCTGGTCAACGACGAGGACGCCGCCGCGCGCACCGCCGCGGCCCTGGGCGCCGTCGGGCCGGTCGTCGACCCGGGGCTGGTCACCGGCAGCGAGGACGTCGGGCTGTTCGCCACGGCGGCCGGGGTCCCGTGCGTGTACTGGCTGCTGGGCGGGGCCGACCCGGCCGCGTTCGCCGGCGCCACCAGCCGTGACGAGCTCGTCGCCGTGGTGGCGAGCCTGCCGTCCAACCACTCGCCCCTGTTCGCGCCGGTGGTGGAACCGACGCTGGCGACGGGCGTCCGGGCGCTCGTCGCTGCGGCGCAGGAGTGGCTGCCGTCTGCCGGAGCGGACCGGTAGCCGATCGGCCCCGCGCCGTACACCCCTCCCGGCACGTGTGCGGCCACCGCGACGGGTGTGCGGTCCCCGCCTCCGCCCGTCACGGCCACCACCGGCATGCTGGCGCCGTGACGAGGACGGGCCGGGGAACCGCCATCGGGGAGGGCGTGACGTGGACGGCGCGCTGGAGCCTGCGGCTGATCGCGGCCGGCGCGGGCATCGTGGTGCTGTGGCTGCTCATCGCGCAGCTGTGGTCGATCGTGTTCCCGGTGCTGCTCGCGGTGATCATCGCGACGCTCCTGTGGCCGCCGACGGCGTGGCTGCGCCGCCACCGCTTCCCGCCCGCGCTGGCCGCCGCGACGTCGCTGATCGGGGCGCTCGTGGTGGTCGGCGGGCTGGTCACGCTGGTCGGCGCGTCGGTGTCGGGAGCGATCCCGCAGATCGCGGCGAGCGTGTCGGGGGCCGTCACGGCCATCCAGCAGTGGCTCAAGGGCCCGCCGCTCAACCTGGGCCAGAGCCAGCTCGACGACGTGATCACCCAGATCACCACGCAGATCCAGCGGAGCATCTCCACCATCTCCACGAGCGTGCTGACGGGGATCTCCGGCATCGCGTCGGGCCTGGTCACGTTCGTGCTCGCGCTGGTGCTCGTGTTCCTGTTCATCAAGGACGGCCCACGGTTCCTGCCGTGGCTGCGGAAGGTGGCGGGCGACGGTGCGGGCGGGCACCTCTCCGAGGTGCTGCGCCGGATCTGGGTGACGCTGGGCAGCTTCATCCGCACCCAGGCCATCGTTAGCCTCGTCGACGCCGTGCTCATCGGCGGCGGGCTGCTGATCGTCGGGGTGCCCCTGGCGCTGCCGCTGGCCGTGCTGACGTTCCTCGGCGGCTTCATCCCGATCGTCGGCGCCGTCGTGGCCGGCGCGCTCGCGGTGCTGGTGGCGCTGGTCAGCAACGGGTTCACCGCCGCCGTCATCATCCTGGTGGTGGTGCTCGCGGTGCAGCAGATCGAGGGCAACGTGCTGCAGCCGATCCTGCAGGCCCGCAGCCTCGGGTTGCACTCGGCGGTGGTGCTGCTGGCCGTCACGGCCGGGAGCACGCTCTACGGCATCGCGGGCGCCTTCCTCTCGGTGCCGGCCGCGGCCGCCGCGGCGGTCGTCCTGCGCTACCTGGGCGAGCTGATCGACGCGCGTGCCGGGGAGGCGGCCGGCGGGCCGGTCCCCGCGGACGACGTGCCCCCGGCCGGCGCGGGACCAGTGGACGCAGGCCAGGCCGGCGCAGGTCCGACCGGTGCGGGAGCGGCCGACGCGGGAACGGCCGACGCGGTGCCGTCGGCCGACACCGGGCGTGCCGAGCAGCCGTGATCGCCGTCCCCGGTGCGGGACCTGCACCGGTGCAGCCCGCACCGCGAGCGGTGAGCACGGTCGCGGGGGAGCGCGGCTGATCACCTCGTCGCCGGGGATCGCTACGCTGCGCCCGTCGCCACCGAGGGGGTGGCCGCAGAGAGGTCCACCACGATGAGTGCAGTCGACGAGATCCTGTCCCAGATCCCGCTCCAGCAGCTGGCCGGCCAGCTCGGGGTCGACCCGCAGACGGCCGAGCAGGCCACGCGCCAGGCCCTGCCCGCGCTGCTCGGCGGCATCCAGGCCAACACCGCCGACCCGGGCGGCGCCGCGTCGTTCGCGCAGGCCGTGCAGCAGCACGACGGCGGGCTGGTGAACGGTGGCGTGGACCTCAACCAGGTCGACACGAACGTGGGCCAGCAGATCGTCGGCCACGTGTTCGGCGCCAACCAGGGCCAGGTCGTCAACCAGCTCGGGGCCATCGGCGGCGTCGGCGGTCAGGACCTGATCCAGAAGCTGCTGCCCATCCTCGCCCCGATCGTCATGTCCTACCTGGCCTCGAAGCTCATGGGCGGCGGTGGCGCGGCAGCGGCCCCGGCGGCTCCCGCGGCCGGTGGCGGCGGTATCGGTGACGTGCTCGGCGGGCTGCTGGGCAGCGTGCTGGGCGGCGGCGGGGGAGCGGCGCAGCAGGCCGGCCCCGACCTCGGCAGCCTCCTGGGCGGCCTGCTGGGCGGCGGCCGCAAGTAACCGCACGACCCCTACAGCACCACGCGCATCGGGCGGCCCCGGTCGTCGACCTCCTCGCCGATGACCTCGGCCTCCCCGCGTGCCCACCGTGCCGCCGACCAGCTCGCGGCGAGCGCGTCGAGCACGTCGTCGAGGCGGGCGCCGTCCGGCAGATCGGCCAGCGCCAGCGCCGGGTCCACCCACCGTGTGAGCGCCGCGATCCGCTGGCCCGCCCCGCGCGCCGACTTCTTCGGCGCGAAGTCCGTCTCCGGGGCCAGCGCCCGCATCACCAGCTCCGGGTGCACCTCGACGACGTGCGCGGGCAGTTCCACGGCGTCCCACTCGAGGATCTTGGGGCCGATGTGGAACGACTGCAGGCTGATCTTCCGACCGCACAGCCGCGCCGACACCGCGCAGGCCTCCGCGTGGGACGCCGCGCCCAGCACCTCACGCGGCGGCGCCGGGAACACCGACGACCGGGCCCGCCCCAGCCGCTGCGCGGTGAGATCGTCGCAGGCCCGGCGGGCGGCGCCGGTGGGCAGCCCGAGCGGGATGTCGACGCCCACCGTGGCACAGCCGGCCGTCGCCACCAGCACGGCGGCGACGTCCGGGCACACCGTCCACCTCACGGATCCGGGTCGCACCCGGGCCACCACCCAGCCGTCGGGAACCCCGTTGACCCCCGCCACGTCCGGCGTAGGGCAGGATTCCGTCCCGTGCGCGTCCACATCGGTTCCGACCACGCCGGCTTCGAGCTCAAGACCCACCTGCTGACCCACCTGGCCAGTCTGGGCCACGAGGTCGTGGACGTCGGCCCCGCCGTCTACGACGCCCAGGACGACTACCCGCCCTTCTGCATCGCCACGGGCCTGGCCGTGCTGGCCGACCCGGGCAGCCTCGGCATCGTCATCGGTGGTTCGGGCAACGGCGAGCAGATCGCCGCCAACAAGGTGCCCGGCATCCGCTGCGCGCTGGCGTGGAGCGTCGAGACGGCCACGCTCGGCCGTCAGCACAACAACGCGCAGGTCGTGGGCATCGGGGCGCGGATGCACTCGCTCGACGAGGCCGCGGAGATCGCCGCCGCGTTCGTCGCCACCCCGTTCTCCGACGAGCCGCGCCACCAGCGCCGCATTGACATCCTCGACGCCTACGAGGCCACCCACGAGGCGCCCCCGCTCCCCGCGACCTGACGCGCGGGATCCGCCCGGACACGGCAGGCTTGATCCCATGCCCGAAGGCCACACCCTGCACCGGCTCGCCCGGCAGCACCAGCGCCGGTACGCGAACAGGCAGGTGGCGGTGTCGAGCCCGCAGGGGCGCTTCGCCACCAGCGCCGAGATCGTCGACGGCCGGGTGCTGGAGCGCGCCGAGGCGCACGGCAAGCACCTGTTCCACCACTACGGCCCCGACCTGGTGGTGCACATCCACCTGGGCCTGTACGGCAAGTTCAGCGACGTCAAGCACCCCGTCGCGGAGCCCCGGGGGCTGGTGCGCCTGCGGATGGTCGGGCCCACGCACTACGCCGACCTGCGCGGCCCCACCGCGTGCGAGCTGATCACCGACCACGAGGCGGAGGCGATCCACGCGCGGCTGGGGGAGGACCCGCTGCGCAAGGACGCCGACCCCGACCGCGCCTGGGCCCGCATCTCCCGCTCCCGCGCGCCGCTCGCGACGCTGCTGATGGACCAGAAGGTGATCGCCGGGGTCGGCAACGTCTACCGCGCGGAGGCGCTGTTCCGCCACGGCCTCGACCCGCAGCTGCCGGGGAAGGCCTTGGGGCGCAAGCAGTGGGACGAGCTGTGGCTCGACCTCGTCGACCTGCTCCAGGACGGCGTCCGGCAGGGCAAGATCGAGACGTTGCGCCCCGAGCACGACCCGACGCTCCTGAAGCCGGCGGACCGGGGGGCGCTGTGCGCCCGCAAGGTCTACGCCTACCGGCGCACGGGGGAGCCGTGCATCGTCTGCGGTACGCCGATCGCGCACGACAAGCACCTGGCGCGCAACCTCTTCTGGTGCCCGACGTGCCAGCCGGCGGTGGCCCGGACCGAACGTCAGTAGAGCCACTTTGCTGGCACCAGATGACAGCAAAGCCACTTTGCTGGCACGCCATCAGGCGAGCCGCCGCACCGCGAGCGGTGCCCCGATCATCAGTGCTCCCGGTTACCACCGGAAGATCGCGATCCACCGCACGGCAGAGCCCCGGGGAGGGGAGGGCCGGAAGGTACGGCAGGCGGCGATCACTGCGAGGCGGCACACCGGAAGATCACCGCGCGTCGCACGTTCTCGCCCCGGCGAGGGCGCTCCCGTGCGGTCCGCGCCGACCCCTGGCGACGTGCGCGGCGGTCATGTGTGGCGACGTCGTGGCCAGCGGGGGTCGTGCGCGGAAATCAGGGCGGGAACACTGTTGTCCACGCACGGGCGCCGCAGGCGCACTCAGTCCCCGAACCCGCCCCCGTCGGCGTAGGCGTCGGCCACTCCCGGCATCGTGCTGAACAGCAGCGCCGGGCGCCACCACGGCTGCGAGTACCAGCCTCGCGGCACCGGCTGTCCCGCCACCATCCCGCCCGGGTGGTGGTGGCTCGTGCGCCCCGACGGGTCGGGGACGCGCTGTAGGCGGGCCCCTCCACCTCGACGTCACGGGACTCCGTCACGGCTCCGGCCTGTTGCTGACCCCACAGCGGGGGCAGGTCGGGCCGCGGGTCCGTGCCCATCGCCGTCCGCGCCGCCGAGGCGTTCCACCCAGTGGCGGGCGTCGTCGAGCTCCCGGGCGCTGCAGGCCCGGTGCTGCCGGACCAGCCACACGACGCCGGCCGCGATGGCCAGCACCACGATGATCAGCACGAATGTGCCCACGGCTCCACCGTTCCGTATCGTGCCCCGCGTGGCAGAGCCGAAGCCGATCGAGTGCTGGATGACCGACATGGACGGCGTGCTCGTCCACGAGGGCCGGATGATCCCCGGCGCGGACGCCTTCGTCGCGAAGCTGCGCGACACCGGCCGACCGTTCCTCGTCCTGACCAACAACTCCATCTACACGCCGCGGGACCTGCAGTTCCGGCTCCGCACCAGCGGCATCGACCTGCCGGAGGAGGCGATCTGGACCTCGGCGCTGGCCACCGCCACCTTCCTCGACGACCAGCGCCCCAACGGCAGCGCCTACGTGGTGGGGGAGGCGGGGTTGACCACGGCGTTGCACGAGATCGGCTACGTCCTCACCGACAACGCCCCGGACTACGTGGTGCTGGGGGAGACCCGCACCTACAGCTTCGAGGCCGTCACCACCGCGATCCGGCTGATCCGGACGGGCGCGCGGTTCGTGGCCACCAACCCCGACCCGACGGGCCCGTCCGCCGACGGGGTGCTGCCCGCCACCGGCGCGGTGGCCGCCCTGATGACGCGCGCCACCGGCGTGGAGCCCTACTACGTGGGCAAGCCCAACCCGCTGATGATGCGCGCGGCGCTCAACCGGCTGCAGGCGCACTCGGAGACCACGGTGATGATCGGCGACCGGATGGACACCGACATCGTCGCGGGCCTCGAGGCCGGCATGCGCACGGTGCTGGTGCTGACGGGGATCATGACGGCCGACGAGATCGAGCGGTTCCCCTATCGGCCGCACCGCGTGGTGGCGTCCATCGCCGATCTGGTGGACGACATCTGAGGCCCGCGCCGGACCCACGCCGACGGGCACTGGCGGCGTGGGTCCGGGGCCGGTCGAGGAGGGGGTGACCGGCCGGGGAGCGGGGTGAGCGCTGACCGCCCGGTGAGTGCGGCCCAACGACCGGACGACTCCTCACCGGAGCCGCTGATAGCGCTCTCCTGTCCCCCGCCCCCTTGCTCGCCCGGGGACGGCCCGCCGTTACGGGGCGTGGTGCACGTTGTTCGGTCACCAGGGACGGCAGCCGGTCGGAACGGGCTCAGACGCCGAAGCGGCTACGCCATGTGGTGAGCGTCCCCGACGTGCCGTCGGTGAGCGCGAGCTGCCGGACGGCGACCGCCACCGCGCCGGGAGCGCCCGGGTGATGGGCCAGCCACGCGTCGTCCGGCCCGAGGCCGTTCCGGATCCGGTGGATCACGTCGGCCTTGAGCACGCCCAGCACCGGGTCGCCGTGCGCGGCGAGCAGGGCCTGGAAGGCCTGGTGCTTCTCGTGGTCGAACGGGGTCGGACGACCGGTCCGGTCCATGGCCGGGTGGGCGGGGACGAGGACGGCGCACGGCACCCAGCCGTCGGGAACCGGGGCGGTGGCCGGGAGGGCGGGGCCGGTCCTGAGCTCGGCGAGCGGGGTGCGCAACGGCGTGCCCGCCTCGATGCGGCCCGCGACGGTCCGGGCCACCCGCGCGACGGCGTCGCTGGTCACGACGGGGGTGAGGGCGTCGGCGGCGTCGGTGGCGGTGGAGCCGCACGCGGCACGCAGGGCGGCCAGCGCGGACGGGTCGGACGTGCGGACCGCGAGCTCGGCGAAGTCCCCCGCCACGCCCAGGTCGAACAGCACGGCGGTGGCGTCCGCCGGCCGCAGGGCGCCGGTGTCGGGTCCCAGCTCGCCGATGACGTCGCGGGCGGTGCGACCGGCTGTCCGGGCCGGGAGGCAGAACGCCACGGCGTGGTCCCAGCGCAGGGGGTCGACGGTCGAGGGCGTCTCGTAGGCGATGGCGACGGTCTCGTCGGGCAGCACGATCCGGATGCCGCCGCGGTCGGTGACGGCGGTGCCCGGGCCGCGGACGACCGGCTCGTCGGAATGGCGCCCGAACCGCACGGCGACGCCGGCGGGGCCCATCGACCAGGTGGCGTCGGGATCGGCGAGCTGCGCCTCGGCGAGCCGCCGGGCCGGGCTCGTGTACGGATTGTCCGCCGTCCCCGGCGCCCACGGATCCGGTTCCGGTCCCGCCGCGTCACCACCCATCCCTGGAGCGTCGCACACCGGCCGTAAGCAGGGGAGACGCAGTTTTCTCGCCAGCGTCGACGAGAAAATGACAGGGGTGTGATTTACCGTGGTGCCATGAGGACGACAAGCACGGTCGGCTGGTGGGTCTGCCAGGGGTGTGGCGTCGACGCCGAGCTCGCGGGCGGAGACCTCACCGGGTTCGAGATGCCCTGCCCGGACTGCGGCCACGCGATGGCCGAGTGGCTCCGCTGGGACACGGCCATCCCGGGCCCCGGTCAGATCTGGGGGCGCGCCGCAGGCCGCTCCGCGGCGTAGTTCCGCGCCATCTCGGCCAGTCGCCGGATCGAGCACGGATGCTGCTCCGTGCGGGCGGAGTGGCCGCTGCACCATCCCTCGGCGTCCGGGTGGTGGTCGTGCAGGAGTGCCTCCACGAGCACGGGTGACACCGCCAACTGTTCGGCGCACCCGGTGTACAGATCATCCGCCACGGTCGGTCTCCTCTGACGCTGCGGGCCCCGACCCTCCCCTTCTACGAGTTGACGATGGGTGACGGTTCGCGCGCACAGCGAAGTTGCTCCGATCGGGCGCACCCCTTCGACCGTCAGGCCTGCCCGTCCTCGGCGATGTGGTCCAGCGCCCAGAGCGCCCACTCGTGCACGGCCTCGTACTGACGGATGCCGAACTCGCCCGCCAGCCGGCCGAACCCGGCCCGCGGCCCACCGCCGGGGGTCTCGGTGGCGACCACCGCGCGCAGTTCGGTGGCGGCCCGACCGGTGTGCTCGGCGATGCGGGTGAGCATCAACCGCTGGTCGGCCGGCTCCAGCGCGGAGAGCAGGAACATGCGCAGGACCTGCTCGTTGCGCACCGTGGCCGTCGGGTTCGGTGGCTGCAGCAGCCAGGACCGCAGCTCCTCGCGCCCCTCGTCGGTGACGTCGTAGGTCTTCGCGCCGCGCGCCCCCTCGTGCGTGACGTGCACGAGCCCGCGCGCGGCGAGCTTGCCCAGCTCGGGGTAGATGCTGGTGTGCCCGGCCTGCCAGGCGTAGCGGCCGATCTCCTGCTCGAACTCCTTCGTGAGCTCGTACCCGCTGGCGGGGGCGACGGCGAGGAGGCCGAGCAGGGCGTGGGACAGCGACATGGACCCAGGTTACATGTCACTGACAACATGTCATTCTTGACATGTTAAATACCGCCGGTCATTGTCGGGCCATGACCACGCCCCCGGCGGCGACCTGCCTCGCCGGCCACCTCGCCCCCGTCCCCGACGAGATCGACACCGTCGACCTGCCAGTCGAGGGCGCGCTGCCTCCCGAGCTCACCGGCCGCTACCTGCGCAACGGGCCCAACCCGCTCCCCGGGGCGGACCCGGGGCACTGGTTCACCGGCCATGATCACGGCTCCTGTCCCGGCCGGGCCATCGGATGGCGGCCCCTCGGGGGGCAGCAAGACGGTGCGGCTGCGCGACGGCCGCGCGGAGTGGTACCGCCGCTGGGTGCGCGGCGAGCTGGCCGGGCACCCCTTCGTCCGCCCCGACGGCACCGTCGACCGGGCCGCCGTCTCGGCCAACACCCACGTGCTCGAGCACGGCGGCCGGACCTGCGCTTCTTCGGCTACTCACCGATCGCGCCGCACCTGACCTACCACCGGCTCTCGGCGGTGAGCTCGTGGTGAGCGCCGGGATCCCGGGCGCCGGGCCGTCGAAGACGCACGACTTCGCGATCACCGACCGGCACGCGGTGTTCCTCGACCTGCCCGTGACGTTCCGGTTCGACCTGGTCAGCCAGGGCATGCCCGACGCCTGGGACGACGGCTGCGCGGCCCGCATCGGGATCATGGAACTGGACCGCCCCGGCCACGTGCGCTGGTTGGGCATCGACCCGTGCTACGTCCTCCACGTGGGCTCCGCCCACACCGACGCGCCGGGCCGGATCGTCCTCGACGGGGCCCGCTACTCCGCCGCCGACACCGTCGCGATGTGGTCGCGGCTGGGCGGCGCCACCCCGGCCACCCCGGCCACTCCGGCCGCCGACGCCGCGGCGCTCGGTGTGGCCCGCCTGCACCGGTGGACGCTCGACCCGGCCACCGGCTCCGTCACCGAGACCGCCCGCGACGACCGTCCCGTCGAGTTCCCCACGCTCGACGACCGGCTGGTCGGCCGCGCGTCGCGCTACCTCCACGCGGTCTCCGACGGCGCCGACGCACCTTCTGCCGCGGAGGCGCGAGGCATCGCTGCGATCGTCGAGTACGACGACGCGACCGGCACCGTGGACACCCACCCGCTGGACGCCGCCGCGGGCGAGGCCGTGTTCGTGCCCGCGCAGGACGGCACCGCGGAGGACGACGGCTGGCTGCTCACCATCACCACGCGGCGCGACGGCTCCGTGTCACAGCTGCTCGTGCTCGACCCAGCCGACCTCGCCGGGCCGGCGGTGGCGGCCGTGACACTGCCCCGCGGGGTGCCGGCGGGCTTCCACGGCTCCTGGATCGAGGACTGATGAACGTCGTGACGCTGCTCCGCGGCCTCGCCGTCGACGTCGGCGCGCCCGTGGTGGCCTACTACGTGCTGCACCTGCTGGGCGCGTCGGACTGGGTCGCGCTGTTCGCCTCCACGCTCGTCGCCGCCCTGCGGATCGTGTGGGTGGCGGCCCGCCGGCGTTCCCTCGACCTGTTCGCCACCGTGACGCTCGTGGTGTTCGGGCTCGGGCTGATCCTGTCGTTCGTCAGCGGGGATCCGCGGTTCCTGCTGCTCAAGGACTCGTTCGTGACGGGCGCGGTGGGCCTCACCTTCCTCGCCACGGTGCTGGTCGGGGACCGGCCGCTCACGCTCGCGGCCCGGCAGGGCTGGTCGCCCGCGGAGGCCGAGGAGCTCGGGGAGGAGTACCGCACCGACAAGGGTGTCCGGCGCGGCTACCGCTTCACCTCGACGGTGTGGGGTGTGGGGCTGCTGGCCGAGGCGGCGATCCGCGTCCCGCTGGTCTACCTGCTGCCGATCGACGGGATGGTGGGGCTGTCCACGGCAATGCTGGTGGCGGTGCTCGTCGGGCTGTCGGTCTGGACGGTGCGCTGGGCGGCCCGGGTCCGCAGGTCCAGTACGTAGTCCTGGCCCACCAGATCCACCCCGAAGCTGTGGTGGCGCTCCTCCCCGACGAGCCGGAAGCCCGCGTTGAGGTAGATGCACCGCGCGGCGGCGAGCACGTCGTTGGTCCACAGCCGGACGCCGCTGTAGCCGGCGTCCCGCGCGAAGTCGACGCAGGTGTCCACCAGACGGCGGCCCAGGCCGTGACCGCGCGCATCGGGGTGCACGAGCAGGATCCGCAGCTGGGCGGTCTGGTGGTCCGCAGGCGTGCAGAAGACGCAGCCCACCCGGCGGCCGTCGAGCTCGGCGATCCAGGCGCCCGCCCGCCCGTCGTCGTCGCGGCCGGCGTGGTCGGCCACGATCCGCGCTACCAGCGTCTCGAACGACGCGTCCCACCCGAACTCCCCGGTGTAGAGCTCGCCGTGGGCCATCACCACCCAGCCCAGGTCGCCGGGTCGTCCCAACGGCCGGATCACCACTTCGGACACGATGCCTCCGCCACTGAAACGAGTGTTTCAGTGATACTGACCCGGTGACCGAACCCGCGCAACCCCCGTCGGCCCGGCGCGAGGAGCTGCTGGGCCTCGCCTACGCCCACGTGCTGCGGCACGGCCTCTCCGGGATGTCGCTGCGCCCGCTGGCCGAGGCGATCGGTTCCAGCCCGCGCGTGCTGATCTACCTCTTCGGGTCCAAGGACGGCCTCGTCCGGGCCCTGCTCGGCCGGGCGAGGGCCGACGAGCTCGCGGTCCTGCCCGACGTCGGGCACGGGCCGGTTGCGGTGGGCCGGATCTGGGACTGGCTCTCGGCGCCGGAGCACCGCGCGCTGCTGACGCTCTGGGTGGAGTCCTACGCCCGCTCGCTCGTCGAACCCGACGGGCCGTGGGCCGGCTTCGCCGAGGCCACGGTGCGGGACTGGCTCGCCGTGCTGGGCGGGGCCACCGGGTCCCTCGCCGTGCTCCGCGGCGCCCTGCTCGACCTCCTGGCCACCGGCGACGTCGAGCGCACCACGGCCGCGGTCCGCGCCCACGTCCGCACCCTCACGGCGGCCGCGGACGACCGTGAGGCGGACGGGTCGCGACCGTAACGGGCCGACAACCCGGCGGTCACGCTTCCCACCGACGCTGGTCCGCGATGGCTGCCACCCACTGCCCCTACTGCTCGCTGCAGTGCGGCATCCACCTCACCCCGGCGCTGGAGCTGACCGGGCGGGAGGACTTCCCCGTCAACCGCGGCGGCCTGTGCATGAAGGGCGTCCGCGCGGCGGAGCTGATCACCCATCCCGAGCGCCTCACCACCCCGCTGGCCCGCGACCGCCCCGGCCTCCCGCTCCGCCCCGTGACCTGGGACGACGCGCTCGACCGCGTGACGGCGGCGATCACCCGGGCCCAGGCCGCGCACGGCCGCGACGCCGTCGGCTGCTTCGGCGGGGGCGGGCTGACCAACGAGAAGGCCTACCAGTTCGGCAAGTTCGCCCGGGTCGCGCTGCGTACCGCGATGATCGACTACAACGGCCGGTTCTGCATGTCGTCCGCCGCGGCGGCGGCCAACCGCGCGTTCGGCATCGACCGCGGCCTGCCCTTCCCGCTGTCCGACGTCGCCGACGCCGACGTGGTGCTGCTCGTCGGCAGCAACCCGGCCGACACGATGCCGCCCGCGATGCGGTGGTTCGAGGCCGGCCGCGAGCGCGGGGCCCGGCACATCGTCGTGGACCCCCGCGAGACCGCGACGGCGAAACCGGCCCACCGCCACCTTCAGCCCGTGCCCGGCACCGACCTCGCACTGGCCAACGGGATGCTGCACATCGCGATCCGCGACGGCCTCGTCGACCACGACTACATCGAGCGCCGCACCACCGGCTGGGACGCCGTGCGCCGGTCGGTGCGCGCCGACTGGCCCGACCGCACCGAGCGCGTCACCGGCGTCCCCGTCGCCGACCTGACGGCCACCGTGCACGACCTGGCCACGGCGCGGAACGCCATGATCCTCACCGCACGCGGCGCCGAGCAGCACGCCGACGGCACCGCGACGGCCACCGCGTGGATCAACCTCGGCCTCGCGCTGGGCCTGCCCGGCCGGGGGCGGGGGAGCGGCGTCGCCACCGTCACCGGGCAGGGCAACGGGCAGGGCGGCCGCGAGCACGGGCAGAAGGCCGACCAGCTCCCCGGCTACCGGCCGCTCGCCGACCCGGCCGCCCGCGCGCACGTCGCAGGCGTGTGGGGGATCGACCCGGACGAGCTTCCGGCGCCCGGCGTCTCGGCCTACGAGCTGCTCGACCGCCTCGGCACCGACGGCGGGGTGCGGGTGCTGCTGCTCGCGGCGTCGAACCCGGTGGTGTCGGCACCCGACGCCCGCCACGTCGCGGAACGGCTGGGCGCGCTCGACCTTCTGGTGGTCACCGACTTCTTCCTCTCCGAGTCCGCCCGGCTGGCCGACGTCGTGCTGCCCACCACCCAGTTCGCGGAGGAGGAGGGCACGCTGACGAACCTGGAGGGACGGGTGGTGCGCCGTCGTCGGGTCCTGGACCCGCCGCCGGGCGTGCGCTCGGAGCTGCAGATCTGGCACGAGCTCGCCGCTCGCCTGGGCCGCGGGAAGCACTTCCCGACCGACCCGCGAGTGGTCTACGACGAGCTGCGCCGGGCCAGCGCGGGCGGCGTCGCCGACTACGGCGGCATCAGCTGGGAGCGCCTCGACGCCGGCGAGGAGCTGTTCTGGCCCTGCCCCGACGAGACCCACCCCGGTTCGCCGCGGCTGTTCACCGACACGTTCCCGACGCCCGACGGGCGCGCGCGGTTCGTCGCCGTCGCGCACCGCAGCGTCACCGAGCGGCTGGACCGCCGCTACCCGTACCTGCTGACGACCGGGCGCTCGCGCACGCACTACCAGTCGGGCACCCAGACCCGGCGCAACGAGACGCTGCTCGCCGCCGAGCCCGTCGCCTACGCCGAGCTGCACCCGCTGCTGGCGGCCGAGATCGGCGTCGCCGACGGGGACGCGCTGCGGCTCACCACGCGCCGCGGCAGCGTCGTCGCCACCGCCCGGCTGACCGACGGCATCCGCCCCGACACGGTGTTCCTGCCCTTCCACTGGGCCCGGGTCAACGACCTCACCAGCGCGCGGCTGGACCCGACGTCGCGGATGCCGGAGTTCAAGTCCTGCGCCGTCGCGCTGGCCCCCGTCCGCGCGCGTTCCACCGTCCCCGATCTCGAGGAGAACCGCCGATGATCAGCAAACCCGCGTTCCTGCAGGGGATCTTCCCGATCGAGGGCTCCGGCGTGGACAAGCCCGTGCTGCTGCACCCGGACCTGACCTACACGGTGCCCCCGGGCGTCACGGCCCAGCCGCTGTACTTCCGCGGCGGCAACGGCACCGACGAGCTGGTCACGGTGCTGCTGGCCCGCGACGGCGCGCCGATGCGCTACTTCCCGATCGGCGCCCGCGCGAGCACGCACGTCGCGCTGGCCGTCGTCGAGGACCTGGAGGACGGCTCGGTGCTGGAGGTGCACCTCGCCGCGCGGGAGGGCCTGACCGGCACCATCGTGATCGATCTCGGACTGGTGGAGGTCTGACGTGGACGACCTGGTGGTGATCGGCAACGGCATGGCGGGGGCCCGCGCGGTGGAGGAGATCCTGGCGCGCGGCGGGAGCGGGCAGTTCCGGATCACGATGTTCGGCGACGAGCCCTACGGCAACTACAACCGGATCATGCTCAGCCACGTCCTCGCCGGTGAGGGCAGCGACGAGATCTACCTCAACCCGCTCGAGTGGTACGCCGAGAACGACATCACCCTGCACTCCGGCGTCCGGGTCGTGCGGGTGGACCGCTTCGCGCGCAAGGTGTTCGCCGACGACGGCACCGTCCTGTCCTACGACAAGCTGATCATCGCAACGGGCAGTCGCACGTTCTTCCCGCCGATGGACGGCATGTGGGTCGACGACCGCACGCTCACCCCCGGCGTCTTCGGCTTCCGCACGATGGACGACACCACCGCGATGCTCGACTACGCCCGCGACCACCACTCCGCCGTCGTCATCGGCGGCGGACTGCTGGGGCTGGAGGCGGCCTACGGGCTGCAGCAGCACGGGCTCGCGGTGCACGTCGTGCAGGGCGGGCCGGTGCTCATGAACCAGCAGCTCGACGAGGAGGCGGGCGCCATCCTGCGCCGCGTCCTGGAGACGAAGCTCGGGATCCAGGTGCACACCGGGCAGCGGCCGTCGGCGGTGCGCAGTACGGGATCGGTGGCGGGCGTGGTGCTGGGCGACGGTTCCACCATCGACGCCGACATGGTCGTGGTCACCGCCGGCATCCGCCCCAACGTCGGGCTCGGGGTGGTCTCCGGGCTCACCGTCGAGCGCGCGATCGTCGTCGACGACCAGATGCGGAGCGTCGACGACCCCGACATCTACGTCGTCGGGGAGTGCGCTCAGCACCGCGGGCAGGTCTACGGACTCGTCGCGCCGCTGTGGGAGCAGGCCGCCGTGCTGGCCGACCACATCACCGGCACCGACGTCGAGGCCGCCTACCACGGCTCCCGCAACGCCACGAAGCTCAAGGTCGCGGGCGTGGACGTCGCCACGATGGGGATCATGCGCCCCGAGCGCGAGGACGACGAGTTCGTGCGGTTCTCCGAGCCCCGGCGCGGCGTCTACAAGTCGGTGGTGGTGCGCGACGGCAAGCTGGTCGGCGCCACCCTGCTCGGCGACGTCGAGAAGGTCGCGTTCCTGACGCAGAGCTTCGACCGCGGCCTGCCGCTGCCCGACGAGCGCGTGGAGCTGCTGTTCACCCTCGCCGGGCCGTCGGAGGCCGAGGGTGCCGCCGAGATGGACGACGCGGTGCAGGTCTGCAACTGCAACGGTGTCAGCAAGGGCGCGCTGGTCTCCTGCGTGGCGAACGGGACCCGCTCGGTGACCGGCGTGATGGCCGCGACCCGCGCGGGGAAGGGCTGCGGGTCGTGCACGTCGCTCGTCACGCAGATCGTCGAGTGGGCGGCCGACGGGCAGGTGGAGGTCGACGAGAGCGCGGGCTGGTACGTGCCGTCGATCCCCCTTCCCAAGGCCGAGCTGATCGAAGCGGTGCGTGCGCAGGGCCTCCGCTCGGTGTCGCAGGTGTTCGCCGCGCTGGCCCCCGACGGCGAGCACGCCCCGTCCAAGATGCCCCTGGCCTCGCTGCTCAAGGTCGTCTGGGCCGGCGAGTTCGTCGACGAGAAGGACGCCCGCTTCATCAACGACCGCGTGCACGCCAACATCCAGCGCGACGGCACGTTCTCCGTCGTCCCGCGGATGGCCGGCGGTGTCACGACGTCGGCCGAGCTGCGTCGCATCGCCGACGTCGCCGACAAGTTCCAGATCCCCGTGATCAAGGTGACCGGCGGGCAGCGGATCGACCTGCTCGGCGTCCGCAAGGAGGACCTGCCCGCCGTCTGGGAGGACCTCGACATGCCCTCGGGCTACGCCTACGGCAAGTCGATGCGCACCGTGAAGACGTGCGTGGGCACCGACTTCTGCCGCTACGGCCTCGGCGACTCCACCCAGCTCGGCGTCGACATCGAGGAGCGCTTCTCCGGCCTGGAGAGCCCCGCGAAGATGAAGCTCGCCGTGTCGGGCTGCCCGCGCAACTGCGCGGAGTCGATGGTGAAGGACATCGGGATCGTCGCGGTCGGCGACAACCGCTGGGAGATCTACATCGGTGGCGCGGCCGGGGCGTCGGTCCGCCGGGGCGACGTGCTCGCCACCGTCGACGGCCGGGACGAGGCCGTGCGGCTGACCGGGGTCTTCGTGCAGTACTACCGCGAGAACGCGAAGTGGCTGGAGCGCACCTACGACTTCGTGCCGCGGGTGGGTCTCGACGAGCTGCGGGCGCTGCTCGTCGACGACCGCGACGGCCTCGTGGCCGGGCTCGAGGAACGGATCCAGACCGCCGTCGACGCCTACGTCGACCCGTGGACCGAGGGCCGCGCACCCGCCACCCCCGGCCAGTTCTCCGACGCCCTGCCGCTGATCCCGCTGCCGATCGTGCCGGTCCGCGACGGCACGTCCTCGACGAACGGAGCGATGGCATGAGGCTGGGACCGGTCGACGCCATCCCCCTCGGCGAGGGCCGGGCGTTCGCGGTCGACGGCGAGCAGGTGGCCGTGTTCCGGTTGCGCGACGGCACCCTGCGCGCCACCCAGGCCCGCTGCCCGCACGCCGGCGGCCCCCTCGCCGACGGCCAGCTCGACCCGAGGTCGATCGTCTGTCCCCTGCACGCCCGCGCGTTCTCCTTCGCCGACGGATCCTGCGCCGAGGGCGGGAAGATCACGGTTCACGCCGTGCGGGAGGAGGGCGGCGCGATCGTGCTGGAGTCCTAGGATCCCGGCATGCGGGCGCCCCTGACCACGCGGCTGCGCGCCGCCTACGACAAGCACGTCGGCCCGGCCGAGCGCCCGCCGCTCGTTGCGTGGCTGGGGTTCGGGGTCACGTTCGGCATCACGCGCGCCGTCACCACGTGGCTGCACGACGGCCACGGCCCCGCCGCCGGGGGCATGGTCGTGGGCGGGCGGCACCTGCACCACTACAACATCGGGATCCTGCTGCTCGCGCTGGTCGGGGGCGTGGGCCTGCGCCCCGGCCCGCTGCGCGACCGCCCCGTCATGGCGGCCGCCTACGGCACCGGCTCGGCCCTGATCGTCGACGAGGCGGCCCTGCTCGTCGACCTCCAGGACGTCTACTGGGCCAACGACGGCCGCAAGAGCGTCGACGCGGCGGTCGGGGTGATCGCGCTCGGCGGCGTCTTCTTCGCGGCGGTGCCGTTCTGGAGGGCCGTGGCGCGCGAGCTCACCCGCCCGTCTGGATGACCGACAGGATGTTGCCCGCCGGGTCGGTGAACCACGCGATCGGCGGCCCGTACGTCCGTTGCACGCCCCGCTCGTCGGTGTAGTCGTTCACCGTGAACACCACGCCGCGGGCGGTGAGCGCGTCCACCGCCGCGTCGACGTCCGGCACGGGGAAGTTCAGGATCGTGAACGCGGCCGGGACGTGGGCGGAGTTCGGGTAGACGATCGTGTCGCGGTCCCCCGCGAGGTGCAGCGTCAGCCGTCCCTCGGCCTCCGTGACGCGCAGGCCCAGCGTGTCGGCGTAGAACGTCCGGGCCGCGGCGATGTCGTCCACGGAGAACCCGCTGAACGCCTTCGAGTGCTCGAGCATGACCCACCCTCTCAGTTCGCGACGTGCAGGAACGACCAGCGGTGGCCGTCGATGTCGAGGAACGCGCGCATGTACATGACGCCCATGTCCTGCCGTCCGGCGTCCTTGCCGCCCGCGGCGACGGCGCGGTCCACCAGGTCGTCGACCTCCTCGCGGCTCACGGCGCTCAGCCCCACGGAGACCTCCTTCGTCGACGGGTCGGCGACGGGCCCGCCGGTGAACCGCTCGAAGTAGGCCGTCTTCTGCAGCATGACCAGCGCGCCGGTGCCGAGCACCAGGCACGCGGTGTTCTCGTCCCGCACCCGGGCGTCGAACGCGAACCCGAGCGCGGTGAAGAACGCGGTGGCGGCGTCGAGATCCCGTACGGGAAGGCTGATGTAGGCGGTGCGGTCCATGATGACTCCTCCGGTGTCGGTGCTGGCAGGGGAGACGTAGGAGCCGGATCGACGTTCTCGACATGCCCCGCGGAGGAATCGTGAAGTTTCTCGTCCTGATCTACGACAACCCCGCCTCGCGCGAGGTCTTCCTGAGCCTGCCCGCCGAGCGGCGCGCCGCCGGCCTCGCCGCCTACCGCGCGCTCGACGAGGAGCTCGACGCCACCGGCGAGAAGATCGTCTCCAGCCCGCTGGCCTACCCGGAGCACACCGTCCAGGTGCGCGTCGCCGACGGTGCCACGATGACCACCGACGGGCCGTTCGCCGAGGTCAAGGAACAGCTGGCCGGCTTCTACCTGCTGGAGTGCGACTCGCAGCAGCGCGCCGTGGAGATCGCCGCGAAGGTGCCCGAGGCGTCGTTCGGCGTCGTGGAGGTGCGGCCGCTGATGGACCTGTCCGCGTTCGAGGGATGACTCGGTCCAGCGGGGAACTCGATGGTCTCCTGCGCGAGCTCGCGCCCCAGGTGCTCGCCGCCGTCGTCCGCCACCACGGCGGCTTCGACGAGTGCGAGGACGCGGTGCAGGAGGCGCTGCTCGCCGCGTCGCAGCAGTGGCCGCGCAACGGGGTGCCCGACAACCCCCGCGCCTGGTTGATCACCGTCGCGTCCCGGCGGCGGACGGAGACGTGGCGCAGCGACACGGCGCGCCGTCGCCGCGAGGAGGCCTTCCGGCCCGAGGCGGCGCCGGTCCCCGACACCGACGACACCCTCACGCTGCTCGTGCTGTGCTGCCACCCGTCGCTCACACGCGCGTCACAGGTGGCGCTGACGCTGCGCGCGGTCGGCGGCCTGACCACCGCCGAGATCGCCCGCGCCTACCTCGTGCCCGAGGCGACGATCGCGCAGCGGATCAGCCGGGCCAAGGCGCGGATCCGGGGCGTCGCCTTCGCGGCCTCGCCGGACGCGGTCGGCGCCGTCCTCCAGGTGCTCTACCTGATCTTCAACGAGGGCTACACCGCCGGCTCCGGCGAGGCGCTGCACCGGGTGGAGCTGACGGCGGAGGCGATCCGTCTGGCCCGGCTGCTGCGTCGCACGCTGCCCGAGGACGGCGAGGTGGCCGGCCTGCTGGCGCTCATGCTGCTCACCGACGCGCGGCGCCCCGCGCGCACCCTCGCCGACGGCTCGCTCGTCCCGTTGGAGGAGCAGGACCGCACCCGCTGGGACACCGTCATGATCGCCGAGGGCACGTCGTTGATCACCACGACGTTGGCCCGCGCCCCGATCGGGCCCTACCAGTTGCAGGCCGTGATCGCCGCCGTGCACGCCGAGGCGGGCCGGGCGCAGGACACCGACTGGGCGCAGATCCTGGCGCTCTACGACCTCCTGGCGTCCCTCACCCCCGGCCCGATGGTCACGTTGAACCGCGCCGTCGCCGTGGCGATGGTGCACGGCCCGTCCGCCGGGCTGGCCGAGCTGGACGGCGTCGACCTCGGCGGTCACCACCGCGTCGACGCCGTCCGCGCACACCTGCTGGAGCGGGCCGGCGACCTCGACGCGGCGCGCGCCGCCTACCGGCTGGCCGCGCGCGGGACGTCGAGCCTGCCCGAGCGGCACTACCTCGAGAGCCGCGCGCGCCGGTTGTAAACCCGAGCTTGACAGAACTGCTTGTAAAGCTAGCCTTGACACGTGCCGTCCTTCGAAGCCGCCGTGGCCGATCTCGACCGAGCGGTGCGCGGGCTGGCCGCCGGCGTCGACCTCGCCGGCGCGGACCTCCCCGGTGACGGGCAGGCCGCGGCGTTCGCCCGGATCCACGACGCCCTGGAGGTGCGCCGGCGGGCCGACCGCGTACTCGCGGCCGCCGTCGACGCGGCCCGGGAGGCCGACGGCACATGGCAGCAGATCGGTGACGCCCTCGGCACCACGCGGCAGGCCGCGTTCCAGCGCTTCGGACGACCGATCGATCCGAGGACGGGGAAGCAGATGGACCGGGCCACACTGGACGGCGCCGATGCAGGGGCCGTCGAGATCTTCACAGCGCTCGCCGCGGGCGGGTGGGACGCGGTGTTCCGGCGGTTCGACGCGACGATGGCCGCGGCGCTGCCCGCCGCGAAACTGGCGGACACCTGGGCCACGGTGGTGGACACCGTCGGCGCCTACGAGGGGCCGGGCGAGCCGTTCGTGCGGCGGCAGGGCGACCACACGGTCGTCGACGTGCCCCTGGCGTTCGAGGCGGGCGACCTGACCGGCCGCGTCGCGTTCGCGGCCGACGGCCAGGTCGCGGGCCTGTTCGTGCTCAACCCCGAGGCGGCGGCACGATGAAGCCGTGCGCGGATAACAGAGTGTTCCCGCCCGGATTTCCGCGCACGAGCGGGTCGACGCGCCGGCCGTCGTCACCTTCCTGGTCGTCACGTCGGGCGCCGCCTGGCTGATCACCTCGCCGCTGCGGTTCAGCGGCCTCGGCCTGCGTACGCCCGGCGCCGGCGTGATCCTCGTGGCGATGATGCTGGCGCCGACGCTCGGCACGCTGGCCGTCGTCGGGGTGCTGCGCCGCCGCCCGGGCACGTTGCGCTTCACCGGCGTCACGTCCGAGCGCGGGGTCCGGTCGTGGCTCCCGTGGGCGGTGCTCGCGTGGCTCGGGCCGATCGTGCTGGTCGGGCTCTCGCTGGTGCTCGGCGCGGCCGTCGGTGTCTTCCACGCGGATCTCGTGAGCTTCTCCGCGTTCCGGGAGGTGCTGGGCGGTCGCTCGGCCATCCCGGTCCAGACCCTCGTGCTGATCCAGATCGCCGAGGTCCTGGTGGTCGGCTGGATCAACGTGATCCCGGCGCTCGCCGAGGAGTGGGGCGGCGTGGCTGGCTGCTGCCGCTGGGGCGCTGGCCCGCGATCCTGCTGGTCGGGGTCGTATGGGGCACGCGCCGATCGTGCTGCTCGGCTACAGCTTCCCGCTCGAACCGGCCCCGCTGCGGGTGCTGCTGATGGTCGGCTTCTGCGTCGCGACGGGAGCCTGCTCGGCTGGCTGCGGCTGCGCTCGGACAGCGTCTGGCCCTGCGCGATCGGCCACGGTTTCGTCAACGCCGCAGCCGGCCTGCCGATCGTGCTCGCGGCGGCGGGCCACCCGATCGACAACGCCACCACCGGCCTGCCCGGCTGGACCGGCTGGGTGGTGATGGAGCTCGCGCTGGGCGTCGCGGCGCTCGTGCCGCGCCAGACCGTCCTCACTGGACGGTAAGGAAAGCCTGCGCCGTAACGCAGGGAGCCCTGACGCCGGCGCGAGCGCACGACCACGCCCCGGTCGTGATGCTGGTCCCCACGCAGCCAGCGTGCCCAGCCTCACGATCGGAGCCTCCGATGTCCCTCCCCACGAAGATCGCCCGCACCGCCCTCGCCGCAGGCCTGGCGGCGGCCGCCATGATCGGTTTCGCCGTGGCGCCCGCGCAGGCCGCCACGCCCACGTACTACGAGCTGGTCGGTCTGGGCAGCACCAAGTGCCTCGACGTGAAGGCCGAGGACGGCGGCGGCAACGGCTCCCGCGTCCAGACCTGGCAGTGCTTCGGCTCTGCCAACCAGCGGTGGGCCATCCACCGGGTCGGGACGACGAGCACCGGTGCCCCCTACTTCCAGATCGTCAGCAAGGCGCCCGGGGGCCTGTGCATGGAGGTGCGGAACTCGTCGTTCTCCGACGGGGCGCAGGTGGACGTGGTGGGCTGCTCGCAGGACGGCAACCAGTTCTGGCGGTGGGGCAGCGGCAACATCGGCTACAGCCTGCCGTTGATCTCGCTGAACAGCGGCAAGTGCCTCGACGTCAGCGGGAACTCCACCGCCAACGGGGCCAAGGTGCAGCAGTGGACGTGCAACGGCACCACGGCGCAGTACTTCAAGACGGTCCAGTGACCCCGACGTCCGGGGACGTCACGTGGTCGGGGTGACCGGATTTGAACCGGCGGCCCCTCGCTCCCAAAGCGAGTGCGCTACCAAGCTGCGCTACACCCCGTCGGCCGCAGTCTAGGGCCTGGCGCGAACGAGATGTGAACGCGGAAGGCCCGGTGCCCGTAGAGACGGACATACCGGACCTTCGAGAGGATCTCCGTGCGCCGCACGACCCGCAGCATCGCCGTGGCCGCCCTGACGGTGGCCACCGTCGGCCTCGTCGCCGCCCGCGTCCGCCCAGACTACCCCGAACGCCGAAGTGGCCGAGCCCGCCCCGTTCACCAGCATGTTCACCGCCATGGGGACGCCGGACCTGGTGCTCGACGCCGACAGCGTCCCCACGCCCGGCGAGCCCGGCGCCACCGGCACGTCCAACTACCGGATCAACAGCACCGACGACATCATCTGCTACGACATCACCCTGCCCGGGGTCACCCGCCGTTCCAGAGCCCCGCGCGCACGGCCACGCACATCCACGAGGGGGCCGTCGGCCAAGCCGGCCCGCCGCGCCTGGCGTTCCCGAACCCGGAAGGGAGCGGCGACACATGGGCGGGGTCGAGGTGCCGCCCGCGCCGGTCCGCGGAACGCGCGGCGTGCTGGTCGGGGTCTGGACGGCCGCGGTCGTGAGCGGGTGTGCGACCGTTCCGGCTTCCGCCGTCGCGGTGGCGCCCGTCCCGTCCGCGGTGGGTACCTGCCTGGTACGCACGGCCCACCACATCCGCCGCCTCCACTGTCGGAGGTGCATGCGCACGGGGAGGCGGGAGCGTTCAGCGGGTCCGGTAGGCTAACCCTGCACCGGGTGACCGGGGCATGCGGGCGTAGCTCAATGGTAGAGCCCTAGTCTTCCAAACTAGCTACGCGGGTTCGATTCCCGTCGCCCGCTCCACCTCTGACCAGGGGAAACTCTGGCAGCAAGATCACTGAGTCAGCTCGCGTGGCATCACATGTGGTGCGAGTCGTGGTTACAGTGCCCTCGTGACCGGTCGTCCAGGCACGGGACGGGCCCGCGCCCGCGGCGGAATCGAGACGCTGCGGAGCGGGGCTCTTCGTGTGCGCGTGTACGCCGGCGTCGACCCGTTCACGGGCAAGCGGCACTACCTGACCGAGACGGTCGCCGCCGGCCGCAACGCGTGGAACGAGGCCGAGGCCATCCGCGCCCGCCTCCTCCAGGAGGTTGCGGAGCGTCGGGCCCCACGCACCAACGCGACCGTCGACGAGCTGCTCGACAAGTACCTCGACGGGTTCGGACCTGACTCGTGCC
>NZ_MKVV01000092.1 GCF_001899645.1 Pseudonocardia sp. 73-21 | reverse complement strand
AAGACCGCCGACGAGATCCTCGACAGCGTCGCCAGCTACTGCGGGCGAATTACCGACTCAGGACACTAGCCCTCGGTGACGAATGGGCTGGACGCGATCTCGGAGCCGTCGTCGAGCTTCTGGATGTCGAAGTCGTTGAACACGTTGGGGACCTCGTCCTGGAGCCGGCGGAGGCACTCGATGGCCAGCGCGCGGATCTCGACGTCGGCGTGCTCGGTGGCGCGCATCGCGATGAAGTGGCGCCAGGCCCGGTAGTTGCCGGTGACGACGATGCGCGTCTCGGTGGCGTTGGGCAGGATCGCCCGCGCGGCCTGGCGGGCCTGTTTGCGGCGCAGGGTGGCGTTGGGCTCGTCGGCGAAGCGCTTCTCCAGGCCTTCGAGCAGCTGCTCGTAGGCGGTGACCGCGGCGGCCGACGCGTCCTCGAAGAGCTTGTGCAGCGCCGGGTCGTCGGAAATGGCCTCGGGCTCGACCATCGCGGCGTCGCGCTCGGGTACGTAGCGCTGCGAGAGCTGGCTGTAGGAGAAGTGGCGGTGGCGGATGAGCTCGTGGGTGAGGCTCCGCGACACCCCGGTCAGGTAGAAGCTGACCGAGCCGTGCTCCAGCACGGACAGGTGCCCCACCTCGAGGATGTGGCGCAGGTAGCCGGCGTTGGTGGCCGTGGCGGGGTTGGGCTTCTTCCACGACTGGTAGCAGGCCCGTCCGGCGAACTCGGCCAGCGCCTGGCCCCCGTCGGCGTCAGTGGTCCACGGCACGCCCGCAGGCGCCACGAACTCGGTCTTGGCGACGAGCTGGACTCCCAGCGGCACGATCTCCGGCATGTCCAGGAGGGTAACCGGGACCCCCGACGGTTCCGCCTGACGCCACGTGACACTTGACTGACGTCATATCTGACGCCATTATGGCGTCATGGACCTCGGTCAGTACGTCACGCAGCTTCGGGAGGACCTCGCGTCCGCCGCCGCCGCTGGCGACGAGCAGACGCAGCGCACCGCGGCCCTGCTCGGCGCCGCCATCGAGCCGGCCGCGCGGCTGGCCCTCATGAACGCCCTGTCCGACCTCGCGGCCGAGGTCACGGCCGCGCTGCCCGACCACGTCGTCGAGGTGCGGTTGGACGGGCGCGACGTCCGCGTCGCCGTCAGCGGTGACCCCACGGCCGAGCCGGAGCCCGAGCCCGCGCCGACGGGTGGCTTCGGCGGGTTCGGCGGCTTCGGCCAGGGCGGCGGGGACGCGGGCGACATCTCCCGCATCACCCTGCGGCTGGTCGAGCAGATCAAGGGCCAGGCCGAGCAGGCCGCGGCGTCGCAGGGCATGTCACTGAACTCGTGGGTGGCGCAGGCCGTGCAGGGTGCGCTCTCGGGTCAGGGCGGACACGGCCGGGGCCGGCCGGGGCGCCCCGGCCGGCCGGGCAAGGACGACCGACGGATCCAGGGGTGGGTGCAGGGATGAACGACGCCATCGATTTCTCGAAGGACTCCTCGGGGGACTCCTCGGGGGACTCCTCGGGGGACTCCCCGGACACCCCGGACACCCCGGACACCCCGTCCGACGCGGTGCGGCGCGAGTCGTGGCCGGTCAAGGGGGCGGCCGAGCTGGAGGTGAGCGTCGACGTCGGGCGGGTCACCGTGCGACTCGACCCGGACGGGGGCGAGGAGGTCACCGTCGAGGTGCGCCACGACCCCACCGTCGGCGGCGGGTGGGCCCAGGGCCTCACCGGCATCGTGAACTGGCTGGGCACCGCGACCGGCGCCCCCGGGGGCGACCCGCAGTGGCTCCCCGCCGACGCCGTGGCGGCCGCGGAGATCAGCTGGTCGGAGCCCGCGCGCCGGCTGGTGGTGCGCTCGTCGCAGGAGCTGCCGCTGCGCATGGTGCCGCTGGAGGTCACGATCACGGCCCCCCGGGGGTCGCGGATCGCGGCCCGCACCGGCGCCGGTGACGTGACGGTCACCGGTGTCGCCGGCTGGGCCGCGGTGCGCACGGGGGCGGGCTCCGCCACCCTCGAGGCCGTCGACGGCGACGCCGACGTCACCACCGGCTCCGGCGACGTGGCGGTGGGCCCGGTCAGCGGCCGCACCCGCGTGCGCACCGGATCGGGAGCCATCCGGCTGGCCGACCTCCGCGGAGCCAGCGACGTCAAGGCGGGCAGCGGCGACGTCGAGCTCGGCGTGGTGTCGGGTGACCTCGGGGTGCGGACGGGTTCGGGAGACCTGCGGATCGCCGACGCCCGTTCCGGCCGCTACGAGCTGACCACCGGCTCGGGCGAGCTGCGGGTGGGCGTGCACGCCGGGGTGACGGCCGAGCTGGACCTCTCCTCGGGCTCGGGCTCGGCCCGCAGCGACCTGGAGGTGGGCGGCACGGCCCCCATCGGGGGCGTGGCGGTGCACGTGCGCGGCCGTACAGGCAGCGGGGACGTGCTGGTCACGCGAGCGGTCCCGGCCTGACCTCCGACGCGGTGATCACGGGCAGATGGCGGCTGCCGGAGCTCCACCGGCGACCATCCGCCCGTGATCACCGCGGGCCGAGGGCCGCCGCCAGCGGGCTCGCCAGGTCGCCACGGGCGCCGGCCACCACCGCGTCCAGGCCCAGCCAGGCCGCCATCGTGTGCAGCTCGGCGGCCAGCTCGGCCACCACGCGCGCGGTGTCGACGCCGGGCTCGGCGAACGCGCCGGGTACCCGCAGCGTGGCGGTGGCGCGGTCGGCCTTGAGGTCGACGCGGGCCACCAGCTCGCCGTCGAGCAGGAACGGGAACACGTAGTAGCCGTACTCCCGCCTGGGCTCGGGCACGTAGATCTCGATGCGGTAGCGGAAGCCGAAGAGGCGCTCGGTGCGGTCGCGCTCCCAGATCAGCGGATCGAACGGGCACAGCAGCGCCCGCCCGGAGACCCGCCGCGGCATCCGCGTCCCGGGGCGCAGGTAGGCACCATGGCGCCAGCCGTGGACCTCGACCGGCTCCAGCTCACCGCTCTCCACCAGCTCCGCCACGGCCTGCTGGCTGCGGGCGGGGCCGAGACGGTAGTAGTCGCGCAGGTCGGGCTCGGTGGCCACCCCCAGCGCCGACGCCGAGTTCAGCACCAGCCGGCGGGCGGCCTCATCGGGATCGACGGGGTGGGCGGCCAGCACCTCCGGGGGCAGCACGCGCTCGGGCAGGTCGTAGAGCCGCTGGAAGCTGACGCGCGTGCCGGTGGTGAGCTGCCCCAGCCCGAACAGCAGCTCGCAGACGCGCTTGACGTCGGAGCGCTCCCACCAGGTGGCACCGGGCGGCCGGGGCGCGCCGGTGGCGCCCAGCGCCTGCTCGAGGGTGCCCGCGCTGGCCGGGCCGAGCTCCTTGACCGCAGCCAGCACGTCGTCGACCAGGGTGGGCTCGCGCTCGGCGATCTCCTCGGCGAAGCGCCACCAGCCCTTGCGCTTGGCGCCCGACATCAGCAGCGGCCAGTCGGCCACCGGGAGCAGGCTGGCCTCGTGGGCCCAGTACTCCACCAGCAGCCGCGGCCTGCGCGCCGAGTGGCTCCACGCGGCGTCGTCCACCAGGGCGGCGTCGTAGGGGCCCAGCCGGCTGAACAGCGGCATGTAGTGGGCTCGCACCGCGACGTTGACGGAGTCGAGCTGCAACAGCTTCGTGCGGTCGACCGTGCGGACCAGGTGCCGCCGCGTGACGGGCCCGGCCGGGCGGGCGTCGGCGAAGCCCTGGGCCGCGAGGGCGGCGCGGCGGGCCGCTCCCGGGGTGATGCGATCGGTCACGGGCCCGATGCTGCCATGGGGGTACGACGTTTCCGCGCGGGCGAGGGCCGCTCGGCCACGATCACCAGGACCACCGCCACCAGCACGATCGCCCCGCCCACGAGCTGCAGGGGCGTGAAGCGCTCGCCGACCACCAGCACCCCCAGCAGCACCGCGAGCACCGGGTTGACGTAGGCGTAGGTCGCGACCGTCGAGACCGGCAGCGTCGACAGCGCGAACGCGTACGCGCTGAACGCCCCGAGCGACACCACCACGGCCATGTAGACCCACGCCCACCAGGACACGACCGTGATCGCGGCGGGGTCCACCCGCTCCCCCGCCGCGGTACCGGCGACCATCAGGATCACGCCACCCACGAGCATCTGCACCGCCGCCATCGCGAACGGGTTCGCGGGCACCGGCAGCCGGGTGGTGGCGAAGGTGCCGGTGGCCCAGCCGAGGCTGGCCAGCAGCACCAGCCACGGCCCCCACCAGGCGCTGCCGCTGACGCCGCCCGATCCCGGACCGGCCAGCACGAGCACGGCCAGCCCCACCACCCCGACGGCCACGCCTCCCACCGTCGCCGCCCGCGGCCGGTCGCCGGTGACGGCGCGCAGGATCACGATCCACAGCGGCACCGCGGCGATCAGCAGCGCCGCGAGCCCGGACGCGACGGCCTGCTGCCCGAGCACGACCAGCCCGTTGCCCCACGCGGGCAGCAGCAGGCCCGACAGCGCGGTGGTGCCGAACTGGGCGAGGCTCATGCGGAGCGCCCCGGGGCCGGCCACGGCCAGCACCACCAGCACGAGCAGGGCGCCCCCGACCAGGAACCGGAACCCCCCGGCCAGCAGCGGCGGCACCGTCGTGATGATCAGCCGGTTGGCCAGGTAGGTCGACCCCCACAGCACGTACACGACGCCGAGCGCCGCCCACGGGAGGTTGAGGGTCGGTCGGGTGCGCGTCACCCCACCGACGTTGTCATGCGCAACGACTGCATGTCGCCCCCGTTCCACGCCCTGGACGCCGACGGGGTATCCATCTCCCATGGCCATCGCCGCGGTCCGAGCCGCCACCTCCGCCGACGTCGAGGAGATCGTGCGCATCCAGGCCGACACCTGGGCCGCCGCCTACGCGTCCCTCGTGCCGGCGACGGCGATCGAGCAGCTGCGCGGCGCCGAGGCGCGCGCGGCGTGGTCGGGGGCGATCGGTGCCGGCGCCGGGCACGTCCTGCTGGCCATCGAGGGCGACTGGACCGTCGGTTTCGCCGCGGCCGCGGTGGCGGGCGAGCCGTCCGGGCCCGATGCCTGGGGGGAGATCGGCACGCTGCTGGTCGAGCCGCGGTGGGGCCGGCGCGGTCACGGCGGCCGCCTGCTCGCCACCGCCGCCCACGCGCTGCAGCAGGCCGGGGCGATCTACGGGCTGGCCTGGATCCCCGAGGCCGACGAGGCCTCCCGCCGCTTCTACGCCCGGGCGGGCTGGGAGCCCGACGGCACGGTCCGGGCGTTCGACACGGGGGCGGGAACCCTCCGCGAGGTCCGGATGACGGGCTCCCTGGACCTGAAACTGACGACCTGACCCCGCCCCCGCGAGTCGGCACTTCCCCGTGCCCGAGTCGGCGATTCCGCGCGCGAGTCGGCACTCTCCCGTGCGCGAGTCGCACGTTTCGGGTGGGCGCGCGGCCAGGGCGCACCAGCATGATCACTGTGCTCCGCACCCGGGCGCCCCGACGAAGGCCACAACGGGCGGTCCATGGCGATCATGACGGGGCCGCGGGACGCGTGATCGGGATGAGCCGCACGTCAGCGCCCTCACCGCGGCCGTGCGGTGCGGTGGACCGCGATCGTGGGAGCACTGGCCGCCCGAGCGGACCCGCAGCCGGGACGAGGCCGATGACCGTACCCGGCAGATCGACATGATGCGTCGATCCGCACATCAGCGGTACGAGGGCCGCGCCGCACGTGCGCGCCGATCACGGGGAACGCGACTCGGCGTGATCGTCGCGGGCCGCACCACAGAGGCCTGCGGGTTCAAGGGGTCGTCGCAACACCGGTGGTCAGTGGGTTGAACAGTAGCCCTGTAAGGGCCTGGGCC
>NZ_MKVV01000091.1 GCF_001899645.1 Pseudonocardia sp. 73-21 | reverse complement strand
CAGCCCCGACGGCACCGTCGAGCACACCGGCGACAACCTCACCGGCGAGGGCGAGGGCGACGACGAGCAGGTCAAGGTCAACCTCGCGGGCATGGACCCCACCGTCGACAAGGTCGTGTTCCCCGTCAGCATCTACGACGCCGACGCCCGCTCGCAGAGCTTCGGCCAGGTGCGCAACGCGTTCATCCGCGTGGTCAACGCCGCCGACCAGAAGGAGATCGCCCGCTACGACCTCACCGAGGACGCCTCCACCGAGACGGCCATGGTCTTCGGCGAGCTCTACCGCAACGGCGCCGACTGGAAGTTCCGAGCGGTCGGCCAGGGCTACGCGTCGGGCCTTGCGGGCATCGCCCGCGACTTCGGCGTCAACGTCTGATCCCGCGCTGATGGCCATCGACTACAACAAGCGTCCCTCGAAGTCCGCGGAACCGGCCGCCGGGCCGGCTGTTTCGCTGAGCAAGGTGACGCTGACGAAGTCGGCGCCCAGCGTCTCGCTCACCAAGCGCGGCGGCGCGGGCGGCCAGCTGCGGGTCAACCTGCAGTGGAGCACCGGCGCCGCCCCGGCGAAGAAGGGGTTCCTCGCCAAGCTGGCGGGCGCCCCGTCCGGCATCGACCTCGACCTGGCCTGCCTGTGGGAGTTCACCGACGGCAGCAAGGGCGTGGTGCAGGCACTGGGCAACGCGTTCCAGGCCCCCTACCGGGGCGCGCCGATCATCCGGCTCGACGGCGACGACCGCTCCGGCGCCGTCGTCGGCGGCGAGAACATGTTCATCGACCTGTCGCGCGTCAGCGAGATCAGGCGCATCCTCGTGTTCGCCTTCATCTACGAGGGTGTGCCCAACTGGGCGGCGGCCGACGGTGTCGTCACGCTGTTCCCGGCGTCCGGCCCGGAGATCGAGGTCCGGCTCGACGAGGCCGACTCGGGGTCACCGACCTGCGTCATCGCCATGCTGGAGAACAAGGGCGGCGAGCTCACCGTTCGTCGCGAGGTGCAGTACATCCGCGGCGGCCAGGCCGACGTGGACCGCGCCTACAACTGGGGGATGGAGTGGGCGCGCGGTCGTAAGTGAACAGATGTGTCACAACGGGGTGGCGCACGACATGAGGTGGGAACCCGTGCGTCATTTCCGTCATCTGAGCGCGTCCGACACGAAGGCCCTGTTCGAGCGTCCACCGGAGCAGCTCCACCGCGACAGCGGCCCGGAGCTGCTCTCGGTGGCGCTCGGCGCCACCCTCTACATGCCGGCCGACCGGCCCTCGCTGGCCGCCGACATCGCGAAGCAGGCCGCAGCCGGCGTCACGTCCGTCGTGGCCTGCCTCGAGGACGCCATCGCCGACGAGCAGGTGTCCTACGCCGAGGACAACCTCGTCGACGCGCTGCGCATCCTGCACGACGAGCGGACGGACATGCCGTTGCTGTTCGTGCGGGTGCGGGCGCCGGAGCAGATCCCCGCGCTGGTGCGCAGGCTCGGCCCGTCCGTGGCGATGCTCGACGGGTTCGTGCTGCCGAAGTTCACCGCCGACAGCGGCACCGGTTACCTCCGCGCCCTCGACGAGGCCGACCGCATCGCCGGTACCGCGCTGAAGGCGATGCCGGTGATCGAGTCCGGGGCCGTGCTCTACGCCGAGACCCGCGTCCACGAGCTCACCCGCCTGCGCGCGGTCCTGCACCGCGACCGCCACCGCATCCTCGCCGTCCGCATCGGCGCCACCGACCTGTGCGCGCTCTACGGCCTGCGCCGCTCCCCCGACCTGTCGATCTACGACATCAAGGTGGTGGCCGACCTCATCGCCGACGTCGTCAACGTGCTGGGCCGCGCCGACGGCACCGGCTTCACGGTGTCCGGGCCGGTGTGGGAGTACTTCTCGGGCCACGAGCGGATCTTCAAGCCGCAGCTGCGGCGCTCCCCGTTCGACGAGCACAACGAGCCCGAGCTGCGCGGGCGGCTCGTGTCGCGGGCCATCGACGGGCTCATCCGCGAGGTGCAGCTCGACCAGGCCAACGGCCTCACGGGCAAGACCACCATCCACCCCACGCACGTCTCGGTCGTCAACGCGCTGTCGGTGGTGTCGTCGGAGGAGCACCGCGACGCCACCGACGTGCTGAACGCGGGGCGCGGCAGCGGCGTGATGGCGTCGGGGCGACGCAACAAGATGAACGAGATCCGGCCCCACACGGCCTGGGCACGCCGCACCGTGCAGCGCGGCCGGGTGTTCGGCGTGGCCGCCGAGGACGTGTCGTTCGTCGACGTCCTGGCCGCGAGCCTGCCCCGGTGACCCGCACCCTCGGCGTCGCCGACCGCCTCGGCGTCCGGGTCCACGGCGACGCGGCGGCGCTGCTGGGCCTGGCGCTGCGCCGCAACCCGAGACGGGCCCAGCTGCTGGTCTCGCGGGTGCTGGGCAAGCACGTGCCCACCGACCCGAGGCTGGTGCGCGCGGCCGGGCTGCTGCTGGGCCGCCTCGTCGCCGACGCGCTGGCCGACCGGCCGTTCCGGCCGCTGCCCACCGCGCTGCTGCACCGGGCGATCGCCGGCGACCGCGACGCCGCCGCGGCGCTCCCCCGCGGTGCGGTGGACGACGTGGACGCGATGGTGCTCGGGTTCGCCGAGACCGCCACGGCCCTGGGCCACTGCGTCGCCGAGGGCCTCGGTGGGGCGCCCTACCTGCACTCCACGCGTCGCCCGGTGCCCGGTGTCGCCACGTTCGGCGGGTTCACCGAGGAGCACTCGCACGCCACCGAGCACCTGCTGCTGCCCCGTGACCGGGCTCTGCTCACCGATGCGCGCCCGCTCGTCCTCGTCGACGACGAGCTGAGCACGGGCCGCACCGTCCTCAACACGATCACCGCCCTGCACCGGGTCGCGCCGCGGGAGCGCTACGTCGTGGCCGCGCTGGTGGACGTCCGGACCGACGACGCGCACCTCGTCGACGGGGTGGCGGCTATGGGCGCGCGGCTGGACGTCGTGTCGCTGGCGCGCGGCGTCGTCGAGCTGCCGGACGACGTCGTCGCGCGGGCGGAGGCGATCCGCGCACAGGTCGACGCAGCGCGCCCCGACACCCCGACCCGTACGCACGGGGAGCCCGACTCGCGGATGGTGCTGCCGGACCCGGGGTGCCCCGCGGGTGGGCGCCACGGCTTCTCCCCCGCCGACCACGCCGCGCTCGCCGCGGCCCTGCCCGCGATGGCCGCGGCGGTCGGCGTCCGGCCCGGTGAGCGCACCCTGGTGCTCGGCACCGAGGAGCTGATGGCGCTGCCGCTGCGGCTGGCCCAGACCCTGGCCGACGGCGTCGACGGCCGGGGGGGCCACGACGTCGCGTTCTCCACCACCACGCGCTCCCCCGCCGTCGTCGTCGACGAGCCGGGTTACGCGCTGCGCAGCGGCATCACCTTCCCCGCCCACGACGACCCGGCCGACGGGCCGGGCCCGCGGTTCGCCTACAACGTGGCCCCCCACTCCGGTAGCGCGGCGTGGGACCACGTCGTCGTGGTCGTCGACCCTCCCGCCGACACCCCGCTGCTGTACTCGGGCCTGCTCGCCGAGCTGCGCCCGCACACCCGTCGCCTCTCCGTGGTGGTCGTCGGCGACGGCACCCCCACCGACCACACGGCACCTCTCCCCACCCCGGAGCACTCGGCATGACCACACCGGAACCGCTCCGCGGCCCCGCCTTCGGCAGCTACGCCCCCGACGACGTGCGGTGGCTGCTCACCGACCTGTCCGGCGTCGCACTGGAGGCGCCCACCGAGGAGCGCGAGGAGGCCGTGCAGAGCGGCGGCGCGCACTACGCCGAGTCGCTGCCGCAGGAGTACCAGCCCGATGACGCGTACCTGGAGCTCTACCGCTCCGCGCTGGCCTCCTCGGCGCCGCGGCTGGCGCAGGCCGTCGGCACGGTGGCGGAGCTGGTGCTCGCCGAGCGCGGCGGAGACGATCCCAGCGAGATCGTGCTGGTCTCGCTGGCCCGCGCCGGCACCCCCGTCGGCGTGCTGCTGCGGCGCTGGGCGCAGCAGCGCCACGGCCTGGACCTGCCGCACTACGCGGTGTCCATCGTCCGCGGCCGGGGGATCGACCAGCTGGCGCTGCGCCACCTCGCCGAGCACCACGACCCGGCGCAGGTCGTGTTCGTCGACGGGTGGACGGGCAAGGGCGCCATCGCCCGCGAGCTCGCCGCCGCCCTGGACGGCACCGCCTTCGACCCCGATCTCGCGGTGCTCGCCGATCCCGGCCGTTGCGTGCGCACGTTCGGCACCCGCGACGACTGGCTGATCGCGTCGGCGTGCCTCAACTCGACGGTCTCGGGGCTGGTGTCGCGCACGGTGCTCAACGACCGGCTGATCGGCCCCGGCCAGTACCACGGGGCCAAGTTCTACGCGGAGCTCGCGGGCGCCGACGTCTCCACGGCGTTCCTCGACGCCGTGACCGCGGAGTTCGCGGGCGTCACCGACACCACGGCGCCCACCGGACGCACCCCGGACTACGCCGGCTGGGCCGCGGTCGACCGGATCGTCGACGAGTACGGCATCGGCGACGCCAACCTCGTCAAGCCCGGGGTCGGGGAGACCACGCGCGTGCTGCTGCGGCGGGTGCCGTGGAAGGTGCTGGTGCGGGAGGGCGCGCCGGCCGCCGACCTCGGGCACGTCCGGTTGCTGGCACAGCGGCGCGGCGTGCCGGTGGAGGAGGTGGCCGGGCTGCCCTACAGCTGCGTCGGGCTGATCCATCCCCGGTTCACCCGCGGCGCCACGGGCGCCGACGGTCTGACGGCCGCGCGGTGACGGCGTTGATGCGGCCTCCGCGGGAGGAAGCACGTCGGCCGGTCGTCTGCGTGGACCTCGACCGTACGGTGATCTACTCCGCGGCCGCGCTCGCCCTGGACATGCCCGACGCCGACGCCCCCCGGCTGCTGTGCGTGGAGCTCTTCCGCAACGCGCCGCTGTCGTTCATGACGGAGGATGCGGCTGTTCTCCTCGAGCGTCTGCAGGCCGTCGCCACCGTCGTCCCGACCACCACGCGCACCCCGGAGCAGCTCGCCCGCGTCCACCTGCCCGGCCCGCCCGCCCGCTACGCCATCGCGAGCAACGGCGGGCACCTGCTGGTGGACGGCGTACCGGACGCCGCCTGGTCGGCCACCGTCCGTTCCCGGCTCACCGACTGCGCGCCGCCGGCCGACGTCGAGGCCCGGATGCGGGACAACGGCGGGGACTTCGTGCTCAACCAGCGCGTCGCGAGCGATCTGTTCGCCTACGCCGTGGTGGACCGCGCCGCTCTGCCGGACGGCTGGGTCGACGAGCTCACCGTCTGGTGCGATCCGCGCGGGTGGACGGTGTCGTTGCAGGGCCGCAAGGTCTACGCGGTGCCGCGGCCGCTGACCAAGTCGGCCGCCGCGGCCGAGGTCCGCGACCGGTGCGGCGTCGGCCCGGTGCTCGCCGCCGGCGACTCCCTGCTCGACGCCGACCTGCTCGCCTTCGCCGACGCCGCGATCCGCCCGGCGCACGGGGAGCTCGCGGATTCGGGCTTCGCCCTCGACCACCTGGCCGTCACGACGGCGACCGGGGTACGGGCCGGAGCGGAGCTGCTGGGGTGGCTGCACGACCATGCGGCCGCCGCCAGTTTGTCCGTTTCTGGCAGTCTCTAGACGTAGCCATCACAACCCGGAAGGAACGCGCGCAATGGCGCTGTGGGACCAGCTCAAGAGCAAGCTCACCGATATGACCTCGACGACGAAGACGCAGGTCGCGAAGTTCCAGAGCAAGGACTTCGCGAAGGCGAGCATGGCGATGTGTGCGCTCATCGCCGCTGCCGACGGCACCATCACCGCCGACGAGCGCCGCAAGACCGCGCAGTTCATCGGCAGCAACGACGCGCTGTCGGTGTTCGACCCGGCCGAGCTGCAGCAGCACTTCGAGTTCTACTCCTCGAAGCTGGAGCGCGACTACGACTTCGGCAAGGTGGAGGCCATCGCCACCATCGGCAAGCTGAAGAGCAAGCCCGACGCCGCCCGCGCCGTGATCCAGGTCGGCATCATCATCGGCGGCGCCGACGGCGACTTCGACAAGGACGAGCAGCAGGCCGTGCGGGAGGCCTGCCAGGCGGTGAACATCCCGCCGTCGGACTTCGACCTGTAGCGCGACTGCGTCGCCCGTGCGCGGATATCGGTGCCCCGGCACCGATATCCGCGCACGACCCTTTTCAGGCCTCCCGCGCCGCGTCTCGACCCGCGCCACGTGCGCCGACCACCACGCGCTCGTGCACGTCATCGCCTACAGGTAGCTCAGCAGCATCGCCGTGGAATCGCGCATGGAGCGAGCTCTACAGGTACGCCACCGTGTCGGGCAGCAGGTCCTGGAACGTGCGGCCGTTGGCGATGGCCCCGATCGCCGTCATCGTCCACCCGGCCCCGTCGCGGCTGACCTTGGCCATGATCTGGGCGTTGTGGCGCCCCGACCCGGTCAGCTCGTAGCGGGCAAGCTCCTCGTTCGTGGTCTCGTCGACGAGCCGGCAGAAGGCGTTCTCGATCTGCGAGAAGTCCTGGCCGGTGAACGAGTTGACCGTGAACACGATCTGCGTGACGGCCGGCGACAGCCGCGGGAGGTCGACGATGACGGACTCGTCGTCGCCGTCCCCGTCGCCGGTGAGGTTGTCGCCGGTGTGCTGCACGGCGCCGTCGTGGCTGCGCAGCTGGCGGAACCAGACGGCGTCCACGAGCGTGCCGGCCGCGTCGAACAGCAGCGCCGACGCGTCGAGGTCGATGGACTGCGACCTGGAGCCGAACAGGCCGCGCTTCTTGACGGCGTCCCAGCCCAGGCCCATCCGCACGACGGACAGGCTGCCGCCGCTGCGCTTGGCCAGGGAGACCTTCTGGCCCTTCTCCAGTGAGATGGTCACTTGCTTGCCAACTCCTCGGCTGTCTTGTGGGTCTCGACGCCCTCGGCGGCGAGCTTGCGGTTGCGCAGGATGCTCGACAGGAACGCCGCACCGATGAACGCGACACCGAGCAGGCCCGTGACGATCTCGTTGACGTGGTAGCCGATGCCCACCAGCAGGATCACCGACAGCGCGCCGATGGCCCAGTGCGCGCCGTGCTCAAGGTAGACGTAGTCGGCCAGCGTGCCCTTGCGCACCAGGAACACCGTGAGCGACCGGACGAACATCGCGCCGATGAGGCCGAGGCCCAGCGCGATGATGATCGGGTCGGTGGTGATCGCGAACGCGCCGATGACGCCGTCGAAGGAGAACGCGGCGTCGAGGACCTCGAGGTAGAGGAACAGGAAGAACCCGGCCTTGCCGCTGGCCTTCGCGAGCTGCGACGGCCCGGACCCGTTGGAGGAGGCCTGCTCGCCGTCCCCGGGCTCGTCCACGGCCTGGTCGAAGAAGTCACCCAGACCGTTGACCAGCAGGTACGTCACGAGGCCCAGCGAGCCGGCGAGGAGTACCACCGCGGGCTCCTCGGCGAGCGTCTCGGCCATCACCACCAGGACGACGAGCGCGAGCACGATGGACAGCCGCGACAGCTGCCCGATCTTCGCGAGCGGCTTCTCCAGCCACACGAGCCACTTGATGTCGCGGTCGTCGAACATCCAGTCCAGGAACAGCATGAACAGGAACATGCCGCCGAACGCGGCGATCTGCGGGTAGGCCTCGTTGAGCAGGTACGCGTAGCTCGTGGGGTCGCTCTCGGGGCGCTTCTCCAGCGCGAGCGTCAACGCCTCCACGGGGTTGAGCCCGGCGGTGACCGCCACGATGACGAGCGGGAACACCAGCCGCATACCGAACACGGCGATCACGATGCCGACGGTGAGGAAGATGCGCTGCCAGAACGGGTCCATCCGCTCCAGCACGGTCGCGTTGACCACCGCGTTGTCGAACGACAGCGAGATCTCCAGGATGCCCAGGATCACGCAGAGGACGAACGCCTCCCAGCCGCCGTAGAGGAACGCGACGATCAGCGCCACGATCGTCACGGCATAGGACCAGCCGAAAATCCGAAGGTTCATGTCCCCTGTTCCTGTTTCACGTTGCTCGGCATAGTTCACAATACGGACGCGGCGTCCACCGTAGTCCCCGGTGATCCAACTCCGGTCGGTGCCCGGTTCGGGGCGCTCGTCCAGTGTGCCCGGAAATGGTGCCCGCAGGGGTGAGGGCCGCCGCCGTCACCCGGGGGACGACTCCACCTCGACCGACCGGGCCCCGCCCGAGGCCGCGCTCACGGCGTAGGTCGGCAGGGGCCCGGGGCCGGCCCCGCCGTCCTCCAGCGCGGTGGCGCGGGTGCGCCCGACCACCCGCCAGCTCCCCCGCGCGTCGCGGCTGCGGACGCGGTACTCGACGTCGCCGCATCCCGTCCAGCTCACGCGCACCGACCCGTCCGGGGCGCGGACGGCCCGGACGTCGACGGGAGCGGCGGGACCGGCGGGCACCACCGGCACGGGCGCCACCGGCACGGGCGCCGCGTCGGACCGCGTCTCCGCCGAGGTCCGCCCGCCCACCACGGCGCTCACCGCGTAGACGGGGGTGCCGATCACCGGGGCGCCGCCGTCCTCGATCGCGGCGTCGGCGACCCGGCCGACGACCTGCCACGAGCCGTCCGCGCGACGGCGGCGCACGCGGTAGCCGGCACCGTCGGCGGTCGGTTCCCACAGCACGACGACGTTCCCCCGGGCGTCGCGGGTGGCGCTGACCCAGCCCGGCGCGGCGAGCGGGACCTGCGCGAGCGCGGCGGCCGCGGCCGGGTGGCCGGGGCAGCGCTCCAGCACGGCGGCCAGTGCCGCGGCGCGCCCGGCGTCCGGTCCGGCGAGGGCGGCGGCGACGGCGGCGTCGGCCTCCGCGACCTCCCGGCGGGCCGTCGCGAGATCGTCGGCGGGATGGCCGGGCACGTCGGCGGCGGTCCGCTCCAGGTGCTCGAGATGCTCCAGCGCCTCCACCCAGCGCCGGTCGGCGGCGGCCGCCGCCGCGGCCAGGCGGCGGGTGTCGGCCTCGTCGAGCACGGCGGTGATCTCGTCGGCGACGGCCCGCACCGGCGTCGCTCCGTCCGGCCCGGCCGACCGCCGGGCCTGCTCGACCCGCCGCCGCGCCTCGACCGGACGGCCCGCCCGCAGGGCCGCACGGGCCGCACGCAGCGGCTCCTCCCAGTCGCGCAGGGCAGGTCGGGCGGGCTCCACCGGCGGCGCGGTCTCGATGGGTGCCTGCAGCTCGGCGGCCAGCCCGACGATCACCGCCGTGGCGCGGCGCCGGTCCAGCCCCAGCGCCACGGCCTCGTCGAGCAGGAACGCGTGGTCCTCGGCGACGAGCCGGTCCTCCACCAGCACCGCGGCCCGCACGCGCGGGCGCAGGTGCTCGGCGACCTCCGCGGCCACCGTGTCGAGGTAGCGCTCGACGGCGTCGCGGCCGGGTTCGAGCAGGTCCGCGACGTGCACCAGCAGCTCGTCGACCACGGCACGCAGCCGCCCGGCCGGAAGCTCCCGGGCCCGGGACCGCCACGCCGCGCCGCCCGCCCGCACCTGCTCCTCGGATGCGGTGGGCTCCAGGCCCATGAGGACGAGCAGCGTGGCCGGGGTCGCGCCGCCGGTGAGGCGCCCGAACTCGTCCAGCAGCGCCCGCACCTGGCGTCCGCGGTCGGTGGGCCGGGCGGGGTCGATGATCCGGTGGCGGCGCAGGCGCGCGGTCACCTCGGCGGGGGTCAGCCCGGCCAGCGCGCCCACCTCGTCGAGGCCCGCGATCTTGTCGCGCGGCACCCCGCCGTGCCGGGCGACGAGCCGGGAGATCGCGGAGTCCAGCAGGGCGTAGCGGGCGGAGTCGCGCTGCTCCCGCCAGGCCCGCACCCGCGCGACGGCGAGCGCCCGGTGCCCGGCGTCGAGCAGCTCGGCACTGCGCTCGTCGTGGGTGGCCACGAGCAGCGCGACGAGCACGCGGTACTTGGGATGGTCGCGCTGCCGCTGCCAGAACCCCCACACCTCGGCAACCCGGGCGGCGACCTCGGCGTCGGTCAGGTCGTCGTCGAGCGGGAGGTCGTAGAGCTCGAACGGGTCGGAGGTGTCGGGCCCGCCCCGCTTCTCGACGGCCGCGAGGACGCGCTTTCGGTAGTCGTTCGGGTCGAACTCATTCACGGCGCCGGGTCTTTCCCAGTTGATCACGCTCGCGGGCCACCTCGGCCTGGCTCAGCGTGGCGCCGGTGGTGGCGATCAGCGTGAGCGGGATCCCGGCGTCGACGTGGAACGCCGTGACGTGCAGGACCCCGTCGAAGCCCATCTCGAACGTCACCCGCACCTCGCTGCCCTCGTCGTGGCCCGCCGGGATGCCGCTGATCTGCCCGACGATCAGCACCTTGGCGTCCTCGGGGCGCGACGACTCGGCCTGCCCCTGCTGCTCGACGACCGTCACCTCGATCTCGGTCTGGTCGGCGCGCACCGTGCCGTAGCTGCGGCTGGTGCGGATCGGGAGGCGGTCGTTGCGGTGCACCAGCCACGAGGGCTCCAGGCGTCCGGCCGCCGAGTTCACGGCGAGCACCCCGAACCCGCGCGAGACGACCGTGTCCACCTGGACCTCGACGGCCCGGCGCACCTGCGCGAGCGGCACCCGGAACGCGTCGGCGACGCGGCGGCAGGCGTCGTCGACGTCGGCGGAGGCGGCGTCCTCCAGCGGCACCCCGTCCCGCAGCCGCCCGCGCGTGCGCAGGTCGGCGACGACCATGCGCTCCAGTTCCTTCTTCTCCCCGTAGAGCGCCGCGCCGCGGGCGACGGCGAGGTCGGGGTCGTGCAGGCGGGGGTCGAGGTCCAGCTCGCGGCGCAGCGCCTCGGCCACCGCCGGCATGCGCGACGAGCCGCCGACGAGCAGCACGCGGTCGACGCATCCCACGCCGCGGCGGGCGGCCTCGTCGAGGCAGGCGCGGGTGAGGTCGACGGTGCGGCGCAGCAGCGGCGCCGTCATCTCCTCCAGCTCGGCGCGGCTGAGCGTGATCGTGGAGCGGGCGCCGTCGTGCGCGACGACCACGTCGGTGCGCTCGGCGTCGCTCAGCTGCTGCTTGGCCCGCTCCGCGGCGAGCACGAGGGCCTGGGCGCCCGCGGAGTCGTCGAGGGGGTCCTCGGCGTCCGGGTTGTCGGCGCAGAAGCGGCGTGAGAGGGCGACGGCGACGCGCTCGTCCCAGTCGGCGCCGCCGAGCTGGTGGTCGCCCTCCACGGCGAGCACGGAGATGCGGCGGTCGGCCAGCTCGATGACGGTGGCGTCGAACGTGCCGCCGCCGAGGTCGTAGACGAGAACGGTCTCGTGCGTGGCGCCCTTCGCGAGCTCGGGCGAGCCGTCGAGCCGCCCGAACCCGTAGGCGAGCGCCGCCGCGATGGGCTCCGACAGCACGTCGAGGACGTCGAGCCCGGCGTAGGTGCCGGCCAGCATCGTGGCGCGCCGCTCCTCGTCACCGAAGTAGGCGGGCACGGTGATCACCGCGGCGGTCGGCTCGTCACCGGAGGCGAACGCGGCGTCGGCGACGAGGCTCCGCAGGACCAGGGCCGACACCGCGGGCGCCGACCACGCCTTCCCGTGCGCCACGAACCGCCACTCGGCGTCGCCCATCCGGCGTTTGACCAGGGTGCACACGTGCTCGGGATCCAGTCGCGCCTCACGCCGCGCCCCCTCCCCCACGACGTGCTCGCCGGGCGAGGCGAACAGCACGACGGACGGTGTCGTGGGCTCCCCCGACAGCCCCGCGAGCACCTGCGGTCGCCCGTCCGGGCCGGTGCGCGCGATGGCGGAGTTCGTGGTGCCGAGATCGATACCGTGGACGGCCACCGCGCGAGCGTAGCTACCCTGCCCGGGTGGCCGACCCGACACTCACCGACATCGCCGACAAGATCGACGACGTGGGCCGGATGCTGGCCCGGCAGAGCGCCACCCTCGGCGACCTGGCCGGCGCCGGCAGCCGCACGAGCGGCCCCGACGTCCCCCTGCTGGTGGAGCTGCACGCCCTGCGCGTCGACGCCCTGGCCTGCGCGGCGACGGCCCGCTCGCGCCGGGAGCGCGCCGCGTTCGAGGCCACGGCCGCGGGCCTGGAGCGGCTGCTCAACGGCCGCGGCGGCCGGGTGATCGTGCCGCGGGCCGGCGAGCCGTTCAGCAGCACGACGATGGACGCGGTCGAGGTGGTGGCGACGGAGGACGCTGCACAGGACCGGACGGTGGCGGTGCTGCGGGAGCCGGGCCTGCAGGTGGGCGGCCGGAACGTCCGCCCCGCCCGGGTCGCCGTGCACCGCCACACCCCCTGAGGATGTGGCGTGCGGTAACCCTCCGGGCACGGCGAGCGACAGGGGGTTCGTGGCCGATCATGCGCTGTCCAAGGGCGCCAACGTCTCTGTCCTCCAGCGCTCCGACGTCGAGGGCGGCCGGCTGCAGGCCGTCGTCCGGTGGTCGGACCCGCTCGGGACGGCCGACGTCGACGTCTCCGCGCTCCTGCTGGGCCGCGACGGGCGCGTCCGGTCGGACGACGACTTCGTGTTCTACAACGCCCCGGCCGGTGGTGACGGGTCGGTGCGGCTGCTGGGCAAGCGCGCCGACGACGACGCGGGCGAGGACCGCGTCTCGGTGGATCTCGAGACCCTGCCCTCCGAGGTCGAGACGATCGTGATCGCCGCGAGCCTCGACGCCGGGGCCGGCTCGGGTTTCGGTGACGTTCGGGAGCTGGGGCTCGTGCTGCTCGACTCGGCCGGGCAGTCCACCGCCCGGTTCGACATCGCCGACGCCGGCGCCGAGACCGCCATGGTGCTCGGCGAGCTCTACCTCCGCGGCGAGGAGTGGAAGTTCCGCGCCGTCGGGCAGGGCTGGGACTCGGGCCTGGCCGGGCTCGCCACCGACTACGGCATCACGGTGCAGGACGAGGCGGTGGAGGAGGTGCCCCTCGAACCGGTCGCCGAGGAGCTGTCCGCGGAGGCCGCGTCGTCCACGGACCTGGTCGAGGTCGAGCCGGAGGCGGATCCGGTCGCGGCCCCCGCGAGGTCGCCGCGCCAGGGGGTCCGCACCCGCAAGAAGCGGACCACCGCCGCCACCCTCCCGCCGCTGACCCTCGCCGTCGACCCGAGCTGGCAACCCGCGCGGCTGTTCTCCATCTCCGGCGTCGGCAACGCCGAGGAACAGGAGAAGCGCGCCACCTCGACACTGCTCTCGACCATGATGGCCGTCCGCGACTTCGGACGGGCGCTCGTGTCCCGCTTCGGCGGCCCCGCCGGCACCATCGAGACCTACCTCGAGGTGCCGTTCAAGATCGGTGAGCGGACCTCGATCCCCGACGGTGTCCTGCGGGTCGCCCGGGCGGGGCGGGTGTGGACCGCACTGCTGGAGGTCAAGACCGGAGCCAGCCAGCTGCGTCAGGAGCAGGTCGACCGCTACCTCGACCTCGCCCGGCAGCAGGGCTACGACGCGGTGATCACGCTCTCCAACGACCTCGCCCCCGTCGGCGGTGCCCACCCCGTGCCCGTCGACGGGCGGAAGCTGCGCAAGGTCGCGCTGCACCACATCTCCTGGTCCGAGGTGCTCCACGAGGCGCAGATGCAGTTCGCTCACCGCGGGGTCGACGACCGGCTCCAGGCCTGGATGCTGGCCGAGCTCATCCGCTACCTCGAGCACCCCCGCTCCGGCGCGGCCGGGTTCGACGACATGGGCACGGCGTGGGTGCCGGTGCGGGAGGCCGTCGCCGCCGGCACCCTCCGGGCGGCCGACCGCAAGATCTGTGCGGTCACGACGTCGTGGGAGAAGCTGGTCCGCCACCTCGGGTTGCGGCTGACCGGCCAGCTCGGCGTCACCGTCACCCACGTGCTCCCCCGGCGGTTCGCGGCCGACCCGGCCGCACGCGCCCAGGCCTCCGCCGCCCAGCTCGCCGACGCCGGCACGCTGGCCGCGACGCTGCGCATCCCCGGTGCTGCCGGCCCGCTCGTCGTGTCGGCGGACCTGCGGACCGGGCACGTCCGCACGTCGATCGAGGTGGAGTCCCCGCGTGACGGGGGAAGCGCCCGGCGGGTCAACTGGATCCTGAGGCAGCTGGTCGCCGCACCGGACACGCTCACCGTCGAGGTGCTCTTCGCCCGCCGCGAGCAGACCTCGTGCGAGCTGCTCAAGGACGTCCGCGAGAACGTCGCCGCGCTGCTGCCGGATCCGGCCGCCGAGGTCAGGGCGTTCCGGCTGACGATGTCGGCCCCGATGGGCACCCGGCGCAACGGCCTCCGGAAGGCGTTCATCCCCAGCGTCAACGACGCGGTGGACGCGTTCTACGCCCGCGTGGTGCAGGGCCTGCGGCCGTCGCCCCCGAAGCTGCCCACCGAGGTGGCGGAGGACGCGATCAGCGCGGTGCAGAACCCGAGCTGAAACAACGAAGGGGCTAGTCGACCTGCGCCATCACGTCGTCGCTCACGTCGAAGTTCGCGTAGACGTTCTGGACCTCGTCGCTGTCCTCCAGCGCGTCGATGAGGCGGAACACCTTCTTCGCGCCCTCGGCGTCCAGCTCGATCTGCATCGACGGGATGAAGTTCTGGTCGGCCGAGTCGTAGTCGATGCCGGCCTCCTGCAGCGCCGTGCGGACCGGGACGAGGTCGGTGGGCTCGGAGACCACCTCGAAGCTCTCGCCGAGGTCGTTGACCTCCTCCGCGCCGGCGTCGAGGACGGCCATCAGCACGTCGTCCTCGCTCAGCTCGCCCTTCGGCACGATCACGACGCCCTTGCGCGCGAACAGGTAGGCGACCGAGCCGGGGTCGGCCATGGCCCCGCCGTTGCGGGTCATCGCGGTGCGGACCTCGGTGGCGGCGCGGTTGCGGTTGTCGGTGAGGCACTCGATGAGCACCGCGACGCCGTTGGGGCCGTAGCCCTCGTAGGTGATGGTCTGGTAGTCGGCACCACCGGCGTCGGCCCCGGAACCGCGCTTGACGGCGCGGTCGATGTTGTCGTTGGGGACCGAGCTCTTCTTCGCCTTCTGGACCGCGTCGTACAGCGTGGGGTTGCCGTCCAGGTCACCGCCGCCCATCCGGGCCGCGACCTCGATGTTCTTGATCAGCTTCGCGAACATCTTGCCGCGCCGGGCATCGACGACGGCCTTCTTGTGCTTCGTCGTCGCCCACTTGGAGTGCCCGCTCATCGTGTTCCCTTCTCCGTGCACAGATCCGGACCATCGTAGCCACGTCGCCGTCGCCCCGGTTCACCTGGCGCACGTCACCCGGCATCATCCCGGCGCCGACGGCGAGGCAGGGACAGGTGATCGCCGCCGTCCGCACCGGATCGTCCCCCTCAGGACGCTGCCGTGCGGTCCGCGACGATCAGTCCCACCCATGATCGTCGCGGACCGCACGGCAGGGCCCGCGACGGGGCCGCGGGGTGCGACGTGACCCGATCATGAGCGGATCAGGCGGCCCGCGCTGCGCCGGCGACCATCTCGCAGAACAGGGCGTGCACGCGCAGGTCACCCGTCAGCTCCGGGTGGAACGCCGTGGCGAGCACCGCACCCTGCCGCACGGCCACCGCCCGGCCGGCCGCCGCGCCCGCCCCGTCGACGTGGGGGACGCTGGCCAGCACCTCGACGCCCGGCCCGGCCGACTCCACCCACGGGGCCCGGATGAACACCGCGTGCACGGGCTCGCCGGGGATGCCGTCGAAGGACAGGTCGGTCTCGAACGAGTCGACCTGCCGGCCGAAGGCGTTGCGTCGCACCACCGCGTCCAGACCGCCGAGCTGCTGCTGGTCGGGACGGCCGTCGAGCACCTCGCGGGCGAGCAGGATCATGCCCGCGCACGAGCCGTAGGTGGGCATCCCGGCCGCTATCCGGGCCCGCAACGGCTCCAGCAGCTCGAACGTGCCGAGCAGCCGGCTCATCGTCGTGGACTCGCCGCCGGGCAGCACGATCGCGTCGACCGCGTCGAGCTCGGCGGGCCTCCGCACCGGGACGCCCTGCGCACCGCACGCCGCGACGGCGGACAGGTGCTCGCGGACGTCGCCCTGCAGGGCCAGCACACCGATCACGGGAACCACGGTCGGCCAGCGTAGCCGGGGGCGGCGCTCAGCCCGGCGTGGGTACGTCCAGGTCGGTGGCGGCGAGGTAGGTGTGCAGCGACAGGTCGGCGAACTCGAGCAGTTCCGGGGCCGGGCTGCGGTCGGAACGCCGCGGCGTCAGCGAGACCGGCACCATCGTGACGGTGCTCAGCCGGCCGTCGCGGTCGAGCACCCGCCGCAGCGCGTCGGTGACGGTGACGAACGTGTCGAGCGGCGTGAGCTGGTGCACCGGCCGGACATCGGTGGGGTCGCCGGCGGCCTCGGGCACCTCGCAGTGGCCCTCGTCGCCGTAGCAGCCGCCGTGGCCGAACACCGTGTAGCGCCCGGCGTACCCCGCCTCCGGGTCGCGCGGCGTGTCGATGTCGGCGCCGGGGTTGTCGAGGTAGAGCCGGACCTCGTAGGAGGTGCCGGAGTGGTCCACGCCGGTGACGACCAGGTCGGCGCGGGTGAACGGGGCCCGGCCCGGGTCCGGCGGGTAGGCCAGGTCGACGACGAGGGTCTGCCCGCCGGCTCCGGTGCGTGCGGTGGATGACGCGACCACGGTGCCTCCTCAGCCGACGACCTGCGCGGCGTAGTCGTAGCCCAGGTTAGGGACGCTCAGCGTCTGGCGCACCGTCATCGGCCAGGGCGGGAGCGCGGTGTCCAGCAGCGCGGCCGACGGGTCGGCCCCCTGCGGCGAGAGCTGCCAGAGGTACCAGAGCCGGTCGATCATCGCGTGGTGCGACCAGAAGATCGGGTCGTAGGCGGCGATCGGCACCGCCGACATCGCACCCCCGACCCAGCCGTGCACCCCGTTGTGGATGCCCTCGACGATCTGGCTGAACTCGGTGAACGACGTGGCCGACAGGGCGCGGTTGACGGTGGTGGCCTTCGGGAGCTGGTCGGGCGTGTCCGGGTCGCGCACCGTCACCGGGTCGGCCCCGTCGGTGACGGCCCCCGGCAGGTTCGTGCGCACCTGCTCCAGGTCCGCGTCGCCCAGCGTCATGGGGCCGGACGCCAGGGCGTTGGCGCCGCCGTCCGCGGGAGCGAGCCAGCCCGGCGGCAGGCCGCCGCCGTCGGCGTGGGCCGCCGCGGACGACCAGTCCCACCACGGGAGGCTCACCGCGGCCGCCGGGTCGTCGCGGCTGCGGCGCAGCGCGTCGATCATGGCTCGTTCCATGAAGTACAGGTAGGCCCGGTGCCACGGCAGGAACAGGATGCTGCCGTGCTTGCAGTACTGCGGCAATGGCAGGCCGTGCACGCCGGCGAGGAATGCGTAACCACGGTCGTCCGATATTCCGTAGAGCGCCGTGAATGCGTCGCGGAGATCGGTCAGCTCGGCGACGGACAGGGACGCGGCGCTGCGACGTACCCCCATGTCAGCGGCCGTGCAGCGACGTGGGCGAACGAGGTGCGGACGTCATCGTCGACTCCCCAGCACTTTCCCGAGATTCCCCGACCCGGATGGGGAAAACGGTAGTCCCGGGCGCAGCATGGTCACAATGCGCCGACCGGCGCTGCACATTCCGCCGGTCGCCGACCGGCGTCGGACGAAAGGGTCAGACGGGAGCGACGTCCTTCTTCGACGTCGCCTGCCGCACCGCCTCCGCCACCGCCGGGGCCACCGTCGCGTCGAAGACGCTGGGCACGATGAAACTCGCGTTCGGCTCCGGCACCACGTCGGCGATCGCGGCGGAGGCGGCCAGCAGCATGGCATCGGTGATGTCGCGGGCCTGGGCGTCGAGCAGGCCGCGGAACACGCCCGGGAACGCGAGGACGTTGTTGATCTGGTTGGGGTAGTCCGAGCGGCCCGTGGCCACCACGGCGGCGTGCTGCAGGGCCACCGCCGGGTCGACCTCCGGGTCGGGGTTGGCCAGCGCGAACACGATCGCGTCCTTCGCCATCGTCGCCAGCTCCGCGGCGCCGAAGAGGTTGGGCGCGGACACGCCGATGAACACGTCGGCGCCCACGAGGGCGTCGGCGAGCGTGCCGGCGACCCCATGGGTGTTGGTCTGCCCGGCGATGTTGACCAGGTTGTCGTCGAGGCCGGGACGCCCCGAGTGCACGATCCCGTCGATGTCCACGGCCAGCACGTCGCCGGGGCGCCCGGACTGCAGCAGCCGGATGATCGCCGAGCCGGCCGCGCCGACGCCGCAGACCACGACCTTGCAGTCGGTCAGCTTCTTGCCCACCACGCGCAGGGCGTTGCGCAGCGCGCCGAGCACGACGATCGCGGTGCCGTGCTGGTCGTCGTGGAAGACGGGGATGTCGAGCATCTCGCGCAGTCGCGCCTCGATCTCGAAGCAGCGCGGCGCGGCGATGTCCTCGAGGTTGATGCCGCCGTAGGCCGGGGCGAGGATCTGGACGGTGCGGATGATCTCCTCGGTGTCCTGGGTGTCCAGGCACACCGGCCAGGCGTCGACGTTGCCGAACCGCTTGAACAGCGCCGCCTTGCCCTCCATCACCGGCATCGCGGCGGCCGCGCCGAGGTTGCCCAGCCCGAGCACCGCGGAGCCGTCGGTGACGACGGCGACGGTGTTGCGCTTGATCGTCAGCCGGCGGGCGTCGGCGGGATTGGCCGCGATCGCCTGGCAGACGCGCGCGACGCCGGGGGTGTAGGCGCGGGAGAGGTCGTCACGGTTGCGGAGGCTGACCTTCGAGGTGACCTCGATCTTCCCGCCGAGGTGCAGCAGGAACGTCCGGTCGGAGACCTTCCGGACGCTCACCCCGGGCAGCGCCTCGAGCGCGTCGGTGATCTCGGTGGCGTGGGCCTCGTCGCGCGCGTTGCAGCTGATGTCGACGACGAGTGTGGCGGTCTGGGCCTCGACGACGTCGAACGCGGTGACGACGCCGCCGACGCGGCCCACCGCCACGGCGAGGTCGCCCGCGGCGCTGGCGGAGGCGGGTACCTCGACCCGCGCGGTGATGGCATATCCGGGTCCGGGAACTGGCACGGCGGAGACCCTACGCCCGGGCCGCCCGACCTCCCGGGTTGTGGTCGTTGTGTCCGGGGGTTGTGACCACGCGCCACCCAGGTGTGAGATGAGCCACACGGAGGTGGTCGCATCATGACGGTCAGATCAGCTGGCAGGGTGGGTGTGGTCGATCCCGCCCGCATCCGCAACGTCGTGCTCGTCGGGCCGTCCGGGGCGGGGAAGACCACCCTCGTGGAGGCCCTGCTCGCCCACACCGCCGCGATCCCCCGCGCCGGCGCCGTGCCCGAGGGCACCACGGTCTGCGACCACGATCCGGCCGCGGTCCGTCAGCAACGTTCGGTCGGGCTGGCGGTCGCTCCCCTGATGCACGACGGCCACAAGATCAATCTCATCGACACCCCCGGCTACGGCGACTTCGTCGGCGAGCTGCGCGCGGGCCTGCGCGCCGCCGACGCCGCGCTGTTCGTCGTCCCGGCGTCGCAGCGCCGCGACGGGGGACCCGACCCCGCCACGCTCGCGCAGTGGGAGGAGTGCGCCGCCGTCGGCATGCCGCGCGCCATCGTGGTGACCCGGTGCGACCACGCCCGCGCCGACGTCGCCGCCACCGTCACCACCGCGCGCGAGACGTTCGGGTCGGGCGTCGCCCCGCTCTACCTGCCGGTCCTGGACGGCCCGTCGCTGTCCGGGCTCTACGGTCTGCTGTCCCGGACCCCCGCCGGGCAGGCCCCGGACGGCGCCGACGACGCCCGCGGCGAGCTGATCGAGGGGATCATCGAGCAGTCCGAGGACGAGACGCTGATGGAGCGTTACCTCGGCGGGGAGGATCTCGACGTCCCCACCCTGATCGACGACCTGGAGACTGCCGTCGCGCGCGGCACGTTCCACCCGGTGATCCCCGTCTGCGCCACGAGCGGGATCGGGCTCGACGCCGTGCTGGAGGTGCTGGTGGGCGGGTTCCCGTCGCCGCTGGAGCACCCGCTGCCCGACGTCCACCCGCTCAACGGGGCGGCGCAGACCGTGCTGACCACGGACCCCGACGGGCCGCTCGCGGCCGAGGTCGTGCGCACCTCGGCCGACGCCTACGTCGGGCGCGTGTCGCTGGTGCGGGTGTTCTCCGGGACCCTGCGGCGCGACACGACCGTGCACGTCAGCGGCCATCCCCCGGTGCCCGCGCAGCGGACGGGGCACGACACGGACGAGAAACTGGCCCACCTGTACTCCCCGCTCGGCGCCACCCTGCGCGAGGTGGACGAGTGCGGCGCCGGCGACATCTGCGCCCTGACCAAGATCGGGTCGGCCGAGACCGGCGACACCGTCTCCGCGGTGGACCATCCGCTGCTGCTCTCCTGCTGGGACCTGCCCGAGCCGCTGCTGCCCGTGGCCGTCGCGGCGCACGCGCGCGGCGACGAGGACGCGCTGGTCACCACGCTGGCCAAGCTCGTGGCCGCCGACCCGACCCTGCGCCTGGAACGCAACGCCGAGACCCACCAGACCGTCCTGTGGTGCATGGGCGAGGCGCACGCCGACGTCGTGCTCTCCCGGCTGCGGGCGAGCGGCACCGAGGTGGACACCGAGCCGGTGCGGGTGCCGATGCGCGCGACGCTGGCCGGGCCGGCGCGGGTGACCGGACGGCACGTCAAGCAGTCGGGCGGGCACGGCCAGTACGCCGTGTGCCACGTCGAGTTCGAGCCGCTGCCGCGGGGATCGGGCATCGAGTTCGTCTCGAAGGTGGTGGGCGGATCGGTGCCGACGCAGTTCGTCCCCAGCGTCGAGAAGGGGATCCGGACGCAGGTGGAACGGGGGCTCGGCAGCGCCGACGACTCCGGCGGGCACCACACCGTGATCGACATCCGCGCGACCCTCGTCGACGGCAAGGCCCACAGCGTCGACTCGTCCGACGCCGCGTTCCAGACCGCCGGCGCGCTCGCCCTGCGCGAGGCGGCCGAGGCGTGCGGGGTGGTGCTGCTGGAACCGTTCGACGAGGTGGCCGTCCGCGTGCCGGACGAGCACCTCGGCGCGGTGCTCGGTGACCTGTCCGGACGCCGCGGCCGCGTGCTGGGCACCGACGCCGAGGGCGCAGGGCGCTCGGTGGTGCGCGCGGAGGTGCCGGTGGTGGAGCTGCTGCGCTACGCCGTGGACCTGCGCGCCATGACCAGCGGCGCCGCCACGTTCACCCGGCACTTCGCCCGGTACGACCTGGCACCCGCGGGGTAACGTGCGCCGATGCAAGGACGCACCGTGGCCGCCCTGTGGACCGCGATCTTCGTTGTCGCCTTCGGCACCAACGTCCCCACTCCGCTCCTGCTGGTCTACCGCACCGAGCTGGGCCTGAGCTCCACGGCGCTGACCGGTGCGTTCGCCGTCTACGCCGCCGGGCTCGTGCCGGCGCTGCTGCTCGCCGGCCCGGCGTCGGACCGTTTCGGGCGCCGTCCGGTCGTCGTTCCGTTCGTCGTGCTGTCCACCCTCACCTCGCTGCTGTTCCTGGGCGCGGACTCGTCGGTCGCGCTGCTGTTCCTGTGCCGGTTCCTGCAGGGCGCGGTGTCGGGTGTGGTGTTCAGCGTGGGCACGGCGTGGCTCGGGGAGCTGATCGACGAACCCGCCCGGGCCGCGCGGTTGACCACGGCCGCACTCGGGGGCGGGTGGGCGATCGGGCCGCTGGTCTCGGGGATCCTCGCCCAGTGGGCTCCCCTGCCCACCGTTCTCCCGTATCTCGTGCACGTCACCCTGATGATCGTCGGGCTGGTCCTGCTCCCCCGCGTCCCCGAGACCCTGACGGCGGAGAACCGGCGCCGGGGCGCGTGGCTGAACCTCGGCGTGCCGAGCGCCGCCCGGTGGCCGTTCGCGCTGGTCGTGCTGCCCGTGGCGGTCGGGGTGTTCACGTTCCCGTCCACGGCGGTGACGGTGCTGCCGCTGCTGCTGACCCCGACGATGCCGCGGATCGCCGTCGCGATCACGGGGTTCGTCGCGGGCGTGACGCTGCTGACCGGGGTGTTCGCGCAGCCGCTTGGCCGGCGCCTCGGCGCGGTGACCGCCGGGCCGGTCGGGCTGGCCGTGGGTGCCGTGGGGTTCGGGCTGTCGCTGCTGAGCGTCGGCCTCGACGCCTGGCCGCTGCTGATCCCGGTGGCCCTGCTGCTGGGCGTCGGCTACGGGTTGTGCCTGGCCGCCGGCCTGACGATGGTCGGCGAGCTGGCCTCGGCGCGGCACCGCGGCGCGCTGACCGGCACGTTCTACGCGTGCGCCTACCTCGGCTTCGGCGTGCCGGTGCTGCTGTCGGTGACGGGCGGCGGGCACTTCCTCGAGCCGTTGACGGTGCTCGCGATCGTGACGGCCGTGGTGGCCGCCGCGCTCATGCTCCCCGGGTCCCGGCGGCTCGTCGCGCCCGCGTAGCCGCCACGCCCGCGATGGTCCGCGCCATCACGGCGAACACGAAGTCGTGGGCGGGCAGCTCCGCGTACCAGTAGGCGCGGCCGGCGATGCCCCGCGGCGTGAACGTGACGCGCTGGACGTAGCGGGAGCCGTCACCGTCGGGTTCGGCGCGCATCTCCAGCCGCGCGGTGCCGGGCATCTTGGTCTCCGCGCGCAGGGTCAGCGAGCGGCCGTCCTGCACGTCCTCGACGATCCACCAGTCCAGCTGGGCACCGGGCTCGAGCTTCCCGGGTCGCCCGCGCCGGGCCCCGACGCCGCCGAAGAGCCGGTCGATGCCGCCGCGCAGGGCCCAGATGCCGGGCACGTTGTACCAGCCGTTCTCCCCGCCGATGGTGCTGATCACGTCCCACAGCACGGCCGGGGGCGCCTTGACGCGCTCGGTCTGCTCGCTGACCAGCTCGACGCCGTGCAGGTCGGTGGGCCCGCGGCCCGCGGCTCCTTCTCCTGCCACGGCCCGGCGCACGGCCTCGGCGTACGGGGTGGCGCCGCCCGGAGGCGGGCCGGCCGGCGGGTCGCCGTGGGCCACGAGGTCATGGGCCATCGACTCCACCAGCGGCTTCGCGAGGTGGCGGTCCACCGGCGTCAGGGCCTGCACGGCGCGGGAGATCATCCGCGGCGCCGAGAGCGGCACCGGCACCGTGAGCGGCCGGGTCAGCCCGGCCACTTCCGCGTAGCCGAGGATCAGCTCGCGGAAGCTCAGGACGTCGGGGCCGCCGATGTCGAAGGTCCGGTTGACGCTCGACGGCAGCTGCAGGCAGGCGACGAGGTGGTACAGCACATCGTCGATGCCGATGGGCTGCACCGCGTTCCAGGCGTGGTCGGGCATCGGCAGCAGGGGCGAGGCCTCGGTGAGGTGCCGGATCATCTCGTAGCTGGCCGAGCCGGCCCCGACGACGATCCCGGCCTGCAGTACCGCGGTGGGCACGTGCGACGCCATGAGGATCTCGCCGACCTCCCGGCGCGACGCGAGGTGCTCGGAGTTCTCGTCACCGGTCGGCTGGAGCCCGCCGAGGTAGACGATGCGCTGCACGCCGGCGGTGTGGGCGGCGTCGGCGAGCACGGCGACGGCGCGGCGGTCGCGGTCGGCGAAGTCGGGGCCGTCCATGGAGTGCACGAGGTAGAACACCGCGTCGATGCCGTCGCAGGCGTCGCGCACTGCGTCGGCGTCGTTGACGTCGCCCTGCCGGACCTCGACGCGGTCGACCCACGTGTGCCGGGCGAGCTTCGCGCGGTTGCGCACCAGGCAGCGGACCGTGTGGCCCTCGTCGAGGAGGCGGCGGACGAGACGGGCGCCGACGTAGCCGGTCGCCCCGATCACCAGACAGTGCACGCCCATCACCCTCCCCCATGACGAGCGGCTCCGCCGCCCGTGCGCGGAAATCAGGGCCCTGGCCCTGATTTCCGCGCACGAGTCCGGTCACGGCACCCCGGCCCACCGCAGGCCCGCGGTGCCGGCCGCGGCCAGCGCCACCACCAGCACGAACGGCACCCTGCGCCAGGCCAGCACCACCCCGACCAGCACGCCGGCGGGCCGGGCCCAGCCCGCGAACCCGCCGTCCTGGATGAGCGCCGCGGTCGCGGCCAGGGCCACGAGCAGGGCCGTGGCGCCGAGGTCGAGGTAGCGCTGCACGCGGTCGGGCATGGCGACCCGGCCGCGCAGCAGCACACCGGTGACCCGCAGCAGGTACGTGCCCGCGGCGAGGGCGAGCAGAGCGGTCCAGCTCATCGTGGCCGCCCCGCCACCGCGAGCCCCAGCAACCCCACCAGCACGGGCAGGCCCGCCGGCAGGAACGGCGTGGCCACCAGCGCGACGGCCGCCGCCCCCAGCGCGACGCGCCGCGCGTCCGCCTTCCCCAGTGACGGCAGCAGCAGCGCGAACAGCGCCGCCGGGAACGCCGCGTCCACGCCGAGGACGTTCGGGTCGGGTACCGCGCCGCCGGCGAGCATCCCCAGCGCCGCCCCGCAGTTCCAGAACACGAACGCGAGCGTGCCGCTCAGCCAGAACGCGGTGCGGGCGCGCGGGCCGTCGCCGCGGGCGCGGGCGAACGCCGTCGACTCGTCGATGAGGATGTGGGCGCCGAGCAGGCGGGCGGGCATCCGGTCGCCGATGACCCCGCCCATCGCCAGCCCGTAGGGCAGCATGCGGGCGTTGAGCAGCAGGCCGCCCACCACCGCGGCGACGGGACTGCCCCCGGCCGCGGCGACGGCCACCACCAGGAACTGCGAGCCTCCCGCGAACACCAGCAGCGACAGGGCCAGCGTCATGAGCGGCGGGACCCCGGCGGCCGTGGACAGGGCTCCGAAGGACACGCCCACGATCGCCAGCGCGGCGGCGAGGGCCAGCGCGTCACGGAGCTCGGAACGGCCTATCGTTCGGTACAGCGAACGCATGTCCACTACAGTGACCGCCACGCTGGTGTTCGTCAAGTCGAACGAGGAGACCGATGGACCGAACGATGCTGCAGACGGCCATCGCGTCCTCCCTGCGTCGCGAACGGGTGCGGCACGGCATCTCGCTCGCCGAGCTGGCCCGTCGGGCCGGCATCGCGAAGTCCACGCTCTCCCAGCTCGAGGCGGGCACGGGCAACCCCGGCGTCGAGACGCTCTGGGCGCTCGCCGTCGCGCTGGACGTGCCGTTCAGCCGGATCGTGGACCCCCAGGTGGAGCCCGTGCACGTCGTCCGGGCCGGCGACGGGATGGCCATCAGCGCCGAGAACGCCCCGTTCACCGCCGCCCTGCTCTCGGCCTGCCCGCCCGGGGCACGGCGCGACCTGCACCTGATGTCGGCCGAGCCCGGCGCGGCCCGCGAGGCCCACTCGCACAACCCCGGCACCACCGAGCACGTCGTCGTCACGGCGGGGAGGTGGCGGGCCGGCCCGGTGGACGCGGCGGTGGAGCTGGAGGCGGGCGACTACATCCGGTTCCCGGCCGACCGCCCCCACACCTACGAGGCCCTGACGCCCGGCGCGGCCGCGGTGCTGGTGATGGAGTACGCGTGACGGCCCCGGATGACAGGAACGTGGCTTTCCTGGCGGCCGGAGGGTGCCCCAGCGCCGCTGGACAGGTTGCCACCGATGATCATGTGGGACTCCGTTACGTACCCCGACGTCACGACGATCGCCGCCGCCGGCAAGGCCGGGGGCACGAAGATCCGCTCCTTCGACAGCGTCCGGAACGCCGTCTGCAGCAGGCGGTGGAGGACGTTGACCAGCCCCGGCGTCACCACGCACCCCGACGCGTCGGGGGTCTCACCCCCGGCCCCCTCGGTGACGACCGTCCCCCCGGGCACCTCGTCGCCCCGGTCCACACCAGCTCGGCCCCGCTCACGATCAGCAGCCCCGCGCTCCAGCAGGGCGATGTGACGCGCCGGAAACGCCGCCTCCGTAGCGTGCTCGGCACGGCGGGGCTGAAGTCCGCGGTCGAGCGGCACGTGCTCGCTGTTCGATCACGGCGGCGGGAACGTGGCGTGCCGTTCGACCGCGTGGAGGCGGCGTGACGACGCCGGTCGGCACCGCGGGTCGCGTCCCCCCGGAGTCGGCGGAGCGCCCGACGTGAGCGGCCGGCTGGCGGGGCGGCGCGCGGTCGTCACGGGCGCTGCGCGCGGGATCGGGGCGGAGATCGCCCGGACGTTCGCTACCGAGGGGGCCTCGGTCGCCGTCCTGGACGTCTCGGCCGAGGGCGCCGCGACGACCGCCGCCGAGGTCGGGGGCACCGCGCACGTGGTCGACCTGCGGGACGTGGCGGCCACCCGGGCGGCGCTCGAGGAGGCCGTGGAAGCCCTCGGCGGGATCGACGTGCTGGTCAACAACGCCGGGGTGCTCCGCAAGGCGCCGCTGCTGGACATCACCACCGACGACTGGGACGACATGTTCGCCGTCACCCTGCGCCCGGTGCTCGTCACCACGCAGGTGGCGGCCCGGGCCATGATCGCCGCGGGCGGCGGGGGCGCCATCGTCAACATGGCCAGCATGGCGGCGAGGACCGGCGGGGCCGGGCAGGGGCACTACGCGGCGGCGAAGGCGGCCGTGGTGGCGCTGACCCGGGTGTCGGCGCTGGAGCTGGGCGGGCACGGGATCCGCGTCAACTGCCTGTGCCCCGGCTTCGTCCTCACCGAGATGGGCGCCGCCACCCGCACGCCCGAGCAGGTGGCCGAGTGGACGAGCCGCTCCCCGCTGGGCCGCCTCGGCGAGACCACCGACGTCGCCCGCACCGCCCTCTTCCTCGCCTCCGACGACGCCGACTACCTCACCGGGCAGGCGATCAACGTCACGGGCGGGATGGTGATGTAGCGGCGCAGCGCCCGGACCGCGGTGATCACGGCGTCGATGTCGCTCGTGGAGGTCGACGGACGACCGTGACGCCTTGATCACCGCAGGGGGCGGCGCGGGGGGCCCGGCCGGGGCGCTGCGGTGCGGTGGATCGCGATCACTCCCGGGTGGGGAGTGGGGGCGGGCGCAGTCGCTCCCCAGCTCTGCGCCCGCCCCTGGTCTGTGGTCAGCCGCGAACCACGTTCGGCACGAGGCCCGTCACGGCCGGGATCGGGTCGGGGGCGCCCTCGGTCAGCGGGCGGGTGGCCTGCCCGACGGCGTCGGCCGCACCCTCGACGAGCCCGCCCGCGGCGGAGCCGACCGGGTCGAGCGCACCCTCGGCGGTCTTCGCCGCGGCGGCGCCCGGGGTGATCGCGTACTGCTTCACCCAGTCGACGTCCATCGAGGTCTTCTTCATGGTGGTGCCGCCGAAGTTGTCGAGCTGGATGGTCAGGTGCATGGGGCCGGGCGGGAGGATGCTGGTGTCCTTGGTGCTCCACCACTCCTTGCCGTCGACGTAGGCGGTGACGCCGGTGGGCGACCACTCGACGGCCCAGTCGTGCCACTGGGTGGCGTCGATGTCGACCGAGCCCTGCACCTGCTGGTTGTCCTGGCCGTAGTGCAGGAACATCTGCGTGTTCTGGCGGGTCGGGTCGGAGATCTCCATGAAGTCGATCTCGCCGCCGACCGGCCAGTTCTCCGCGTCCGGCCACAGCAGCAGGACGGCGTGGTAGTCGGGGTCGCCCGCGTGCGAGCGCACGCGCGCCTCCCACCGGCCGTAGCGCTGGCCGGGCTGCCAGGCCATGCCGCCGCTGTTGCCCTGCTCGTCGCCGGTCATCGTCATGATGCCGTCGGCGACCTTGATCGCATCCGGAGTGCGGCGGCCGGCGCCGTTGTGGCCGGGGCCGTCGTAGACGCCCCAGCTGCTGTCGAGGGGGCCGTCGAAGTTCTCGACCCGGCTCGGGGTGCCCCACCCGTACGTGGTCGCGGCGCTGGTGTCGGGGGTGGGCGGGGACGTGGTCGACGGGGCGCAGACACCGGGCGCAGGAGCGACCGGAGCGGGAGCGACCGGAGCGGCGGTGGTCGGGGCGGGGGTCGCCGGAGCAGGGGTGGACCGGGGGGTCGAACCGTTCATGTCGGCACCGCTCTGCTCGCCGGGCTTCTGCGCGCTCGGATCCTGGCTTCCCGAATCGTGGCCGCCCGAACCCTGATCGCCCGAACCGTGGTGGTCGGAGTCCTGCATGCCGGAATCCTGGATCTCGGAGCCCGGCTTGTCCGAACCCCGCCTGTCCGACCCCTCCTGGTCATGGGCGCCGGACTTCCCGTCCCCGGGCCCGTCGTGGCTGTCGCTCTCGGCGCTGGGGGCACCCTCGGTCGACCCGCCTCCCGCGGCGGGCACGTCCGGGACCGCCTTGGCCGGGGCCGCCTGGAACGCCCCGCCTGCCGGGATGGGCAGGGTGGACGGGGCCGGCTCCGTGGTGGGCGCAGGTTCGGTCGTCGGAGCGGCGACAGCGGGCGGGCCTGCCGGCGTGGTCGGCGCGGTGGTCGGCGCGGTGGTCGGCGCGGTGGTCGGCGCGGTGGTCGGCGCGGCTCCGGCCGGCGGCGGTGTCACCGGGGTGGGCGGGCACGGCGCCCCGGCCGCGGGTGGAGCCGCCGGCGACGCCACGGACGGGTCCGCGGATCCGGTGGGGCCGGGCTGGTCGGGGGCCGCCACGGACACGGCCCGTGGAGCCAGGACCTCCGGCCCCGCGTAGGCCACCGCCGAGCCGACGAGCACCGTCGCCACGACGATGCCCCCGATGGTCACGTACCGCCTCATCAAGCTCCCCTGCCACTCACGTCACATCCTCAACAGGGCAGGACACTAAGCAGGTTCGTTACAGAAAACGGCCGAGTCACCCTAACGAGAACCCAATGGGGCTCCATCGGGTTAACGGAACGTCATCGCCGCCGGGCCTGATCGCGATGATCGGGCGTCCGGCGGCGATGAGCGGAGCGACGAACGGTCGAACGGTTGTACGAGTAACCCGATCGTGCGACGGAGAGTTACCAGCCGCGGCCGGCGTAGCGCTGCTCCGCCGGGAGGTCGGAGATGTTGATGCCGACCATGGCCTCCCCCAGCCCACGCGACACCTTGGCGATCACGTCGGGGTCGTCGAAGAACGTGGTGGCCTTGACGATGGCCTCGGCGCGCTGGGCCGGGTCGCCGGACTTGAAGATGCCCGAGCCCACGAACACGCCCTCGGCGCCGAGCTGCATCATCATCGCGGCGTCGGCCGGGGTGGCGATGCCACCGGCGGTGAACAGCGTGACGGGCAGCTTCCCGGCGCGCGCGACCTCCGCGACGATCTCGTACGGGGCCTGCAGCTCCTTGGCCGCGACGTAGAGCTCGTTCGCGTCGAGGGTGCCGAGCCGGCGGATCTCGCCGCGGATGGAGCGCATGTGCCGGGTGGCCTCGACGACGTTGCCGGTGCCGGCCTCGCCCTTCGAGCGGATCATGGCCGCGCCCTCGGCGAGCCGCCGCAGGGCCTCGCCCAGGTTGGTGGCGCCGCAGACGAACGGGACGGTGAAGGGCCACTTGTCGATGTGGTTGGCCTCGTCGGCCGGGGTGAGCACCTCGGACTCGTCGATGTAGTCGACGCCGAGCGACTGCAGCACCTGGGCCTCGACGAAGTGACCGATGCGCGCCTTGGCCATGACGGGGATCGAGACGGCGTCGATGATGCCCTGGATCATGTCCGGGTCGCTCATCCGGGCGACGCCGCCCTGTGCGCGGATGTCGGCGGGCACGCGTTCCAGCGCCATGACGGCGACGGCGCCGGCGTCCTCGGCGATCTTCGCCTGGGTGGCGTCGACGACGTCCATGATGACGCCGCCCTTGAGCATCTCGGCCATCCCGCGCTTGACGCGCGCGGTGCCCTGCTGGGGGCCTGCCCCAGGGTCAACTGCACTGCCGGAAACGGGCTGGTCGGACGACACGGTGGTACCTCTCGGTCGAGTGGATCCTCGGGACGGACAGACCACCGATCCTACGTCAGCGCGGCGGCGCGGCCCTGTTCACCGGCGCGGCTGCGGGGGCCGTCACACCCGCGGGGTCGGCGATCTCGAAGTAGGCGGGCATCGGTGCGGTGCCCGCGAGGTGCAGCCAGCGCACCAGCCGCCGGGACCGCAGCGCGAGGGTGTCGCGCACCGCGTCGTTGTGGACGCGCCGGGCGAGCGCGACGGCCTGCTCGGCCTCGGCCAGCTCGTGACGGGCGGCCTCGGGCAGGGTGGAGCGGTCCAGTGCGGCCAGGGCCCGCCCGAGCGCGTTCTCCGCCGCCTCCCGGTCCCCCGGGTCGACAGCCCGCGCCGCCGCGACGGCCGCGCCCACGACGGGCCCGGACGCGGGCGCAGCCGCGGACCGGCGTCGTTCCAGCGCGAGGGCGAGCCCGGCGCGGGCGGCGTCCATGCGCACGTGCAGGCGGTCCAGCCGCCGGACCCGCGTCACGCACACGACCACCAACCACACCAGCAGCAGCGCGCCCACCACCAGCGCCGAGATCGTCACGACACCCTCGGCGGCGCGATCCCCCGCGGGTCGGCGGCCACGGCGGCCCGGTAGACCCGCTCGACCGACGCCGCCACCACCGGCCACGCGAACTCCGCCGCGCGGGCCCGGCCCGCCGCCGCGTAGCCCGCCCGCCGCACGGGGTCGTCCAGCAGGGCGGCCAGCCGCGGCGCGAGATCACCCGGCGCGCACACCTCACCGGCGTCACCGAGCACCGCCCGGAACGCGTCCAGGTCGCTCGCGAGCACCGGCGTGCCGGCCGCCATCGCCTCGGTGAGCACCATCCCGAAGCTCTCCCCCCCGGTGTTGGGGGCGCAGAAGACGTCCATCGCGCGCAGGGCCGCGGCCTTGCCGGCGTCGTCCACCGGGCCGAGGACGTCGAGGCGGTCGGCCACCGGCCCGGCCGCGCGCCGCAGCGAGGACGCGTCACCGCGACCCACTACGAGCACCCGCAGGTCCGGACGGTCGGGCGCGAGCGTGCGCACCGCGTCCAGGAGCTGCGCCATGCCCTTGCGCGGCTCGTCGAAGCGGCCGAGGAAGCCCACCGTCGTGCCGCGTGCGGGCACGGGCCGCGGGGGCCCGCCGGCCGCGAGGTCGACGCCGTTCGGGATCTCCACCGCGTCCCCGCCCAGGTGCTGGACCTGCACGCGGCGGGCGAGCGGCGACACGGCGATCCGGGCGGTGACCTTCTCCATCAGCGGCCGCAGCATCCCACCGAACGCGCTGAGCGCCCGGGAGCGCTCGGTGGCGGTGTGGAACGTGACGACGATCGGGCCGTCGGCCAGCTGCAGCGCCAGCACCGACAGGCTCGGCGTGGTGGGCTCGTGCAGGTGCAGGACGTCGAAGCGGTGGTCGGTGAGCCAGCGGCGCACCCGAGCGTACGAGCGGGGCCCGACCGCGACCCGCGCCACCGACCCGTTGTAGGGCACGCCCAGCGCGCGCCCGGCCGGGGTCACGAAGTCGGGCAGCGGCCCCGCCCCCTCCGACGGCGCGAGCACGTCGACCGCGTGGCCCCGGGCGATCAGGGCCCGCGCGAGACCCAGCACGTGCGTCTGCACCCCGCCGGGGACGTCGAGCGAGTACGGGCAGACGATCCCGATGCGCAGTGGGGTCACGGCTCGCGCCAGATCGGCTGCAGCACGTGCCAGTCGGCGGGGGCGCGGGAGACGAGCACGCCGAACGCGTCGGCCAGCGCCTGCGTGGCCCCGCCGACGTCATGACGGCCGACGTCGGCGCGGCCGGGCACGGGCACGGGGTCGGCGAAGTCGAGCGACCACCCGTCGGGGGTGAAGCAGGCGTGGGTGGGCAGCAGCAGCGCGCCGGTCAGCGCGGCCAGCCGCGCGGGTCCGGTGGGCATCGTGGTCGGCGCGCCGAGGAACGACACCTCGGCCCCGGTGCCCGTCACGTCCCGGTCGGCCAGCAGGCAGACGACCCCGCCGGACCGCAGCCGCGACGTCAGCGCGCGGTGGGTGGCGGAACCGCCCTCGGCGGCCACCACCTCGAACCCCAGCGCCTCCCGGTAGGCCACGAACCGCCGGTAGACCGACTCCGGTGCCAATCGCTGCGCCACCGTCGTGAACGACGGCTCGAGCCCGCGACGGCGCAGTGTCTCGACGAGCCACACGCCCGCCGCGTCCCAGTTCCCGCTGTGCACCAGGGCGAGCACGACGCCACGCCCGTCGTCGAGGGCCTCGGCGAACGGCCCGGGCCCGGTGACCCGCGTGCGGGCGTGGACGTCGGCGGGGTCCATCGACGGCAGCCGGAACGCCTCGCACCAGTAGCGCGCGTAGCTGCGCAGGCCGTCGCGGACGAGGACGTCGAGGTCGGCACCCGGCGCGGCGCGGCGCAGGTTGGCCCGCAGCTGCCGCGCCCCGGTCCCGCCGCGGCGGGCGGCGAGATCGGCCCCGAGCCGGAACGCGCCGAGCGCCACCGGTTCGGGCAGGGCCCGCACCAGCCGCCAGGCGGCCGCGTACTCGAGATCGGTCAGGCGTGCCGAGATGGTCTGCGCGAGGGTCACGGCACCGGAGGGGCCGGCGGGAGCGCCTGGGCGCTGCGGTACACCGACAGGATCCGCTGCCCCACCGTCCACAGCGACCCCACCGCGAGCAGCCACAGCGCCACGTCGAGCGCGTAGGGCACCCCGAGCCCGTGCAGGCCGGTGCCCACCAGGGCGAGGATCAGCCGCTCCGCCCGCTCGACGAGCCCGCCGTCGGCCGAGAGCCCCAGTCCCTCCGCGCGCGCCTTGACGTAGGAGACGAGCTGCCCGGACACCAGGCACACGAGCGCGGCGACGCCGAGGAGCCGGTTCTGCCCGACCCCGAGGCACCACCAGGCCAGCGCGGCGAACAGGGTCCCGTCGGCGGCACGGTCGCAGGCCGAGTCGAGCACGGCGCCGAAGGGCGTGCTGTGGCCGCGGGCCCGGGCCATCGCACCGTCGACGAGGTCGAACATCACGAAGAACCAGATCAGGAGGGTGCCGACGAGCAGCTGGTCGCGGGGCAGGAACCACACCGCCGACGCGACGCTGCCGACTGTGCCCGCCACCGTCACGGCGTCGGGGGTGACGCCGAGCGCCAGCAGCCGCCGCGCGAGCGGATCGGCCACGCGGTTGACGTGCACGCGGGCGAAGACGTTGAGCATGGACTCCTGCTTGGTCTGCCGCGGGGTGGTGCCGACGCGTCCAGCCTAGTCCGAGGGCGCGTGGGCCCCCGGCCACGCCTCCGCGAGCAGCGCACGGGTCTCCGAGAGCAGCTGCGGGATCACCTTCGTCTGGCCGACCACGGCGATGAAGTTGGAGTCGCCGCCCCAGCGCGGCACGACGTGCTGGTGGAGGTGGTCGGCGAGCGACCCGCCCGCGACGGTGCCCAGGTTGATCCCCACGTTGAACGCGTGCGGGGCCGCCACCTGCTTCATCGTGCGCACGGCCTGCTGGGTGAACGCCATCAGCCCGGCCGACTCGGCCGGGGTGAGGTCCTCCAGCCCGGCGACGTGCCGGTAGGGCAGCACCATGAGGTGGCCCGGGTTGTAGGGGTGCAGGTTGAGCACCGCGTACACGGCCTCGCCGCGGGCCACCACCAGGCCGTCCTCGTCGGGCAGCGACGGGATGCGGCAGAACGGGCAGCCCTCGTCGCTGGTGTCCTTGATGTAGGCCATCCGGTGCGGCGTCCAGAGCCGGCGGAACCCGTCGGGGTCCCCCACACCGTCCATCGGCTCCAGCACCGGTGCGCCGCTCATGGGCGCTGATCCTAGGTACGCAGCGCCGAAGCGGCCGCGGCCGGGTCGGCCGTGCTGACCCAGATGCGCTCGCGGGTGTGCAGCACCAGCAGCAGGGTGGGCCCGGGCCGGACGGTGAGCCGGCTCGTGGGCCGCTCGGGGGCGGGGCGGCCGGGCTTCGCACCGGTGGGCAGCCCGACCCCGAGCACCTGGCCGAACGTGAGCTCGGCGGCCTGGGTGTCGGCGATCTCGGCGACCGGGATGCGCCGCCCACCGCCCCACGGGCCCTGTCCGGCCCGGACCTCCTCGGGCCCGACGACCAGCTGCACCACACCCACGTGGACCCCGATCAACAGGATCACCAGCGCGACCGGCACGCCGATCCACCACTGCCCGTCGATCGACGCGGCCACGACGGCGGCCACGGCGAACACCACCGCCACCCCGATGTGCAGCGGGGAGACGACGGTGCTCGTGTACGTCGGCACTACTGCTCGGCCGTGGGGCTGGCGTTGTTGCGGCTCGCGATCCAGTCGACGATCGTCTGCACGGCCTCGGCCACGGGCACCCCGTTGCGCTGGGTGCCGTCGCGGAACCGGAAGCTCACCGCACCCGCCTCGACGTCACGGGCGCCGATGAGCAGCATGAACGGCACCTTCTGCATGGTGTGGGTGCGGATCTTCTTCTGCATCCGGTCGTCGCCGGCGTCGACGTCCACCCGCACCCGCTGGGCGCGGAGCAGCCCGGCGATCTCGTCGGCCGCGGCCACCTGCTCGTCGGTGACCGGGATCGCCACGACCTGCACGGGCGCCAGCCACGCCGGGAACGCGCCCGCGTAGTGCTCGGTGAGCACCCCGAAGAAGCGCTCGATGGAGCCGAACAGCGCGCGGTGGATCATCACCGGGCGCTGCCGGGTGCCGTCGGCGGCGGTGTAGGTCAGACCGAACCGCTCGGGCAGGTTGAGGTCGAGCTGGATGGTGGACATCTGCCAGGTGCGTCCGATGGCGTCCTTGACCTGCACGGAGATCTTCGGGCCGTAGAACGCGGCGCCGCCCGGGTCGGCCACGAGCTCCAGGCCCGACTCCTCCGCGGCCTCCTGCAGGGCGGCGGTGGACCGCTCCCACATGTCGTCGGTGCCGACGGACTTCTCCGGGTTGCGGGTGGAGAGCTCGAGGTAGAAGTCGTCGAGGCCGTAGTCGCGCAGCAGGTCGAGCACGAACTTCAGCAGCGACTTCAGCTCGTCCTGCACCTGGTCGTCGGTGCAGAAGATGTGGGCGTCGTCCTGGGTCATGCCGCGCACGCGGGTGAGCCCGTGGATCACGCCGGACTTCTCGTAGCGGTACACCGACCCGAACTCGAACGCCCGCAGCGGCAGCTCCCGGTACGACCGCCCGCGTGCGTCGAAGATCAGGATGTGCATGGGGCAGTTCATCGGCTTCAGGTAGTAGTCCTGGCCGGGCTTGGTGACCTCCCCCGCGGCGTTGCGCTCCTCGTCGAGGTGCATGGGCGGGTACATGCCGTCGGCGTACCAGTCGAGGTGCCCGGAGATCTCGTAGAGCTTCGACTTGGTGATGTGCGGCGAGTAGACGAACTCGTAGCCCGCCTCCTCGTGGCGGCGCCGCGAGTAGTCCTCCATCTCCCGGCGGACGATGCCGCCCTTGGGGTGGAAGACCGGCAGGCCCGAGCCCAGCTCGTCGGGGAACGAGAACAGGTCCAGCTCCTGGCCGAGGCGCCGGTGGTCGCGGCGCTCCGCCTCGGCGACGCGGGTGAGGTAGGCGTCCATGGCCTCGCCCGACTCCCACGCGGTGCCGTAGATGCGCTGCAGCTGCGCGTTGTTCTGGTCGCCGCGCCAGTACGCGGCGGCGCTGCGCAGGATCTTGAACGCCGGGATGAACCTGGTGGTGGGGATGTGCGGGCCGCGGCAGAGGTCCGACCACACGACATCGCCGGTGTGGGCGTGCACGTTGTCGTAGGCGGTGAGCTCGCCGGAGGCGTCGACCTCCATGACCTCGCCGTCGTCGGCGCCGCCCTTGAGCTCGATCAGCTCGAGCTTGTAGGGCTGGTCGGCGAGCTCCTTGCGGGCGTCGTCGAGCGAGTCGTAGGACCGCCGCGAGAACCGCTGCCCGGCCTTGACGATCTTCTTCATCGCCGACTCGAGCTTGGTGAGGTCCTCGGGGGTGAAAGGCCGCTCGACGTCGAAGTCGTAGTAGAAGCCGTCGGTGATCGGCGGGCCGATGCCCAGCTTGGCCTCGGGGAACAACTGCTGCACGGCCTGGGCGAGCACGTGCGCCGCGGAGTGCCGGATGACGCTGCGGCCGTCCTCGGTGTCGGCGCCCACGGCCTCGACCACGGCGTCGACGTCGGGGACCCAGGAGAGGTCCTTGAGGACCCCGGCGGCGTCCCGCACGACGACCACCGCGCTCGGACCGCTGGTGGGCAGGCCCGCCTCACGGACGGCGGCACCCGCCGTCGTCCCGACCGGCACCCGGACGGGGGCGGACGGGGGGCTGGCTGCGGGCGCGGACACGAGGTGCCTCCAGGAAGGTCTGCCGGAACTGACCTCTCGATGCTAGAGGTGGCCCTCCATCGGGTTTCATTCAGTTCAGGCGATGCAGGCCCGCGACGAGCCGCTGCATGATCCCGATGTCGATCGCCCAGTTCTGGTTCAGCACGGCGGGTACCGCGGGCGGGCGCGGCGATCCGCGCCGGGGCAGGGCGGCGGGGGCGTCGGGCGAGAGCGCCAGCACCGCCAGCGCGCCGGTCCGGGCCGGACGGCGGGCCCCCGCGCCCAACGTGGCCAGGGCGGGCAGGCTGTCGGACCCGTCGGAGGGTGTCCGTGGGCGGGGCAGCCCGGGCTCCTCGGGGGTGAGTGCCGTGGCCACGGCCCGCTGCAGGGCCGGCGAGGCCAGCTCGTGGCGCACGCCCGCGACCCTCGCGAGGTCCTCGACCCGTACGTGCAGGAACGCGCCGGGCAGCCCCCGCAGCACGTGCACCGCCCGGGGGGTGGCCAGGACGAGGTCCTCCATCCCACCGCTCGCGGCGGCCACCGGGGCGGCGTCGCGCGCGAGCCGGACGAGCGTGGCCACGTCGTCGCCGGCGTTCGCGCCGGCCTCGGCGAGCTGGGTACCCGTCCGCGCGTCGACCAGGCGCGCGGCTCGGGCCCCCGTGCGCGCCAGCAGTTCGGCCAGCACGGCATCGAGCACGGGTCACTCCTGACGTCGGGTCGTTCATCGTGCCGGGCGGGTCGGGAGCCCCGTCGGTCCGCCCGTCCAGCCCAACGTCGGGTGCGACGAACGGCTCAGCGCCGCGGGGGCGGGAGCGCCGACGGTGGAGCGGGGCGACCGTCGTGGGCACCGGCCGCCACGGCGACCGGGCGCTGCGGGGCGGGGCCGCCCGGAGCCCGGACGGGGTGGAACAGCGATCCCGGGAGCCCTCCGGGACCAACCCGGACGGATCGTTCCGCCGGCGGTCCGGGCGGTGGGGACATCAGCAGGCCCCACCCGCCGTCGGCGCGCGGTCGGCGCGCCGTGGTCGGCCCGGCGGTGAGGGCGGGCCGGGGTACCGCCCGCATCCGGCGCCGGGCCCGGTCGAGCGCCCGGCGCGAGCCGCGGACCTCGACGGCGAGCCCCAGCCACCCGCCGTGCGGATCCGGCACGAGGGCGACGACGTGGTGGAGGTCGGCGCCGCGGTGCACCACCACCTCGTACGCCGCACCGTCGGCCCGTTCCGCCGCACCGGCCGGGGCCAGGCGCAGAGCCACCCGCAGCAGCTCGGCGTGGCCCGGCCACGGGTCGGCCGTGGGCCTGTCGGCGCCAGAAGCCACGTCCTCATCGGGCGGCGGCCAGGTGTCGAGCACCATGCCGCTGTCGACGTCCACGAGCGCCGCGGCCGCGACCCCGCGGCCGCGCAGGAGCAACGGGTCGAGCACCGCGGCGAGCCCGTCCGCCCGGACCGTCACCGCGTACCGGTGCCGGGCGGCTTCCTCGACCCGGGCGCGCACCGCAGTCCTCCGGCTGGCGGGTCGCTCAGCGCTGACCGGCGTTCGCGGGGAAGAACGCCCCGCCGTCCTGCGCGGTCGGGACCGGTCGCCCGGCCGGGCCGGTCATGTAGAACTGCTGCTCGATGATCCGCAGGTCGCGCCGCGCCATGGCGAGGTTGGCCTGGGCCCGGTTGAGCACCAGGTAGAGGAACATCTTCTCGTCGCCGCTGCCGTGGACCGGCCGGATCAGGTGGTACTGGGTGTCGAGGGTGATGAGGATGTCCTCGATCGTCTCCCGCAGGCCCAGCTTCTGCATGACCTCGAACTTGGTGCGGATGACCTCGCTGTTGCCCGGCGCGGCCACGTCGAGGTCGAACTCCGGGCTCCCGCCCCGTGAGCCCAGCGTCATCCCGCTGTCGTAGTCGACCAGCGCCACCGCGAATGCGCCCTTGATATTCGCCGCCATATCCAGCGAGCGCTCGATGTTGCTCATGTACGCCTCCATCACAGGTCGGCCCGACGGGGTGTCGGATACCGTTTCGACGATCTTTCCCAATTCTGCCGGGCGACCATAGCGGATCCACGGCATGAGTCTCGACGCCGCCCGTCGAATGGTGAATTCGCTGCGTCCGGTCATGTCAGCGCCCGCAGCGCATCGAGCAGCCGGCCCAACGTGTCCCGGTCCGTCGACCAGTGCTGCGCCAGCACCGGCCGGAGGCGGGCGGGAACCTCGGCCGGGACCGGTGCCGGAGCCGGCCGGGGCTGGGCGACGACGCGTCGGGGCAACGGCACGGCGACGGACCCCGGCGGTGCGGGCCCGTCCCCCGCCGCCGGACGCCACGCGCCGAAGGTGCGGCTCGATGACCACTGTGTCGCAGGTGTCGCAGGTGTCGCAGGTGAGGTCAGCGGCGCGGGGGTCGGCTCCTCGTGCGCGAGGGTGCCGACCCGCACCGTGGCCAGCTCCCTGCGGGCCAGCGCGAGGTTGGACCGTGCGCGGTCGAGGCAGAGGTGCACCAGCACCGGACACCGGGAGCCGGCCTCCAGGACGCGCAGCAGTCGGTACGACCGGCGTGATGTGATCATCAGATCCTCGAGCTCATCACCACCGGCATCGTCGAGAACCGTTCCGACCACCATTCCCCAGTCCACGACGACGGCCGGGGTGACCGATCCGTCCCCGGCCTGCGAAATGATTTCTCCGGTCCTACCGTCAGCCACACAGGCGTAGACGGCTCCCGGCGTCAGAAGGAGCCTCTTAAGTTCCTCGCCCCATGAAGTCAAACGCGGTTCCTTTCCCGTGGATCATCATGCACGAGCGGTCCGGAGCAGACGCCGTCAGCCCTTTTCCCGTATGCCCGTTGCATCATCCGGATTCACCGCGGCCTTCCGAACGGCCCTGCGGCGCGCGCAGACGGAGCAGCCCCGGACCGTCGGGAAGAACTTCCGGCACCCGCCGGTTGCAGGGGACGTGGTGCCTCTCTCCGTGCTCGACCTCGTCCCCATCGGCTCCGGCTCGACGCCCACCGCGGCGCTGGCCTCCAGTACCGCCCTGATCCGGCGCGTCGAGGAGCTCGGCTACCACCGCTACTGGGTGGCCGAGCACCACGGCATGCCGGGCATCGCCAGCTCGTCGCCCGCGGTGCTCATCGCGCACCTCGCCGGCGCCACCTCCACGATCCGCGTCGGGTCCGGCGGGGTGATGCTGCCCAACCACCAGCCGCTCGTGATCGCCGAGCAGTTCGGCATGCTGGACGCGCTGCACCCCGGCCGCATCGACCTCGGCATCGGACGCGCGCCGGGCACCGACCCGCGCACGGCCCGGGCGTTGCGCCGCGGCACCGACGCCCTGGGCGTCGACGACTTCCCCGAGCACCTGCAGGAGCTGGCCGCCTACTTCCGTGGCGAGGGCCCGGTCGTGGCCGTCCCCGCGCACGGCCAGAAGCCCGACATGTGGCTGCTCGGCTCCAGCGGCTACAGCGCCCAGGTCGCCGGCCTGCTCGGGCTGCCGTTCGCGTTCGCCCACCACTTCAGCGGCGAGAACACCCTGGCCGCGCTGGCGCTCTACCGCGACACGTTCCGGCCGGGCGTGCTGACCGAGCCGTACTCGATGATCTGCACAGCGGTGCTGGCCGCTTCGTCGGACGCCGAAGCCCGACGACTCGCGATGCCCGGTGCGCTGCAGTTCCTGCGCCTGCGGATGGGCAACCCCGGCCTCGTCCCGACGGTCGAGGAGGCCGAGGCCTACCCGTACTCGCCGCAGGAGCTGGCGTTCGTCGAGGACCGGCTGGCCGGGCAGGTCATCGGCTCACCGGAGACGGTCCGCGACGGCGTCCGGGAGCTGGTGGAGCGCACCGGGGTGCAGGAGCTGATGGTCACCACCAGCACGCACGGCGCGCGGGACCGGATCCGCTCCTACGAGCTGCTCTCCGAGGCGGTCGCACCGGCCGTGGTGTGATAGCCCCATGTACTCCGATTTCCAGGCTGCGGTAGAGGCCAAGGACGTCGACGCGGCGGTGGCGCTGTTCACGCCCGACGTCGTCTTCCACTCCCCCGTCGTGCACAAGCCCTACGTGGGGCGGGAGGCGCTGCACGCCATCCTGTCCGCCGTGATGGTGGTCTTCGAGGACTTCCGCTACACAGCGGCCTACGAGGGCCCCACCGGCCACGTGCTCGAGTTCGCGTGCCGCGTCGGGGACAGGGAGTGCCACGGCGTCGACATCCTGCACGGATCCGGTGGTCAGCTCACCGAGCTGACGGTCCTGGTCCGGCCGTACTCCGCCGCCACGCTCCTGCGCGAGCGCATGGCCGCGCTGCTCACGTGAACACGGCGTTCACCGAGCTCTTCGGCGTCCGGCACCCGATCGCCTCGGCCGCGATGGCCGGCTCGGCCGGGGGCGCGCTGGCCGCGGCGGTGTCGTCGGGCGGCGGGCTGGGGCTGGTCGGCGCCGGTCGCGGCGAGCGCGCCTGGCTCGATCGCGAGCTGGCGATCGTCGACGGCTCGACAGCCCCGTGGGGCGTCGGATTCCTGTGCTGGGCCGCGGCGCCGGACGCCGTCTCCCGGGCGTTGGAGCACGGACCGTCGGCGGTGCTGCTGTCGTTCGGCGACCCGGTCCCGCTGGCCGCGCCGGTACTGGCCGCGGGCGTGCCGCTGATCGTGATGGTGACCGACCTGGAGGAGGCCCGCCGCGCCCTCGACGTCGGTGCCGATGTCGTCGTGGCGCAAGGGACCGAGGCCGGCGGACACGGCGGCGGGCGCGCGACGCTGCCGTTCGTCCCGGCCGTCGTCGACATCGCCGGTGACGTGCCCGTGCTCGCCGCAGGCGGCATCGGCGACGGCCGCGGCCTGGCCGCCGCCCTGACCCTCGGCGCCGCCGGGGTGCTCGTCGGCACGCGCTTCCAGGCCACGTTCGAGGCGCTGGAGGCGCCCGAGGTGGGCAAGGCCATCGTCGGGGGCACCGGCGACCGCACCGACCGCAGCACGCTGCTCGACATCGGCCGCGACTCCGCCTGGCCGTCGCAGTGGACCGGGCGGGCGCTGCGCAACCGCTTCGTGGACGAGTGGCAGGGCCGCGAGGACGAGCTGCGCGCCGACGCGCCGGCCCGTCGTGCGCACCAGGATGCCGTCGCCCGCGGCGATCTCGATCACGTCGCGGTGTGGGCGGGCGAGGCCGTCGACCTCATCACGGACCTGCGACCGGCCGCGGAGGTCGTCGAACAGATCGCCCGCGAGGCGGAAGCGGCCCTCCGTCGTGCCGTGGGTTCCCTGTAGGTTCAGCGTCGTGGCCAACCCCATCGAGTTCGACGTGCTCATCGAGATCCCCCGTGGCAGTCGCAACAAGTACGAGGTCGACCACGAGAGCGGCCGCATCCGGCTCGACCGGACGCTGTTCACGGCCACCCAGTACCCCGGCGACTACGGCTTCGTCGAGAACACCCTCGGCGAGGACGGCGACCCGCTCGACGCCCTGCTCGTCACCGTCGGCGACCCGCTGTTCCCCGGCGTGCTCGTCCTGTGCCGCACCATCGGCATGTTCCGGATGACCGACGAGGCCGGCGGCGACGACAAGCTCCTCTGCGTCCCCGCCACCGACCCCCGCCTGGACCACCTGCGCGACATCCACCACCTCCCGGAGTTCCACCGCGCCGAGATCCAGCACTTCTTCGAGATCTACAAGGATCTCGAGCCGGGCAAGAGCGTCGAGGGGGCGTCGTGGGAGGGCCGCGCGGCCGCCGAGCTGGAGATCGCCGCGTCCCGCAAGCGGCTGGCGGACTCGCAGCACTGACCTGTCGTCAGGCCGGGGCGGCGTAGATCCGCACCGGCAGGCGTCGACCGTCCGGCGTCGTCCAGTCCGCCAGCCGCCGCTCCACCAGCCGCCAGCCCAGCCGCTCGTAGAGCGCGACGGCCGCTCCCCCGTGGGCTCGGCTGCGGCGAGCTCCTGCTGGATGCCCGCGACACAGACGTGACCGAAGAAGATCGTCATCTGTACGGGGCGGACGGAAGGCCACCCGTACCGGCAGGGCGTCGCGCGGGCAGGCCGCGTGCCCTGGCCGCGCACCGTCGTCATCGGGACGACGTCGGGCGAGACCTCGTCCCGCACCGCGTCTTACGGCGTCGACGGGCGCGACGATGCCGAGGGTGCGGATCCGCGAACGGTGCTCCGGTGTCGGCCTGGTGGACGGGCGGCGACACAGCGGTCATCTCGGAGCTCCTCGCGTGGGGCGGTCAGCACATCAGCCCACGCTCACCGCGGACAACCGATGTGCGTGGACTCCCGCCAGGAACCGGTGCACCGCCCGCACCGTGTGACCGGTGCGGGCGGTCGGGAACTCGTCGAACGAGTGCTGGGCGTGCGGCAGCTCCGCGAAGCCCACCAGCTGCGCGCTGACCTCGCGCAGCCGGTGGACGAACCGACGGGACTGGTTGACGGAGACGATCGTGTCGGCGCTGCCGTGGATCACGAGGAACGGCGGGGCGTCCGGGCCGGCGCGGTGCAACGGCGAGGCGGCGCGCCACGTGTCCGGGTCGTCGGCGAAGCGGGTGCCGGTGAGGCTCTTCTCGACGGTGTGGTGCAGGCCGTGCTCGTCGATGCTGAAGTCGTGCACGCCGTAGAGCGGCACCGCGGCGGCGAGGGTGGTGTCGGCGTCGGTGAACCCGGGCTGGAACACCGGGTCGTTCGGCGTCAGGGCGGCCAGCGAGGCGAGGTGCCCACCGGCGGACCCACCGCTGATGGTGACGAACGCCGGGTCGCCCCCGTGGGCGGCGATGTTGTCCTTCACCCAGGCGATCGCGCTCTTGACGTCGACGATCTGGGCCGGCCAGCGGTGGTCCGGGCCGAGCCGGTAGTCGACCGTGACGCAGACCCAGCCGTGCTCGGCGAGGTGGGCCATCAGCGGCGACCCGGACGTCACGCGGGAACCGCCGGTCCAGCCGCCGCCGTGCACCTGGACGAGCACCGGGGCCCGTCCGGAGAGATCGAGATCGGGGCGCGCCCAGACGTCGAGCCGCTGGGCCGGATCGTCACCGTAGGCGACGTCGGCGAGCCTCAGGTACCTCTTCCGGGCGGCGCGGCCGGCGACCGGCCTCCCGGGCGCCGGACCGGGCTCCGGACCGCCCACGGCGTCGGCGAGGGCGAGGGCCGAGCGGTCGGCGTCGCCGCGGAGTCCGGCCAGCGCGGCCACGGCGGCCAGGTTCGCCAGCGGGCCCAGCCGCCCGCCCCGGACGGCCGCGAGCCCGCCGACCGCCGCCTGCACCGCCATCAGGACCCCGGGCAGCTCGGACGCGGGCAGGCACGGGGCCGCCTGCACGATCGACGACGGCCACCGGCGCAGCACCGGGCGCCGCGCCCCCGCCGCCGCCAGTACCCCCGCCAGCCCCACCAGAACCGCGGTGCGCCGCATGGACCCGCCTCCTCCTGGGCCCGCCGGACGGGCCGCACCCACGAGGTTACGCGGCGGTAGGGGTACGGCCGTACGACGGAGGCCGGCTACACAGCGTGGCCGGATCGGGCCGCCGAGCCGGTCGCGGAACCGCGGAAGTGCCATCCATCGGGTGATGTCACCGGTTACTCCACACCGCGCCCCCGAAACGGTCCGTTGGATCACCGGGGGTGGCGCTGCACGAGGAGGTGGAGACCGAGTGACCGGAGCACATTCGACCCGTTCTCCCGAACGTCCACTGCCGAGCCCGCGCAGCACCCACCCCGAGACCGTCGGCTGGTGGCGACCCCCGGCCGGGCGCAAGCAGGCCGGCAACCCGGAGGACTCCGCCCGCCACCGCGTCCCCGACTCCACCGAGATCATCGACGCCGTGCCGGGCCGGGGCCGCCGCCGTCCACCCCACAGGAGCAGGCGCTGGATCCGGCGGGCGCTCCTCGCCGCGGTCGCGACGGTCGTGCTCGGCCCCGTGCTGGCGTTCGTGATCGGCTACCTGCTGTTCTCCGTGCCGAGCCCCGACGACGCGGTCAACAACCAGGTCGCGCTGATCAACTACGACGACGGCACCTCGCTGACGAAGCTCGTGCCCGAGGCCGGTAACCGGATCAAGGTGCCGATCGACGCCGTGCCGGTGCCGGTGCGCGAGGCCGTGCTCTCGGCGGAGGACCGCTCCTTCTACTCCAACCCCGGTTTCGACATCTCCGGCATCCTGCGCGCCGCCTGGAACCAGCTGCGCGGCGGCGTCGGGGGCGGTTCGACGATCACGCAGCAGTACGTCAAGAACACCCTGGTCGGCGACCAGCAGACGCTGTGGCGCAAGTACAAGGAGATCATCCTCTCGGTCAAGATCTCCCAGGAGAGGACGAAGGACCAGATCCTCGGCGACTACCTCAACGCCATCTACTTCGGCCGCGGCGCCTACGGCATCCAGGCCGCCAGCCAGGCCTACTTCGGCAAGAACGTGCAGGAACTGACCACCACCGAGGGCGCCGTGCTGGCCGGGGTGATCCAGTCGCCGTCGCGCTGGGACCCCGCCGTGAGCCCCGAGCGGGCCGTGCAGCGCTGGACGTTCGTGCTCGACGGCATGGTGAGCCAGGGCTGGCTGACGCCGCAGGGCCGCAAGGCCGCCCAGTTCCCGGCCACGGTGCCCCGCCGCTCGACCGCGGGCGGGGTGCCGTCGGACGCCAACGGCCACATCGTCTCGGCCGTCACCGCGGAGCTGGAGGAGCTCGGCATCACCGAGCAGGACCTGGCCCAGCAGGGCCTGCGGATCACCACCTCCATCGACCCGGCCCGGCAGAAGGCCGCCGTCGACGCCGCGCACGACACGCTCACCGGCCAGCCGGTGAACCTGCGCAGCGCCGTCGTCTCGATCGACCCGCAGACGGGCAGCGTGCTCGCCTACTACGGCGGCGACAACGGGCTCGGGCTGGACTACGCGCGCGTCGAGCGGCTGCCGGGCTCCACGTTCAAGCCGTTCGTGGTGCTCGCGGCGCTGCAGCAGGACCCCCCGATCGGCCTCGGCGAGACGTTCAGCGGCGAGCCGGTGCCCGGGCTGCGCAACGACGACGGCGCCAACTGCGCGAGGTGCGACCTCAAGCAGGCCATGACGATCTCCAACAACGTCGTGTTCAACTCGCTGGCCCAGAAGGTGGGTCCGGAGAACGTGGCCGCCGCGGCCCGCTCGGCCGGCATCACCACGCCCCTGGACAACCCGACCTCGGGCATCGCGCTCGGCAACAAGGAGACCACCCCGCTCGACCTGGCCTCGGCGTACGCGACGATCGCGGCGGGCGGCGTCTGGCACCAGCCGCACCTGGTGACGTCGGTGACCACCGCGGACGGGCGGGTGCTCTACCAGGCCCCCACCGACGGCGAGCAGCGCTTCCCCGAGCGGGTGGCCCGCAACGTCACCGAGGCGATGCTCGACGTGGCACCCGCGGACGACCTGGCGCTGCCCGGCAACCGTCCGGTGGCCGCCAAGACCGGCACGGTCCAGTCGCGGTTCCCGGGTCAGAACAACGACGCCTGGATGGCGGGCTTCACCCCGTCGATCGCGACGGCGGTGTGGATGGGCACCGACATGAACTCGCCCATCCGCACCGCGTCGGGCACCCCGATCGAGGGCAAGAGCCTGCCCGGTGACGTGTGGCAGCAGGTGATGAAGGCCGCCGTCGCCGACCAGCCCGTGCAGGACTTCGCCCCCTTCCGCGCGATCGGCGAGGCCCCGTCGGAGCTCGCGGCCAACGAGCAGCCTCCGCCGCCCCGCGCCGCGGCGGCGACCCCGGTGGCTCCCCCGCCCCCCGCGGCCGGGCCGCCCGACCCGGCCGCCGCCGGCGCGCCGGCCCCCGGCGCCCCCGGGCCCGGCGTCCCGGCAGGTGGAGCGGCCGCCACCCCCGCACCCGGCGCCCCACCGGCGACCCCGGCCCCGCCCACGCCCCGCCCCGAGTGCACCCTCGTCAACCCCTGCGGTTAGCCGTGCCCGGCGGCTACCGTGGACGGGTGGCAGCCGCGGACGCACGTACGTTCCAGGTCGTCGCCTGGCTCGCCGACCGCCGCCTGGTGCTCTACGTGCCCGAGATCGAGGCCGCCACCAGCGTCGCCGGCATGCCGGAGGCCGACGACGCGGCACGGGCGCTGATCGCCGAGCTGACGGGCCTGGACGGGGACACCATCCGCTGCGACATCCGGGTCGGGCGCGCCCCCGGTTCCGTGGACCGGCTCCCCCGCACCTAGAAACCCTTGCGGTTGACGCTGCGTCAACTCCTACCGTTCTCCGCATGCGCTGGTCCACCGCCGATGTCGCCCGGATGTCCCGGGTCTCCTCCCGCACGCTGCGGCACTACCACCACCTCGGGCTGCTGCCGCCCGCCCACACCGGGTCGGGCGGGATGCGTTTCTACGAGCGGCCGCAGCTGCTGCGCCTGCAGCACATCCTCGTGCTGCGGGAGCTCGGGCTGGGGCTCGACGACATCGGCGCGGTCCTCGACGGCGACGCCGACGAGGTGGCGGCCCTGCGCCGGCACCGCGATCGGCTGCTGTCGGAGGCCGACCGCCTGCGCACCCTCGCCGCCACCGTGGCGGCGGGCATCCAGGAGAGAGAGGACGGAACCACCATGCCCGCCGAGGACCTGTTCGAGGGATTCCGCGACGACCCCTACGCCGCCGAGGCGCAGGAGCGCTGGCCCGAGGCCTATGCGGAGTCGCAGCGCCGCACCCGGGGGATGACGAAGGCCGACGAGCGGCGGATCGCCGCCGAGAACGACGCGGTGAACGCGGACCTCGCCGCCGCCATGGCCGCAGGCACCCCCGTCGACGACCCGGGTGTCCAGGCGATCGTCACCCGCCACCACGCGTGGATCGGCCACTTCTGGACGCCGGGCCGGGACGCCTACATCGGCCTCGGGCGGATGTACGTCGACGACGAGCGGTTCACCGCCACCTACGAGGCCGTCGCGCCGGGGCTCGCGCCCTACCTGCGCGACGCGATCGCGGTGTGGGCGCAGGCGAACCTCACCGCGGAGTGATCGTGTCCAGCACCGCGGCCGGGACGACGAGATCGGCCCGGCCGCGGGTGGCATCCACCAGCTCGGCGTTGGGCGCGTCCACGGACGCCACCCAGGACACGGCGTGGTCGGGGTCCTTCCCGAACGCGACGTGCCGGGCCGTGAGCCGGGCGAGCCGCAGGCCCTCGTCGGGAGCGCAGAACCACACCTCGTCGAGCAGCGGGCGCACCTGCGCCCAGCCTCCGGAGTCGAGCAGCAGGTAGTTGCCCTCGGTCAGCACGAGCCGGGCCGCACGGGGCACGGCGATGGCCCCGGCCAGCGGCTGCTCCAGGTCCCGCTCGAACGCCGGCGCGTAGATCACGTCCTCGCCGTCGGCGCGCAGCCGCCGCAGCAGGGCCACGTACCCGCCGACGTCGAAGGTGTCGGGGGCCCCCTTCGCGTCCCGGCGGCCGAGGGCGGTCAGCGCGACGTCGGCGAGGTGGAACCCGTCCATCGGGACGTGCGCGACGCCCGGCCCCAGTTCCCCGAGCAGCGCCTCGGCGAGTGTGGACTTGCCGGCGCCGGGGCTGCCCGTGATGCCCAGCACCGCCCGCCCCGGACCGGATGCGAGCGCGCGGGCCCGCGCGACCAGGTCGTCCAGGGTCACGGCTGCACCCGCAGGGCCAGCACCGCGATGTCGTCGCCCGTGTCGGCGGTGTTGGCGCGCACCAGCTGGTCGCAGAACACTCCCAGCGGCGCCTGCACGAACGACGCCACGAGCGCGATCAGGTCGGCGCTCGCGCGGTCGTCGGGGTCGTGGCGGCGCTCGAGCAGGCCGTCGGTGTAGAGCAGCAGCGTGGATCCCGGCACGAGCTCGACCTCCAGGTCGTGGCGGGTGGCGTCGGGGTCCACGCCGAGCACCACGTCGGCGCCGCCGAGCAGCCGCGGGACCCCGCCCGCCTCCACCAGCAGCGGGGCCGGGTGCCCGGCGTTGGACCACCGGAAGAGGGTGCGGCCGTCGCGCCGCGACAGCCGCCCGTAGATCAGTGTGGTGAACGGGGTGACGGCCAGGCCGCAGGCCACCCGGTCCAGCCGGCCGACCACCGCGGACGGAGCCGCCGCTGAACCGTGGGCCGAGTCGTGGGCGAGGCCCCGCAACATGCTCCGGAGCTGTCCCATGGTGGCGGCCGCGCGCAGGTCGTGCCCGACCACGTCCCCCACGCCGACGGCCAGGTCGCCGCCGGGCAGCGGGAACGCGTCGTACCAGTCCCCACCGACCTGCAGCTCCGCGACGGCCGGCAGGTAGCGCGCCTCGATGTCGAGGCCCGGATGGGCCGGAGGGTCCGACAGCATCGCGCTCTGCAGGGCCACCGAGACCTGGCGGCTGCGCTGGAACGTCACGGCCGCGTCCACCACGACCGAGGCCCGCTCGGCGAGCTCCGCGACCAGCGCGAGATCGTCGGCCGTGTAGACCGGACGGTCACCGCACACCACGAACACCAGGACGGCCACGACCTCGCCCCGCACGGTCACCGGGGCCACCAGCATCGAGGTCATCCCGATAGCGGCGCCCCAGCTCTCCTGGTCGGGTGCGCTCCGCCAGGGCGGGGACGGCTCCGCCACCAGGTCGACGAGGATCGGCTCCGCCGTGCGCGTGCACACGGCGATCGGGTGGTTCGCGGCCAGGGAGAACCGCTCGCCCCGCGGCGGCGCCTCGCCGACGGCGTCGGACACGCGGGTGACGGCCCGGCGCCCGGCGACGGCACCCGCCGCGGTGCGCAGCGGCGCGGGATCGGGCAGGTAGATCCGGCAGACGTCGGCGAAGCCCGGCACGACGGCGTCGGCGAGCGCCGCGAGCTCACCCTCCGGCTCCAGCGCGGCCTTCATCGCGTAGGTGGCCTCGGCCAGCACGTCGAGCCGCTCGCGGGCGCGCATGGCCTCGTCGATGTCGGTCTCCGTGCCCACCCACTCGACGACCCGCCCGCCCGCGTGCACCGGCACCGCCCGGGTCCGGAACCAGCGGTGGCCACGGTCCGCGGTGCGCAGCCGGTAGGTGCGGGTGAACACCCCGGCGGGGTCCGCGACGGCCGCCGCCCGCCAGTCGCGGGCGACGTCGGCGCGATGGGCGGGGTGCACGGCGTCGAGGAACCCCCAGCCCGCGTACTCGGCGGCGCTCTGCCCGGTGATCGCCCGCAGCCCGGGGGCGTCGAACTCGGCGCTGCCGTCGGCGGCGCGGATCCAGACGGCGGCGCTCGTGGCCTCGACGAGGCTCTGGTACCGGTTGAGCGCGTGCTCGCGCTGGGCCGCGACCTCGGCCAGCTCGCGGCGGTCGCGCTCGGACGTCGTGACGTCGATGATCACGACACCGCCGCCGACGACCGCCCCTTCCGGCGAGCGCACGGCGTAGAAGTTCATCCGCCACTCCTGGTAGGGCCCGCGCCCGTGCCAGGTGCGGCCGCTGATCGGCACGTCGGTGCGGGTGCGGCCGTCGGCGAGCGTCGCGTGCAGGCTCGCGGCGATCACCGCGCCGGTCTCGCCGTGGACCTCCTCGAGCGTGCGTCCGATGCGCTCGTCGACGGTGCCGCCGTCGAGGTCGATGACGGCGCCGTTCACGCGCCGGTAGCGGCCGTCGCTGTCGAAGTAGGCGAGCCCGACGGGTGCCGTCTCCCACAACGCGTCGAGCAGCGCGAACGCCTCGTCCTCGGCGGCGTGGTCGGCGACGTCCTGCATCATCCCGACGATCGTGTCGCCCGGCCCGGGCGCGGCCCGGAAGTACACGTTGTGGCCGGTCGCGGTGGCGGCGGGGAGCCGTCCGCTGAACGTCCGGCCGGCACGCAGCTCGTCGAGGATGCGGGCGGCGCTGGGCGCGTCGAGACCGGAGCCCGAGACGTCGTGGCCGACGACCCGCTCGGCCGCCCAGCCGGTGAGCCGCTCCGCCGCGCCGTTCCACAGCAGGACGTGCCCGGAGGCGTCGACCGCGAAGATCCCGACCGGGAGCGCCTCGACGACCCCGGCCAGGACGGTATCCGGGCGGTCCACGCAGCGCATCGTAGGTGGAGACCTCCAACGGGTGCCATCCTGTCCGAATGGAGCAGTACGTCCGGGGCCGGCCGCACCCCGCCCTCGCGGGGCTGGTGGCCGACTACGGCGGCTACCGCGAGACCAGCAGCGCGCCGGTGCGACGCCGCCAGGCCCCCCGGGGAGGTTGCGCGATGATCCTCGGGCTGGGACCGCCGCTGCGGCTGCACGGCCCGGCCGGGCCGCTCGTCCCGACGTCCTTCCTCGCCGGGCTGCACGAGTCGGCCGTCGTCACGGAGTTCGTGGGCGAGCAGGCCGGGCTGCAGGTGAACCTGACGCCGCTGGGCGTGTTCACCCTGCTCGGCCGCCCGACGTCGGATCTCACGAACCTCACCCCCGAGCTGGCCGAGCTCGACGTGCCGGCGCTGGGGGGCCTGCCGGAGCGCCTGTGCCACGATCCCGACTGGGAGTCGCGGTTCGCCCGCGTCGACGCCACGCTGCTGGGCCTGCTCGACGCCTCCCGTACGCGCCCCGATCCGGAGGTCACGTGGGCGTGGGGCCGGCTCGTGCGCACGTCGGGGGCGGTGGGCGTGGCCGACCTGGCCGCGGGCACCGGCTGGAGCCGCCGCCATCTGCTCACCCGGTTCCGCAGCCAGATCGGGCTGGCCCCGAAGGCGGCCGGGCGGGTGCTGCGCTTCGAGCGGGCCGCCGGGATGCTGGTGCCGACGCTCGCCGAACGTGATCACGGGGCCCGCGCCCACGCCACCCTGGCCGACGTCGCCGCGGCCTGCGGCTACGCCGACCACTCCCACCTCGACCGCGAGTTCCGGTCGCTCGCCGGTTGCACGCCCAGCGAGTACGTCGCCGGGTGGGGGTAGTTCCCATTCGTTCAAGCGCAGGCCCGGTGTGCGTCCCTACGGTGATCACATGACGATCCACGCGACACTCCGCTACGACGACGCCGACGCGGCTCCGGTGGTCATGGAGCTGACCGACCAGCCCTACGGCTCCCGCGAGTACGCGGTGACCGACCCCGAGGGCACCGTGTGGTCGGTGGGGACCTACCGCCCGTGAGCGATCCCCTGCCCCGGCTGCGCGCGCTCTGCCTGGCGCTGCCGGAGGTGACCGAGAAGCTCGGCCACGGGGAGCCGACGTGGTTCGTCCGCAAGGTGTTCGTGTCCTACGCCGACCGCCACCACGACGACCGCGTCGCCTTCTGGTGCGCCGCCCCGCCCGGCGTGCAGGAGGCGCTGGTGGCCGCCCGTCCCGACCGCTTCTTCCGCCCGCCCTTCGTCGGTGGACGGGGCTGGCTCGGGGTGTGGCTGGACGTCGAGCAGGACTGGGCCGAGCTGGAGGAGATCGTCACCGACGCCTACGGCATGATCGCCCCGGAGAAGCTGGTGGCGCTGCTGGGCACCTAGAGTCGACCCCGTGCTCCCCACTGTTGCGGTGCCTGGCGGTCGCGTCGAGTACGTCGATGTCCCGGGTGACGAGGCGCTGGCCCCGCTGCTGTTCCTGCACGAGGGGCTCGGGTCGGTGGCGCTGTGGAGGGGGTTCCCGGAGCGGATCGCGGCGGCCGCCGGGCGCCGGGCGGTGGCCTACTCACGGCTGGGCCACGGGTTCTCCGACCTGCCCGCCGTCGCCCGCACGCACACGTTCATGCACGAGGAGGCCGACGTCGTCCTGCCCGCGCTGTGCGACGCCCTCGGCCTGGTCGAGCCGGTGCTGGTCGGGCACAGCGACGGCGGGTCCATCGCGCTGATCCACGCCGCCTCCCACGCCGTGCGCGGGGTGGTGGTGCTGGCCCCGCACGTGCTGGTGGAGCCGGTCGGCCGCGAGGGCGTGGTGGCCGCGCGCGAGGCGTTCACCCACACCGACCTGCGGGAGAAGATGGCCCGCCGCCACCGCGACGCCGACGTCACGTTCCACAACTGGAACGACGTCTGGCTGTCCGACGCCTTCGCCGACTGGGATCTGCGCCCGCTGCTGACCGGCATCACCGCCCCGGTGCTGGGCATCCAGGGCACCGACGACCCCTACGGCACGGTTCTGCACGTCGAGGCGGTGCGCGACGCGGCGAAGGGCCCCGTGGAGCTGCTGGTGCTCGACTGCGGCCACGCCCCGCACCTGGAGGAACCCGAGGTGGTCGAGTCCGCGGTCGCGCGCTTCCTCCGCACCCTCCCCTGAGGCTCGTGATCGCCGCGAACCACCCGCGCCGTTGGTCGTCGCGCGTGCCGCCGGAGGACGCGAACGTGCGGCTCGTAGCGATCAAGGGCGACGCACCGATCATCGTCCGGTGCCCGTCCGCTACGACGCCGACCAGCCGCTCCACCGCGTCGGGGTGATCACCACGACCACCCCGTCGGGCGGGGCCGCCGCGTAGGGCTCGTACTTCGCCACCAGCGCCCCCAGCGCCCGCTCGCGCAGCGCCCCCTCCTCGTGCACCTCGGCCGTGCCGTCGACCCGCACCCACCACAGCGTCGACCAGTCCTCCGCGTAGTGGTCCACCACCAGCCCGACGCGGGGGTCGCGGGCGATGTCGGCGAGCCGGGCCAGCCGGGTCGTGGTCTTGGGCTTCACCTCGTCCACCGCGAAGCACACCAGCCCGTCCACCAGCACGAACGTGACCGGCACTAGGCGCGGGGAGCCGTCGGCGCGCAGGGTGGCCAGCCGCCCGACCCGGGCCGCGGCCACCCGCTCCCGGAACCAGGTCACGCCGCCGGCACCCCCACGCGCGTGGACAGCAGGGCCGCGTCGCGGGTGTCGCGCCGCTCGTGCTCGGCGAAGCTGGGCGCTGTGCACAGGAACAGGGTGTGGCCGTCGTCGCCGCCCAGCGCCACCGCGAACACCCCGGTGCCGGCGTCGACCGTGTCGACGATCACGCCGTCCTTCACCCGGATCGCGCGGCTGCCCAGCGCGTCGGCGGCCCAGACCGCGCCCTCGGCGTCGGCGCAGAGCCCGTCGGGGCCGACCACGAGCTGGCCGAGCGCGTCGCCGAACGCGGTGGCCGTGGGCGGGTCGGCGAACCGCGCCCAGTCCCGCCGCTCCCCCAGCGTGCCGTCCGCGGCGAGCGGGAACGCGCTGATCCGGTTCCCGAGCGTCTCGTTGACGATCAGGTCGTCGCCGATGATCACGGACCCGTTCGGGAAGTACAGATCCGTGGCGACCACCCTGGCGCTGCCGTCGGGATCCACCCGCACGAGCGACGCCGTCCGCAGATCGGCGCCGCCCATCAGGTCGAACCCGAAGTTGCCGACGTAGGCCCGGCCCGCGGCGTCGACGACCAGGTCGTTGAGGTGGCCGGTGCAGAACTCCGACAGGTCGGCGTGCACCACCAGCTCCCCGGACGGCTCGCGGCGCAGCAGCACCTCGTCGCGCATGGAGACGATCAGCAGCCGGCCGTCGGGCAGCCACCCCAGCCCCGACGGCTGCTGGGGCACCTGGGCCTCCACCCGCAGGCCGGAGCCGTCGGCGGCGGCCGAGAGCACCTGGTGGGTGTAGAAGTCCGAGACCCAGACGCGGCCGTCGTGCCAGCGGGGCCCTTCGAGGTAGGAGAGCTTGTCGAGTACTACTGCGAGCTCGGTCATGGGCGAAGCATGCATCCGGGAACATCGGGAGCGCGAGTGCTGTTCTGACAGATGTAGTTGCTTGCTCAACCACCTGGAGGGTCCGATGCCAGCCGTCACCGTCTCCGACGTCACCGTTCTCCCGCGCGTGCCCGAGCCGGGCGAGGCGGCGGTCGACCGACCGGTGAAGTCCGTGACCACCGCCCCGTCGGGCTTCGAGGGCGAGGGCTTCCCGGTGCGCCGCGCGTTCGCGGGCGTCGACCTGCGCGACCTCGACCCGTTCCTGATGATGGACCAGATGGGCGAGGTCGAGTACGCGCCCGGTGAGCCCAAGGGCACCTCGTGGCATCCGCACCGCGGCTTCGAGACCGTCACCTACATCATGGACGGCGAGTTCGAGCACCAGGACAGCCACGGCGGCGGCGGGTCCATCACCAACGGCGACACCCAGTGGATGACGGCCGGCAGCGGGCTGTTGCACATCGAGCGCCCGCCGGAGGCGCTGGTGGCGAGCGGCGGGCTGTTCCACGGCCTGCAGCTGTGGGTGAACCTGCCGAAGGCCGACAAGTGGCTGGAGCCGAAGTACCAGGACCTGCGCGGTTCGGAGTCGGCGCTGCTCACCACGCACGACGGTGGCGCGCTGATCCGGCTGATCGCCGGTGAGCTCGGCGGCCACAGCGGTCCGGGCTCCACGTACACGCCGATGACGATGGCGCACAGCACGATCTCCCCCGGGGCGACGGTGCGCCTGCCGTGGCGCCGCGACTTCAACGCTCTGCTCTACGTCCTGTCGGGCACGGGCACGGTCGGCACCGACCGCCATCCCGTCCGCACGGGCCAGGCCGTCGCGTTCGGGCCGGGCGACACGATCACGGCCGCCGCCGACACCACCCAGGAGTCGCGCCTGTCCGGGATGGACGTCGTCCTGCTGGGCGGGCAGCCCATCCGGGAGCCCATCGCGTGGGCCGGGCCGTTCGTCATGAACACGAAGGCCGAGGTCATGGCCGCGTTCGAGGACTACCAGAAGGGTAGGCTCGGCGTCGTGCCCGCCACCTACATCCCCCACTCGGGAGCCCGCGGATGAGTCCGCTCACCGACGTACTTCCTCCCGCGGAGGCGACATGAGCCCCAAGCCGATGGTGCTCGACGTGACCGAGTGGTCGCGGTTCGAGATCCACGTGGACGGCAAGCTCGCCGGCTACGCGAGCTACCGCCTCGAACCGGGTGCGATCGCGTTCACCCACACCGAGATCGACCCGATGTACGGCGGGCACGGCTTCGGCGGCGAGCTGGTGCAGGCGGCGCTGGACCAGGTGCGGCGGCGCGAGCTCGCCGTCATCCCGGAGTGCCCGTTCGTGCGCGGCTGGCTCGCGAAGCACCCGGACTACCAGGACCTGGTGCAGGTCTGAGGCCGGCGCGCGCCCACCACCGTGATCAAGGCGCCGTGGTCGCTCCCGGAGATCCACTGACGACCATCTCGCCTTGATCACCGCCCGGGGACGTCGGCGCGCGCGAGACTGTCGGGCCCCGCTCGTAAGGTCTGTCCCGTGCTCGCCGTTCATGCCCTGTGGTCCCCCGGTCGCGGGGTGCTGCTCTGGGCCGAGGACGGTGAACGGCCGGCCACCTCCAGCGCGCGGTCGCTGCGCACGGCCCGCCCGCATCCCTTCGCCGCCTCGGCCACGGAGCTCGGCGCGCTGCACCCCGGCAAGCCCGCCACCCTGACGCTTCTGCTGCCCTCGCGCGCCGGCGGCCCGGTGGCCTCGCCCGAGCTCGTGCGCAGCGACGGCCGGGGCGGGGCGGCGCGCAGCGAGCCCGTGCTCCGGCCGTGGACCGTCGCCGCGCTGGCCGTCGACGTCGCGGAGCTGGGCGATCCCGCCGACGAGGCCCGCTACGGCGCCTCCGTGGCCCACCTGCGGGCGCTGGCCGAGCTGGCCGACGATCTCGCGGCGCGGGGCAAGGTGCTGCCCACCCTGACCCGGGAGAACGGGGCCGCGCACGCGCGGTGGCGGCCCGTGGTCCGCGGGCTCGACGTCGTCGCCCTCGACGCGCTGGTCGCGGCCCTGCCGCCGGTGGCCCGGGCCGAGCGGAGCGGCCCCCGCGACGTCCTGGGCGCCGATCCGCGCACCCTGGTCGAGGATGCGCTGGCCGTGCTCACCGACGCCGCAGTGCGCGACCGGCTGGCGCGCTCGGGCCAGCCCGTCGGGATCGTCCCGGCCCGGCGGCCCACCCGTTCCGTGCCGATCACCGAGGCCTGGCTCGCCGCGCTGCTCACGCCCGACGGCCACGTCGAGGCGTCCGCGCGGGATCTCGACACGCTCGCCGGGTCGCTGACGGCGTGGGACGAGTTCGGCACCGTCCCCACCGGCGAGGGCCGCGCGAGCTTCCGGCTCTCCGAGGTCCGCACGCTGCACGACCCGTCCGATCCGGGCGGCGACCCCGACGACCAGACCGGCGACGGCACGCGCTGGATCCTGGAGTTCTTCCTGCAGTCCACGGCCGACCCGAGCCTGCTGGTGCCCGCGGCGCAGGTGTGGTCCGGGCGCGCCGAGCGGCTCGTCGCGGAGCCGCAGGAGCTGCTGCTCGGCGAGCTGGGCCGCGCCGCGCTGGTGCTCCCGGCGCTGGCGCCGGCGCTGCGGTCGGCCCGGCCGGAGCAGCTCGAGCTGGACATGGGCGGGGCCAAGCAGTTCCTCACCGTCGACGCGCCGCTGCTCATCGAGTCCGGGTTCGGCGTGCAGCTGCCCTCGGGCTGGGACGGCTCGCGGCGCGTCGGGCTCACCCTCTCCGCCCGCAGCACCCCCGCCGACCGCGTGCTCACCCGCGGTGGCCTCGGCCGGGAGGAGCTGGCCGATTTCCGCTGGTCGGTGGCCGTCGGCGACGAGGAGCTGTCGGAGGAGGAGCTCACCGAGCTGGTGGCGGCCAAGGCCGAGCTGGTGCGCGTGCGGGGCCGCTGGGTCACCGTCGACGCCGAACGGCTGCGCGTCGGGCTCGAGTTCCTCCGACGCGGCCGCACGAAGCGCACCCCCACCGTCGCGGAGGTGCTCGCCCTCGCCCAGCGCCACCCCGAGGACGACGCAGCCTGGGCCGACGATGGGGTCCCCCTGCCCGTCACCGACATCCGGGCCGAGGGCTGGATCGGTGATCTGCTCAGCGGCACGGCCGAGCGCTCCATCGCCCCCGTCGCCACCCCACCGGGGTTCCTGGCCACGCTGCGCCCCTACCAGGGCCGCGGCCTGGCGTGGCTCGCGTTCCTGTCGTCGCTCGGGCTGGGCGCGTGCCTGGCCGACGACATGGGACTGGGCAAGACGGTGCAGCTGCTGGCGCTGGAGGCCTACGAGCGCAGCGCAGGCGGAGCACGCATCGACACCGAGCGGGCCGAGCAGGAGTACGGACCCACGTTGCTGCTCTGCCCGATGTCACTGGTCGGCACCTGGCAGCGGGAAGCGGCCAAGTTCGCCCCCGACCTGCGCATCCTCGCCCACCACGGCCCCACCCGGCTGCACGACGAGCCGCTGGCCGAGGCGATCCGCGCCGCCGACATCGTCGTCACCACCTACGCCACCGCCGCCCGCGACGCCGACGAGCTCGCCGCCGTCGCGTGGCGCCGGCTCGTGCTCGACGAGGCCCAGGCGATCAAGAACAGTCGCGCCTCCTACGCCCGCGCGGTCCGCCGCTTCGACGCCGAGCACCGCGTGGCACTCACCGGCACGCCGGTGGAGAACCGCCTCTCGGAGCTGTGGTCGGTGATGGACGTGCTGAACCCCGGCCTGCTCGGCACGGCCGACGCCTTCCGCGCGCGCTACGCCATCCCCGTCGAGCGCCACGGCAACGTCGAGGCGGCCGAGCGGCTCAAGAACGTCACCCGGCCCTACCTGCTGCGCCGCGTCAAGACCGATCCGACGATCATCGACGACCTGCCCGAGAAGATCGAGATCAATCAGCACTACAAGCTCACCGCGGAGCAGGCGTCGCTCTACCGCACGGTCGTCGACGACATGATGGAGAAGATCGAGGACTCCCGCGGCATCCAGCGCCGCGGCAACGTGCTCTCGGCGATGGCCAAGCTCAAGCAGGTCTGCAACCACCCCGCCCAGCTCCTGCACGACGGCTCGGCGATGGGCCGGCGCTCGGGCAAGGTCATCCGGCTCGAGGAGATCCTCGGCGAGATCCTCGACGAGGGCGACCGCGTGCTGTGCTTCACGCAGTTCACCGAGTTCGGCCACATGCTCGTGCCGCACCTGTCGGCCCGTTTCGACACCGACATCGCGTTCCTGCACGGCGGCACCCCGAAGAAGCGCCGCGACGAGATGGTGGCGCGGTTCCAGACCGGCGAGGGTCCGCCGGTGATGCTGCTCTCGCTCAAGGCCGGCGGCACCGGGCTCACGCTCACCGCGGCCAACCACGTCGTGCACCTCGACCGCTGGTGGAACCCCGCGGTGGAGAACCAGGCCACCGACCGCGCGTTCCGCATCGGACAGCGCCGCAACGTGCAGGTGCGCAAGTTCGTGTGCCCGGGCACCGTCGAGGAACGCATCGACGCCATGATCACGAAGAAGAAGGCGTTGTCCGGAATGGTCGTGGGTGAGGGCGAGAACTGGTTGACCGAACTGTCCACCGACACCCTGCGCGACATGTTCGCGCTCGATTCGGGGGCGGTGGAGGATGACTGATCCGTGGTGGCTGGACGCCGAACGCACCACGCCGCGCAAGGTCGAGGGCGGCATCCAGATCAACAGCACCCGCGGCTCGGTGGCGCGCACCTGGTGGTCCAAGCGGTTCCTGGCGGTGCTGGAGGCCATCGGCGTCGGCGGGCGGATGGCGCGGGGCCGCACCTACGCCCGCGCCGGCCAGATCGTCTCCCTCGACGTGGCCGCGGGCGGCGCTGTCGCGCAGGTGCAGGGCAGCCGCCCCAAGCCGTACGCGGTGCGCGTAGGGGTGCCGACGTTCGGCAAGGCCGAGTGGGCGCTCGTGGCCGACGCGCTGGTGGCCGACGCCTCGCACACGGCCGCGCTGCTGGCCGGGGAGATGCCGCGCGAGATCGAGGCGGTGTTCACGGCCGTCGGGCTGTCGCTGTTCCCCGCGTCGGCGCGGGATCTCGCCCTGGACTGCAGCTGCCCCGACCAGGCCGTTCCGTGCAAGCACCTCGCGGCCGTCTGCTACGTGCTGGCCGAGCAGTTCGACGCCGACCCGTTCGCGATGCTCGCGCTGCGCGGGCGCGACCGCGAGACGCTGCTCGACGACCTGCGCGCCCGCCGCGCGGCCGCCGGGCCGGGCGGTCCGGCCGACGGCGTGGTGCCGCTCGCGGAGGCGCTGGGCGGCTTCTTCGTCACCGGCCCCGGGCTCGCCGATGCGGCCAGCACGCGGGCGTCGGTGCCGCTCACCCCGTCGGACGCGCTGCTCGACCAGGTGCCGGAGTTCCCGATCGGGATCCGCGGTCTCGCGCTCACCGACCTGCTGCGCCCCGCCTACCAGGCCCTGGCGGGCGAGGGCTGATCCAGCAGGCCCGTGCGGCGGGCACGGCGTTCGAACCACAGCGTGGCCAGCGGCGGGATGCTCGACGCCAGCGCCACCAGCGTGGTCACGAGGTTCCACCGGAACGTGCGCGCCGCGAGCAGGGTGATCACCACGTAGGCGACGAACAGGCCGCCGTGGATCGGTCCGAACACCTGCACCCCGATCTCGCTGATCCGCAGGACCCACTTGACGACCATCCCGACGAGCAGGCATGCCCAGGAGCAGGCCTCGGTGACGGCGATCACCCGGAACGCCCGGGCCACGAGAGCTGGAGTCACGGCCCCCACTCTGCCCGACGGCGCACCGCGATATTCTACCGGGTGTCGAAGATGGCGGTGGTGGGGCATGATCGCACCATGACTCGCTGGGCAGGGATCGTGGTCGGCGTCCTGCTGGCCCTCATCGGTGCGCTCTGGACGCTGCAGGGCGCCGGCGTGGTGGGCGGCAGCTTCATGACCGGCTCGCGCGTGTGGTTGATCATCGGCGTGGTGGCGCTCATCGTCGGCATCGGCCTGCTCGTGCGCGCACTGCGGGGCCGCCGCCCGGTGGGCTGAAACGGACGAACAACCGATTCCCGGAACGCATTCCGGACGATTCACGCACTGCTGCCCCACCGTGCGGCGAATGCGTCGAACCCTTCACACTGGAGCCCGAGAGAGCAGTCGAAAGGGGAACGGACAATGGGTGAACTGAGCCCGTGGCACTGGGCGATCGTGATCGTCATCTTCGTCGTCCTGTTCGGCGCCAAGCGGCTGCCCGACGCCGCCCGCAGCCTGGGCCGCTCCGCACGGATCCTGAAGGCGGAGTTGAACGGCGACGCCCCGAAGCCCGCGGACACCCCGGCCCCCTCGTCCGCCGCCGTGACGCCCGAGGCCGTCGTCACCACCGAGCCGCAGGCAGCGGCACCGGCCACCGCACCGGCCACCGCCGGCGTCGCCCCGGACGTGCCCCCCGCACCGGTGGAGCCCCAGGCCGCCGAACACCGGCCGGCCGAACCCCAGCCCGTCGAGCGCTGACGACCGCGCGCCGGGCGGCTACCGTCGACGGCGTGTCCAGCATCAGCACATCGCACCGCAACCGCACCCGCCGCGACGGGCACCGGTGAACGCCCCCAAGGTCCGCATCGGGCTGGGTTCCATCTCCCTGGGTTCGACCGACGGCGCCGCGGCGCCGGGGCCCGAACTCGCCGATCTGGTCGACGCCTGCGAGGCGGTGGGCGCCGACTCGATCTGGCTGGCCGACCAGCCCTCCGGCCCCGGCATCGACCCCCTGATCGGGCTCGCGTTCGCCGCCGGCCGTACCACGAAGCTCAAGCTCGGCACCGGCGTGCTCATCCTGCCGGGCCGCAACCCGATGCTCGTCGCCGCCCAGCTGGCCTCGCTGGTGGCGCTCGCGCCCAAGCGGATCCTGCCGACGTTCGGGCTCCGGCCCGCCACCCGCGGGGAGCGCGGCCTGTTCCCCGTTCCCGACGGTGAGCGCGCCGCCGTCTTCGACGAGACGCTCGAGGTGGTCCGGCGGCTGCTCGCCGAGCCGAGCGTCACCCACCACGGCCGGTTCTTCCACCTCGACGACGCCTCGGTCGGCCCGCTGCCCCCCAGGCCGCTGGACCTGTGGCTCGGCGGGCAGGCCCCCGCCGGGCTGCGCCGCATCGGACGGCTCGCCGACGGCTGGCTCGGCAGCTTCCTCACCCCCGACGAGGCGGCGGAGTGCCGCCGGGGCATCGAGGCCGCCGCCGCGGAGGCGGGCCGGGAGATCGAGGACGACCACTACGGCACGAACATCGCGGTGGTTCCCGAGGAGACCGACGGCGCCACCCGCGACGCCGCGTTCGCCGCGCTGGGCCGCCGCCGCCCCGATCTCGACGCCCGGCTGCTGGTCGCCGACGGCTGGACGGCCGCCCGCGAGCAGGTCCGTCGGTTCGTGGACGTCGGGCTGTCGAAGTTCGTGCTCCGTCCGGCCGTACCGGTGCCCTCCTGGCGCGGGTTCCTCGACCGTTTCACCCAGGAGCTCCTGCCGCTGCAGACCTGATCGGCCTTACTGTCCGGCTTGGGTCGACGACCGGCCTGCGGATACGATTGACGTCCGGGTCCGGTGTTGCTGTAGTGGCGCCTGGGGTTTCGACATCGGGGGTTCACCCATGCGCTGGTCCGCATCGCACGGCACGTTGCTCGGAGCGCTCGCCGTCGTCGCGGTGGCCCTCACCGGCTGCACCGTCCCCACCGCGGCCGCCACCCCGCCCCCACCCGCGGTGGTCGCCCCGCCCGTGGCGCCGACCGTGAAGATCGTGCCCGCCGACGGGGCCACCGACGTCGCCCCCGCCGACCCCATCACGATCACGTCCACCGGCGGCACCCTCAGCGGCGTCGCCTTGGCGGCCGACGACGGCACGCTGATCCCCGGAACCGTCTCCCCCGACGGCCTGACCTGGAAGGCCACCGCCCCGCCCGCCTACGACACCGACTACACCTTCACCGGCACGGCGAAGGGTGCCGGTGGCACCGCACCCGTCGCCGGGAAGTTCACCACCGCCGACCCGGGCCGCCTGGTCCGTGCGTCCACCAACATCGGCGACGACGCCGTGGTCGGCGTGGCCGCGCCCATCGAGATCCAGTTCAACCGCACCATCCCCGAGGCCAACCGCGCCGCCGCCCAGCGGGCGCTGAGCATCACCACGTCCACGCCGGTGACGGGCTCGTGGGCCTGGTTGCCCGACGACTCCCAGGGGTCGCGCGTGCACTACCGGCCACAGACCTACTGGCCCGCGGGCACGAAGGTCGGCGTCGCCGCGTACCTCTACGGCGTCGACCTCGGCAAGGCCGGCTACGGCGCCTCGGACCTCACCACGTCGTTCACGATCGGGCGCTCGCAGATCGTCAAGGCCGACGCCCGCACCCACCGCATCCAGGTGATCCGGGACGGCGCCACCATCCTCGACCTGCCTGCCAGCTACGGGCTGGAGAGCGACCCCGGCCGCGTCACCCACAGCGGCACCCACGTCGTGATGGGCAAGGCGGAGACCGTGCTCATGACCAACCAGGCCTACGGCTACACGGACGTGCCCGAGCACTGGGCGGTGCGCATCTCCAACAACGGCGAGTTCATCCACGCCAATCCGGCCACCAACGGCGTGCAGGGCAAGCGCAACGTCACCCACGGCTGCATCAACCTGTCCACCAACAACGGCAAGGCCTACTACGACACGGCGATGTTCGGCGACCCGGTGGAGATCACCGGCACCACCGTCCCGCTCTCGGCCGCCGACGGCGACATCTACGACTGGGCGATCTCCTGGGCCGACTGGCAGAAGATGTCAGCGCTCTGACCCCTCCCCCGACTTCTGGCGCAGCACGAACTTCTGGATCTTGCCGGTGGACGTCTTGGGCAGCTCGCCGAACGTCACGGTCTTGGGCGCCTTGAACCGCGCCAGCCGCCCGCGCACGTGCTCGATGATCTCCTCCTCGGTGGCGGTCGCACCCTCGTGCAGCGTGACGAAGGCCGCCACGACCTCACCCCACTTCTCGTCGGGCACCGCGATGACGGCGGCCTCCAGCACGGCGGGGTGGTCGGCGATCACCTGCTCCACCTCGACCGACGCGATGTTCTCGCCGCCGCTGATGATCACGTCCTTGCTGCGGTCCTTCAGCTCGACGTAGCCGTCCTCGTGGATCACCCCGAGGTCGCCGGTGCGGAACCAGCCATCGGGGACGGCCGCGGCCGTGGCCTCCGGATCGTCGAGGTAGCCGAGCATCACGTTGTTGCCCCGGAACGCGATCTCGCCGACGGACGTGCCGTCGGCGGGCACGTCGGTGCCGTCGGAGGCGATCACCCGGGCCCGGCACGAGATCATGTTCCCGACGCCCTGCCGGGCCTTCAGCCGGGCCTGCTCCCCCGCGTCCAGGTCGTTCCACTCGGGGCGCCAGTCGCAGATCATCACCGGGCCGAACGTCTCGGTCAGCCCGTAGAGATGCGTGACGTCGAAGCCCAGCTCGTCCATCCGGCGCAGGATCGCCGGTGACGGCGGCGCCCCGCCCGTCGCGACCCGGACCGTCGGCGACACCGGGCCGGCCTCGGGCGCATACGCGAGCATCGACAGCACCGTCGGCGCGCCGTTGAGATGCGTGACGCCCTCCTCGCGGATCAGCCGCCACACCTCGGTGGGATCCACCTTCGGCAGGCACACGTGCGTGGCGGCCGCGGCGGTGACCGCCCACGGGAAGCACCAGCCGTTGCAGTGGAACATCGGCAGCGTCCACAGGTGCACCGCGCTGGGTGACAGTCCGGTGTGCCCGACCATGGCCAGGGCCTGCAGGTAGGCGCCGCGGTGGTGGTACATCACGCCCTTGGGCCGCCCGGTCGTGCCGGAGGTGTAGTTGATCGACAGCAGGGCACGCTCGTCGTCGGGGGTGATCGCCAGCGGCGGGGCGTCGGCGATGAGCGTCTCGTACTCGTCGCCGGACCGGATGCGCGTCGGCGGGTGCTCCATGGTGGCGAACGCGGCGTCCACCAGCTCGTCGAAGACCGGGTCGTGGACCAGCACGGACACGTTCGCGTGCTCGAGGATGTAAGCCACCTCGCCGGCGGAGAGCCGGGTGTTCACCGCCACCAGCGGCACGCCCGCCCACGGCACCCCGAAGTTGGCCTCCAGCAGCACGTGGGTGTTCGGGGCGAGCACCGCCACCGGCCGCCCCTGCGCGAGCGGGGCCAGCGCCCCGGCCAGGCGTCGGCAGCGGTCGTGCAACTCGGCGTAGGTGAAGCGCTGCTCCCCGTCGACGACGGCGGTGCGGTCACCGTGCGCGGCGGCGGCCCGGTCGAGGTAGGAGACCGGCGTCAGGGGCTCGAAGAAGTGGTCCACGTCGGTCAGCATCTCCCCACTGGATCGCCGCCGCCCGTCGTGGCACCGTGCAGGCATGGCGTGGGACTTCTCAACCGAACCCGAGTTCGAGACCAAGCTCGCATGGATGCGGCAGTTCGTCCGTGACGAGATCATCCCGCTGGAGACGCTCGACGTCGACCGCGAAACCTACACGCGGATCACCGCGCCACTGAAGGAGCAGGTCAAGGAACAGGGCCTGTGGGCCGCGCACCTGCCGCCGGAGCTGGGCGGCGGCGGGTTCGGGCAGGTCAAGCTGGGGCTGATGCACGAGATCCTCGGCCAGTGCCGCTACGCGCCGGGCATCTTCGGCAACCAGGCCCCCGACTCCGGCAACGCGGAGCTGCTGGCCATCGGCGGCTCGCCGGAGCAGAAGGAGCGGTGGATGTTCCCGCTGCTGCGCGGGGAGATCCGCAGCTGCTTCTCGATGACGGAGCCGGGCGCCGGCGCCGATCCCACGCTGCTGTCCACCCGCGCCGTGCTCGACGGCGACGACTACGTGATCAACGGCCACAAGTGGTTCAGCTCCAACGCCTCGCACGCCGACTTCCTCATCGTCATGGCGGTCACCGACCCCGACGTCTCGGCGTACCAGGGCAGCTCGATGATCATCGTGCCGGTGGACACGCCGGGCGTGGACATCGTCCGCGACATCCCCGTGCTGGACCACCCCACCGTCGGCGGACAGCTCTACGGCGGCCACGCGGAGATCCTCTACACCGACGTGCGGGTGCCGAAGGAGAACCTCGTCGGCAACCCCGGTGACGGCTTCCGGCTGGCCCAGCAGCGCCTGGGCCCCGGCCGCATCCACCACGCCATGCGCTGGCTGGGGCAGAGCCGCCGCGCGTTCGACATGCTCTGCGAGCGGGCCGTCAGCCGCTACACCCACGGCTCCGTGCTGGCCGACAAGCAGATGATCCAGGACATGGTGGCGCTCTCGGCCGCCGAGATGCAGGCCGCCCGCCTGCTCACCCTGCACGCGGCGTGGACGATGGACCAGGTCGGTGCGTCCAACTCGCGGGTCGAGATCGCGATGATCAAGTACTGGGGCGCGAAGGTCCTGCACGACGTGATCGACCGGGCCATCCAGGTGCACGGCTCGCTGGGCTTCTCCGGCGACCTGCCGCTGGAGGAGATGTATCGCGCCGCCCGCGCGGCCCGCATCTACGACGGCCCGGACGAGGTGCACAAGGCCACCGTGGCCCGGCGCATCCTGCGCGGCTACGAGGCCCGCGAGGTCCCGACGGAGCACGTGCCCACCCGCACCGCCGCCGCGCACGAGAAGTTCGCGGGGTACCTGGAGGCGGCCACCGCGAACCTGTAGTGGGCGCCGGCGATCTGCTCGGGGACCGGGCGGTCCGCGACCACGTCCTGACGTTCGGACGCTCCTTCGATCCGCGCAGCTTCTCCCTGCGGGGGACGGGGTCGCGGTTACCTCGCCGGGGGCTGGCTGGGCCGCCGAGGGGCAGTTCGTCGCCGAGGTCAACGAGTACTCGACGCCGCTGCCCGGCGAGGGGCCGGGGACGACGCCGGAGTGGATGGCCGCAGCGGTCCGGGTCGAGGGCCACGGCAGCCGCGCGGTTCTCCGTGATGCGCGCGGGAAGCTCACCGCGCGGCTGACCCGCCTCGCGAAGCAGGGGCCTGCCCCGCTCGAGCCGGCGCCCCTTCCCGTCAGGCTGGCTCTGCGGCACCGACAGCGCGTTCGTGGGCACGGGTGGCGAGACCACGCAGATCGGCTGCCAGGACCAGATCACGACCACCTGGTGGCCCGGCCGGTCCTCGCGCGCCGGCCTCGACGGCGAGATGCTCGTCCGGCTCGACGCCGACGGCAGCGAGGTCGGGCGGCTGGAACACGATCCCCGTCAGGGTCGGAGCCGTGGACGCACTCGTGGGACGGTGGATCCCGGCGGACGGCGCGGGCAGCGGGGCGCTGAAGCCCCCGTTCGTCGAGCTCGCCGCGGACGGCACCTAGACCGGCTCGGACGGGGCCAACGGCACCCGCGGGACGTGGTCGTCGGGCCCGGACGGGGCGCTGGAGGTCACGCTCGGCCCGTCGACGCGGATGGCCGGGCCGGACATGGTGCCGGTGCCCCTGTGGTTCGCGAACGCCACCCGGGCGCGGTTCGACGGCGAGGTACTGGTCCTCCTCGAAGCCGACGGAGCCGAAGCGGGCCGCCTACGGCGAGCATGATCAGCGTCTCGGCGCAGAATCGGCCAAATCTGGCCGATAAGACGCCCAGCTGCTGATCAAGGTGTGCGAGTTCGGCGAAACGGCCACGGCCAGCAGGGGTGGTTCGGCATCCTCCGGACATGACCTCGGACGTCGCGATCCTCGACCTGCTCGCCCGGCAGGACGGGCTGATCACCTCGGCCCAGGCCGTGCGACACGGGATGTCGGAGCGGACGCTGCGTCGTCGGGTCGAGGTCGACGGATGGTCCCGGCTCGCGCCGCGGATCTTCCTGGCCGGGGGTCACCCGCTGACCGACTCCACCCGGGTACGGGCCGCCGGCCTCTGGGTGGGCGATCGAGGCGCGGTGTCGGGGCCCGGTGCGGCGTTCTGGCTCGGCATGCTCGACACCGCCCCGGACCTGGTGCCGGTGACCGTGCCGCGCAGGGTCGGGCTCCGCCCCGTCGGCGGTGTCGAGGTGCGCCGCCGCGACCTGTCCCCCGTGGACCTCTCCCGCGTCCGGGGCATCCGGGTCACCGGCCGTCCGCTCACCGCCCTGGAGTCGGCGGTCGTCGTGCCGGAGGGGTCGGTGTTCCTCGACCGCGCGCTGCAGAAGCACGTGGAGTTCGACGCCGTGTACCACTGTTACTGCCGCAACATGGGGGCGCGGGGGTTCGCGAGGGTCGGGAACCTGCGTCGCCGCGGCCGACCGGGCGGACTCCGCCGCCGAGCGACTGATGATCACTCTGCTGCGTGGTGCCGGCATCACCGGCTGGCAGCACGGTCTGCCCTTCGGCCGCTGGGAGATCGACTTCGCCTTCCCGGCGGCGAAGGTCGCCGTCGAGGTCGACGGGTGGGCGTGGCACATGGACGTCGAGAGGTTCCGGGCCGACCGGCACAAGGGGAATGCCCTGGTCAGGGCGAAGTGGGACCTGCTCCGGTTCACCTGGCACGACCTGACCACCCGACCCGACTACGTGCTCGGGGAGATCCGGGCCGCCCTCGCCACGTCGTCATGATCAGCGGTTCGGCGCACGATCGGCCAGATCCGGCCGATAACGCGCCCAACGCCTGATCATGACTCGGCGGCGGCCTCCCGGGCCTGCTCCACCCGCTCGTGCAGGCGGCTGCGGATCTCCTCCGGCGTGTAGGCGCGGCGCTGGCGCTCCGCCCGCACCGTGACCGCACCGGTGGCGACGACCCCTGCGAGCCCGGCCAGTCCGACCAGCTTCCACCACTTCATGCCGCTAACCTACCGCCGTGCCCGGAAGCGTGATCACTCTCGACCGGGCCGTGGAGCTCGCCCGCACCGGCGACATCTGGGTCTTCCGCGGCAGCAGCGGCGCCGACCGTGCCATCCGCGGCCTGACCAACGCGCCGGTCAACCACGTCGGCATGGCCGTGGTGATCGACGACCTGCCCCCGCTCATGTGGCACGCCGAGCTCGGCCGCTCGCTGCCCGACATGTGGACCGGCTCCCACCAGCGCGGTGTGCAGCTGCACGACCTGCGCGACGCCGTGCTGCAGTGGGGGCGCCGCTACGGGCAGCGGGGGTGGGTGCGCCAGCTGGACGGCGAGCTGACCCGGGAGCACGAGGACGCGCTGCTCCGCACGGTCGCGCGACTCGACGGCACCCCGTTCCCGTCGACGGCGTCGCTCGCGGCACGCTGGTTCCGCGGGCGCCTGCCGTCCCTCGCCCGCCGCACACCCACACCGGACGCCGGGCTGGAGACGGCCTACTGCGCGGAGGTCGTGGCCGTGACCTACGAGGACATGGGGCTGCTGCCCGGGCACCACGCGCCCAGCTGGTACGACCCCGGTCGCTTCTGGAGCGGCGACGGGCTGGACCTCGCCCCGGGCTTCCACCTGGGCGGGGAGATCGAGGTGGCCCTGCCGCCCGACGAGCACGAGGCACCACCGGTGCCGGTCGAGCACCGGCCGGGCCGGCTCAGGAGGGTGCTGCGTCGCCGGTGACGGCCGCGCGGTGCTCGGTCATCAGCACGTTCATCTCGCCGAGGAACCGGCTCACCGCGGCCAGCTCGTCGGGGGTGTAGCCGGCGAGCATCGCGTCCATGCGCGTGCCGAGCGGGCCGAAGAACGCCCCGCCCACGGCCGCGGCGGCCTGACCGTGGTGCAGCGTGACGCGGCGGCGGTCGCGGCCGTCGCGGCTGCGGTGCACGTGGGAGGCGCGTTCCAGCCGGTCGATGACGGCCGTGGTGGCACCGGAGGACAGGCCCAGGTGATCGCCGAGCCGGCCCGGGGTGAGCGGGGTGCCGTCGGCGTCGGCCTGCATGACGGCCAGCAGCGCGTGGAGGTCGGTGGGGTGCATGCCGTTGCGCTCGGCGAAGACCTGGCCGAGCCGCTCTGCCTCGACCGCGTAGTCCTGCAGGAGCCGAACCAGCTCGTCGCGTACCCCGTTCCCCTCCACGGTTGCAGACTACTCCACCTCACCCGTATTCTCGACCATCGAGATAATTGGCGATCGAGGAGTAATCATGGACGGCAGCCGGCGATGGTGGGGGCTGGTCGCGATCAGTCTCGGCGTGGCCCTGATCATCGTGGACACCACGATCGTCAACGTCGCGATCCCGGCGGTGATCAAGGACCTGGGCATCAGCTCGAGCCAGGCCCAGTGGGTGCAGGAGTCCTACGCGGTGGTGTTCGCGGCCCTGCTGCTCGTGGCCGGGCGGCTCGCGGACGCGTTCGGCCGGCGCCGGGTGTTCCTGGCCGGGACGGTCGTGTTCGTGGCGGCCAGCGTGCTCGCCGCACTGGCCCCCGACGGGAACATGCTGGTGGCGAGCCGGTTCCTGCAGGGCCTCGGCGGCTCGGTGATCCTGCCGACGTCGCTGTCGCTGATCAACTCGACGTTCCGCGGCAAGGAGCGCGGCCAGGCGTTCGCGATCTGGGGCTCGACGATCGGCGGCGCGGCCGCGCTGGGCCCGCTGCTCGGGGGCTGGCTGACCACCGAGTTCTCCTGGCGCTGGTCGTTCGGGATCAACGTGCCGATCGGCGTGCTGATCGTCGCGGGGGTGCTGCTGTTCGTGGCCCCCACGCCGCGCGCGTCCGGGCCGGTGGACCTCGACCCACTGGGTGCCCTGCTGTCGATCATCGGTTTCGGCGGGCTCGCGTTCGGGCTGATCGAGGGCCGGTCCTACGGCTGGTGGTCGCCGCTCGGCGAGGTGTCACTGCTCGGCCTCTCGCCGGTGCCCGTCGCGTTCGCGGTGGCGGCGCTGGCGCTGACCGGCTTCGGGGCCCACGCGCTCGCCCGGCGTCGCGCCGGTCGTCCCGGCCTCGTCGATCTCGACCTGTTCACGATCCCGTCGTTCCGCAACGGCAACGTCGCCTCGGCGATCATCAGCCTCGGCGAGTTCGGCATCCTCTTCGCGCTGCCGCTGTGGCTGCAGAACGCGCTGGGCTACGACGCGTTCGAGACGGGCCTGCTGCTGCTCGCACTGGCCGTCGGCAGCTTCGCCGCGAGCGGTGCGGGGGCCGTGCTCAGCGAACGGATCGGGCCGCTGCAGATGGTGCGCCTCGGTCTGGTCCTGGAGATCGTCGGCGTCGGCGGGCTGGGACTCACCGTCTCCCCCACCACGTCGGCGTGGACGCTCGTGCCGCTGCTCGCCGTGTACGGCGTCGGCGTCGGCCTCGCGACGGCCCAGATCACCAACGTCGTGCTCGCCGACGTGCCGGTGGAGCTCAGCGGCACCGCGTCGGGGGTCCAGAGCACGGCCCGGCAGATCGGGTCGGCGCTCGGCATCGCGGTGCTCGGCACCGTGCTGTTCACGGGGCTGGCCGCGCAGACGCGCAGCGGGCTGACGGCCGCGGGGCTGCCCGCCCCGGCCGTCGACGGGCTGGCGGCCGCGGTGACGAACAGCGCCGGCGCGGTGATCGGGCCGCTGGCGGCGGACCCCGCCACGGCCGGCGCGGCCGGGGTGGCGCGCCAGGCGCTGAGCGGGGCCACCGCCACGTCCGCGCTGGTGGCGGCGGGCGCGCTCGTGCTGGGGCTGCTGGCCAGCCTGCGCATCCGCTCGGCCGAACGCGTCAGCGGTTGACCCAGCGGGGATCGCGCTTGTCCCGGAACGCCGCGATCCCCTCGGCCATGTCCGCGGAGCCGGCGATCGCGGCGTGGGCGGTGTCGGTGGCCGCCCACCCGCGCTCGTCCTGCTCGGCGAACACCGCCGCCACGGCGCGCAGCGACGCCCGCTGCGCCACGGGGGCGTTCGCGCACACCCGTTGCGCCAGCTCCAGCGCGGCCGCCTCCGCCTCCCCCGCCTCGACGAGCCGGTTCACCAGCCCGAGCGACCAGGCACGTTCGGCGTCGAGGGGCGCACCGGTCAGGAGCATCTCGTGCGCGACGTTGCGCGGCAGGGCCCGCGGCCCCCGGAACAGCGCACCGCAGTTCGCGACGAGCCCCCGCGCCGTCTCCGGCAGGGCGAAGCGCGCCGAGCGCGAGGCCACCACCATGTCGCACGCCAGCACGATCTCGAACCCGCCGCCGTAGGCCGGGCCCTCGACCGCGGCGACCAGCGGGGTGCCCCGGTCGCGGCGCACGACGCCGTAGTTGCCGCCCCGCGCCGTCGGCTCCCCCGGTCCCGCGACGAGGTCGGTGCCCGCGGAGAACGCCTCGGGGGTGCCCGCCAGCACCCCGGCCCACAGGTCCGGGTCGTCCTCGAGCTCGTTGAGCGCGGCGTCCAGGCCGGCCGTCATGGCCGGGTCGATCGCGTTGCGCCGCGCCGGGCGCTCCATGCGCACCACCAGCACCCGCCCGAACCGCTCCGTCGTGATCGTCATGACCCGACCTTAGGGTGATCCGGTGATCCTCCGACTGCTCGGCAGACTGCTCGGCGCAGCCACGCTGGTTCTGCTCGCCCGTGCCGCGCACGGGGTCCCACACGCGATGGGCGCCCGCCGGGCCCGGCTCGGGGCCGTCGCCGGAACGTCACCGCACGCGCCGGACGGCGTGTTCCACAACACCGAGCCCGGCGTCGTGATCCGACCGGGCAGCGGGCCCGCCCTGCTGCGGGCCGCCCTCACCCGCGGTCGCGGTTGCTCGGGCCCCGGCGCCTGCACCCGGTGCCCGTGCCGATCACGCAGCTGCCCGCGGTGGACGCCGTCCTGATCTCCCACGACCATTACGACCATCTCGATCTGCCGACCGTCCACGAGCTCGTGAAATGGTCGGCCGCGCCGTTCGTGGTCCCGATCGGCGTGGGCGCCCACCTGCGCCGATGGGGCGTACCGGAACGGCGGATCATCGAACGCGACTGGGACGGTTCCGTGCAGATCGGGGATCTGACGATCGTCTGCACCGAGGCCCGGCACTTCTCCGGCCGGGGGCTGACCCGCAACACCACGCAATGGTCGTCATGGGCCGTGATCGGTCCGTCGCACCGCGCGTTCTTCGGGGGTGACACCGGATACACGAGCGCGTTCGCACAGATCGGACGGCGGCTCGGACCGTTCGACGTGACGATGGTGCCGATCGGGGCCTACTCCGACCGGTGGCCCGACATCCACATGACGCCCGAACAGGCCGTGGAGGCCCACCGGGATCTGCGCGGTAGAGCTCTGATACCCGTGCACTGGGCCACGTTCGACCTGGGGTTCCACCGGTGGGCCGAGCCCGTGCAGCGACTGCGTGCGGCCGCCGCGCAGGCCGGGGTGCCGCTGGTGCTGCCGCTGCCCGGCGGCCGCACCGACCTGCTGTCGCCCCCCGACGTGCGGGATTGGTGGAGTCCCATCGCGTGAGGCGTCGGTTCACGCGGATCCGACACCGTATTCCGGCGACACACGGCAGATCCGACCCGATCGACAATGCACATGGCCGTCCATTAGTATCGCAATCACACAATCACCTCTCAGCACTTCCCCCCGCACCTGCGGAACCGGACGGGCCCCGAACACACCACGGGATCTTCGGCCTACCCGGATCATCTTCGAGAAAGGATCTGCACGTGGCAAAGCAGACGACCGTCACGCTGGTCGACGATCTGGACGGCAGCGAGGCCGACGAGCAGATCGAGTTCGCCGTGGACGGCCGCTCGTACGAGATCGATCTGTCCGCCGCCAATGTCGCGAGATTGCGCGACGCGCTCAGCCCCTTCGTTTCCGCGGCCCGCCGTACCGGTGGCCGTCGCAGCTCCGGCGGCAGCGCCGCCGCGTCGCGCCCGAGCACCGACCGCGAGCAGAACCAGGCCATTCGGGAATGGGCCCAGCAGCAGGGGATGAAGATCTCGGAACGGGGCCGCATCCCGTCGAATGTCCTCGAGGCGTACCACCGGAACCACTGATCGGCTGCTGCCCGAGCACACCCAGGTCATGTGCCGACCGTCGGGGTCCCGCTCCCGGGCGAGCCCCGACGGTCTAGCGTTCCTCTCCCCGGCACAGTCGCCGCCCCTTCCAGAGGAAGACACGCATGTGACCGACGACGCCGACGCCCGCGCCCATCCCTCGTACGGCACGTGCGGGGGCTGCCAGCAGCTCAAGCACGTCACCGCCGAGGGACTGCTGCGCGACCACAACCGCTTCGAGGCCACGGGCACCGTCGTGTCACCGTCGCGCTGCAGCGGATCGGGCACCAGCTACATGGAAGCCGCCACCGAGACGATCTGACGGGCAACCCTCTGGCCCCGAACTCGTCCGGGTTCCCCAGCCGGGCGGGATGCGGCACCTGCCTGCCCAGCGCCGTCTCCACGTCCCCGGGGCGCCGGCCGGCAGCGGGGTGTCGACCAGGCCCGGCGCGATCGTCTCCAGGCTGATGAACATGCTCGCGAGGTCGCGGGCGATGGGCAGGGTCGTGCCCACCACACCGCCCTGCGACGCCGAGCACGCCGTCGGTGATGTCCACGTTGCGCTCTCCCCAGCAGAAACGGTCAGAACTGACCGTACACACCACGGCGGCGGGAGATTACGAGTCGGTGCGTCATCCTTACGAACCAGGTTTCGAGGAGGCGCCGGAGCGCGCGACCCGCTGTGATGGCCGCATGGTCAACGAGGTTCTGCAGTGGGTGGACGGGCACCCGCCCCCCGGGCCGTTCCGGCGGCGGTTCTGGCGCAGCCCCGTGCGCGGTCCGTGGCTCACGGCCGTGCTCGGGTCGGTGCTGCTCGCGGGCCTGACGGTCATGATCGTGACCGGGCTGCTCTCCTACGCCGCGTACGACCCGCTGCTGCCGGGCAACGACGCCACGCCGGCCCACGGCCTGCTGGGCTTCTACCTGTTCGACTGGCCGACCGGCCCCTCCTGGCTCTACCGCGTCACCCAGGGCACCCACGTCGCCCTCGGGATCGCGCTCGTGCCGCTCGTGCTGGCCAAGCTGTGGTCGGTGATCCCGAAGCTCTTCGAGTGGCCGCCGGTGAGGTCGATCGCGCACTCGCTGGAGCGGCTCACCCTGCTCATGCTGGTGGGCGGCCTGCTGTTCGAGTTCGTGACGGGCCTGCTGAACTCCCAGCTCGACTACCTGTTCCCGTTCTTCTTCTACACCGCGCACTTCTACGGGGCGTGGGTGTTCATCGGCGGGTTCGTCGGGCACGTGCTGGTGAAGTTCCCGGTGATGGTGCGGTCGCTGCGGCGCGGACCCGGCCAGTCGTTCCGCCGGACGTCGGTCGCCGACACGCGGCCCGAGCCGGTGGAGAGCGAGCTCGTGGCCACCGCGCCGGCTCCCCCGACCGCCTCGCGGCGGGGCGTCCTCGGGTTCGTCGGGCTGTCGTCGCTCGTGCTGCTGGGCACCTACATCGGCTCGGTCCTCGACGACCCGCTGCGCCGCCTCACGCTGTTCGGCCCGCACGACCGCGGCAACGGGGTCGGGGCCAACGACTTCCCCGTGAACAAGACGGCCGCGACGGCCGGTGTCACCCCGGCGATGACGGGCGCGGCCTGGCGCCTGGAGCTCGTCGGACCGGCCGGTACCACCCGGCTGTCCCGCGAGGACCTGCTCGCGCTGGCGCAGCACACCCACTACCTCCCGATCGCGTGCGTCGAGGGCTGGTCGATCGGGAAGACCTGGACCGGGGTGCGGCTCGCCGACCTGGTCGCCCGGGCCGGCGGACGGCCCACCGACCGGCTGTTCGTCGAGTCGATGCAGAACGGGGGCGGGTTCGGCGCGGTGAGCCTGAGCGTCGACCAGAGCCAGGCCGAGCAGTCGCTGCTGGCCCTGAAGGTGGAGGGCGAGGACATCTCGCCCGACCACGGCTTCCCCGCCCGGACGATCATTCCGGCCGCGCCGGGCGTGCACTGCACGAAGTGGGTCAAGCGGATCACCGTGATCGACGGAGGCGCCTGATGTTCCGCAAGCTCTACGGTGACAACCCCCTGCACCTGTTCGCCCAGATCATCACGCTCGCGCTGGCCGGGTACGCGGCCGGCCGCGTGCCGCTGGAGAGCGCCGTCTGGCCGAAGATGCTCGTCTGGTTCGTCGGTGCCGCGCTGGGCCACGACCTGGTGCTGTACCCGCTCTACGCGATCGCCGACTCCGCGGCCCACTTCCGGCTCTTCCGCCGGGCCCGGCCGCTGCCGCACGTGGCCGGGGTGCCGTGGATCAACTACCTGCGCGTGCCCGTGGGCCTGTCGCTGCTGCTCCTGCTGGTGTGGTGGCCGCTGATCTCCAACGACGCGCCGGGCACGTTCTTCGCGGCGACGGGCCTGACCACGGACGTCTACCTGCCCCGCTGGCTGGGGATCACCGGCGTGTTCGTGCTGGTGTCGGCCGTGCTCTACGCGGTGGCGGTCCGCCGGGCGGCCGCGGCCGCCCGCGTGGCCGCCGACAACCCGGGCCGGGTCACCACACCGTGAACAGCAGGTGGTTCACCGCCAGGGCCAGCGCCGCCTGGGCCAGCAGCCAGTACGGCGCGTACCGCCTCGGCAGCAGCGCGCACGTCACCACCAGCCACACGCCGAACGGCAGCCAGATGCGCTCGACCTCGGCCTTGCTCATGCCGGAGAGGTCGGCGACGAGCACCCCCGCCGCGCCGGCCGCGACGAGCAGGGCGGCGCCCAGCGGCAGGGCCTTCGGCGACGCCACGAGCCGCCGCAGGCCGGCCAGCACCGCCGGGCCCGTGGCCAGCACGAGCGCGGCGAGGTCGGCCCACACGAAGTAGGAGTACGGGCGGTTCTTGGCGGCGCTCTGCGCGTAGATGACCCTGACGTCCTCGTAACCCGTGATCCACCAGAACCCCGACGCGGTGAACGCGACGACCACCAGCATCGCCCCGGCGACGGCGAATGCCGCGGCCCGCCACCGCCGGGTCACGCCCAGCACCACCGCAGGCAGGAACACCCCCAGCGCCAGGCCGTAGGACAGGTAGAGCGTGTAGCCGAGCAGGACGCCCCCGGCCAGGGCGGCCGCGTCGGCCCGCCGGCCGCGGCCCACCGCGCCCACGGCCAGCAGCGCCACCCCCCACGCCAGCACCGCGGCGAACATGCCGTCCGCGGAGACGCCCACCCACACGGCGCCGGGAAACAGCACCGCGTACGGCAGCACCGCGCGCGCCGTGGCCTCGTGGCCCAGCGCTCGCAGCGTCACGGCGACGGCGGCGCAGGCCGACGCACCGACCAGCATGACGGCGACGCCCGCGGGCCCGCCACCACCGAGCCCGATCCGGTCGAGCCCGATGAACAGCAGGAAAACGCCGGGCGGGTGGGCCCCGACGTGGGTGGTCCAGAAGTCCGGCTGGTTGGTGAGGATGTGGTCGGTGAACGTCCGCAGCATCTCGGCCACGGAGCGGACCTTGGGGATGTCGTTCAGGTACTCCTGGCTGCTGGTCAGCCGCTCGACGACTCCCTTCTGCCACCCGTCGACGAGCGCCAGGCCGAACGTCCAGACGAACGCTGCGGCCCACGACACGAGCAGCAGCGGTCGCCAGGCCAGGCGCTCGGCCAGCCCGGGACCGCGGGTGGCCACCAGCACCGCCGCCACGAGCGCGACCGGCGTGCCGGGGCCGACGTGCGGCATCCACGTGGCCAGCACCGGCGGGAAGCCCAGGATGATGTCCTGGCCCGCCCGGATGAGCCGCCAGCCCTCCAGCGAGGCGAGCAGCACGAGCAGGGCGCCCGTGGCGACGGCGGCGAGGTCGCCGACCAGTGCGCGGCGGGAGGGTGGGGCGGAGAGGTCCGTCACCCACCCATGATCACAGCTCCGACCCGCCGCGTCCGCAGCCCGTCCCCGGGGCGTAAGGACTTCAGCGCCCGCCGAGCTCCAGCGCGACCTCCAGCGCAGCGGTGCGCCGCTCCCCCGGGTCCCCGGGGACGTCGCGGGCGAACGTGCCGAAGTGCAGCGCCATGAGCGAGAGCCGCCCGCGGAGCTGGTCGGCGGCCGACGCGTCCGGGTCGACGAGCATGGCCCCCAGCCGCTCGAACCGCAGCCGCATCCCGGCGGCCGCGCCGAGCTCCTTCATGGAGGTCTGGTTCTCCTGCATGAAGCGGATCAGCTGCGAGCCGTCGTCGGCCATCGCGGCGAGCTGCTCGCTGTAGCGCTGGAGGATCGCGCGCCGCCGCTCCCGCCCCGGGGGCTGCGCCTCGGCCCACTCGACGAGGGCGTCCAGACCGGCCAGGTGCTCGTCGAGCAGGCTGGAGAGGATCTCCTCCTTCGTGCGGTAGTGGTAGTAGACCGCCGCCTTCGTGACGCCCAGCCGCTCCGCGATCTCGCGCAACGACGTCTTCTCGTACCCCTGTTCGGCGAACAGCTCCAGCGCGACCGCCCGGATCTGCTGCCGGGTGTCGGTGCGCCGCTCGTCGGTACCTGCTGCTGTCATGAGACCCAGCTTACTTGACGCCCGGCTAGTGACAAGTGCTAGCCTGTCGACAAGCAAACACTAGCCGGCCGGCAAGCCGGTCCGGATGCGCGAGGAGTCGGATGAGCACCACGACAGCGGTGGAGATCCCACCGGTGACACGCACGAGGCGCGAGATCTACACGGTGATGAGCGGTCTGATGATCGCCATGCTGCTGGCGATGCTGGACAACACGATCGTCGGCACCGCGATGCCGACCATCGTCGGCGACCTGGGCGGGCTCGAGCACCTGTCCTGGGTGGTCACGGCGTACGCCATGGCCACGGCGGTCTCCACCCCGGTGTGGGCCAAGCTCGGCGACCTCTACGGCCGCAAGGGCGTCTTCATGTCGTCCATCGCGATCTTCCTGATCGGCTCGGCCCTGTCGGGTCTGTCGGCGAACATGACCGAGCTGATCACCTTCCGCGGCATCCAGGGCATCGGCGCCGGCGGCCTGATGGTGGGCGCCCTGGCGATCATCGGTGACCTCGTGCCGCCGCGGGAACGGGGCCGCTACCAGGGCCTCATGGCCGCGGTGATGCCGCTGGCGTTCATCGGTGGCCCGCTGCTGGGCGGCTTCATCACCGACAACCTGAGCTGGAACTGGGTCTTCTACATCAACCTGCCGCTGGGCGTGATCGCGCTGATCGTCGTCCGGTTCACGATGACGCTGCCCGTGCAGCGCCGCGACGCCGAGGTCGACTGGCTCGGGGCCGGCCTGCTGGCCGTCGCGATCGCCAGCCTGACGCTGCTCACCTCGTGGGGCGGCGGCACCTACGCCTGGGGCTCGTGGCAGATCGTCGGCCTCGGCGTGCTGACCGTGGTCGCCACGGTCCTGTTCACCCGGGTCGAGCGCCGCGTCGACGAGCCGATCCTGTCGCTGGAGCTGTTCCGCCGCCCCAACTTCACGGCCGCCACGGTCCTCACGTTCCTCACCGGCTTCGCGATGTTCGGCGCCGTGACCTACCTGCCGCAGTTCCAGCAGTACGTGCAGGGCGCCTCGGCCACCAACAGCGGCCTGATGCTGCTGCCCCTCATGGGCGGCATGCTCGTGACGTCGCTGGTGGGCGGGCAGCTCGTGACCCGCACGGGGCGCTACAAGTGGATGCTCGTGGTCGGGTCGCTCGTGATGGCGGCCGGGCTGGGCCTGATGTCGACGATGGGCGTCGGCACAGGGGGGCTGACCAGCTCGCTGTTCATGGTGACACTCGGGGTCGGGATGGGCTTCCTGATGCAGACCACGAACCTCGTGATGCAGAACTCGGTGGAGCAGCGTGACCTCGGTGCCGCGAGCGGCGCGTCCACCCTGTTCCGGACGATCGGCGGTTCGCTGGGCGTCTCGCTGCTGGGCGTGTTCTACGCCGACAGCCTGACCGGCAGCCTGACCTCGCAGGTCGGGGCCGAGCAGGCCGCGAAGCTCGCCGGCGGCCAGCTCACCCCGGCGACGCTGGGCGGCCTGCCCGCCGCGATCGGCGAGGCCTACCGCACGGCCGTCGCGAGCGGCGTCACCACCGCGTTCCTGTGGGCGGCGGTCGTGGCGCTGGTCGCGGTCGTGACCGCCTGGTTCATCCGGGAGGTGCCGCTGCGCGGGAGCATCCCGACCGGGCCGGTGGCCGAGCCCCTGACGGGTGAGCCGCTGACCGGTGAGACGCCGACCGGCGGCCGGCACGCCCGCCCCGAGCACGGGCCGAAGCACGCGCTCACCGACGCCTGACCGCGGTCCCGGACGGGCCGCGTCGATCTCCTCGACGCGGCCCGTCCGCGTGCGGTAGACCGGGATGATGTTCCCCGGGACGTTCGCCGCGACCACGCCCGACAAGCCCGCCGTGATCATGACCGGGTCCGGCGAGACGCTCACCTACCGCGAGCTGGAGGACGGGTCGGCCCGCCTGGCCCGGTTCCTCGTCGCGCGGGGCCTGCGCCGCGGCGACGGGATCGCGCTGCTCGCGGGCAACTCGCCGCGGGTGTTCGAGGTGTACTGGGCCGCGATGCGGGCCGGGCTCTACGTCACGCTGGTGAACCGCCACCTGACGGCGTCCGAGGTCGCCTACATCGTGGCCGACTGCGGGGCCCGGGTGCTGGTCGCGTCGGCGGATCTCGCCGACGTCGCCGCGGAGGTGCTCGTCCCGGCGGTGGAGCTCCGCCTCGCCTACGGCGGCCCGGTCGAGGGTTTCGACGACTACGACACCGCGCTCGACGGCGTCTCCGCCGAACCGCTGGACGACCAGCCCGCCGGCGCCGCGATGCTCTACTCCTCGGGCACCACGGGCCGTCCCAAGGGCATTCGGGTGCCCCTGCCCGACCGGCGGATCGACGAGCCCGGCGACGGCTACGTCAGCGTGTTCGCGCCGATGTACGGCTTCGACGCCGACACCGTGTACCTCTCCCCCGCGCCGCTCTACCACGCCGCGCCGCTGCGGTTCACCGCCACGGTGCAGGCGGGTGGCGGCACCGTCGTGGTCATGGAGCGGTTCGATCCGGAGGGCGCGCTGGCCGCGGTCGAGCGGTTCCGGGTCACGCACAGCCAGTGGGTGCCCACGATGTTCGTCCGCCTGCTGAAGCTGCCCGCCGAGGTCCGCGCCCGCTACGACGTCTCGTCACTGCGGGTGGCCGTGCACGCGGCGGCGCCGTGCCCGGTGGACGTCAAGCGCGCGATGATCGGCTGGTGGGGCCCGGTGCTCCACGAGTACTACGCGGCGTCGGAGGGCATCGGCATCACGTTCATCGACTCGGCCCAGTGGCTGGAGCGCCCCGGCTCCGTGGGCCACGGCGGGGTGCAGGGCGACCTGCGGATCTGCGACGACGAGACCGGTGCGGTGCTCCCGCCGCGGCAGGTCGGCACGGTGTACTTCGCGCGACCGGGCGCCGACCTGTTCGTCTACCACAACGACCCCGAGAAGACGGCCGGCTCACGCCACCCCGACCACGACGACTGGGCCACGGTCGGCGACCTCGGCTACGTCGACGAGGACGGTTTCCTCTTCCTCACCGACCGGCGGGCCTTCATGATCATCTCGGGCGGGGTGAACATCTACCCCCGCGAGGCCGAGGACGCCCTCGCGCTGCACCCGGCGGTGCTCGACGTCGCCGTGATCGGGGTGCCCGACGAGGAGATGGGCGAGTCGGTGCTGGCCGTCGTCCAGCCGGCGGAGGGGATCACCGCGGGCCCCGAGCTGGAACGCGAGCTCATCGCCCACACCCGCGAGCACATCGCGCACTTCAAGGCCCCGCAGCGGGTGGTGTTCACCGACGACATGCCGCGCACGCCCACCGGCAAGCTCGTCAAGCAGAAGCTGCGCGACCGTTACGCCGTGCGCCCGTAGCGCGCCCGGGCCACCGCCGCGGCCACCGCGAGCGGCACGGAGACCGCCAGCGCCAGCCGGAACGCCGTGGTGAAGTCGCCCGACCCGGCCAGCGGGGCGGCCAGCGCGGCTCCCGCCGAGCTGCCCAGGAACAGCGAGGCGGCGAACAACGCCACCGCCGTGGCCCGCTCGGCCGGTACCACCTGCGTGGCCCAGTTCTGCAGCGTCGAGTGCAGGAACGCCCACGCCCCGCCGAGCAGCAGTCCGGCGGCGACGACGGTCCCGAGCGTCACGGCCAGCGACGGCACAGCCCAGCCGACCACCAGCAGCGTCCCGCCGACGGTGGCGATCCGCGCCGGCGGGAGGCGCCCGACCAGCGGCCGCACCACCCGCGACCACACCATCGCCCCGGCTCCGAACGCCGCCGCGGCCAGCCCCGCGACCGCGGCGGAGAAGCCCAGCGCCGAGACCGCCGGGGCCAGGTAGGTGAGCACGCCGAGCACCACCACACCCTCGACGAACACGATCACGAGGATCGCGAGCGCCCAGCCGTGGCGCAGGACGGTGGCGATCGAGCGCAGGGGGTTGCGGCGGCCCACGGCGAGGTCGGGCTCGGGCAGGCGGCGCAGCGCCACCCACAGCCCGGTCGCCCCGACGGCGGTGACGGCCGGGACCACCCGCCAGCCGACCAGATCGGCGAGCAGCCCCGCGCCGGCCGTCGCCACGGCGATGCCGAACGAGGACGCGGCCAGCACGTCCGAGAGCGGGCGCTGCCGGGTCTCGGCGGGCCACACGTCGCCGACGTAGACGAGCGTGGTGGGCTGCAGCGCGGCGAAGCACCCGCCCGCCGCCGCCCGCGTCAGCTGCAGGACCAGCAGGTTCGGCGCCAGCGCCGACCCGATCCCGGCCAGCGCGGCGCCCAGCAGGGCCAGCCGCATCACCCGGACCCGCCCGATCCGGTCGCTCACCATGCCCCACACCGGCTGCATCAGCCCGTACGCGAGGAAGTAGCCGCTCGCGACCGCGGCGACGGCCACCAGCGGCGCGCCCAGGTCCAGACCGATGACGACGAGCAGCGGCGCGATGGCGAACCGGTCGCACGTACTCGTCAGGGCGGTGAGCTGCAGCAGCCGCAGCCTGCGGTTCTCCTGGGCCGGCGCGTGCATGCCGACACTCTCCCCGCCCGGCCCGGGCACCGCCCGCTCGGGAGCATGATCGCCGGAATCGGGACGTGACGTGCACATACGCAGCTCATGTCCCGATCCCGGCGATCATGGACGGGCCCTTGCCGGGGCGGCGGGCGCGCGCCAGAGTGGGGAGATCGTCCCGCCACCGCCGTCGAGGAGCCCCGTGACATCCAGCCCTGCGCCCACCGTCTCCGGACGGGGTATGACGATGAGCGACCTCATCGCCCGCTACTCCCGCACCTCCCCCGACGCGGTGGCGTTCCGCGACGGCGAGCTCACCCTCACCTGGTCCCGGACCCACGAGCGCATCACGCGGCTGGCGTCGGTGCTCACCGCCGAGGGCGTCGGGCCGGGCGACCGGGTGGCCGTCATGGGGCTCAACAGCGTGCCGCAGATCGAGGCGATGGCGGCGATCCTGCGGGTGGGCGCGATCTGCGTGCCGGTGAACTTCCGGCTCGTGGCCGACGAGGTGGCGTACGCGCTCACCGACTCCGGGGCCACGGCGGTGCTGGTCGACGACGTGTTCGCGCCCGTCGTGGACGCGGCCCGGGCGCAGGCGCCCGACGTGCGTGCCGTGCTGACGATCGGTGCGGGCTACGAGGACGTGCTGGCCGCGGGGTCGCCCGAGTACTCCGAGCTCGCCGTGGGCGACGGGGAGCCCGCGTTCATCATGTACACCTCCGGCACCACCGGGCGTCCCAAGGGCGCGGTGCTGACCCACCGCAACCTGATGGTGCACGCGTTCAGCAACGTCGTGCACGCGGGCGTGAGCAGCGAGGACCGGGTCGGGATGTCCGGCGCTCCGCTGTTCCACATCGCCGGGGTGTCGGGCTTCTACCTCAACCTCATCGTGTGCGGCGCCACCGTGCTCAGCCCGTCCGGTGGCTTCGACCCGGTCGCGATGGTCGACCTGCTGGAGCGCGAGCGCATCTCCTCGGTGTTCTTCGTGCCCGCCCAGTGGGCGGCGATCGTGGCCGTGCCGGGGATCCGGGACCGCGACCTCTCCGCGCTGCGCCGCGCCAGCTGGGGGGCCGCCCCGGCGTCCACCACACTGCTGCGCACGATGATCGACACGTTCCCGCAGGCCGAGATCGTCACGGCGTTCGGGCAGACCGAGTGCAGCCCCGTCACGTGCGCGCTGCGCGGCGAGGACTCCATCCGCAAGATCGGCTCGATCGGCACCCCGATGATCAACGTCGAGGTCCGGGTCGTGGACGACGACATGAACGACGTCGCGCAGGGCGAGGTCGGTGAGATCGTCTACCGCGGCCCGACGGTCATGAGCGGCTACTGGAACAAGCCCGAGGAGACGGCCGAGGCGTTCCGCGGCGGCTGGTTCCACTCCGGCGACCTCGTGCGGCAGGACGAGGACGGCTACCTGTACGTGGTCGACCGCAAGAAGGACATGATCATCTCGGGCGGGGAGAACATCTACTGCGCCGAGGTGGAGAACACCCTGGCCGCGCACCCCAAGGTGGCCGAGGTGGCGCTGATCGGCGTGGCCGACGCGAAGTACGGCGAGGCCCCGCTGGCGATCATCGCCCCGCGGGACCCGGCCGATCCCCCGACGGCGCAGGACGTCGAGACGTTCTGCCGCGAGCACCTCGCGGCCTACAAGCGCCCCCGCGACGTCGTGATCGTCGCGGCGCTGCCCCGCAACCCGAGCGGCAAGGTGCTGAAGACGGTGCTGCGCGACGAGTACGGGGCGTCGCGGGTCGTCGCGGCGCCGGCGGTCTGAGGATGCCGGAGAGATCTCCCGCCGAGCTGGATGCCGAGGAGTTCCGGCGGCTCGGGTATGCCGTGGTCGACTGGATCGCGGCCTACCGGGCGGGCGTCGCCGACCTGCCGGTGCGGCCGTCCGTCGCCCCGGGGTTCGTGCGCGCGCAGGTGGACGGGCCGCTGCCCGAGCAGCCGCGGCCGCTGGAGGAGCTGCTCGGCCTGCTCGACGACGTCGTCGTCCCGGCCACCACCCACTGGCAGAGCCCGAACTTCTTCGGCTACTTCCCCGCCAACTCCTCGCTGTACTCGGTGCTCGGGGACGCCCTCTCCAGCGGCCTCGGCGTGCAGGGGATGCTGTGGTCCACCTCCCCCGCGGCCACCGAGGTGGAGCAGTCGCTGATGGACTCGCTCGCCGGCGCGATCGGGCTCGACCCGCGGTTCACCTTCGCGGGTGGGGGCGGCGGGGTGATCCAGGACTCGGCGTCCTCGGCCGCGCTGGTGGCGCTGCTCGCGGCGCTGCACCGCAGCAACCCCGGTTGGCGTGCCGACGGCGTCGACGGGCTGGAGCGCGTCTACGTCACCGCGGAGACGCACTCGTCGCTGGCCAAGGCCGTGCGCGTCGCGGGTCTGGGCGAGCGGGCGCTGCACGTCGTGGGGCCCTCCCCGGGCTCGCTCGCGATGTCGCCCCGCGCGCTGGCCGCGGCGATCGGGGCCGACGTCGCCGCCGGTCAGCGCCCCGTGCTGGTCTGCCCGACGGTCGGCACCACCGGCACCGGCGCGGTCGACCCGGTGCGGGAGATCACCGCCGTCGCCCAGCCGCACGGCACCTGGGTGCACGTGGACGCTGCGTGGGCCGGGGTGGCCGCGCTGTGCCCGGAGCACCGGCACCTGCTCGACGGCGTGGAGCACGCCGACTCCTTCTGCACCGACGCCCACAAGTGGCTGGCCACGGCGTTCGACGCGTCGCTGCTGTGGGTGCGCGACGCCTGCGCGCTGCCCGCCGCGCTGTCGATCACGCCGGAGTACCTGCGCAACGCCGCCACGGAATCGGGGGCGGTGGTGGACTACCGCGACTGGCAGGTGCCGCTGGGCCGCCGGTTCCGGGCGCTCAAGCTGCTGGCCGTCATCCACGGCTACGGGCTGGAGGGGCTGCGCGCCCACATCCGCGGCCACGTGGCGCTCGCGGAGCAGCTCGCGGCGTGGGTGCGCGACGACCCCGGTTTCGCCCTCGCCGTGCCGCCGTCCCTGGCGCTGGTGTGCCTGCGGGTGATCACCGGCGACGGCCCGGAGGCCGACGACGCCGCGTCGCGCGAGGTGCTGGAGCGCGTCAACGCCTCGGGTGCGGCCCTGCTCACGCACACCGTCGTCGACGGCCGGTACGTGATCCGGGTGGCCATCGGGGCGGTGACCACCGACGCGTCCCACGTCGAGGCGCTGTGGGAGCGGCTGCGCAAGGAACGCGGATAGCGCGCCCCGATGTCAGGCCCGGCAGGCCGTGCCCGCGACGTACCGGAAGTCGACCCACGGCCGGTACGCGAGGTCCCCGGCCCGATCGATGCGCCGCGCCGCTCAGATCAGCGGGGGCAGCACCTTGTTGCCCAGCGCCGGCAGCGACGGGAGGCAGGGCGGTGCCTCGGCCTCGGCCGGGTCGAGGGCGTTGAGGATGATCTGGCCGGTGCGGGCCGTCGAGATGATCGACAGGTGGTCCGAGAGGTCCACCCCGCAGCCGTCCTGCACCACGATGTTCGTCGCGTTCAGGGCGTCGAGCCGGCCGCTCGTGTACGGGACCACCAGCTCGTCGTAGCGGGTCATGACCGTCGTGTAGGTGACGCCGGGCACCGCGGGGCCGCCCGGCTGGGCGTTCATCCGCTTCACGTACGGGGAGCCCGCGACGAACTGCGGGCACGAACCGCAGGCCGGGCCGACCACGGCGGAGGCCGGTTCGCGCACGCCCAGGGCGTCGGCGAACGCGGCGGTGGGCAGCGGCTTCGTCAGCGTGCCCTGGTAGAGCGGGGTGACGGCGACGTACTTGTCGGTCCTCGCCGCACCACCGAGGAACTGCAGCCAGTACTCCGGCATGATCGTGCCCTCGGAGTGCCCGACGAGATCCACCTTCGACGCGCCGGTGGCGTCGAGCACCCTGGAGACGAACGCGTCGAACTCACGCGCGCTCTGCTCCATCGGCAGCAGCCCGCCGATCTGGTTCTGTGGGAAGACGTCCGGCGCGGGTACGCCGTAGGTCAGGGCGTAGACGCAGTAGCCGTTGTTCTTCAGCAGCGGCGACATCGTCTGCCAGTTGGTGGTCTTCGACGCCACCAGGCCGTGCACCAGCACGACGGGTTCCGGATGCTCCTCGCTGGGGCGGCAGGACCAGTCGTTGGAGCCGGGAGGGTCGGAGTTCGGCGCCGCCGCCTCGGCGGTGATCGCCGCGGAGAACCCGTACGGCACGGGCAGGTCGGACCCGCCCGCCGCGACCGCCGGTGTGGCGAGCGCGGCCAGCGCAACCACCACTCCCCCGAGCAGTGCCAGTCCGCGTCGACCCGCCATGCGATCCCCCGTTGATCAGTGGTCAGCTACTGGTCGAACGAGGGAGTGTGGCGCGGGTTACGCCTGATCGTCGGCGGGATCGAGGGGAATGCGGTGGCGCAGCAGCACGCGGCTGCCCCGGTCGTCGTAGCGGATGAGGACGGACTCGGACATGACGTTCATCAGCGCGATGCCCCGGCCGCCGCGGGCGGGGTGCGGCTCGGGATCGGGCGCGCGCCAGTGACCGTGGTCGACCACCTCGATCGAGAGGGTGCCGCCCTCGGTCCACAGCGTCAGCTCGACCACGCCGGACCGGTCGGGGCCGTAGGCGTGGCTGACGGCGTTGGACGCGGCCTCGTCCACGGCGAGCACGACGTCGGCGGTCTCGTTGTCGGTGAGCCGGAGTGGGGCGAGCCATCCGGCCAGCTCGTGGCGGATGACGGCGAGCTGCTCGGCGTCGGCCGGCCAGCTGCGGTGCAGGAACTCGATGTGCCCGGGGGCAGGGGCATCCGTCATGATGTTGAGTTTCTCGTTCTGCGTGCCGACCAAACTCCACCCGCCGCTCACCACCGTACGTTCGCCCGCTCGTCGCACCAGCCCACCGGGTGCGGGGTGAGGTAGCCGGGGATGCCGTGGTCGGCGCGACGACGCGCATGACGGACCTGCGGGGTCGTCACCGCCGCGGTGCTGGCGTTCGGCACCACCGCCTGCGGCACCGCCACGACGAGCCCGACCCCCGCCGCCCAGCAGCCGTCCGCCGCGTTCCCCGTCACGATCACGCACGCGTTCGGGAGCACGACGATCCCGGCGGCGCCCACGCGGGTGGTGGCGGTCGGCTTCAACGAGGCCGACTTCGTGCTGGCGCTCGGCGTGGTGCCGGTCGGGGTGCGGGACTTCACCGGTGAGTACGACGAGAGCAGGCGGCCCTGGGCGCAGCAGGCGCTGGGCGGTGCGCAGCCCGAGCTGGTGGGCGGCAACGACATCCGGTTCGAGAAGGTGGCGGCGCTCGAGCCGGACCTGATCCTGGGCGTCTACTCGTTCATGGACCGGTCGGCCTACGACACGCTCTCGCGGATCGCCCCCACCGTCGCCCAGCCGACGGTGGACGGCGCGGCGGCCACCTGGCAGGAGCAGACCCGCACCACCGGCAGGGCCCTGGGTCGCGAGGCCCGGGCCGACCAGGTCATCGCGGCCACGGAGAAGGAGTTCGCCGACGCGAAGGCCGCCCACCCGCAGCTGGCCGGGAAGAACGTGGCCGTGGACCTCGTCGTCGACGGCGTCCCTACCTGCCCGGCGCCGACGACCTGCGCTCGCAGGTGTTCTCCGGCCTCGGCATCACGGTGCCGGCCACGACCGAGACGCTCAGCAACGAGACGCAGTCGCAGCTCGACAAGGACGCGATCGTCGTCATCCGCCGGACGAAGGAGCAGCTGGCCGGCAACGCGGTGTTCCACGGGTTGAAGGCGGTCACGGCCGGCAGGGTGGTCTACACCGGCGGCTACGAGAGCGAGTTCGCCGGCGCGATCGGCTTCGGCAGCCCGCTGAGCCTGCCGACGGCGATCGACGACATCGCACCTCGGCTGGCCGCGGTCCTGAGGTGAGCCCCCTGAGGTGAGTACCGGCCTCCTGCGCGGATCGGTCGGGGCCTTCCGCCAAGGCCGAACGGGCGAGTCGGCGATCACCAGACGTCGCCGTCGCGCCAGTCGCAGACCAGCACGGAGGCGGGGTCGAGCACGGCCGTCACGGGCAGCACCATGATGCCGTCCTCGTCCGGGGTGGGGCGGATGCCGTCGGGGGTCAGGGCGGCGGTCGGGCCGGTCCACGTCGTCCAGCCGAGCGACGCGTAGAGCCCCACGGCCTGCTCCGACGCGGCCAGCGCGCCGAGCTCGAACCCGCCGCGGAGCAGCCGGTCCAGCTCCCCCATCAGCGCGGCCGCGATCCCCCGGCGCCGGTGCGACGGGCACACCCCGACCGCCTCGACGTAGCCCGTGCGCAGCGCGCGGCCGCCGTGCAGGAGGCGGCGCTGCACCAGCGCGGCGTGCCCGACGATCGCGGGCCCGTCGTGGAAGAGGGCGTGCATCCCGCCCAGAGCGTGCTCCCAGTCGGCGTCGGCGAAGGGACCTCCGTAGGCGGAGTCGAGCAGCGACCGCACCGCGGACCGGGTGGGGGCGTCCAGATCGGCGGTGTGCTCGACGGTGATCACACCCCCGATCCTGGCACCGCCCCACCGCGGGCGCCGGATATGCCAGGATCGCCGTCGTGCAGTCGTTCCGTCTCAACGGGTCCCGGATACTGGAGATCGACCTCCACAGTGACGCGGTCCGCGCCGCCACCGGAGCGATGATCGCCTACACCGGTGACGTCACGTTCAAGAACGCGGGCCTGGGCGGCGGTGGCGGCCTGCGCGCGGCGTTGAAGCAGAAGGCCACGGGCGAGTCGGTGTCGCTGATGACCTGTTCCGGCCAGGGCACCGTCTGGTTCGCGAAGGACGCCATGGAGGTGCTGGTCGTCGAGCTGAACGGCGACACCCTCAGGGTCGAGTCCGAGCAGCTGCTGGCCCTGTCGGACAAGCTGAAGACCGACGTGGCGTTCGCCGGGGTGCGCGGCATGTCGTCCGGTCAGGGGCTGTTCACCACCACCGTCACCGGGTTCGGGGCGGTGGCCCTGCTGTCGGCCGGCGGCCCGCCGATCGCGCTGGAGGTCTCGCCGCAGTACCCGCTGGTCGTGGACCCCGACGCGTTCATCGCCAGCCAGGGCCAGCTCAACCAGACCTTCGTCACCGACGTGTCGTGGCGCAACCTCATCGGCGAGAGCTCCGGCGAGGCGTTCTCCCTGCGCTTCGACGGCAGCGGCGTGGTGTACATCCAGCCCGAGGAGCGGTGACCGTGGGGATCTTCGAACAGGTCAACGGCAAGGTGATCTCCGCGCCCGTCTCCCCCGGCCGCGAGATCCTCGCCCGGCGAGGCGCGATGCTCGCCTACACCGGCGACGTGGGGTTCTCGCCCGTCCACATGGGACCCGGCGGCGCCGGCGGCATGGTCGGGCGCATGATGCAGGGCGAGCAGGTGGCCATGATGGTGGCCCAGGGCCAGGGCACCGTGCACTACGGCTACCGCGGGCTCCACGTCACGATCATCGAGGTCGACGGCTCCGGGCCGCTGTCGGTGGAGGCCGACCGGCTCGTCGCGCACGAGGCGTCGCTGCAGTCCACCGTCGTGTTCCTCGGCTCGCAGGGCGGCATCCGCGGGGCCGTACGCGGCGCCGTCAGCGGGCAGGGGCTGTTCACCACCCAGCTGCACGGGTACGGCTCCGCGGCGGTGCTGTCGCACGGCGGCACCATCGCGATCCCCGTCGACGGGTCGCGGCCGGTGGCCGTCGACCCCCAGGCCTACGTCGCCCACGTCGGGCAGTGCCACGTCGACATCTCCGCGTCGGTGGGCTGGCGCGACGCCGTCGGGCGCGGCTCGGGCGAGGCGATCCAGCTGAAGCTGACCGGGAACGGCACGGTCTACGTCCAGGCATCGGAGCAGAAGCTGTGATCCCCCTCAATCCCGCCACCCTGCCGGACAACGACAACATCCCCGGCAACCACTACGCCTACTGCGTGAAGCTGGACGGTCGGCTGTTCATGCAGACCGGCCGCATGATCGCCTACTACCCCGCGCCCCACGGCCAGGGCATCCGGTTCGAGCCGCTCAGCTCGGCCACCCTCGGCGGGTTCGTGGCCGAGCGCTTCTCCGCCCCGCTCTACACCCGGGACTGGGTGGTGGCGAACGGCTCCGGGCACCTGATCCTGGGCGACCGCGGTTACGACATCAACAGCTACGACCTGGAGAACGGCAACCTGACGCTGCGCGCGGCCAACCTGCTGGCGTTCGACTCCACGCTGGAGCTCAAGCAGTCGATCGTCCCCGGCTTCCTGACGCTGATCGGCACCGGGAAGTTCCTGGCGTCCAGCTCGGGGCCGGTGATCTTCGCCGAACCTCCGATCCGGGTGGACCCGCAGGCGCTGGTCGGCTGGGCCGACTGCCCGTCGCCGAGCCACCACTACGACGCGCGGTGGATGAGCGGCTTCCTGTCCACGGCGATGGGGCTGCTGGGCAGCAACTCCGGCGAGGAGCGCCAGTTCGACTTCACCGGTGCCGGCACGGTGCTGATCCAGTCGTCGGAGAAGGGCGTGAGCGACCCGCACCTGCTCAGGCAGCTGGAGGGCCAGGTGGGCACGCTGGAGACGGGCGGCCTGCAGCGCCTGCAGCAGGTGATCGCCCAACGCCTGGCCCAGCAGCAGCGCTGACCCCTCCCGCGCTGATCCCCTTCCGACGTGCGGCACTCTCGTCGCACAGGTTCCGACGAGAGTGCCGCTCGTCGGTGGTGGCTCGGCGGCGGCTCGGTGGCGGCTCGGTGGCGGCTCGGTGGCGGCTCGGTGGCGGCTCGGTGGCGGTGCCGGGGTCGTGCGCGGAAATCAGGGTGGGGACACTGTTATCCGCGCACGGGCGGCGGAGCCGCGGTGATCTGCACGTCCAGGGCCGCCAGCAGCGCCGCTCCCACCGGGACCAGCTGGTCCGCGCTGATCCGGCAGCCGCGCAGGGCCAGCGCGCCCCGGACGTCGGCGATCGTGGAGCCGTGCAGGTTCGTGCCCGCCAGCTGCGCGTCCTCCAGGACGGCTTCGGTCAGGTCGCAGCCCAGCAGCGCCGTGTGGGCGGCGCGGAAGGAGCAGAGGTCCGCGCCACGCAGGCTCGTGTCCTCCACCAGCAGGAACGACGCGCGGGCCATGCGGAACGCGGCGAGGTCGGCCGTGCAGCCGGAGATCCGGACGTCGGTGAGCTCCGCGCCGCTGAGCACCGTGCCGGTCAGCCGGCAGTCGGTGAACACGACGCGGGTGAGCACGGCGTCGTCGAGCACCGCACCCGACAGGTCGCACTGCACGAACTCCGTGTCCCGGACGCGCAGCGCCCCGAAGCTGCGGCCCGACAGGTCGGCGCCGGTCCAGCGGCACTCCTGCAGGCGCAGGTCCGAGACGTGCTCGGGCACCTCGACCCCGGCGCCGGCCTCGACGCCGTCCCAGACGTCGCCGGAGCCGATCTCCGCCGGCGCGGGCTCCCAGGTCGGCGGCAGGTCGGGCGCGTCGGGCAGGGACTTCCGTCTCACTGGCCGTCCTGTCTTCCGTCGGTGACGTGCGGGGCCGTCACCAGAAGGCCCATGCCGGTCACGGGGCGTCTCACGGCTGCGCCAGCCAGACGAACCCGAGCCCCGGCAGCACCAGCCGCCCCTGGTGCACCAGCGGCGGCTCGTCGCTCGACAGCACCGTCTCCAGCACCCCCAGCCCGTCGAGCGTCCGCGGGTCGATCGAGACCGCGCGCTCGGCGAAGTTGACCATCCCCACGAAGTTCCCGCTGCGGGGATGGCGACGGCGCCAGGCCAGCACGTGCAGGGAGTCGACGGGCAGCACCGCCGACTCCCCCGCCGCGTGCAGCGCCGGCAGCGACGCGCGGGTGGACGCGAGCGCGTGCATCCAGCCGAACACGCGCCCCTCGACGGTCCCGGGGTCGTGGCGGTGCGCGGCGGCCGCCTCGTCGAAGTACGGGCGGTGCATCCAGCGGTTGTCCGCGGCCAGCGCCGGATCATCCACATAGGACGTGTCGTTGCCCTGCGCCAGCTCGTCGCCCATGTAGACCAGCGGCACTCCACCCCACGCGAACGTGACGGCGTGCAGCAGCACGAACCGCCGGACCGCCGCCTCGAGGGCGTTCGGGTCGTCACGGTCGCGGGCGTCGGTGATGCCGCAGAGCGCCGCGGTGGTGCCGGACATCCGGGCGTCACCGGTCTCCGGGTTCTCCCCGAACCGCGCGCCGCGGGCGAACGACAGCGGGAACTCGCCGGAGAAGAACGCGTTGAGGAAGTCGCGGTGGGCGAACTGGTCGTAGCCGGCGGCGCGCGCGTCCTCGTCCGACACGGCCCAGCCGATGTCGTCGTGGCAGCGCACGTAGGTGGCCCAGGACGTCTCGGCCGGGATGGGGCGCAGCCGCCGCAGCGACTGCACGGCGAGCCGGGCGTCCTTCGTCGCGATCCCCGACCACAGCAGCACCATCAGCTGGTTGTGGTAGGCCAGCTCGCACTCCGGGCGGTACCGCTCGTGGGCGCCGAGGTAGCCGACGAGGTCGTCGGGCGCGACGATCGCCTCGGCCTTGAACACCGTCGCCGGTGCGGCGAGCTTCACCAGCGCGTGCAGGGCCTGGACGATGTCGTGCACCTCGGGCTGGTTCATGCAGGTGGTGCCCAGCCGCTTGCCCATGAACGGCACGGCGTCGAGCCGGAAGATCTCCACGCCGCGGTTCGCCAACCACAGGATCTCCCCGAGCATCGCGGCGAACACGCGGGGGTTGGTCCAGTCGAGGTCCCACTGGTAGTCGAAGAAGGTGGTCCAGACCCAGCCCTTCCCCGGGACGCGCGTGAAGGAGCCGGGGGCCTCGTGCGGGAACACGTCGACGATCGTGGCCTCGTGGGCGTCGGGCAGCGTGCGGTCCGGGAAGGACAGGTAGAAGCCGTCGAACTCCGGCTCGCCGGCCAGCCAGCCCCGGGCCCAGCGGTGCTCGCGGGCGGTGTGGTTGACCACCATGTCCACGCACAGGCTCATGCCGCGCTCCCGCAACCGGGCCGCGAGGTGCTCCAGGTCGTCCATCGTGCCCAGCCGCGGGTCGACGGCGCGGTAGTCGGCCACCGCGTACCCGCCGTCGTTTTCGCCCGCGCGCGGGGCCAGCAGCGGCATCAGGTGCAGGTAGGTGACACCCAGCTCGGCGAGGTGGTCGAGCCGGCCGGCGACGCCGTCGAGGGTGCCCGCGAACCGGTCGGTGTACGCGACGTAGCCGATCATGGACTGGTGCTGGAACCAGCCGGGGTCGATCTCCCGGCGCCGGTCGACCTCCCGCAGCGCGACGGGCCGCTCCGCCGCGGCGCACAGGGCCCCGCGCACGAGCCCCTCCACCACCTCGGAGCCGTACAGCGCCTCGACCGGAACGTGGACGTCGGCGAACCACCGGTCCAACCGCGCCAGGAACCCCACCGCCTCCGCGCGGCCCAGACACCGCTCGGCGTCGAGCGCCAGCGCGGGCCGCAGGCGCTCCAGCTCCGTGGCGGCGCGGCTGCGGCGTTCGGCGTCGGTGCCCTGGTCGGTCGCGTTCACCGGCACATCCTGCCCGGTGCTACGACCATCCGGACACAGGCGTGTCCTTGGCGTGTTCCACCCCGAACCGGACGTCGGCCGTCCACGTCGCCCCCGCGTCGACCGTGGCCGTCCACTCCACGCGGCCCAGCTCGTCGCGCTCGGCCGGCTCCGGCGCGAGCAGCACGTCGACGATCTTGACCTCGGCGTTCCGGGACACGGGTACGCGGTCGCGGACGGTGACCCGCGCGGGCGTGGTGCGGCCGTTGGTGACGGTGATCCGCCAGCGCTCGACGGCGCCGCGGGTGCTGCCGAACCGCGCCTTGTGGGCGGTGCGCTCCACCAGCTCCCGCTCGACCGTGACCCGGTCGTCGACACCCAGCGCCAGCTCGATCTCGCCGCCCGGGGCGGTCTGCTCGAGGGCCGTGGTGCCGACGAACGCGTCGTCGAGGAACGTGGAGACGGGCCCGGCGAGCAGGGTGCGGCCGCTGTTGGTGACGACCGCCCGCAGGTGTGCCTCCGCCCCGAGCGCGGGCGCGGTGACGTGGTCGAGGCGGGCCGGCAGGTCGAACGCAGCGATCGTCGTGCGGTGCGGGGTGCCGTCGCCGGGGACGGCGGTGGGGCGCGCGAGCCGCCACGACGCCGACACGGTGGACTCGACGGCCACCGCCTCGACGGCCGGCACGGCCTTGCGGGCCACCGCGCGCTCGGGTCCGCCCGCGGCCATGTCGAACGACGCCGCCGCGGGCATGGCGGCCATCGGCATCATCGGCGGCCGGACGTCCACCCACCACGGGTCCAGCTCCGGCACACCGGTCGTCACGGCGGGTCGGGCCGTGGAGAGGGTGAGCTCGCACTCCGGCCAGTCCTCGCCCGTGCTCTGCGTGACCATCCCGAACCAGGTGAGGCCGAGGGTCTCGCCGGCCAGCCGCGCGTCGTAGGCGGACGACCAGCCCGCGCCGTGCACGACGTAGGTCAGGTCCAGCTCCAGCTCGACGGCGTCGTCGGCCTCGACGGCCACCACCACGTCGCGGCGCTGCCGGCCCGAGTTCCGCAGCCGGTCCAGCTCCGCCCGGGCGGCGTCGATCGCGCGCTGGCCCTCGCGACGCCGCTCGGCGTTGGCCCGGCGGCCGACCGCCACCTCCACGAGCTGCGCCGACACCGCGGTACCGACCTCGGACACCCGCCCGATCCCCGCGCTGCCGTCGGCCAGGGCGGCGGCGAGGCGGTCGCCGGAGCGCAGGGCCAGGCGCTGCAGCATCTGCTCGCGCGCGACGTCGCCGGCGTCCGCGCCCTCCAGGACCTGCACCTCCGCCAGGGCGTCACGGAGTGCGGCCTCGGCCGCCCGCACCCGGTCGTCGGGGGCGTCGACGAGATCCCGCCACGCGACGTCGACCCCGACCACCCGCACGGCCGCGGCCGATCGCCCGGCCACCCGCACCGACTCCTCCAGCAGCGACAGGGGCAGCCCGGTGACCACGAGCCCGGTGCTGCCCGCCGCGACCTCCACGCGGCCGCGACGGGTGACGCGGGCGCGATCGGGATGGACGGTGACGGCGACGATCGGCGCGGTGAGATCCATGCTCAGTCCTCGTCCTCCACCACGTGCACCGCCGCCTCCTCGGCCGAGGCGCCTGCGCCGTCGATCCCGACGTCGGACGCCCACGCGTCGGGGTCGTCGTCGGTGACGCCGCCCTCGTCGGCCGCCACGAGCCGGCCCGAGCGGCGGTCGCCGACCTGGTCGTCGCGCAGCTCGCCGTCGGTGTCGGAGGTGTCGCCCAACCCCTCGTCGTCGTCGCCGATGTCGGGCACCTCGCGCGCGAGCCGGTGGTCGAGGTCCTCGCCCTCGGCCTCCTCGCGCGCGGTGGTGCCGAAGTCGTCGACCGCCCACGGGCGCTCGGCGGGCGAGTAGCCCTCGTCGAGCGGATCGGCCACACCCCGGTCGTCGAGGGTGTCGCCCTGGTCGAGCTGCGCGTCGCCGTCGAGGTCGTCGCCACTGTCCGGGTCGTAGGTCATACCCGGAAGACTGTCAGGGTTCCGGCGACCGCATCACGAGGGGTGGGGACGCGGCCGCCGGATGCACGGACGGCGGTTCGGGGGTACCGCCGATCCGTGCCTACCCCACGGTAACCATGTCGGCGGGTGCCGGAGGATCTTGGCGGCATCTAGGGTCGCGGTGTGCCCGACGCCACCGAGTTCGACGAGGTCGCCGACGAGCTCTACGCGACCAACCCCGACGACTTCGTGCCCGCCCGCGACGACGCCGTGGCGCGGGCGAAGGAGGCCGGCGACAAGGACCTGGCCCGCGCGGTGGGCCGGCTGCGGCGCCCCACCAAGGCCGCGTGGCTGGCCAACCTGCTCGCCCGCCACCGCGCCGAGCAGCTCGACGGGCTGCTCGCACTGGCCGGGGACCTCGCCGACGCCCAGCGCACCCTCGACGGCGCCACGCTGCGCGCGTTGTCGTCGCAGCGCAGCCGGCTCGTCGCCGCCATGTCCCGCGAGGCGGGGCGGCTCGCGGCGCAGGCCGGTGACTCCGCGGGCGAGTCCGTGATCCGCGACGTCTCCGGCATCCTCGAGGCCGCCCTGGCCGACCCGGGCGTGGCCGAGGAGGTGCGGGCCGGGCGGCTGACCCGCACCGTCAGCTACAGCGGCTTCGGCCCCGAGGCCGGATCGGGTCCGGTGCCGACCCGCCGCCCGCCTCCCCGGCCCCCGACCCCGGCCGGCGATGACCAGCAGGTCGGGGACCGGGACGCCGGGGACGGTGCCGCAGCCGGCGCCGATGACCCCGGGCGGGCCGAGCGCGAACGGGCCGAACACGACGCACAGGAGCGGGCCGAGCGCGAGCGCGCCGAACGGCAGCGGCTGGCCCGTGAGCGCGAGGAGCGCGACCGCGCGCTCGCCGAGGCCGAGGCGGCGGAGAGCCGCGCCCGCGACCGTCAGGAGGCCGACGAGGCCGCCCGCGTCGAGGCCGAGCAGGACCACGCCGACGCGCGGTCGCGGGTGGCCGACCTCGCCGCCGAGCTCGACGCCGCCCGGGAACGCGAGCGGGCCGCCGCGGCGGCCGCCCGGGAAGCCGGGGTCACGGCCCGGGAGTCCGCCCGCGTCGCGAGCGCGGCCGGCACCACCGCGGCACGGGCGCGGGCGCACCGCGACGAGCTGGACCCGTGATCACCGTTGGTGGGCGGCGGCGGCCGGATCCGGCCTCGCGTGCCCACCACCGGCGATCATGACGTGTCCACCGACGCGGGCGGCACCGTGAACCGCACCACCGTGCCGTCGTCGGAGCCCTCGATGGAGGCCGCCCGCGCGATCCGGTCGATGATCAGCAGGCCGCGCCCGCGGTAACCCGGGTCGGCCGGCGGCGGGCGCCAGTGGCCACCGTCGCGGACCTCCACCTCCACGCCACCGTCGCCGGTCACCGCCACCCCGTAGTCGACCTCACCCGCGCGCCGGTCCCGGTAGGCGTGCTCCACCGCGTTGGCGACGGCCTCGCCCAGCGTCAGCTGCAGGTCCTCGAGCTGCTCGTCCGGCAGCGCCGCGGCGGCGGCCCACTCCCGGACCTCCCGGCGCATGTGGGACAGCTCCGCCGGATCGGCCGGGCGCCGCCGGCGCAGCGGAGGGGGCAGCAGCCGGATCACCACGACCGCGACGTCGTCGGCGGGACCGCCGCCGAGGCACCGGTCGAGCAGGGTGGAGGCGAGCCGCTCCGGCGCGAGGTGCCGCAGCCCCCCGGCGGCGTGCTCGAGGCGGTCGAGGCCCGTGTCGATGTCCTCGCCGCGGCGCTCGACCAGGCCGTCGGTGTAGAGCACGACGCTCGCCCCGGGCGCCAGCACCGTGCGCTCCTCGGTGAACGGGGGCCGGCCGCGGACCCCGAGCACGGTGCCCGAGCCGCTGTCGAGGAACCGGCTGCCCGCCGCGTCCACGACCAGGGCGGGCACGTGCCCGGCGCGGGCCCAGCAGAGCTCGCCCGTGCCGCGGTCGAGCACCCCGCAGGCGACGGTGCTGGCCGCCGCCCCGTCGACGCGGCGGGCGAAGCGGTCGAGCCGCTCCAGCGCCTCGGCGGGGCCGTGGTCGTCGAGCAGGTAGGCGGCGAGCGCGCTGCGCAGCTGCCCCATCACGCCTGCCGCGTGCGGCCCGTGCCCGACGACGTCGCCGACGACGATCGCGACGCGCTCACCGTCGAGCGGGATGACGTCGTACCAGTCGCCGCCGGCCTGGGCACCGGGCCCGGCGGGCAGGTAGCGGGTGGCCACCGCGAGCCGCTCCAGCCGCGGCGAGACGGCGGGCAGCAGCACCCGCTGCAGCGTGACCGCCACCTCGTGCTCGGCCTGCTGCATGCGCGCGCGGGCCAGGGCCTGTGCGCCCTGCCCGGCCACCGTCTCGATCAGCGACCGCTGGGCCGGCCCGGGCGGGTCGGCCGCCCACACGATGCCGAGGCTGCCGGTCCGAACCCCCGCGACGACCAGCGGGATCACCGAGTGCACCGGATAGGTCTGCGTGGGAGCCCCCCAGAGCGGGCCCGGGGTCACCGTCCACGCCGGGCCGGTGCGGTCGGCCACCAGCGGTCCGGGGCCGGTCAGCCGCCGGGGCGGGTCGCCGGGGAAACCGACCGACGCGACGGCCTCGACGTGCTCCTCCTCGTGGAGGGTGACCACGGCGGCCACGGCTCCGGCCGCGACGGCCTGATCCAGCAGCACCGCGGCCACGGCCGGCAGGTCGACGGCCGCCGACAGGGCCGACAGCGCCGCCGAGAGCCGCACCGCGTACCGGCGGCCGTCGCTCTCGGCCTGCAGCAACCGGGCCCGGGCCACCGCCTGCGCGCACTGCTCGACGAGGGCCGCGGCCGTGGCGCGCTCCTCGGCCCCCAGCGTCCGCGGTCCGGGGAACCCGGCGGCGACGGCACCGAGGGACTCCCCCGCCACGACGAGCGGCCAGACCGCGAGACCGCGATACCCGCTCGCCGCGATGACGTCCTGCAGGTGCGGGTAGTCGCGGGCCCAGTCGTCGTCGTGTTCGAGCAGCACGGTGCGGGGGCCGCGGGCGGCGTCGGCCACCGGCGTCTCCCCGGCGAGCGGCAGCGACGTCCAGTCCCGCACGACCGTGGGCCCCCAGCCGGACATCGCCGACGACCGGAGCACCCCGCCGTCGGTCTCCCAGACCGCGACCGCGGGCGTGGCGAGCAGGCGCGCGAGGTGCCGGCGCGTGACGTCGACGACCTGCTCCGGGGTGGCGGAGGCCGACAGCTCCGCCGTGGCCTGCTGCAGCAGCTCCAGCCGGCGGGCGGTGGCCGGAGTCGTGGTCCCGGCGAGCAGGGCCGCCACCTGCACGGCCACGGTGTCGATGAAGGTCAGGAGCTCGTCGTCGGGCTCGCCGTCGAGGCCCAGCACCAGGACCCCGACCCGGTCGGGGCCGGGACGCAGCGGCAGCAGCAGGGTGTGGGTCGCGGGATCGTCGGCCGTGAGCAGGAGCGGGCCTGCGGCGGCGTCCTCGAGCGGCCACCGGGACGAGAGCTCGCCGGCGCGGAACACCTCGGCCGACACGATGTCGGGGGCGGCGCGCAGCAGGGCCGCAGGCACCAGCGCCGCCTCGCCGTCGGGAACCGCGATGAGGTCGAGCAGGGCGTCGAGGCGCCGTTGCGCGGGCGCCCGGAGCGTCGGGTCGGCAGCGCGGAAGAGCGGCGTCACCTCCGTCGTGCGCTCACTCACGACGAGAGCCTGCCGTCCCGCCGCTGCGAAGGCAAGCCGGGCCCGTCAGCCCTTGCGGGCCGCGAGCAGCCCCACCAGGTTCAGGGCACCCCAGCCCACACCGACGCCGATCGCCTTGCGCCTGGCCTCGGCGCTCTCGTTCGGGCTGACCGCGAACGTCACCGCGTCGCCGAGGTCGGCGGCGATGCGCGCGATCACGGCCAGCCGCAGCGCCCGGCCGGCCGGCGCGACGGCCATGGCCACGCCGTTCGCGACGTCCCGCACCCCGACCGCGCGCACCAGCACCGACACCGGCACCGGCGGCTCGTCCCCCGACAGACCCGCGGGCTTGCTGAAGATCGTGGGCTTCACCAGCGTGGAAAGGCCGTAGACGGCGGTGAGCGCGCCGAGCGTGCGGGGCAACCAGGTCATGCGTGTGATCCTTGCACCTGATGCAGCTGCCCGCCGATCTGCCCGACCTCCCCGTCCGTGCCGCCCTCGACACGGTGACGGGCACCCTCGCCGCGCACGGGACCGCCGTGCTCGTCGCGCCGCCGGGCACGGGCAAGACCACGCTCGTCCCCCTCGCGCTCGCCGCCGCGCTCCCGGGCCGGGTGCTCGTGGCGGAACCGCGGCGCCTGGCCGCGCGGGCCGCCGCGGCGCGCATGGCGTCGCTGCTCGGCGAGCCGGTCGGGCGGTCGGTGGGGTATGCCGTGCGCGGGGACCGGAAGGTCTCGGCGGCCACGCGCGTCGAGGTGGTGACGTCCGGGCTGCTCCTGCGCCGGCTCGCCGGCGACCCCGAGCTGGACGGCGTCTCCGCGGTGCTGCTCGACGAGTGCCACGAGCGTCACCTCGACGCCGACCTGCTGCTGGCCCTGCTCCTGGACGCCCGCGCCGGCCTGCGCCCCGACCTGCAGCTGCTCGCCACGTCGGCCACGGTGGCGACGGGACGCCTCGCGGAGATCCTCGGGGAGGCGCCCGTGCTGGAGGTCTCGGCCCGCACGTACCCCGTCGAGATCCGGTACGCGCCGCCCGCTCGGGGTGAGCGGATCGAGGCCTGCGTGGCGCGGGCGGTGCGCACGGCGCTCGACGGCGGGGACGTGCTGGTGTTCCTGCCGGGCGTGGCGGAGATCCGGCGCACGGCGAACGCGCTGTCGGGACTGGACGCCGACGTGCTCCCGCTGCACGGCCGGCTCACCGCCGCCGAACAGGACGCGGCGCTGCGACCGGGACCGCGGCGGCGGGTGGTGCTGGCCACCGCCGTCGCCGAGTCGAGCCTGACCGTGCCCGGGGTGCGCGCCGTCGTCGACGCCGGGCTGGCGCGCACCCCGCGCGTCGACCACCGGCGCGGCATGGCCGGGCTCGTCACGGTGCGGGTGTCGGCGGCGGTGGCCGACCAGCGCGCGGGCCGGGCCGGACGCGAGGCGCCCGGGCGCGTGATCCGGTGCTGGCCGGAAGGTGAGCTGCTGACCCGCTATCCCGAGCCGGAGATCCGCACCGCCGACCTCACCCGCCTCGCCCTCGACCTCGCCGACTGGGGCACGCCCGACGGCAGCGGCCTGCGCTGGTGGGACGCCCCGCCGGAGGGCCCGCTGCACGCCGGGCAGGAGGTACTGCGCGCCCTGGGCGCCCTCGACGCGGACGGCATCACCGGGCGCGGCCGCCGGATGGCCGGCCTGGGCCTGCACCCCCGCCTGGCCCGGGCCCTGCTCGACGGCGCCGACGCGGTGGGCGTGCGGTTGGCCGCGGAGGTGGTGGCGCTGCTCGACGACGACACCCTGAGCCAGGGGACGGAGGTCTCGGCCGAGCTGGCCTCACTGCGGGGCGGCTCGGCCCCCGGCGCCGGCCGCTGGCGCGCGGAAACCGCGCGGCTCCGCCGCCTGTGCGCGGATAACAGTGTTCCCGCACCGATAGCCGCGCACGACCCCGCCGTGCCCCCGAAGATCACCGCGCGCCGCACGTCACCGACCCGCCGAGGGCGCCCTGGTGCGGACGATCACGATCACCGGACCGGGGACGCCGCGTTCGTCGTCGCGCTCGCCCAGCCCGAGCGGCTCGCCCGCCGCCGCTCCCTCGGGTCCCCGCTCTACCTCATGGCCGGCGGCACGGCCGTCGAGCTCCCGGCCGGCAGCCCCCTGGCCGCCCAGGAGTGGCTCGCCGTCGCCGACGCCGAGCGCTCGCCGGGGGCGCAGAACGGGCGGGTCCGCCTCGCCGCCGCCACCGACCGGGAGACGGCGGAGGCCGCCGCGCCCGCCCTGCTCTCGGACGCCGACGAGGTCGTCTGGGCGAACGGCGACGTGCTCGCCCGGCACGTCCGGCGGCTCGGTGCGATCGTACTCGAGGAGCGTCCGCTGGCCCGGCCCGATCCGAGGCTGGTCCGGGCCGCCCTCGTCGACGGCCTGCGCGAAGAGGGCCTGGACCTGCTGCGCTGGACCCCGCACGCCCGCGCCCTGCGCGACCGCCTCGCCACCCTGCACCGCGTGCTGGGTGACCCGTGGCCCGACGTGTCCGACGCCGCACTGCTCGCCGACCCCGATCGCTGGTGGACCGGCCCACTGACCTCCGCGCGCCGCCGCTCGGACCTCGCCCGCGTCGACGCCGGGCCGGTCCTGCGCGGCCTGCTCGACTGGCGCATCGCCGGCCGCCTCGACGAGCTGGCCCCCGAACGCCTCGAGGTGCCCACCGGCTCGCGCATCGCGCTCGACTACTCCGGTGACCAGCCCGTGCTCGCCGTCCGGCTGCAGGAGGTGCTGGGGTGGACCGCCACCCCCGCCGTCGCCGACGGCCGGCTGCCCGTGGTGCTGCACCTGCTCTCCCCGGCCGGGCGACCGGCGGCCGTCACCGCCGACCTCGCGTCGTTCTGGGCGGGCCCGTACGCCCAGGTGCGCTCCGAGCTGCGCGGGCGGTACCCGAAGCACGACTGGCCCGCGGACCCGCTCACGGCGACGCCGTCGCGCCGACCCCGGCGGCCACCCCGTCCATGATCGCTCGAACGCGCGTTCTATCCTCTGCGACTGTGGACGACACGCAGAGCACCGAGCCGGTCACTCTCCCCGCAGGCGAGGCGGCGGACAGCGCCCCCGTCGACTCCCCGCCCAAGCGCGGCCGCGGCCGCCCCAAGGGTTCCACCGCACGCACCACCCGCACCATCGAGCTGCACCTCACCGTGAGCGGCACCGCCGACGGCGAGTGGCAGGCCGAGCTCAAGCAGGGCTCCACCTGGATCGAGCGGGGCCTGCCGGTCACCGCCACCGCCGTCCTGCGGGCCGCGCAGGAGCTGCACGCCCAGCTCGCCGCCCCCATCGACGCCGTGATCGCCGCCGCCCGCGAGCAGGCCGCCGCCCGCGTCGCCGCGCTGGAGGCCGAGCTGGAGCAGGCCCGCAAGGCACTCGCCGAGATGGAGGAGTGACCCCCGTACCCTGAGCCCGTGACCGCGATCGATCCCGACAAGCTGGCCACCTGCCTCCAGGTGCTGGCCGACGTCGAGGCGCTCGAGCCGGAGCACCCCGACGCCGTCGCGATCCGCCGCGCCACGGCGAGCCTGTGGAAGTCGGTCAAGATCGCCCGCCGGCACGCCAAGCGCGACGCGGTCACCGCCGCCGACAACGCCGTCACCGCGGCCACGGCCACCGGCGCGCCCGGCCGCATCGACGACGAGACGCAGGGCCTCCCGCTCGTGTCCACCGCCGTCGGGGCCACCGCGGGCACCCTGTTGCGCTCGCGCGCCTGCTACACCTGCAAGAACCGCTACACCGTCGTCGACGCGTTCTACCACCAGCTCTGCCCGGACTGCGCCCTGCTCAACCGCTCCAAGCGCGACGCCCGCACCGACCTCACCGGCCGCCGGGCCCTGCTCACCGGCGGCCGCGCCAAGATCGGCATGTACATCGCGCTGCGCCTGCTGCGCGACGGGGCGCACACCACCATCACCACCCGGTTCCCCAACGACGCCGTGCGGCGTTTCGCCGCCATGCCCGACAGCGCCGACTGGCTGCACCGGCTGCGCGTGGTGGGCATCGACCTGCGTGATCCCGCCCAGGTCGTCGCGCTCGCCGATTCCGTGGCCGGGCACGGCCCGCTCGACATTCTGATCAACAACGCCGCGCAGACGGTGCGCCGCTCCCCCGGCTCGTACTCGGCCCTGGTGGAGGCGGAGCGCACCCCGGCCCCGGAGCTGGTCGACGTGATCACCTTCGACCACGTGAGCGACGCCCACCCCGCCGCGCTCGCCGGCAGCCTCGAGTCGACCCCCGCCGTCACCCGGCTGGCCCTCACCGCGCGGAGCGCCTCCCCCGAGCGGATCGCGGCCGGTACCGCCATCGACGCCGGCGGCCTGCTTCCCGACACCGCCGAGCACAACAGCTGGACCCAGCGCGTGCACGAGGTGGACGCCCTGGAGCTGCTCGAGGTGCAGCTGTGCAACCAGACCGCGCCGTTCATCCTGGTCAGCCGCCTGCGCCCGGCCATGGCCGCGGCCCCGTCGAGGCGGAAGTACGTCGTCAACGTCTCCGCGATGGAGGGCCAGTTCAGCCGCGCCTACAAGGGCCCCGGCCACCCGCACACCAACATGGCGAAGGCGGCGCTGAACATGCTCACCCGCACCAGCGCGGGCGAGATGCTGGAGCGCGACGGCATCCTCATGACCGCCGTCGACACCGGCTGGATCACCGACGAGCGGCCGCATCCCACGAAGCTCCGCCTGGCCGAGGAGGGCTTCCACGCCCCGCTCGACCTCGTCGACGGCGCCGCGCGCGTGTACGACCCGATCGTCCGCGGCGAGGCCGGCGAGGACGTCCACGGCTGCTTCCTCAAGGACTACGCGCCGTCGAACTGGTAGTGACCGAACAATTCGCAACCCCTCCCGGAACGTTGTGGTTGCGCGTTCATTGTGCGTTCGCTCGAGGCTCGTACCGTCTGCGGCGCCGTGCATTCCGCCCCATCCCCTCCCTGGCACTGCACCAGCCCAATGAGGACGGCCCATGGACCTCTCCGTCATCGTGATCGCGGTCGTGATCACCGCATTAGTCTTCGACTTCACCAACGGTTTCCACGACACCGCGAACGCGATGGCCACGTCCATCGCGACCGGTGCGCTCCAGCCCCGCGTCGCCGTCGTCATCGCGGCCGTGCTGAACCTCGTCGGCGCGTTCCTGTCCGTGGCGGTGGCCAAGACCATCTCCAGCGGGCTGGTCGACGACACCGAGATCACCCCGGTGGTCATCTTCGGTGGCCTGGTCGGCGCGATCCTCTGGAACCTGCTGACCTGGCTGCTCGGCCTGCCGTCGAGCTCCTCGCACGCCCTGTTCGGCGGCCTCATCGGTGCCACCTGGGTGGCCGCGGGTGCCGACGCCATCACGTTCGCCGGCGTCGTCAGCAAGGTGCTGCTGCCACTGGTGCTCTCCCCGATCGTCGCCGGGCTGGTCGCGCTGGCCGCCACCTACCTCGCCTACCGCATCACCGCCCGCGGTGAGGAGGGCACGGTCAGGCAGGGATTCACGATCGCGCAGATCATCTCCGCCTCCATGGTGGCGCTGGCCCACGGCACCAACGACGCCCAGAAGACGATGGGCATCATCACGCTCACCCTGATCACGGCCGGCTCGCTGCCCGAGAACGCCGGCCCCCCGTTGTGGGTGATCGCCACCTGCGGCATCGCGATCGCGCTGGGCACGGCGCTCGGCGGCTGGCGCATCATCCAGACACTCGGCAGGAAGATCAGCGACATCCAGAGCCCGCAGGGCTTCGCCGCGGAGACCACCAGCGCCGCGGTGATCCTCACCTCCGCGCACCTGGGCTTCGCGCTGTCCACCACGCAGGTCTGCACCGGCTCGATCTTCGGCGCGAGCGCGGGCCGCCGGCTCGCCTCGGTGCAGTGGGGCGTGGCCGGCCGGATGGCGCTGGCGTGGCTGTTCACGCTGCCCGCCGCGGCGGCCGTCGGCGCGATCGCGTCCTGGGTCGCCGCCACCGGCACGCTCGGCACCGTCATCGTGGCCGTCGTCGGCGTCGCCATCGCCGTCGGCATCTACGCGGCCTCGCGCCGCCAGCCCGTCACCGCCTCGAACGTCAACGACGTCGAGGCCGAGCCCGTGCCCGCGGGCGTCTGAAGGAGTCGATCATGAGCATCGCCTGGGGTTCCCTGCTCGTCGTCCTGGTCGTGTCGCTCGGCGCGTCCGTGCTCGTGGTGTCACTGGTGGCGTTCGCGCTGGTGGGGCTCGGCGCCCGCACCGCGGGCCCGGACACCCGCCCGGCCACGATGTCGCCGGCCACCGGAACCGCCGTCGCAGTCGTCTGCCTGGTGGGGGCGGCCGCGATCGTGCTCTACGGGCTGTCCGTGATGATCATCAAGTAGCGAGCGGCTTTCGCTGACGCGGCGTCGGTGGTCACCACGGTGGCGGCCACCGTCGCCGGGTGGGGCAGCGGCTCCCCCTCGGCCTGCAGGCCCTCCAGGTGGAAACCGACAGGCAGCGTCGGATCCGCGGCCGTCAGGCGACCTTGTCCACAGGCCTGTCGACGGCCGCGTGCTGGCTCACCAGCGTGTGGCCGTCGCGGAAGCGGACGCCGTCCTGGCACCGCACCTCCACCTTCCCGCCCGCGAACTGCTCGGTGTAGAGCCGGGCGTAGAGGCCGTCCAGGGCCAGCAGCTCGGCGTGGGTCCCGCGCTCCACGACCTTCCCGCCCTCGACGGCCAGGATCACGTCCGCCCCCAGGATCGTGGACAACCGGTGGGCGATGGCGATCGTGGTGCGGCGTTTCGTCGCGTTCTCCAGGGCCTGTTGCACCAGGCGCTCGCTGGTGGTGTCCAGCGCACTGGTGGCCTCGTCGAGGATGAGGATGCGGGGGTCCTTGAGCAGCACCCGGGCGATCGCGAGCCGCTGCTTCTCCCCTCCCGACAGGCGGTAGCCGCGCTCCCCGACCACCGTGTCGTAGCCGTCCTCGAACGAGAGGATCCGGTCGTGGATGTTGGCCGCGCGGGCGGCGGTCTCCAGCTCCTCCTGCGTGGCGTCGGGCTTGGCGTAGCGCAGGTTGTCGGCGATCGTCGAGTGCAGCAGGTAGGTGTCCTGCGTGACCATCCCGATGGCGTCGGCCACCGACGCCTGGGTCAGCTCGCGCACGTCCTGGCCGTCGATCAGCACGCGACCGCGGTCGACGTCGTAGAGGCGCGGCACGAGGTAGGACAGCGTGGTCTTGCCGCCGCCGCTGGGGCCCACGATCGCGGCGAGCTGGCCGGGCTCGACGGTGAACGAGACATCGGAGATGGCGTAGACGCGATCGTCCTCGGGAATCTCGGCGGCCGGCCCCGCGCCCGCGACCTCGCCCGCCGGGTAGGAGAACCAGGCGTGCTCCAGCTCGATGCGGCCGGCCACCGCGTCCAGCATCCGGGCGTCGGGCCGGTCGACGATGCGCGGCGTCAGGTCCAGGTAGTCGAAGATCCGCCCGAACAGCGCGAGCGACGTCTGGACGTCGAGCGAGACGCGCAGCAGGTTGACGGTCGGGAACAGCAGCCGCGTCTGCAGCGTCGTGAACGCGACGATGGTGCCCGCGGTGACGGCCGTGCCCGAGCCCATCACGATCAGCACGCCCGCCACCAGGTACACCAGCGCGGGTGTGATCCCGAGGAACGTCTGCACGACGGCGAAGAACGACTGGCCCGTCATGGCCTGGCGCACCTGCAGGTCGACCTGGCGGGCGTTCTCCTCGCGGTAGCGCTGGATCTCGTAGGACTGCCGGTTGAACACCTTCGCCAGCAGCACACCCGACACCGACAGCGACTCCTCGGTGATCGCCGTCATGTCCGACAACGACTCCTGCGTGCGCCCGGCGAGGCGCCGCCGCACCCGGCCCACCCGGATCTGCAGCACGACGAACAGCGGCACCAGCGCGACGGCGACGATCGTCAGCTGCCACGACAGCACGAGCATCGCCACCAGCGCCGACGCCACCGTGACGACGTTGCCGAGGATGGAGCTGGCCGTCTCGCTCAGCACCGACTGCACGCCGCCGACGTCGTTGGCCAGCCGCGACTGGATCGCGCCGGTGCGGGTGGCGGTGAAGAACGACAGGTCCATGCGCTGCAGGTGCTCGAACAGGCGGCTGCGCAGGTCGGCCATGACGCGGTTGCCGAGCAGGGTGGTCTGGTAGGTCTGGAACACCCCGATCAACGCGCTCACGACGGGCACGGCCACCATGCCGCCCACCAGCCAGGCCAGCAACGACAACCGCACGCCGCCGCCGTCGACGGGGAACAGGGCGCGGTCGAACACCGCCTGCGTCAGGAACGGGGTGAGGATGCCCAGGCCGCTGGACAGCAGGACGGCCACGACGATCAGCACCAGCATCGCGCGGTAGGGCGTGAACAGCGCCCACACCCGGCGGCCCAGCCCGGAGTACCGGTTCTTCGCCATGACGGGGAGTATGTCGGGGCCCGCCGCGGCCCGCGCGCCGGTCGGGGAGTCTCGGGGCTCACCCCCGACGCACTCGTGTTCACCGGCGATCTCGCCGACCACGGCGCACCCGAGGAGTACCGGCGACTCCGGACGCTGCTGGGGTCCACGCCCGTCCCGACGATCTTCGTGGCCGGCAACCACGACGACCGCGCCGCGCTGCGCGAGCACCTGCTGGGTGCGGATGTGTGTGCAGAGCCCTATGACCACGTCGTCCGGCTCGGGGACCTGCGGGTCGTCGTCCTCGACTCCTCGGTGCCCGGCCGCGCCTATGGCGACCTGCGACCCGAGCAGCTCGCGTGGCTGCGCGCCGAACTGGCCGAACCGGCACCCGCCGGGACGGTGCTCGCGCTGCACCACCCGCCGCTGCCGAACGCGTTCCCGCTGGCCGCGGCGATGGAGCTGCAGAACCGCGCCGAGCTGGCCGACGCGATCGCCGGCACCGACGTGCGCATCGTGCTGGCCGGCCACACCCACGTCGTCAGTGCTGGAGCGATCGCCGGCGTCCCGGTGTGGACGGGCGGCGCCGCGCCGTACCTGATGGACGCCCTCGCCCCCGCCGGTGGCGGTCGGGCGCTGCGCGTGCCGACGATCAGCCGCATCGACCTCTTCGACGACGCGGTGATCGCCACGGCCGTACCGGTCGACGCCCCGGACCTGGGCACGGCCCCGGCGGAGGTGGTGGAGGCGCAGACCGCGCGGATGCTGGCCGAGCTGGCCGAGCGCATCACCTGAGTGGTTCGATCACGCGGGAACCACGCTCAGGTTGCGCTCGACCCCTCCAGCCACGCGAGGATCGCCTCGGTGTGCTCGCCCACCGCGGGGATCGGGTCCAGGCGCGGTTCCCGGCCCGGCAGCGTGATCGGCGGCAGCAGGGTGCGGATCGGACCCACCGGCGAGCCCACCTCACGCCAGCGGTCCCGGGCCGCGAGCTGGGGGTGCTCCAGCACCTCCGCCACCTCCCGGCGCCGCCCGTAGGCGATGCGGGCGTCGGAGAGCCGGCCCGTCAGCTGCTCGCCCGTCAGGTCCGCCAGTGCCGCGCCGATCTCGGCGTGCAGGGCGGGACGGTTGGCCACCCGCCGGGCTCCGGTCTCGAAGCGCTCGTCGGTCGCCAGCGACGGCCGGCCCAGCACCCCCGCGCAGAACGCCACCCACTCGCGCTCGTTCTGGATGCCGATCACCACCTCGGTGCCGTCACCCGCGGCGAACGTGCCGTAGGGGGCGATGGCGGCGTGGCTCGTGCCGCGGCGCCGCGGGGGTGCACCGTTGCCGGCCGTGTACTGCAGCGGGAACCCCATCCACTCCACCAGCGCGTCGAAGAGGCTGATCTCCAGGTGCGTGCCGACGCCCGTGCGCTCGCGGTCGTAGAGCGCGGCGAGGATGCCCGAGAACGCGTACATCCCGGCCCCGATGTCGGCGGCGGGGATGCCGGCCTTCGCGGGCTCGTCCGGCGACCCCGTCACCGAGACGAGCCCGGCCTCGGACTGGATCAGCAGGTCGTAGGCCTTCGCGTCGCGGTAGGGACCGTCGGGGCCGTAGCCGGAGATCGAGCAGGTGATCAGCCGGGGGTGCCGCCCGCGCAGCTCCGCCGCCCCCAGCCCGAGCCGCTCGGCCGCACCGGGGGCGAAGTTCTGCACGAACACGTCGGCGCGCTCGATCAGCCGGGCCATCACGCCGCCGTCGTTCTTGAGGTCGACGGCGATCGACTCCTTGGAGCGGTTGAGCCACACGAAGTGGCTCGACAGGCCGTGCACCGTCTCGTCGTAGGCGCGGGCGAAATCGCCACCGCCGGGCCGCTCCACCTTGATCACCCGCGCCCCCAGCTCCGCGAGCTGGCGCGTGGCGAACGGCGCGGCGACCGCCTGTTCGCACGAGACGACGACGATCCCATCGAGAGGCAGCACGCGCCCGATCATGCCCCAGCCGGGTCGTGAGCGGATATCGGTGCCCCGGCACCGATATCCGGCGCCCGCTTCAGCGCGCACGGGCGGCGCCGGCCGCTGCCCCTCAGCCGCCCAGCGCCACCACCTCGTCCAGCCCCGCCTGCAGCCCCGCCACCAGCACGTCCGGCTCCGTCACCGCACCGGCGTCGACATTGACCCCGATGCAGCACGTGCCGTCGTGGGTGATCAGCGTGATCATCGCCGCGCACCCGGGCAGCGGCCCGAACGGGAACATGCGCGTGATCCGGGAACCTGCGATCCACACCGGGTAGGAGATGCCTGGCAGGCTGCTGGCCTGCACGTCGTTGGCCGCCGTCATCCGCCCCGACATCGCGCCCACCACGACGCCGGGCAGCAGCCGCAGCGCGGGCGCCAGCAGCCCCACCGGGTCGACGGCGGTGCCGCTGCGCGCCTCCCGCACGAAGTCGTGCACCGCCCGGATCCGGGCCGCCGGGTCGGTCTCGGCCAGCGGCGCGGCGAAGCGGGCGCCGGTGAACCGGTTGCCGCCCTGGGGGTCGTCCTGGGTGCGCAGGCTGATCGGGATGCCGATCGGCAGGGTCTCGACATCGCCTGCGCCGCAATGGATGTGGTAGCGGTGGAACCCGCCCAGGATCGCGGCGAGGAAGCCGTCGTTGACCGACCCGCCCGCCGCCTTCGCCCCGGCCTTCAGCGCCGCCAGCGGCACCTCGAGGGTGTCGAAGTGCCAGTCGCCCGTACGGTGCGCGAGCAGCGGCGACCCGTCGGGCGGCGGTTCCACGACGCGGCCCAGCGCCCGCACCGCGTCGACCGCCTGCGATGCCGTCCCGAACGGATGCGTCAGCGCCCCGAGCCCGCGCCGCAACGCCGCACCGGGCGCGGCGCGGACCGTGCGCTCGATCTGCCCGGTCAGCAGCCCGACGGGCGACGCCGCCGTGGGCGCCGGCCGGGGAGGCTCGGGACGCTCCGGATCGTGCTCGGGCCCGCGGCTGTGCAGCTGCGCCATCAGCTGGACGGCACCGAGCCCGTCCGTGGCCGAGTGGTGGGTGGTGACGACGTAACCCGCACTCCCGTCCTCGAGCCCCTCGACCAGCAGCGACCGCCACAGCGGACGGTCGCGGTCGAACGGCGCCTCCGCGAACTCCGCGACGACGTCGAGCAGCTGGCGTCGCGACCCGGGCGCGGGCAGCGTCACGTGGTGCACGTGGTGGTCGAGATCGATCTCGTCGACCGTGACCCAGGTGGGCGCGCCGACCCCCAGCGCAGGGTCCACGACGCACTGACGCATCCGCGGCACCATCCGCGACGCCCACTCGTGCGCGGCGCGCAGGCGCTCCCGGTCGGGGGCGTGGTCGAGCGTCTCCAGCAGGGTGACGTTGGAGCGCAGCCGGGCGTCGCCGGTCTCGCCGCGCCACATCGCGGTCTCCAGGGCGTTCATCTCCGTCGAGGTGCCCCAGTCCAGCGGCACGTCGACCGGACCCTGCGGGCCGTCGGTGACCTGCACGGCGCGATCGCCCCACCGGCCCAGCGTCTCGAGATAGAGGTCGCGCACCATCTCGACGTGCTTGTCGAGCTCGTCGACGGTCCAGTCGTCGGTGGGGATCGGCGGCAGCACCGTGACCTGCACGGTGCCCTCCCGCACGGTCGACGCGCCGCGCCACATGAGCTCGCCGGCGTTGCGGATCACGATGGGCACGATCGGCACGCCCGCCTGCATCGCAACGTGGAACGCACCCTTCTTGAACCGGCCCAGCGCGGGGGTGGCCGAGCGCGTTCCCTCCGGGGCGACGACGAGCGAGACGCCCTCCCGCAGCCGCTGCACGGCCGGTTCGAGCGCGGCCTTCGCCGAGGTGGTGTCGGTTCGGTCGACGAACGCGACGTCGGCCAGCCGGAACGCCAGCCCGAACCCCGGGATGTTCGCCGCCTCCTTCTTGGCCACGGCGGAGAACCCCGTGCGCAGCAGCTTCGCGATGATGATCACGTCGAGCTGGCTCTGGTGGTTGAACAGGAACACCGCGGGCCGGGCGTCGACGAGGTGCTCGGCGCCACGGACGTCGAGCTTCACGCCGGCCAGCGCCGTGCCGAACTCGCCGCCGAGGGTGAGCGCGAGGTCGACGGCGTCACGCCGGGTGCCCGCCCCGACCAGCGCGTTCACCGCGCCGAGGGCGAGCCCCGTGCCGAAGCCGCCCAACGTGCCGCCGATGGCGCCGACGGTGCGCGCCACCTCACGCGCCCCCGGCCTGCCCCGGGACCGGAAGTTCGCGATCGGCCAGTTCTTGCGCGCCGCCTCCGCCGCGAGCCCCGGCTCGGGGTTGAGCGCCCGCGCCCGCCCGACGGTGCCGAGGAACGCCGCGTCCTCGGTGCCGTTGGAGTAGGCGTAGCTGTTGATCATGTCGATGTCGTGCGCGGCCCCGAACGCACGGACGGCCGTGGCCTTGCCCGCGCGCCACAGCGGCGGCCCGCCCGGCCGCCCGGTGCACAGCCCGTTCTCGAACTCCACGGGCGTCACGAGCACGTGCTCGACGCCCATCGCGCGCGCCGCGGGCTCCACCTGGAAACGCGTGGCCGACGACGCCAGCACCACCGTGTGGCCCGCGCTCCGGTGCGCCTCCACGAGCCGCCACGCCTCCGGGTACAGCGATCCCGCGATGCCCTGGCTCCACAGCCGCTCCCCCAGCTGCGTCAGCTCGTCCTCGCTGCGCCCGGCCCACGACCGCATGCCGAGGACGAAGAACTCCTCGAAGTCCTCCTCGGTGGTGACCCCGCGCAGGCCGACGAGCAGCATCCGCCCGATGTCGACGGGCGTGACGTGGCCCGAGCGCAGGTGGTGGCGCGCGAAGGCGCCCAGGAAGTAGCCGTCGATCAGCGTGCCGTCGAAGTCGAAGAACGCGGCGATCTCCGGTCCCTGCGGGCCCGCCTCGACGTCCGCGATGAGGCGCGCCTCGTCCCACTCCGCATCAGCGCTCATGTTCGACTCGCAAGCTCGTCTCAGGGCTCAACACCCACCACCTCCCGCCGCACCGCGGCGTCGATCTCGTCGATCCTCGTCACCCGGGCGACCGCGCCACGCAGCTGCCTCGCGAACACCTCGCGCCGCTCCGCCAGCTCGTCGCGCCCCGGGTCGACCAGGTCCCGGTTGGCCGCCAGCTTCAGCGCGCTCGCGAACAGCTCCCGCGAGAGCGACTCGGGCCCGTGCAGTCTGCCCTGCAGCAGCATCTGCTGCCCGACCCCACCGCACTCGTCGAGGAACTCCTTCTCGACGACGGGTGTGCGCGGGTCGTGCGCCGCCAGCCGCAACGCCACCACCAGCTGCGCGTCGACGAACGAGCGCAGCACGCGATGGGCGATGAGGAAGTCGGCACCGGCGAGCGTGGCCTCGCCGTCCGCGCTGTCCCACGACGCCCCCAGCCGGGCCAGCTCGGCCGTGAGCCCCTCGCGGTAGGTGTCGCGGTCGGGGAAGAAGAACTCGAACTTCAGCAGGTCGCGCAGGGTGAGCGCGTGCTCCCAGCGGTCGACGGGAGCCGAGAGCAGCACCACCTCCGCGATCGCGCGGTCGACGAAGTGGTGGATGGCGCTGTTGCGGTAGAACGCGGCGATGAGGTGCTGCCCGCGCTCGATGGAGTAGACCGGCTCCTCGCCGCCGGTGTAGGTGGTGACCACCTTGGACTGCGCGAGCGCGGCCAGCACCCGCCGCACCCCGGCGTCGTTGTGCAGGGCGTCGCCGGACGCCACGAGCCCCCGCTTCTCCAGGTAGGCCTGCACGGGCTCGAGGACGCGCCGCACCTGCCCGAGCGTCAGCGCCCGGTCGCGGACGCCCAGCAGGGCCAGCGTCACCAGGGCGGTGGCCACGACCGGCGTCACGCGGTTGATGCCGACGGCGACCTCGAACGCCACCTTCTGCAGGGCCAGCCGGCGCGCCTTCTCGTCCGCGCTGTCCGCCGGGAGCGCGCCCTTGAGCGAGATCGGGTCGGCGAACCGGACGTAGGCCGAGCCGATCGGCGAGAGCTGCGCCTTGGCGTAGCGCGCCAGCCACGCCAGGCCCTCCCCCTTCTTCGGCGCCCCCACCTGCTCCGCGGCCATCGCCGTGACCTCGCGGAGCTGGTCGTAGGTGATCGACACCGGCACGAGGTAGACGTCCTCGGTGCGGCTCTGCTCCACGGCCTCGGCCACGTTGGCCAGCAGCCCGTAGCGGGGCGGGCGCAGCTTGCCGGTGCGGGAGCGACCCCCCTCCATGTACCACTCCATGTTGAAGCGCTTGGAGAGCAGGAACGCGAAGTACTCGCGCACGGCGAGCTTGTAGATCTCGTCGTCGCCGAAGCTGCGGCGGATGAACACGATGCCCGCGCGCTTGGCCAGCGGCCCGAGCGGCCAGAACCGCAGGTTGTCGCCGCCGAGCACGTGGTTGCGGGGGAAGTCGTGGTCGGCCAGGACGTCGGCGAGCAGCAGCGGGTCGGTGTAGGAGCGGTGGCTGGGCAGGAACACCAGCGCGTGCCGCTTGTTGAGCTCGCGCAGCTTCTCCAGCCCCGACTCGTCGACGTGCACGTCCCACGCCCGCGAGTGCAGCGGCCGCAGCACGCCCGAGAGCAGGTCGACGGCCATCGGGCTCATCGACGCCACGAGCCCGTGCAGGTCGGCGGCGGCCTTCTCGGCGACCTCGGCCTCGGGCAGCTCCAGCCTCGCGGCCAGCTCCCGGATCTCCCGGCGGAACTCGGGGCTCCCGTCGACGGCCTCGACGATGTGCTTGGGCACCTTGTAGCGGTCGCCCACCAGTACCCGCTCGGCCCGTTCGAGGGCGAGGCCGGCCTGGCGCGCCACGAACTCGGCGAACCCGGTGTCCACGCCCACGACCCGGCGGCCGTAGCGCCGGCGCAGGTCTCCGACCGTGGCCGCCTCGGCGACCACCACCACCGCCCGGTCGGGTTCGCGGCGCGCGATCCGGGCCTGTGCGGCGGCGGAGGGATGGCGCGGGTTGCTCAGCGTCGCCACGTCGGCCCAGCGGACGCGGCGCTGCCCGTTGCGCTCGCGGGGCAGCCACGCCACCCGCACGGGCGCGATCACCGTGTCGTCGTCGAGTCCGGCGAGCGGCTGCGCGAGCGCTGCCCCGCGCACCGGCAGGACCGCCGCCGGCTCCAGTTCCTCCTGCGCCATCCACTCCTTGACCAGACCGCGCTCGACCACGGTGACGGCGTCGACCACCACGACAACGGGACTTCCTGCCATGGCGCCCATCCTGTCCCATCCGGTGAGCGCGGTCACCCACTCGCGCCGGGCCTTTCGTCCGGTACGCGGAGATCCCAGGTCAAGACCTGATCAAAGGTTCCGCCGGAGGAGCGCCACAGGGCTACTTTCCGGTCGAGGACGGCGGGAGGTGAGGGCCGTGGGGAGCGACGACTCCGTCGTGGGGCGCGTCGGGCTCGTCACCCATGCGACCCGCGGCCCGGACGGCGCCGGCGAGGTGAAGGTCTCGATCCGCGGTGGGTCGGAGATCTTCCTGGCCTGGTCCGACGAACCGCTCCCGAAGGGCGCGACGGTGCTCGTCGTCGCCTCCCGGGGAGCCCGTGCTCTCGACGTCGTCCCCTGGACAGCACCGTGAGGAGAAGCTGATGTTCGGATATCGAGTACCCGCACCCGACGAAGCCATGTTGATCTCCGGTGGGAAGGGCGGGGCGGGCGGCAGCCCGTTCCGGGTCGTCACCGGGCACGGCGCGTTCGTCATGCCGTTCTTCCGCAAGGCCAGCTTCCTCACCCTCGCCATGTGCGAGGCGGAGGTCGCCGAGGCGTGCGTGACCCGTCAGGCGATCGCGCTCAACGTCCGCGCCGTGATCGCGTTCAAGGTCGGCAACGACGACGAGAGCATCGTCAACGCCGCCCGCCGTTTCCTGTCCGACCAGGACCAGATGGCCGTCCTCACCGGCCGGATCTTCGCCGGTCACCTGCGCTCGATCGTGGGCTCGATGACGGTGGAGGAGATCGTCACCGAACGCCAGAAGCTGGCGATGGAGGTGCTCGACGGGTCCAAGACCGAGATGGCGGCGCTCGGGCTGACGGTCGACTCGCTGCAGATCCAGTCGATCGACGACATGAACCTCGGCTACATCCAGGCCATGGCCGCCCCGCACAACGCGGCCATCCAGCGGGAGGCGCAGATCGCGCAGGCCCAGGCCGACCAGAAGGCCGCGGAGGCCAACCAGCAGTCGCAGCGCACCCAGGCCGAGTACGCCCGGCAGACCGCCGTCATCCAGGCGCAGTACCGGGCCGAGATCGAGACGGCCCAGGCGCAGGCGAGCCAGGCGGGCCCGCTCGCGGCGGCCCAGGCCACGCGCGAGGTCATCGCCGCGCAGACCGAGCTGGCCCAGCGGGCCGCCGAGCTGCGCCAGCAGCAGCTCATCGCCGAGGTCGTGCGTCCCGCCGAGGCCGAGGCCGAACGCGTCCGCATCCTGGCCGTCGCGGACGCCGAGAAGATGCGGATCCAGGCCGAGGCCGCCGCGTCCAACGACCGGGTCGCGTTGGACCGCATGCTCATCGACCAGCTGCCCGAGATCGTCAAGCAGGCGGCGAGCGGGCTGTCCGGCGCGAACGTCACCGTCCTCAACGGCGCCGACGGGCTCGGGGAGATCGCCGCGGGCCTGGTCGGACAGGGTCTGGCGATCCTCGACTCGGTCAAGAAGGCCACCAACTCGCCCGTTCCGGACGAGACCCCGAAGGGCAATCCGGACGATCTGCGGGCAATCTCCTCCTGACGCGGCGGAGGTAGGGTCCACGATCGAGTGACACCCTGCCTACCCACCGGAGTGGCCTGTGAAGATCGCCCATCTCGTCCCGACCCTGCACCCCGGAGGCCCCGAGATCGGGCTGAGCGACCTCGCCGGGGCCTCCCGCGAAGCAGGCTTCGAGATGGTGGTGGTCGCGATCGCGGCGACGTCGGAGACCTCGGAGCTCAGCGCGCTGCACCGCACCGGCACGCCGGTCGTGGAGCTGGGCCTGGCGCCGTGGGACCCGCGGTCGGCGACGAAGGTGGCCCGGGTGCTGCGCGAGGGCCGGATCGACCTCGTGCACACCCACCTCCCGCCGGCCGACGTCGTCGGTGCGGCGGCGGCGCTGCGGAACCGCATCCCGGCCGTCTCGACGCTGCACATCATCGGCGACCAGCCCGCCGACCGCGTCGACCGGCTCAAGCGCACCGCCCGGATCCTGGCCCGGCAGCGGTTCATGGCCCGCACCATCGCGATCTCGCAGGTGCAGCGCGAGTGGTACCGCAAGCTCTCCGGTGACGACCCTAAGCTGCTGGTGGTGCCCAACGGCGTCGCCGATCCCGGGCCCGTCGACGAGGGCGTGCGGGACCGCCGGCGCACCGCGCTGGACGTCGCCGACGGCGAGGTGCTGGCTCTGAGCAGCGCCCCGATGCGCCGCGACCAGGGCCACGAGCTGCTCCTCGACGCGGTGGAGGCGCTCCCCGACGGTCTGCCGCTGGTGGTCGTCCTGGCCGGCGACGGGCCGCTGCGGCCCTGGCTGGAGTCGCGCGTGGACTCGACGCCGGCACTGGCCGAGACCGTGCGGTTCGCCCACCGGGGCTCGGACCTGCTCGCCGCCGCGGACCTCACGCTGCACACGTCCACGGTCGGGGCGCAGCCCACGGCCGTGCTGCGCGCGATGGCCGCGGGCGTCCCGACCATCGCCACCCGCGTCGGCGGGATCCCGGAGCTCGTCACGCCGGGCACCGGCGTCCTGGTGCCGCGCTCGGCGGGGGCGCTGACCGACGCGTTGGTGTCGTTGACCGAGGACACCGACCGGCGCGAACGCCTCGGGGCCGCGGCCCGGGCGCGCTTCCTCGACGGCTTCGAGGCGGTCGGCTGGGCGCGGCGGCTGCGCGAGGTCTACGCCTCCGTCCTGGCCTGAAACCGCCTCGACGCCGGGGTGGCGCCTCGGCAGACTCACGGGCCGTGACCCCCGTGCTGCGCCGCGCCACCGCCGAGGATCTGCCCGCCGTCTCCGCCGTGGACGGGCGGGCGTTCGGCTACCAGCACACCCCCGAGGACATCGAGGCCGTCGCGAAGCTGTGGGAACCCGAGCGGTTCCTGCTGGCCTGCGACGGGGAGGAGATCGTCGGCGTCGCCGGGTCCTGGGACATGACGCTGACCCTGCCGGGCGGGGCGCCGCTGCCCTCGCCGGGCGTCACGTGGGTGGCGGTGGCGGCCACGCACCGCCGGCGCGGCATCCTGCGCTCGCTCATGACCGAGCTGCACCGCGGCTACCTCGACGACGGGCTCGCCGTGTCGATGCTGACGGCGAGCGAGGGCACCATCTACGGCCGTTTCGGCTACGGCCCGGCCACCGTGGAGCGCTTCGCGCGCATCGAGCGGCGCCGGGCCGTTATGCGCGCCGACGTCCCCGATCCCGGCGGCGTCCGCTACACCGACACCGACGGGGCCCGCCGGCACGCCGCGGAGGTGCACCGGCGCTGGTGCCGTGTGCAGCCGGGTGCGGTGTCGCGCAGCGAGCAGTGGTGGGACGACCTGCTGCTCGACCCCGAGTGGCGCCGCCACGGCGCGTCGCCGCTGTTCCACCTGACGCATCCCGACGGCTACGTGTCCTACCGCATCAACCAGGACGACGGCACGTGCCGGATCCGCGACTTCTTCGCCGCCACCGGGGATGCCCACGTCGCGCTGTGGCGGCTGCTGCTCGGGCTCGACCTGGTGGAGACGATCACCGTCGACGATCTCGCGCTCGACGACCCCCTGCCGTTCCTGCTCACCGACCCCCGCCAGGTGCGCACCACCGGGATGCCCGACGGCCTGTGGGTCCGCGTCCTGGACGTGCCGGCCGCGCTGTCGGCCCGCCGCTACGCGGTGGAGACCGACGTGGTGCTGGAGGTGCACGACCCGTTCCTCGACCGGGGCGGCCGGTTCCGGCTGCGGGGCGGTCCGGACGGGGCCACGTGCGAGCCCACCGGCGCGACCGCCGATGTGGACGTCGAGATCCGGGCGCTGGGCTCGATGCTGCTGGGCGGGCACCGCGCGTCCACGCTGGCCCGCGCCGCGCTGGTGACCGGGGCCGTCGGGCGGATCGACGCGGCGTTCACCGCGGAGCGGGAGCCGAGGTTCGCCACGCACTTCTGATCGGGATCACCACGGGCGCGCGAGGCGTTCGGGCTGCCGCCGGCAGCGGCCCCGGCCATCGTCGGACGGCATGGCCACCCTCTGGGCGTTCATGACCGCCCCCGACGCCCAGGCCTGCTACGGCTGGCTCACCGCCCTCGCCCGCGGCCTCGGCCGGCGCCCTCTTCACCACCGTGGCCACGAGCCCCGGTGCTGGGCTGGAGGCGACCCGGTCCCTGACCGGCTGATCGCCTGGCACACCTCAGCGGGCACAGCTACCTCGGCACCCGCCGAGCGGCTCGCCATCACGGGTGCAGCGGCGCCAGGCAGAGGACGGTGCCGGGCTTGCCTTCCACGCCCTGCCAGAAGGAGCTGGTGGCGTTGGGGAAGTCGGAGCAGGCGAACAGGCTCGCCGCGATCATGGTCTTGTCCTCGACCTTGCCCGCCACCTTGAACTGGGCCGACGGCTCGCCGCACCCGACCACCTTCACGTCGTTCTCGCCGGTCTGGGCCACGCAGTCGCCGACCGCGGCGGAGACGGGCGCCGGCGCGCCGAAGGTCACGTACCAGCCCACGCCGCCGAGGGCGGCGACCACGACACCCGCGGCGATCCACCGGCCGACCCGGCCGCGTCGGCGGGGCGCGGGCGGGCCGTCGGTGACGGGCGCCGCCGGGACCTCTCCGAGCGGCGGGCGGAGCGGGACGGGCCCACCAGGTCCGGCGGGTGCACCCGCGAACGGCGCACCCGGCCGGCCGAACTGCGGCTGGCCGACCTGGGGCTGGCCCATCTGGGGTCGGCCGGACTGCGGCCGGCCGAACTGCGGCTGCTGCGGGCCGACGTAGGGACCACCGGCCGGGTGGCGCGGCCCGGGAACCCGGGGGTTGCCCGGCCCCACCTGCTGCGGCCCCACCTGCTGCGGCCCGGCGTAGGGGCCGGGGGCGGCGGGGCGCCCACCCACGGGCTGCCACGCACCACGCTCCGACGCCATGGCCCGGTAGCCCTGGTCCGTGTTCCGCTGGCCGGTGCGTCCGAGCTCGTTCATGGCGTCTCCCCTGGTCCGCGCCCCGTCGGCGCCGTGGACACAAGGATCGGCCGCAGGAGCGCGCGGCGGGACCACCGCGACGGCCCGGTTGAGCTGCCGGGCGGGAAGGGTTTGCTTACCGTCCGGAAAGGAGCGGCACCTACAGTCGGGGACCATGAGCCCCCGCCGCATCGAGGACGAGATCGTGCGCGACTTCCGCGCAGGCCCGGAGGGCCGGGTCAATCTCTCCTACGGCGCCTACCTGCATCTCGACGAGCTGCTGTCGACGCAGCACCCCGTCAGCCGCCCCGAGCACCACGACGAGCTGCTGTTCGTCATCCAGCACCAGACCTCCGAGCTGTGGCTCAAGCTGATGCTCCACGAGCTGCGCGCGGTGCAGGCGCAGCTGGCCGGCGACGACCTGCGGCGCGCACTCAAGGGGCTCGCGCGTGTCAAGCACATCCAGCGCACGCTCACCGACCAGTGGTCGGTGCTCGCCACGCTCACGCCGTCGGAGTACGCGGAGTTCCGCAGCTTCCTGGGCACCTCGTCGGGGTTCCAGTCCGACCAGTACCGCGCCGTCGAGTTCGTGCTGGGCAACAAGGACGCGAACATGCTGGACCTGTTCGGCCATGATCCCCGCGCCCGCGCGCAGCTCACCGACCTGCTGGAACGGCCCAGCGTCTACGACGAGTTCCTGCGCTACCTCGCCCGCCACGGCCACCCCGTGCCCGACGAGCTGCTCGACCGCGACGTCACGAAGGCCCACGTGTTCACCCCCGACCTGGTGCCGGTGTTCCGTGGGATCTACGAGGACGCGGCCGGCAACTGGGAGGCCTACGAGGCGTGCGAGGAGCTCGTGGACCTGGAGGAGAACTTCCAGCTCTGGCGGTTCCGGCACCTCAAGACGGTGGAACGGGTGATCGGCACCAAGCGCGGCACGGGCGGCTCCAGCGGGGTGTCGTTCCTGCGCAAGGCCCTGGAGCTGACGTTCTTCCCGGAGCTCTACGCGGTACGGACGGAGATCGGGGCATGAACGCGGAGGACCTCGACGCCGCCGACCCGCTCGCCCACTTCCGCGACCGGTTCCTGCCCAGCCCGGACGTCGTCACCTACTTCGACGGCAACTCGCTCGGCCGCCCCCCGATCGTCACGGCCGAGCGGATCGAGGCGTTCGTCCGCGAGGAGTGGGCGGGCCGGCTCATCCGCGGCTGGACCGAGCCCACGGACCAGGGCGGCTGGATGGAGTGGCCGGGCCAGGTCGGCGACCGGCTCGCCGCCGCCGCGCTCGGCGCCGGTCCCGGCCAGACGGTGGTGGCCGACTCCACCACCGTCCTGCTCTACAAGCTCGCCCGCGCCGCGGTGGACTCCGACCCCGACCGGCGCGAGATCGTCGTCGACACCGACAACTTCCCCACCGACCGCTACGTCCTGGAGGGCATCGCGGCCGAGCGCGGCGCCACGCTGCGCTGGATCGAGACCGACCCGGCTACCGGGATCACGCCCGAGCAGGTGGCGGCCGTGGTCGGGCCGGCGACGGCGCTGGTGCTGGCCAGCCACGTCGCCTACCGGTCGGGCTGGATCGCCGACGCAGAAGCGATCACGCGCATCACCCACGACGCGGGCGCGCTCGCGCTGTGGGACCTCAGCCACTCGGTCGGCTCCGTGGAGCTGGAGCTGGACGCGTGGGGCGTCGACCTCGCCGTCGGCTGCACCTACAAGTACCTGGGCGGCGGGCCCGGCTCCCCCGCGTTCGGCTACGTCCGCCGCGGCCTGCACGAGTCGGTGCGCCAGCCGATCCAGGGTTGGATGGGGCGTCGCGACCCCTTCGAGATGGGCCCCGGCTACACCCCGGCCGCCGGCGTGCGCGGCGTGGTCAGCGGCACGCCGCCGATCCTCGCGATGGTGCCGCTGCTGTCGGGGCTGGAGATGCTGGAGGAGGCGGGCATCGCGGCGGTGCGCGCGAAGTCGGTGGCGCTCACCGCGTTCGCGCTGGAGATCGTCGACGCCGAGCTGGTGCCGCTCGGCGTCGAGGTGGTCTCCCCCCGCGACCCGGCCCGCCGCGGCGGCCACATCACGCTGCGCCGCAACGGTTTCCGGCACGTGCTCGACGCGCTGTGGGCGCGCGGCGTGATCCCCGACTACCGCGAGCCCGACGGCATCCGCATCGGCCTGTCCCCGCTCTCGACGAGCTTCGCCGAGGTGGAGCGGGGGCTGGCCGTGATGCGCGACGTGATCGTTCAGAGCGCCTCGTAGAACGCCGTCAGGTAGGCGGCGGCGTTGTCCGAGCCGACGAGTCCGGGCTGCATCCGGTTCATCATGTAGGCAATGGTGACGCGCCGGTCGAGGTCGTTGACCACCATCGACCCGCCCCAGCCGCCCCAGAAGCAGATCCGTCCCCCGGGGATGTAGGGCACCGTCGCGGGCGTCGGCAGGGCGTAGCCGACGCCGAAGCGGATCGGCGCACCGAGCACGAGGTCCACGCCGTCGACCTGCAACTCGAAGATCGTCTCGATCGTCCGGGGCGACAGCAGCCGCACGTCCCCGACGGCCCCGCCGTGGCTGACCACCGACTGGATGCGCGCCAGCGACCGCGCGTTGCCGTGCCCGTTGGCCGCGCCGATGTCGGCGGCGCGCCAGTCGTCGGTCCAGGCCACCGAGGCGTCGGGGGCGGGCCCGGTGAACGTCTTCACGACGACGCTGTCCGGGTCGAGCGCGGCGAGGTCGACGGGCGACGGCGGCGGGGGCACGACGTTCGCCACACGCGCGTACTCCGAGGGCTCCACGCCGATCGTGAAGTCCGCACCCAGCGGCCCGGCGATCTCCGCGGCCACGAACTCCTTCAGGCTCTGCCCGGTGATCCGGCGGACGACCTCGCCGACGAGGTGGCCCATGTTCAGCGCGTGGTAGCCCGACGCGGTGCCCGGCTCCCACCAGGGCTCCTGCGCGGCCAGCATCGACGTCGAGCGCTCCCAGTCGTAGATGTCCTCGACGACCACCGGCTGCGCCCACCCCGAGACGCCCGAGGTGTGCGACAGCAGGTGCCGGACCTCGACGGCCTCCTTGCCCGCCGCCGCGAACTCCGGCCAGTACTTCGCGACCTTCGCGTGGACGTCGAGCTCGCCGCGGTCGACGAGCAGCAACGCCGCCAGCGCCGTCACGGTCTTGGTGGACGACCAGACGTTGGTGATCGTGTCGCGGCCCCATCCGGTGGTACGCGCGTCGTCCTGCCAGCCGCCCCAGATGTCCACCACCGGCTCGCCGTCGGCGACCACCGCGATCGACGCGCCGAGCTCGTGGTCGGCGTCGAGCCGTTCCTGCAGCACCTCCCGCAACCGGCCGAACCGTTCGTCGCACACACCCTGGACCGTCGTCATCCCTGGGACGCTAGCGCCCGGGACGCGAACGGTGTGACAGCCGAACGGCCCAGGCCCCGTCTAGGCTGCACCGGTGCCCGACGACGACCTCGACTACTGGTCGTTCATCGACGTCGCGATCGAACGCACCGCGCGGGAGCAGCCCGGCCTCGACGCCGCGGCCATGCGGCTGGTACTGAGCCTCTACCGCGCGTCCAACGCGATGGTCTACGACCTGGAGTCCACGGTGCACCGGCCCCGGGGCTGGTCGTGGCCGGGATTCCGGGTGCTGTTCGTGCTGTGGCTGACCGCGCCGATGGAGGCCAAGCGGGTGGCACAGCTGTCCGGGATGAGCCGCGCGGCGGTGTCCGCGCTGGTCAACACGCTCGAACGCGACGGGCTGGTGTCACGGCGCAAGGCCGGCCACGACCGGCGCGCGGTGGAGCTGTCGCTGACCGCGGCCGGGCGCGCGACGATGAGCAGTGCGTTCGCCGCCCACCACGACCGCGAACGGACGTGGGCATCGGCCCTCGACGACGACGAGGTGGCCACGCTCACCCGCCTGCTGGACAAGATGATGGCCTCGCCGGTGGCCCGGGCGGCGAACCGGCGACACTGATCGTCGTGACGGTCCTGAGGTCGATCCTGCTGTTCGCGCTCGCCGCCGTGGCCGAGATCGGCGGCGCCTGGCTGATCTGGCAGGGCGTGCGCGAGCACCGGGGCATCTGGTGGATCGGCGCGGGCATCGTGGCGCTGGGCGCCTACGGGTTCGTGGCCACCCTGCAGCCGGACGCGAACTTCGGCCGGATCCTCGCCGCGTACGGGGGCGTGTTCGTCGCGGGGTCGCTGGCCTGGGGCATGGTCGCCGACGGCTACCGGCCCGACCGCTTCGACGTGATCGGCGCCGTGGTCTGCCTGGTCGGCGTCGCCGTGATCATGTACGCACCACGGCCCGCCTGACGTCGGTGAGCAGCGCGTCCGCCGCGTCCAGGGTGGCGGTGAGCTCCGCGGGCGACGAGCCGGTGCGCGCGAACAGGCGCTGCGCCCGGGCCGCGAAGTCGGCGGGCGCACCCGGCAGCCGTCCGGCCGCCGCGACCAGGCCCTTCTCGTTGACGACCCACCGCGCGGCGTGGGCGTGCAGCGCGTGTGCACACAGCCCGACCGCCCGGAACAGGCACCCGGCCACGTAGGCGCTGTCGCCGCGGCCGACCACCTTGCGCGCGACCGTGATCGTGAACTCCGCCTCGTCCAGCCGTCCGACGAGCGAACGGGCCAGAAGCGCCGGGTACAGGCGCGCGTCACGGTGCAGGGCCGTCAGCTCGCCCGTCGGGTCCGCGAGGACCACGCCGAGCGCCGCCTCCCCCGCATACGCGACGTCGAGGAAGCCCAGCGGATGCCCCACCTGGGCGTGCCAGGCGTGCCGGCCCCCGCGCGCGTCGCGCCAGGCGGCCTGGACGCGGTCGACGTCGCGGAAGATCCAGTCGACGGCCGTGTCGTCGATGCGCAGCCAGGCGCCGCCGTCGACCCAGGGGCCCCACGCACCCGGTGAGGTGACCGCACCCCACGGCGCGGCGAGCTCCCGCAGCGCCCCGACGTCCAGCGGCGGGCGGTAGTAGACGCCGAGGTCCACATCGGACTCGGGCGCGTGGCCGCCGCGCGCGCGGCTGCCGCCGAGCAGCACGGCGACGACGCCGTCCACGGCCACGAGCCGGTCGGCGATCTCGCGCAGCCGCGCGTCGCTGATCACCCGGTGAGGATGGCAGGGTGTCGCCATGTCCGCGACAACATCTGCCGTCGTCACCGGCGCCGCCCGCGGCTTCGGCCGCGAGATCGCCCGCCGTCTCGTGGCCCGGGGCCACCGCGTGCTCCTCACCGACCTCGACGCCGACCTGGTCGGCGCCACCGCCGACGAGCTCGGCGCCACCGGCATCGCCGCCGACGCGCGGCTGGCCACCGACCACCGCAAGGTCGCGGCGGCGGCCGCCGAGCTGGGACCGGTCGGCGTCTGGGTGAACAACGCGGGCGTGCTGCGGGCCGGGAAGGCCTGGGAGCACCCCGACGACGACGTGGCGCTGATGATCGACGCCAACCTGCTCGGCGTCGTGCACGGGTCGCGCGCCGCCGTCGAGGCGATGCGTTCCCGTGGCGGGCACCTGCTCAACATCGCGTCGATGTCGGCGCACGGTCCGGTGCCGGGGCTGGCGGTCTACGCGGCCACGAAGTCGGCCGTGCTGAACTTCACCACCAGCCTCCAGGGCGACCTGGCACTGGACCGCATCCCGATCCGGGCGCACGCCCTGTGCCCGGACGCCGCCGACACGGCCCTGGTGCGCAACGAGCAGTCGCACCGCGACACCGCGATGCTGTTCTCCCGCACGACGCTGCTGACCCCGGAGGCCGTCGCCGACGCGGCGGTCGGGCTGCTCGACGGGAAGCGGGTCGTCCGCTCGCTGCCGGGCGCCCGGGCCGGGCTCGCCCGCGTGGGCGGGATGCTGCCGAGCATCGGTCTGCCGGTGCTCGCCCGGATGCGGGCCCAGGGCGACAAGCGCCGCGTCTCCGGGTCGTGAGCCGCCGCCACGACCACGACGCCGGCGGTGACGCGGACCTGCGCGCGGCCAAGGCCGCGCTGCGCGACCAGGTGTGGACCGCGCTCACCGAGGCCCGGGTCGCACGGTTCCCGGGTGCGCGCAACCGGATCTCCAACTTCACCGGGGCGGAGGCGGCGGCCGAGCTGCTGCGGGCGACCGACGCGTGGGCGGCGGCACGGACGGTCAAGTCCAACCCCGACTCCGCCCAGCTCCCGGTGCGGCAGCGGGCGCTGCAGGACGGCAAGGTCGTCTACATGGCCGTGCCGCGCCTGGCCGAGCCCGAGCCGTTCTTCCTGCTCGATCCCGACCACCTCGCCGACCCGCCACGCAAGGCCGCCTCGATCGCCGGGGCCGCCCGCTCGGCCCGTCGCGTGACGGTGGCGGAGCTGGCGCCGGTGGACCTGGTCGTCACCGGGTGCGTGGCCGTCGGCGAGGACGGCGCCCGGCTGGGCAAGGGCGGCGGGTTCGCCGACCTGGAGTTCGCGCTGGCCACCGCGGCCGGGCTGATCGGCCCGCAGACCCTGGTCGTCACCACGGTGCACGAGCTGCAGGTGCGCCCGGCCGGCGTGATCCCGACGACCGTCCACGACGCACCGGTCGATCTCGTGGTCACACCCGAGCGGGTGCTGGACTGCCGCAGCCTGCGAGGCGAACGGCCCACCGGGGGCATCCGGTGGGCGGAGCTGACGCCGGAGAAGATCGCGGCCATCCCGCTGCTGCAGGCGCTGCGCGTCTGACTCGGGCCAGGACCGCGGGGTCCGCCACGAACGCGGTGAACACCTGGTCGCGGACGAGGAACACCGCCACCGAGAAGACCCCGGTGCTGGCGCCCACCGTGATCGCGGACGCCCGCAGCGCCGCCGGGAGCCGGGCCCGGTCGCCTCTGCCCGTTGCCGGGCTCGGTGCGCCGCTCGACGAAGCCGCGCCGCTCGAGCCCCTGCAGGAGGCTCGAGACGCTGGCCGCGCTCGTGCGGGTCGTCTGCGCGATGTCGCGCTCGCGGATCCAGTCCCCACCGGCCTTCCGCTGGCCCCATCCCCGATCCAGCGGACGAGTCCGAGGGAGGTGGTGAGCTCGGATGCATCGGTCAGCGCTCGAACCCAGGGCAGTGCCATGATGCGTCCATGGCGGAAGCAGTGCTGGTGGGCGGGCCGTGGGACGGACACCTCGAGACCGTCACGCTCGGCGACGACGGCCTGCCACCCGCGCGGATCCCCCGCCACCGGGACACCACGATCTGGACCGAGGACACCGGCCACATGCCGGTGCGCATCCCGGAGCGCGCCTACCGCCGCCGCGGCCCGGACCCCGCGGACCCGACGGGCGAGCGCTGGATCTACGAGCCGGACGTCACCGACCCCCTGGTCTGACGGCGGAGCACCCCCGAACGTCGCAGCCCGGGTCAGCCCCCGCCGCCGGGCCGCACCCGCACCACCACGTCGGCGTCGGTGACGCGCTCGACGCCCACGCTGAAGCGAGTGGGCACGGCGTCAGGTCAGAGGGCGAGCCACGCCGCCCCGTCCACCGGGACGGTGCCCGCCACCGGCACCGACGCCACCAGCACCGACGCGCCGGGCGGCAGCGCCACCGGTTCGTCGGACAGGTTGACGAGGCACGCGACGCCCGGGTCGCGGGTGAACGCGAGCACCCCGGGGCGCTCGGCAGCCGGCCCGCGCTCACCCCGCGCGAGCGGGAGGTGCTCGACGCCGTGGCCCACGGCCTGTCCGACCCGGAGATCGGGCGCGCCCTGCACATCGGCGAGGCCACCGTGCAGAGCCACCTGCTCAAGGGGTTCGAGAAGCTGCACGTCGGCGACCGCACCGCCGCCGGGCGGGCCATCGCCCTGGGCATCGTCGCGGCGCCCCGGCTCTACCCGACCGCCGCGTCCACCGCCTCCGGGGCGTAGACGCGGCGGGTCACCAGGCGCGCCAGCCCGCGGACCGTGGCCCGGTCGCCCAGTGCGCTGCCCTCCACCGTCGGCCGGGCGAGGTCGGCGACGGTGTCGTTCACCTGCCGTCGCACGCGGTCGACCAGCGGCGCGAGCACCCCGAGCGAACCGCCCAGCACCAGCCGGTGCGGGTTCACGGTGGTGACGGTGGTGGCCAGCGTGACGCCCAGGACGTCGGCGGCGTCGGTCAGCGCCGCGGCCACCGCGGGTTCGGCGACCCTCGCGGTGAGGTCGGCGATGCCCGCGATCCCGAGCCGCTCCAGCAGCGCCCGCCCCGAGCTGTACGCGGCGAGGCAGCCGCGGCGACCGCAGCGGCAGAGCGGCGGCGGGTCGGAGCCGCGAGCGCGGACGTGGCCGATGTCGCCCGCCACCCCACCGGCGCCGCGCAGCACGTCACCCCCGACGACGATGCCGCACCCGATGCCGGTGGCGACCTTGACGTAGACGAGCGTCTCCTCGTCGGAGCGGCACTCCCCCACCGCGGCGGCGCGGGCGTCGTTCTCCACCACGAGCGGCAGGTCCCAGCGCGCCGCGGCCGCCTCGGTGACGGCGTCGGCGGGCCAGCCCGCGAGCGTGGTGGGGTGCAGCACGGCGTTGGTCAGGGGATCGACGGCGGCGGGCACACCCACCCCGATGCCGACCAGCAGCTCCCCCGACCCGGAGGCCACGAGCTTCTCGGCGTGGTCGAGCACGGGCCCCAGCACGGCGGCCGCGCCCAGCTCGACCGCCAGCGGCATGGCGGCGCGACGGAGCTCGGTGCCCACCAGGTCGGTGACGCTGATGCGCGCGTGGGTCTGGCCGAGGTCGACGGCCAGGACGACCCGGCCGCGGTCCTCGAAGCGGATGCGCCGGGCCCGCCGGCCGCCCGTGGCCCCCAGGCTCTCGGCCTCGTAGACCAGGCCGAGCCGCAGCAGCGTGTCGAGCCGGCCGAACAGGGTGCCGCGCGACATGCCCGTGGACTCCACCAGCTGCTGGCGCGACAATCCCCCACTGGAGCGGATCAGCTCCAGCAGGTAGCCGTGGCTGGTGACCCCACTCATAGCGCGCCTCCCTCGTCGGTTCTTGACTTTACCCAGCTTCTGTCTTTCGATTGAACAGAAGTGGGCGGCGTCGCCGACCCCACCCGATTCTGGCCCTGGAGGCCACAGATGTTCGGCACGATGCTCGACGCCGGGGTCCTCCGCCCCGCCGCGGTGGAGGTCCTGCGCCGCAACGACCTCGGCACGGTCACCACCGCGGCCCCCGATCTCTACCCCCACCAGTGGAGCTGGGACGCGGCCTTCGTGTCGATCGGGCTCGCCCGGGTGGACGTGCGGCGCGCGATCACGGAGCTGCGCAGCCTGCTGTCGGCGCAGTGGAGCACCGGGATGATCCCGCACATCGTGTTCTCCCCGGGCGCGGGCGACTACTTCCCCGGCCCCGACCGCTGGGGCACCGATGATGTCACGGCCAAGCCGGCCGGGGTGCGCACGTCGGGCATCTGCCAGCCGCCCGTGCACGCCATCGCGCTACGCCACATCCTCGAGCGCGGCCGGGAGAACGGCGGCGCCGACCTCGACGCGGCCGAGGCCTTCGTGGCCGAGACGCTCGACGGCTGGCTCGCCTGGCACCGCTGGCTGGCCGAGGCCCGCGACCCCGACGGCGTCGGCCTGGTGGAGATCCACCACAGCTGGGAGTCGGGCTTCGACAACTCCCCCCGCTGGGACGCCCCCTACGCCCGGATCACCCCCGGCGAGGTGCCCGCGTTCGTGCGCCGCGACACCCTGCACGTCGGGTCGTCGGCCGAGCGGCCCACGGACGAGGAGTACACGCGCTACCTGTGGCTCGTCGAGCAGATGCGGTCGGTCGGCTACGACGACGCGCGCATGCCGGGCACCGTCGACTTCCGCGTCCGCGACGTGTTCTTCTCCGGCGTCCTGGCCGCGGCCGCCGAGGTGCTCGCCGGTATCGCCGCGGAGCTCGGCCGCGCGCGTGACGCCGCCGAGCAGCGGGCGATGGCCGCCCGGTTCCGGGCCGGCGTGGCCGCCACCGTCGATCCCGTCACCGGGCTCGCCCGCGACTACGACGTCCACGCGCAGGAGTGGATCGGCCCGCTGACGGCGGCGGGCTTCGCCCCGCTCGTGGCCGGCGGCGACCCCGACCTGCTGCCCCGCCAGCGCGCGATCCTGCTGGGCGACGACTGGATGGGCCACCCGGCGCTGCGGTTCCCGCTCCCGCCCTCGACCTCGCCCGTGAGCCCGGGGTTCCGCAGGCGCACCTACTGGCGCGGGCCCGTCTGGCCGTTCCTCAACCTGCTGCTGGGCTGGTGCTCCGCCCGCGACAGCGCGTGGGAGCTGCGCAGCGTCCTGCGCGACGCGTCACTGGAGCAGCTGGGCGACCTCACGTTCGCCGAGTACTACGAACCCATCACGGGCGAGCCGCTCGGCAGCCACAGCCAGGCCTGGACGGCAGCGGCGGCGCTGGAGTGGCTGGGCTGAGAACCCTCGTCCGGACGCCTTCAGCAGGGCTCGCCGGCGTGACACCGGCGGGCCAGCTCGGCCACCCCGTGCAGCGAGCACGGCCACGACGCGGACGGCACGCCGGTGCCGCCCTTCGTGCACGTGCGGCAGCGGCCGGACCCGTCGGGAACGTGCTGGTGGAGCAGGCGCTGCCAGACGTCGACCATCGGCGCCAGCTCGGCGGCCAGCCGGCGCAGGTCGGAACCCCGGCCACCGGACGGCGGCCGCACCACCGTCGGCCGGCCCGACGACGGGCGCCCTGACGGAGGACGCACCACAGGCAGTCCGTCGGTCCTGACGGAGGCCACCCCGGCCCCCCACGAGTAGCTCATGGCTCCCCTTGTGGCGTTCCCGATCTCGCGAGCACTGCGTGACCGACAACCCGATCGGGCGGCCGTCACGGGTTGATCGTGTCGATAGAGGCTTGCGTCCGCAAGTGCTGCTGCATGAACATCTGCACGTGCATCTCGCCGAGTCCGTCCTCCACTGGCGCAAGAGCAGCGCGAGCAATCCCAGCGGAAACTGCGTCGAGCTCGCCGAACTCGCAGGTGGGGACATCGCGGTGCGCAACTCACGGCACCCGGGCGGCCCGACGATCGTCTACACCCGGGCCGAGATGGCGGCGTTCTTCCGGGGGATCAGGAGTGGCGAGTTCGACGATCTGGCGGAGTGACGATCGGAAGCATCTTCCCGGACGTGTGAACCGCACCACCCCGTCCGTGCGAACGCTCCTCGATACCCTCTCGTGTCGGCAACGGGGAGAACATGAACGCGGTGGGCGGGCAGTCGTCTGAACGGTCGGAGGACGGTGGGGCCACCGGTGGGGGTCCCACGGTGCTGCGCATCGCGCTGGGGTCGCAGCTGCGGGCCCGGCGGGAGTACGCGGGCCTCAGCCGTGAGGTGGCGGGCGACGCCATCCGCGCGTCCACGGCCAAGATCAGCCGGCTGGAGCTGGGACGCGTCGGGTTCAAGGAGCGCGACGTCGCCGATCTCCTCACGCTCTACGGCGTGGTCGACCGCGAGGAGCGCGACCAGTTCCTCGCCCTCGCCCGGCGGGCCAACGCCCCGGGCTGGTGGCACCGCTACGCCGACCTGCTGCCCGCGTGGTTCGAGACCTACCTCGGCCTGGAGCAGGCCGCGTCGGTCATCCGGTGCTACGAGCTGCAGTTCGTCCCGGGGCTCGTGCAGACGCGCGACTACGCCCGGGCCGTCACGCTGCTGGGCCACAGCGATCCCGAGGACGTGGAGCGGCGCGTCGACCTGCGGATGCGCCGTCAGAAGATCCTGACCTCGCCCGGCGGGCCCACGTTCTGGGGCGTGGTGGACGAGGCCGCGCTGCGGCGCAGCCTCGCCGGGCCCGATCTCATGCGCGCGCAGCTCGACCACCTCATCGAGGTCAACCGGCTGCCCAACGTGTCGCTGCAGATCGCGCGGCTGAGCCAGGGCGGCCACCCCGCGGCAGGCGGCCCGTTCACCATCCTGCGGTTCGGCGAGCCGGACCTGCCCGACATCGTCTACCTCGAGCAGCTCACCAGTGCGCTCTATCTCGACAAGCGCGCCGACGTGGAGCACTACGCGGTGGTCATGGACCGGCTGTGCGCCCAGGTGGACCGACCCGCGGCCACGGAGTCGGTGCTCACGGCGATCCGCGCGGAGCTCTGAGGGCTCACTACGCTGGGGCGGATGAGGCGCAAGCTCCGGTCCCCCCTGCCGCAACGGCACGGGCTCGACGCCGTCCGGCTGCGCACCCCCGCGGACGGCGGCTGGGCGACGATGCGCGACCACCTCGTCGAGCGGCTGCCCCGCGTCGACCCCGCCCGGATCGACACGATGCTCCGCGACGGCCTCGTCGTCGACACCGCCGGGCCGATCGCACCGGACGCACCGTACGTGCCGGAGTCGTTCCTGTGGTTCCACCGGGACCTGCCCGTCGAGGCACCCGTGCCGTTCCCGATCGGGATCGTGCACCGCGACGAGGACCTGCTCGTGGTGGACAAGCCGCACTTCCTGGCCACGATCCCCCGCGGGCAGCACATCGTCGAGACCGCGCTGGTCCGCCTGCGCCGCGACCTCGACCTGCCCGCGCTCAGCCCGGCCCACCGGCTCGACCGGGTCACCGCCGGGCTGCTGATGTTCGTCGTGCGCCCCGAGCGCCGGGGCGCCTACCAGACGCTGTTCCGCGACCGGCTGGTCCGCAAGACCTATGAGGCCGTGGCCCCCCACGACCCCGGGCTGGAGCTGCCGCGCACCGTGCGCAGCCGCATCGTCAAGGACCGCGGCGTCATCTGCGCGTACGAGGAGCCGGGCGAGCCCAACGCCGAGACGCACGTGGAGCTGTTGGAGCACCGCGGGGGCCTGGGCCGCTACCGGCTCTCCCCCGCCACCGGACGCACCCACCAGCTGCGGCTGCACATGAGCGGGCTGGGCGTCCCGATCCTGGGTGACGACTTCTATCCGGTGCTCACCGACCGCCCTCTCGACGACTACAGCCGCCCGCTGCAGCTGCTCGCGTCCACGCTGGAGTTCACCGACCCGATCAGCGGCGAGCCCCGCCGTTTCACGACCCGGCGACGGCTGCAGGCGTGGAGCGACCCGCGATCACCGTCCCCAGGCCGGCCAGCAGGGCCAGCACGCCCACCAGCAGCGTGAGCGCGACGGCCGGTGGAGCGAGCAGCGCCAGCAGCGTGCCGCCCGCACCGACCATCGTCGCCGTCCCGAGCTGGTCGGCCATCTGCGCGGCCGAGGACGCGAACCCGACCTCCCCGGCCCCGGCCTGACCCAGCAGCAGGGAGGACACCGACGAGAAGGCCAGCCCATGCCCAGGCCCGCCACGGCCCACAGCGGCAGCGCCAGCCAGGAGATCCCCCACGACGGCGTCACGAGCAGCAGCCCGCCCGTGCCGAACGTCACACCGCAGAACCCGACGCGCAGCAGGACCGTCCGGGAGAGGTCCGGATGCCGTCCCTGCCACGCCGACGCGGCCGACCAGCCGAGCGACCCGACCACCAGCGGCGTGCCCGCCGCGGCCAGCGACCAGCGGTGGGTCGAGGTCAGCATCAGCGGGAGGTAGGAGTTCACGGTGAAGAACGTGCCGGTGAGCAGGCCCCGGCAGGCCACCACGGTCGCCACCCCGCGACGCGCCCGGAACACGCCGGCGGGCAGCAACCTGCGCAGGGCGGGCACCAGCAGGCCCACCGCCACCACGGCGACGGCGGCCCCCACCACACCGACGTTCTGACCGGCCCAGCTCAGCGCGACCACACCCGCCGCCGCGCCGGCCGCCGCCGCGACCAGGCCGCACCGCGGCACGGGGGCCACCCGGTCCGGGTCGGGTGGTCCGAGCCCGCGCACCGCGGGCAGGACCAGGGCCACGGCGACCAGCACGAGGGGCAGCAGCCCCAGGAACACCCAGCGCCACGACAGGTGCTCGGTGACCAGCGCCGCCAGCGGCTGCCCGACCAGCGACGGCAGCACCCACGCCGACGAGATCAGCCCGAACACCGCGGGCCGGACCCGGGCCGGGTACACGACGGCGACCAGCACGTAGATCGCCACACCCTGGCCACCCGACCCCAGCCCCTGAAGCACCCGGCCGACCAGGAGCTGCGTCATCGACGTCGCGGTGCCGGCCACGAGCAGGCCCGCGCCGAACAGCACGGGCGCCACGACCAGGGCCCCGCGGGGGCCCGTGACGTCGCACCTGCGTCCGCCCAGCACCGTGCCGACCACCGCGGCCGCCAGGAACGCGACGAGCGGCCACGCGTAGAGCGCGACGGTGCCCAGCTCGGCCACCACCGCCGGCATCGCGGTGCCCACACCCATCGACTCGAACGCGACCAGACAGATCAGCAGCACCACGCCGACGGTGGTGGCGCGGCGGTCTCGGCCGAACAGCGCAGTGCGGACACTGCCCTCGGGTGACGCCGCTCTCATCGGCACACTGTGCGTGCCGACGGCGGGCCATGTCAGCTCGTTTAGCCTTCATGGGAACGAAACGCCGTGGCACTCTGGAACGACGACATCACTGAAACGAAGCAAGGGGTAGCCTCCCCTTCCCGACCGACGGGTCGGGGTACTACGCGAACGGAGGCCGGTGTGCGGCCTGGCGACCACGGTGAAGACCCCTGGGAGGGGTCCGAACCCGACCGCCCGATCGACATCGAAGCTCTTCGGGACGACGACGAGCTGATCGAGTCGCTGGTGGCCGGGGTCATCCGTGCACCACGCGAACGGTCGGCCGAGCTCGATCCCGAGGCCGAGCTGCGGGCGTTGCTGTCGGCCTGGGTGGTCGACGTCCGGCCCGAGACCGTCACCACCACCGACCTTCCCGAGGGACCGGTCCGGCTGCCCGCGCCCTTCCGCGCCCCCGAGGCCGAGCAGGTCGCCCCCCCTGCGGCCATCCCGATCACCGCCGCCCGCCACCGCGCGGCCGCGCCGCCGATGTCCGCGCGCCGGTTGGCCGTGGCCGCCGCCGCGGTGGTGCTGCTGGGGTCCGGCCTCGCCGTCAGCGCCTGGGAAGCCGAGCCGGGCGGCACGCTCTGGCCGGTGGCCAAGGTGTTCTACGCCGAGCGCGCCAAGTCGATCCAGGCCGCCGCCGACGTCAACACCGGCCTCCAGCGGGCCCGCACCGCGCTCGCCGACGGCCGCAAGGCCGACGCCGCGGCGGCCATCGCCACCGTCGTCGCCACGCTCGGCCAGGTCGCGCCCGAGCAGGGCCACGACCTGCTCGCCCAGCAGCAGCAGGATCTCGTCGTCGCCCTGGACGACCCGGCGCTGCTCGCGCAGGCGATCGCGGCCACCCCCGGGGTGGCGGCCCCGCTCACCGACCGCGCCGCCGAGCGCACCCCCACCCCGGCCGCACCGGCCGCCGTCACGCCGGCACCCGTCACATCCGACGCCACCTCTCCGGTGGTCCCGCCGGCGGATCCCGCGCCGTCCCCCGTCCAGCCCGCGCCGCCGGCCGACCCCCAGCCGGTGGATCCCCAGCCGGTGGATCCCCAGCCGGTCGGCCCTCAGCAGGTCACGCCGCCGCCGCGGGATCCGGTCACCCCGGCACCGGTCGACCCGCCTCCGCCCGGCACCACCCCGCCGATCGACAGCGGCAACTCGACGGGACCGGCCGACACCCCGGCCGCCCAGCCGGCCGGCACCGTCGCCCCGACCCCGGCGCCGACCGCCCAGGAGCAACCTGCGGTCACCGACGTGCCCGCCCCGCCGGCCGCGCCTGCCCCGGCGGAGCCCACCGGTTCCGACCAGAGCGGCCCGGCCCCGTCCGACACCCCGTCCGCGGCGGCCACGGACGCGTCCTCCGACGGCGGATCGAGCACCACGTCGAACGCCACGTCGAACGCGCCGTCGGACAGTGCGAACGGTGGCACGGGTCCGTCGTCGCCCGGCCTGGTCAAGGCCCTGCTCGACACCGTCACCAGCATCGTCGGGGCGATCTTCCCGTGACCGGTCCGGCGCTCAGCCTGCCTGCACCACCGTGCCGACGGGCTTGCCCGCCAGCGCATCGGTGAGCTGGCCCGGGACGAGGCCGTTCACGATCTGGATCGCGGTGACGTGCTTGGCCGTGCCCAGCAGCTCGAGCACCAGCGGGTCCACCGGGGACGCGTCCGGACCCATGGCGGCGAGCTCCGTGGCGGTGATGGTCGGCGCGACCTGCCCGTCGACCGTGACGCCGTCGACGTCCTTCACGTAGACGGTGCGGGCGGCGCCGTAGGCGTCGGCCAGCAGTAACGTGCCCGCGTCGGCCCGGTGCACCGGGATCTTGCCCGTGACCGGCGGGAACTCGTGCAGACCGTAGGGCGGGAACCCGCTGGACACGACGGCCCGCGACGCGGCGAGGTGCACGGCCAGCTGGTGGGCGACACCGCCGTGGGGCAGGTAGGACACACCGTCGGCCGCGAGCAGGGCCGCGATCAGGTGGCCGTTCTGCTCGGCCTCCACGCCGGCGAGGGCCGCGAGCACACCGGTGGGCAGCCCGAGGTCGAGCCCGACGCTCAGCACGTGGCGCGCCCGGATGCCGGCGCCGGTGAGCACGAGCATGCGGTGCTCGGGGAGCAGGCCGCGCAGCTCGTCGACCAGCGGGAGGACCGCGTCGCGGCCCCGGTCGATGATCGCCCGGCCACCGATGGAGACGACAGTGAGCCACGGCATCAGCCGGATGACGGGACGCTCGATCGGCTTGATCAGGTTCCGGTCGAGCAGGGTCTGGCGCATGAGCGCGGACGGCACGTGCTGTGCCGAGTTCTCCCGGGCCGCGGTCACGTGCTGCTCCGGATGATCGTGCCGACGTGCTCGCCCGCGACGGCGCGCGTGACGAGCCCGGGCTTGAGGCCGTTGACGATCTGGACCGACCGGACGTGCCGGGCGTGGCGCATCAGCTCCAGCACCGGCCGCTCCACGACGAGGTCGGGCAGGTCCATGGCGATCAGCTCGCCGACCGTGACCTCAGGGATGAACGTCGCGTTCGCGTCGTTCTTCGGGTTGGCCGTGTAGAGGCCGTCCTCGTCCTTGATGTAGATCATGTTCGCGCAGCCGTAGGTCTCGGCGACCAGGTAGCACCCGGCGTCGGTGCGGTAGGGCGGGATGACGCCCGCGGCGGGCACGCGCTGCCACATGTCGTAGGGCGGCATGCCGGCGAAGATCGCGGCGCCCGACTCCTGCAGGTAGAGCGCCAGCGTGCTGAACGCCCCGGCCCCGACCACCGGGACGCCGTGGCGCGCCATGAGGTAGCCGAGCATGGTGGCGTTCTGACCGGCGACGGCCGACCCGACGTCGCTGAGCACGCCGGTGGGCAGGCCCAGCTCGGCGGCGAGGGAGTAGGCGTGGCGCGCGCGGGTGCCGCCACCGGTGCCGATCAGCAGCCGATGGGTGCGCTTGAGCGCGACGAGCTCCTCCACGACCGGGTGAACCGCGGCGGCACCCCGGTCCATCAGGCTCTGGCCGCCGACCTTGAGCACCGTGACGTCCGGCAGGATCCGGTGGTCCGGCACGGCGTCACTGGCCGCGATCAACTCGGGGTCGCTGAGTGACCGTGTCATCAGCAACGACTCGAGGGTCGCCGTTGCGGCGGCCTCCGTCATGGGTGTCTCCTCGTGTGCACTACAGCGCTCTGACCTGCATGGACATCCGCACAGTAGCGGGATCGGCCGGCCGCCCGATCGGGTGCCGGGCCCGATCATGCGGACCGTCCGGCGAGCCGGAACCGCGAAGGCGGCCGCGCGGATCGCGATCACCCGCGACGGCGACCCCGTTCCCCGTGATGTGATACACACCATAGTCTGGCGACTACTGTCTCGATCATCGAACGGTCCCCGTCCCGTCCGATGTGACGAGGTGCGAGGATGGCGCCGTGTCTGTGGGGCCCTCGTCGCCGTCGCGGCGCTGGTCACCGCGTCCGGCGGGGCCGCCCGCGTCACGATCGCGAACCTCGCCGAGCTCGGCTTCGCCGTCGCGGGCGGGCTCGGGTGCCTGAGAGGTGCGCGCCGCAGCGCCGGGCGTTCGCGCCGGGGATGGACCGCGCTGGCCGTGGCGTGCTGGGCGTGGGCCGCGGGACAGGTGGCCTGGACGGTCCTCGAGTCGGTGCTGGGCATCCCGTCGCCGTACCCGTCGCCCGCCGACCTCGGCTACGTCACGTTCCCGGTGGCCACGCTCGTCGGCCTCGTGCTGCTCGCACCGCCCACCTCGCGGCTGGCCACGCCCCGGCGCGTGCTCGACGCGTTCATGGTGGGCTGCGCGTTCGGGCTGCTGTCGTGGCTGACCGTGCTGGACATGGTCGCGCAGGGCATCGGCGAGTCGGGGCCGGCCCTGGCGGTGTCGCTGGCCTATCCATTGGCCGACGTCGTCCTGCTCACCGTCATGGTGCTCACCGTCGCCGAGACCCGCGACGCCCCGCTGCGCTGGGGCCTGCTGTCGGCCTCGGTGATCGCGATGTCGCTGTCGGACGGGGCGTTCGCCGTCCAGATCGCCGCGGACACCTACGTCACCGGGTCCGCCGTGGAGTGGGGGTGGTGGACCGCGTTCGCGTTGATGGGAGCGGCGGGCCTGGTCGTACCGCGGCACGCCGCCGCCCCCGCGGTCCTCCCGGGGGCGCCGCGCTCGGCGGCCCGGTCGGGTCTGCTCCCCTACCTGCCGCTGGCGGCCGCCATCGTCGTCGCGGGGGGCCACACCCTGCGTGGCGACCGCCTCGACGCCGTCACGATGGCGCTGATCGTGGCGCTCGTGGCGCTCGTGCTCGTCCGCCAGTACCTGACGGTGCGCCGCAACCAGGAGCTCGTGCACACCGTCGCCGAGCGCGAGGTGCAGCTGCACCATCTCGCGTTCCACGACGGCCTGACGGGCCTGGCCAACCGGGCGCTGTTCCTCGACCGGCTCGAGCACGCCATCGCCGTCGCCGACCGGGAGCACCGGACGGTCGGGGTCGCGTTCCTCGACCTCGACGGGTTCAAGGCCGTCAACGACTCGCTGGGGCACGCGGCGGGCGACCAGCTGCTGTGCCGGGTGGCCGAGCGGCTGGAGGGCGTGCTGCGGGCGTCCGACACCCGTGCACTCGCCCGCGATGCCCGAGGCGGGTGCCCTCGACGCCGTCGCGGTCACCGGCACCCGGGACGACCCGCGGCTGCGGCGGGCGTTCGTCGCGGCGCTCGACGCGGGTGAGATCCAGGCCGTCTACCAGCCGGTGGTCGACCCGGTCAGCGGCCTGATGGGGGCGCTCGAGGCGCTGGCCCGCTGGCGGTTCGAGGGGGTCGACGTCCCTCCGTCCACGTTCGTCCCGATCTGCGTGGCCGCCGGCCGCTCCGAGCAGCTCTCGGCGCTCATGCTGGAGCGCGCATGCGGGCAGCTCGCGGAGTGGAACGCCGGGCTGGGGCACCGGCGGCTGCAGATGGCCGTGAACGTCGACCTGCGCCAGCGGCGGGCGGTTCCTCGTCGGGCTGTTCCGGCTCACCCGCCACCTGGGCCTGCGCACCGTCGCGGAGGGGGTGGAGCGACCGGGGTAGCTGCGCGAGCTCGCCCGGCTGGGCTGCGACCTCGTGCAGGGCCACCTCATCGCGCGGCCCGCGTCCGCCGAGGAGCTGACCCCGGCGGTGCTGACCGACGGTCCGATGATCGCCGCGCACCTGCTGCGGCAGCCGGGCTGATCAGCGCCGTGCGGCTGACCAGCGGGCCGCGAGGTGCTCGCGGCCCGCGACGGTGGGGGTGCCGTGCAGGCGCAGCCGGGACATGCCGCCGTCGGGGAGGATGTCCAGGCGCACGGCCGTGACCGGGGTGGCCGGCAACCGGAAGCGGTGGCGGGTGTCGGGCTGCAGCGGCGTGCGGGGCAGCAGGTCGCTCCACTCCCCGGCGCCGTCGCGACCGCGCAGCGTCGCCCAGCCCGGGGCGTTGTGCAGGAACCAGCTGGTGTCGACCTCGGCCACCGCGACGGTGGACTGGGCGGCCAGGCCCACCTCCACCCAGTCGTTGCCGTCGCCGCGGCGTCGCGCGGTCTCCCAGCCCTCCCCCATCGAGCGGGCGGGACCGGGCAGCAGGAGGTTGTGGGGCGAGCTGTAGAACAGGTTGGAGCAGGCGGTGACCAGCCCGCCGTTCTCGATGGCGGCCAGGTCCACCGTGCCGAGCGCGTCGATCAGGGCGGGGTCGGGCAGCGCCTCACCGTGCACGCGCAACCGGGCCACGCCGCCGTCGGGGAAGATCCGCAGCCGGACGTGGGTGACGCGCCGGTCCGAGTGGACGGCGAACGCGTTCTCCGTGTCGCCCGTCACCGCGGTGCGCGCCACCAGCGGCACCCAGCCGGTGCGGTCCTGCACGGCGTCCGTGTCGGCCGCGTGCAGCCCCTCGACCGACACCTCGGGCGGGTAGTTGCCGGTGAACCACGACGTGTCGACGACGACGCCGCGCACGATCCCCGGTGCCCCCAGCCGCACGATGGCGGCGTCGTCCCCGGGCTCGCGCCGGCGCCGGGTCTCCCAGCCGTCGTAGACCTTGCCCTTGGGCCCGAACGCGCTCGTGTCGAACACCGACGGGCCGGGGGAGATCAGGTTCTCCCGCGCGGCGAACGACTCGTCGTTGGCCCACACGACACTGCCGCCCAGCGAGCGGACGGCGAGATCGGGAAGCTGCCGGAAGTCGGTCATACCTCATCCTCCCTCGCCAGCAGCGCACCCCGGGGTTCCTCCCTCACCTCCCGGCCGCGCAGCCAGGTGCTCCGGACCACGCCGTGCAGCTCACGGCCGGAGTACGGGGTGAGGGGGTTGCGGTGGTGCAGCGCGCCCACCGTGAACGTCTGCTCGGGTGCGAGCACGGTGAGATCGGCGTCGTGACCTGCGGCGATGCGCCCTTTGCGGCGCAGTCCCACCAGGTCGGCCGGGGCCTGCGCCATCCAGCGCACCACCTCGACGAGGGAGTGGCCGCGCCGCCGCGCCGCCGTCCAGATCACGGGCAGACCCAGCTGGAGCGACGCGATGCCGCCCCAGGCCTCACCGAAGTCGCCGCACAAGGGATCAGCAGGGTCGAGGCGCTTGAGCTCCGGGGTGCACGGCGAGTGGTCGCTGACCACCATGTCGATGGTGCCGTCGGCGAGGCCCTGCCACAGCGCGTCCTGGTTACCGGCCCCGCGCACGGGCGGGCAGCACTTGAACCGCGTGTCGCCGTCGGGGACCTCCTCGGCCGTGAGCGTCAGGTAGTGCGGGCACGTCTCGACGCTGACCGCCACGCCCTCGGCCCGGGCCGCCGCGAGCATCGGCAGCGCGGCGGCCGAGGACAGGTGCACGACGTGCACGCGCGCCCCGGTCTCGCGGGCCGCCGCGAGCAGCAGCGCGATCGCGGAGTCCTCCGCGGCCGTCGGGCGGGAGGCGACGAAGTCGGCGTAGCGGGGCCCCTTCGCGTCGGTGACGAGCGCGCCGTTCTCGGCGTGGGCGATCATCAGCCCGCCGAACCTGGCGATCTCCGCCAGTGCCGCGCGGGGGTCGAGCAGTGGCGGGAACTCCGGCACCCCGGAGTCGATGAGGAAGCACTTGACGCCGAACACGCCGGCGTCGTGCAGGCTCCGCATCCGGTCCTCGTTGCCGGGCACGGCCCCGCCCCAGAAACCGACGTCGACGTGGCACTGCCCGTCGGCCGCCCTGCGCTTGATCTCCAGCGACGGCACGTCGATGGTGGGCGGCAGGGAGTTCAGCGGCATGTCGATGATCGTGGTGACCCCGCCCGCGGCGGCGGCCCGGGTGGCCGTGGCGAAGCCCTCCCACTCGGTGCGGCCGGGCTCGTTGACGTGCACGTGGGTGTCGACGAGGCCCGGCAGCAGCACCTCATCGGCCGCGAGTACCACCTCCTGCGCGCCGTCCACCACGACGTCGCGGTCGAGGACGGCGGTGATCGTCTCACCGTCGACCAGCACCGCGGCCGGGCGCTGCGCCCCGTCGACGATCGCCCGGTCGGCCCGGACGAGGATCACGTCCGGTCCAGGTAGGTGCGCCAGCTCGCCAGCGCCGAGATGTCGCTGAGCTCGGGCCGCGCCGACGTGCTCGTTCCCGCGGAGGCGCCAGACGACACAGTGGGGTACTCCCTGCGCAGGATCATGGCCAGCGACCCCGAGCCGTCGGCCAGCTCGATCACGCCCAGCTCCAGGCCGTCGGGCTCGCCGGGCAGGAGGATCTCCCGGAGCTGGTCGTAGGTCATGTCGTAGACCTCGCCGGCCACGGCGGCCCCGCCCTCGCCGACGTCCTGCAGCGCCGGGTACCGGCCACCCACGGCGTGGAACCGGTAGCGCGGCGCCGTGGTGGTGGCGGCGACGAGCGGCGAGTCGCCCACGAGGTGGTGGTCGGCGCCACCGGCCATGGCGGTGCCGTTGAGGAACATCAGAGGCATGGACGGATCATGCCTTCTGCAGCAGCGCGTGGTGGACTGCGGCGCACTCGCGGGCCAGGGCGTCGGTGTCGGCGGTGAGCACCCGGTCGCGCTCCACCACCGGAGCGCCGTTCACCAGCAGCAGCTCCAGGGGCGGGGGCGCGCCCAGCACCAGCGCGGCCACCGGGTCGGCGACGTCGGCGTGGGCCGGGCCGTCGAGGCGCCACAGCGCCAGGTCGGCCAGCTTCCCCACCTCGATCGACCCGATCTCTCCCGTGCGGCCGAGCACCGCGGCGCCGCCCATGGTGGCCAGCTCCAGCGCGTCCCGGACGGTCAGGGCCGTCGGCCCGCCGGTGGCGCGGGCGAACAGCAGCGCGTGGCGCACCTCCTCCAGCAGGCTGCCCGCCTCGTTGCTGGCCGCGCCGTCGACGCCGAGCCCGACGCGCGCGCCGGCGTCACGCAGGGACCGGGTGCGGGCGATGCCGGCCCCGAGCCGCGCGTTGGACGACGGGCAGTGCGCCACACCGGTGCGGGTGTCGCCGATCTTCTTCACCGCGGCGTCGTCGAGGTGGACGGCGTGGGCGAACCAGACGTCGTCGCCGGTCCAGCCGAGGCCCTCCACGTACTCCAGCGGGGAGCAGCCGAAGCGCTCGTGGCAGAACTGGCCCTCGTCGAGGGTCTCGGCGAGGTGGGTGTGCAGGTGGACGCCCAGCTCCCGGGCCAGCTCGGCCGAGAGTCGCATGAGCTCGCCGGTGACCGAGAACGGCGAGCACGGCGCCAGCGCCACCTGCAGCATCGAGCCCGGCGACGGGTCGTGCCAGCGCGCCACGGCGTCGGCCGACGCGGTGAGGATCGCGTCCCGGTCCTCGACGACGTTGTCGGGCGGCAGGCCGCCGTCACGCCGCCCGAGATCCATGGAGCCGCGGCAGGGGTGGAACCGCAGGCCCACGTCCTGCGCCGCGCGGATCTCGGCGGCGAACACGTCGCCGCCCTCGCGGGGGAAGACGTAGTGGTGGTCGGACGCGGTGGTGCAACCGGTGAGCGCCAGCTGGGCCAGTGCCCCGCTCGCGGCGGTGTGCACGGCGTGCTCGTCGATGCCCGCCCACACCGGGTAGAGGGTGGTGAGCCATTCGAAGAGCGTGGAGTCGACGGCCAGCCCGCGCGTGACCCACTGGTAGAGGTGGTTGTGGGTGTTGACGAACCCGGGGGTGAGCAGGCAGCCACGCCCGTCGATCACCGCGGGGTCACCGGTGCGGGGCGCCGGGCCCGCGCCGACGGCGGTGATCCGGTTGCCCTCGACCACCACGTGGCCACCCGCGAACTCCCCGCCGGTGACGGTGACGACGTGGGCACCCTCGATGACGAAGTCCATGAGGGAAAGTACAGCGCTCCCCGGCGGCGGGGTGAAGTCGCCACGGTGACGAACCGGTAGCCGACGCGGCGCACCGCCGCCGTCGGCCTCCGCGACGGGCTCGCGGTGGCGATGGCCGGCGGCGACACCTCGTCGATGATCATGCCGTCCCCCGGTGCCGGACACCGAACCTACGAACTGGGCGACGCCCGGGCGTCAGGGAAATCCCCAGCCGTGTACCCGGTGCCGGACCGGTGTGCTCCTTGGTGCCCGGGGCGCCAGGAGGGGGAGCCGTGCGCGGACGCTCGGCGGAGATCGCCGCCGTCGACACCGTGCTGGCGGACGCCCGGCGCGGCCACGCCGGGGTGCTCGAGATCTGGCGGTCGCCGACGGGGCCACCAACCGGGAGGTGGCCGCGGCGCTGTTCCTGAGCCCCAGGACCGTCGAGTACCACCTGGGACGCGCGTTCGTGAAGCTCGGCGTGGGCAACCGCGCGCAGCTCACCCGCCTCGTGGCCGAGGGGGCCCTAGGGTCGGGACGGTGAAGATCACCGCGATCCACCTCGACCGGCTGCGGCTCCCCCTGGACCCACCGTTCGCCGCGGCGTGGGACCCCGAGCCGCGGCGCCACGCGGACGCGACGGTCGTGCGGGTCGAGACCGACGACGGCGTCGTCGGGGTCGGCTCCGGCGACACCATGCTCGGCCTCGCCGGACACGAGCACCTGTTCCTGGGCCGCGACCCGCTGCAGATCCAGCGCCACGTCCGGACCATCGAGTCGATCCACGTCCACGGCGGCCGCTGCTGGCCCCTGGAGGTCGCGCTGTGGGACATCCTCGGTCAGGTCACCGGGCTGCCGGTCGCCACGCTGTTCGGCGGCGCGCTGGACCGGATCCCCGCCTACGCCTCCTGCGGCTCCCTGCTGCCGCCGCGGGCCCGCGTCGACTCGGCGCTCGCGCTGCGGGCGGAGGGCTTCCGGGCGCTCAAGGTGCGCATCGACCGGCACCGGGCCGACGAGGGCGTCGCCACTGTGGCCGCGGTGCGGGAGGCCGTCGGGTCCGACATGGAGATCATGGTGGACCTCAACCGGTCGTGGCGGATGGCCGGTGACATCGAGCCGGCCCCCGACGTCGCCGCGACGCAGCGGCTCGTGGAACGGCTGGGAGACCTCGACGTGTTCTGGATCGAGGAGCCGCTGCCCTACCCCGACCGCGCCGGGCTCGCGGCGCTGCGCTCCCGCACCGGCGCGCGGATCGCCGGCGGCGAGATGCTCGACTCCGCCGACGCCGTGCTCGCCCACCTGGACGGCGACCTGCTCGACGTCTACCAGACCGACGTGGTCCTGGCCCTGGGCATGTCGCGCGCCCGCACGCTGGGCGAGCTGGCGCTGCTGCGGAACCGGAGCTTCACCCCGCACACGTGGACGAACGGCATCGGCCTGCTCGCCAACCTCGCCGTCGTCGCCGGGATCGGGGGTGGGCCCTACCTGGAGTTCCCGTACGACCCGCCGGGCTGGACCCCGCAGCGCCGCGACTTCATGCTCGCCGAGCCCGTGCGGATCGGGCCCGACGGCACGGTGGCCGTGCCCACCCGTCCGGGCATCGGTGCGGTGCTCGACCCGGACGCCGTCGAGCGGTGGCGGATCAGTCCCGCGTGACCGTCGCCTCGATCAGGCCGTACGGCCGGTCGGCGGCGTAGAACACCTCGTTGGGGTTCTCCAGGCCGAACGGGGCGAGGTCGACGACGAAGTGGTGGCGGTTGGGCGCCGACAGGCTGATCTCCGCGATGCCGGGATCGGCCTCCAGCACGGCGCGGCCCATCTCCCACAGCGTCTGCTGCAGGGCCAGCGAGTGCACGGTGGCGAACTGCTCCAGCAGGATCCGCCGCACGTCGGCGAAGGACTTGTCCCACTCGACGTCCACCGCTCCGAAGGAGCCGGGGCTGTGCCTCCAGGTGGCCACGAGCGAGGTCGACATGATCCGGTCGTGGGTCTCGGCCAGCGTCGTGTACTCGTCGGTGAGGAACCCGGCGAACTCCGACCCGGTGGACTTGAGCAGGATCAGGTCGCGCAGGCCCGACACCACCCGCTCGCCCTCGGTGTCCACCTCGACGACGGCCGTGCGCACCTCGGTGCCCCGGCGGGTCCAGGTGTGGTCGTGGCCGACGCCGTCGACGGGCACGCGCTCCCAGCCGTACTCGTCCACCGCGATCCGAGCCCCGGTGACGGGCTCGACGTCGGCGACGAAGTGCCGGGCGAGCGTCAGCGCGTAGTCCTCGATCGCGTGCAGCCCTGTGGACTTCGCGAACGCGTACGCGGTGTTCTTCTGGGTGTCGGTGGGCAGCACCCTCGACTGGTCGCCGTGCAGGTGGGCGGCGGAGAAGTCGCCGCGCAGCGCCGTCGAGACGGTGACGTCGCGGATCTCGTGGCGGGCGGTGTCGCGGTAGATCCGCACGAGGCGGCTCTCGGCCTTCCCGTACTGGTTCGCTCCGAGAACGATCCCCATGGCTCAGCTCCCGCGGTAGGTGGAGTAGGCGAACGGCGACAGCAGCAGCGGCACGTGGTGGTGCGCGGCGGTGTCGGTGACGGCGAACGTGACCACGACCTCGGGGTAGAACGCCGGCGCGCCCGCGAAGTAGGCGGCGGTGTCGAAGACGAGCCGGTAGGTGCCCGCCTCGAGCTCGCCCAGCTCGCGGACGCGCCCGTCGTCGTCGGTGACGGCCTCGGCCACCACCGCGCCCCCGTGCTCCAGGCGCACCGGGACCCCGGCGGCCGGGCGGCCGCAGGCCGCGTCGAGCACGTGCGTGGACAGGCTCACGGCCGGTCATCCTGCCGTGCCGATGTCGCGGGCCGGTGACCGTCGTGGGTCGCTCCGGCGACGAGCCCGCCGAGCCGGATGCGGTTGATCGCGGCCAGCTCCCCGAGCGCGACGGCCCGCTCGGTCGCAAGATCGTTGCCCAGCCGGGCGTGCAGGGTGGCGAGGAGGTCCTCGGCGCCGCGGCCGCTGGCGCAGACCAGGTAGACGTGCCCGAACCGTTCCTCGTAGACGCGGTTGCCCGCGGCCAGCGCGGCCCGCACGTCCTCGCCCGCCCGCGTCACCGCGGCCTGCTCCCGACCGGACGTGCCCCCGGCCGCGCGGTCGCCGATGCGGGGGTGCCCGGCCATGGCGGCGTCGAGATCGGCGTCGGTCAGCGCGGCCGCGGCGGCGTCCTGCAGATCCTCGACCGAGGAGTAGGGCCGCCCGCCCGCCACCTGCGCGGCCCAGCGCGGTGCGGCACAGCACCCCAGCAGCGCCGCTTCGGCGTCGGGCCGGGCGTTGAAGTGCTCGAGCGTCATCAGCCCCTCATCGGCCCCGTCATCGCCCCGACGAGCCGGCGGGCAGGGGCTCCAGCGTCATGTCGGGGTACTTGCGCTGGATCGTCTCCAGCCGCCACTTGTTGACGAACACCGCGAGCAGCGCGCCGTCGGAGCGCCGTTCCAGCACCTCGACCTCGGCCTGCTTGGCCAGCAGCTCCGCCCCGGCGGCGTCCGTGCGCCGGGTGATCGAGTAGCCGAGCGTCTCCAGCAGCACGGGCGCTCCGAACTCGTCGGCCATGCGGCTGGAGACCACCTCGAACTGCAGCGGCCCGACGGCGGCGAGCACGGGGCTCTGGTCACCGCGCAGGTCCGAGCGCAGCACCTGGATGACGCCCTCGGAGTCGAGCTGCTCGATGCCCCGGCGGAACTGCTTGAACCGCCCCGCGTCGGCGCCGCGCGCGACGTTGAAGTACTCGGGCGAGAAGCTCGGGATGGCCGGGAACAGCACCGGCTCGGACGCGTAGAGCGTGTCGCCCGGCCGCAGCGCGGTGGCGTTGACCAGCCCGACGATGTCGCCGGGGAACGCCTCCTCCACGGTGGTGCGCTCCTGCCCGAACACCGACTGCGCGTACTTGGTGGCGAACGGCTTGCCCGTGGCGGCGTGGGTGAGCACCATGCCGCGCTCGAACCGCCCCGAGCAGATGCGCACGAACGCCATGCGGTCGCGGTGGGAGCGGTCCATGCCGGCCTGCACCTTGAACACCAGGCCCGACAGCGGCGTGTCGAGCGCGCGGGGGTTGCCCTCGGCGTCCTCGCGGGCCTCCGGCGCCGGGGCCAGGTCGACCAGCGCGTCGAGCAGCCGGCCGACGCCGACGCCCGCCAGGGCCGCGCCGAACAGCACCGGCGTGGCGATGCCCGCGAGGAAGTCCTTCTCGTCGAACTGCGCGCCGATCTCCTCCAGCAGGGAGATCTCCTCCTGCGCCGCGGGCCAGTGGTCGGGCTCCTCGACGGCGGCCTGCTCGGCCGGGACGATGGTGACCTGGCCGCGCGTGGCCCCGCCCGCGGTGCGCGTGTAGCGGCGCAGCTCCCCCGTGCCGACCTCGACGACGCCGCGCAGGTCGCCCGCGATGCCCAGCGGCCACGTGATCGGCATGGGCCGCAGCCCGATGGTCTGCTCCACCTCGTCGAGCAGCTCCAGGGCCTCCCGGCCGGGCCGGTCCCACTTGTTGACGAACGTGAGGACCGGGATGCCCCGGGCGCGGCAGACGTCGAACAGCTTGAGCGTCTGGGGCTCGAGGCCCTTCGCGGCGTCGAGCAGCATCACCGCGGCGTCGACGGCGGCGAGCACGCGGTAGGTGTCCTCGGAGAAGTCGCCGTGGCCCGGGGTGTCGAGCAGGTTGATCACGTGGTCGCGGTAGGCGAACTGCAGCACCGCGGAGGTGATGGAGATGCCCCGCTTGCGCTCCATCTCCATCCAGTCCGACGTGACGCCCTTGCGCCCGGACTTGCCGTGCACCGCGCCCGCGGAGTCGATGACCTCGGCGTGCAGGGCCAGCGCCTCGGTGAGCGTCGACTTGCCGGCGTCGGGGTGGCTGATCACCGCGAAGGTCCGGCGCCGGGAGGCCTCGGTTGACACGCGGGTCACGGCACACCACTCGCTTTCGATCGGGAGGCTCCAGCTTACGTCGGCCCGGTCAGTGGGCCTTCGCCGCCAGCGCGACCGCCTTGTCGCAGTTGGCCTTGTCCGTGGAGAACGAGGGGGCGCCGTTGTCGCCCACCCCGATCTGCGGGATCGACGCCGCACCACCGCCCGCGGCCGTCGTGGACACGTAGACCAGCGTGTCGCCGCGGCGCACCAGCGCCCCGGCGGAGCCGAGCATGTCGCCGGTGGTGCAGAACGCCTCGTCGCCCGCCTGGACGTCCGGGCCGAGGTAGCCGTCGGTGGAGACGGTGATGCCGTTGCCCTGGTCCTGGGATGTGCCCTTGGCCGCCGCCTTCTCCTTGGCGAACCGGGCCGTCGCGTCGGGGCCGGTGTAGGTGGCGATACGGGCCAGGCGACCGCCCCCGTTCCCGTCTGCGGAGTTCCCACTCTCCACCGCCCAGCAGCTGACGGGCGCGTCGGCCAGCACCCGGGAGTCGAGCACCGGCGCGGTCAGCCCGCCGATGGCCCCGCCGAGCTGGACCACGTCGTAGGTACCGCCCAGCGCGGCGTTCACGTCGTCGGTGGAGACCGCGTCACAGGTGGCGCTGGTGCCGCCGGCGAGGCCGCCGACCTTGTCCGCGACGGTGCCGACGACCCGGCTCACCGCGAACACCCCACCCCCGACCAGCACGACGAGCACGATCGCGGTGATGGCGAGGATCTTGCCGGTGGAGCTCTTGCGCGGCGGAGGCGCGCCGGGCCCGCCCTGCGGCGGTGGCCCGTACGGGGGCTGCCCGGACTGGGGCTGTCCGTACTGGGGCGGGCCGTACTGGGGCGGGCCGTACTGGGGCGGCCGGCCGTAGGGGCCGGGCTGGGGTGGTCCGTAGGGGGCGCTCATGGCTGACTCCTCGCTGCGTCGGGCCCCACGGCCCGGACCTGCACGATCCTGGCCGTCTCCGCCCCGCCGGAGTACTGCCCGGCGCAGCATCATCCCCTACGCGACGGGCAGGTGGATGTCACCTTTCGGCAACCCCCGCCCCGCCTACTCGAAGCGGGAGGCGTCGCCCGCGCCGTAGCGGATGATCTCCGGCTCGTCGCCCGACAGGTCGACGACCGTGGTGGGCTCCACCCCGCAGTCGCCGGAGTCGATCACCGCGTCGACGGCGTTGTCGAGCTCCTCCTTGATCTCCCAGCCCTGGGTGAGGGGCTCCTCGTGGTCGGGCAGCAGCAGCGTGCTGGACAGGATCGGCTCCCCCAGCTCGGTGAGCAGGGCCTGGGCCACCACGTGCTCGGGGATCCGCACGCCCACCGTCTTCTTCCTGGGGTGCAGCAGCTGCCGGGGCACCTCCTTGGTGGCCGGCAGGATGAACGTGTACCTGCCCGGCGTCGAGGCCTTGACCAGCCGGAACACCGAGTTGTCGACCTTCACGAACTGGCCGAGCTGCGCGAAGTCGCGGCAGACCAGCGTGAAGTGGTGGTCCTCGTCGAGATGGCGGATCTCGCGGATGCGGGCCAGCCCCTCGCGGTTGCCCAACCTGCAGCCGAGCGCGAAGCAGGAGTCGGTGGGATAGGCGATCAGCCCGCCGCCGCGGACGATGTCGACCACCTGGCCGATCGCGCGCTTCTGGGGATCCACCGGGTGAACGTCGAAGTACCGGGCCATGGGGGCAGCCTAGGGCCGGTGACAATGCCCGTGTGCCCGCTTCACCCTGTCCGTGCGGCCTGCCCGCCCCCTACGAGTCGTGCTGCGGCCGGTTCCACCACGGCGACGCCGCCCCCACCGCCGAGCTGCTGATGCGCTCGCGGTACGCGGCGTTCGTCGTCGGTGACGAGGCCTACCTGCGCCGGACGTGGGCCCCGGCCACCCGGCCCCGCCGTATCGGCATCGACCCGGCCACCCGCTGGACGGGCCTGGAGATCCTCGGCGGGACCACCGACGGGGACGCGGCGACGGTGGAGTTCCGGGCCCACCACGACGGCGGGGTGCTGCACGAGAACAGCCGCTTCGAGCGGGTGGCCGGCCGGTGGCTCTACCGCGACGGCGACCTGTCCGGACGGTGACGGAACCCTTCCGCCGTCCCGCCCCGACCTGACCTGCGCGGGGATCCCGGCGCACGGGCCCCGCGGCGCATCCTCGGGCGACCGCACCGCACGCCCGAGGAGGTTCCGATGAGCGCCACCGCCGCCGCTACGACCGACCGCACCGGCACCGTCGAGGGCGGGGGCGAGCCGGACGTCTCGCGCCGCGCCGCCCGGTACCGCCGCCGGGTCGACCACGAGCGCCGCGTCCAGCGGTGCGTCGCCCGCCGCCAGACCGTGTACGCCAACGTGCTGAGCCTGCTCCTCGTGGCCGCGGGAGCGGGGGTCGGCGTCACCGCGGGCAATCCGCCCCTCGGCACCGCCACCGTCGTCCTGGGCGCCCTCGTCGTGGTCCTGGAGGGCGTGTCGCGGGTGCTGCGGCCCGGAGCCCGCGCGGCTCGGTGCAGGCGTGCGGCCGACGCGCTCGACCGCGAGTGCCGGCTGTTCGACGCGCGCGGCCGCGGCTACCGCACCGGGGACGCCGCGGCCGAGGCCGCGTTCGTCGACGCGGTGGAGCGGATCCTCGACCACGAGTCGGCGGAGGAGCAGCGCGACGGGGACGGCTCGCTCGTGCCCGACCCGCCCGCGGCCCAGCGGGCGCTGCGCACCGTGGAGTGATCAGCTCTCGGCGCCACCGTCACCGCGTCGGTCACGGGTGGCCCGGTGCAGGCGCACCGGGCTCGGCGTCACCGCGGCGAAGGCCGCGGCCACCGCCGGCGCGGGGTCGGCGTGCAGCCACGCGCAGCCCGCCTCCGTCGCCAGGCGGAGCGCCTCGGCCACCAGGGCGCGGCCGGTCCCCCGCCGTCGACGGTCCGGCGCCACCAGCACGTCGACGAGGAACGCGTGCACACCGCCGTCCCAGGCGAGGTTGGCGAAGCCGATCATGCGCACGCCCTCGAACGCGCCGAGCCAGGTCAGGCTGTGCCGCTCCAGCTGCGCACCCCACGGGCGCAGCCGCGGTGTCTCGTCGAACGCGGCGGCGTGCAGCATCGTCAGCGCGACGTCGTCGATCGCGCACCTCTCCCGCAGGTCGGTGCCGGTCATGCCGGTCATGCCTGTCATGCCTGTCATGCCTGTCATGCCTGTCATGGTGCCGGTCGGCCGAACGACCGGTCACCAGGGCCAGCGGGCCCAGCAGCCGGCCCGGCCCGATCAGCCCCGACGGCAGCGCGAGCAGGTGCTCGTCGGTCTCGATCCCCTCGGCCACGCACGACAGCCCGAGGTCGCGCGCCGGTCCCGCGATCATCGCCACGGTGGTGAGCGACGTGGGGTCGTCGGACCGCCCCACCGTGGACGACTCGTCGATCTTCAGCCCGGTGCTCGTCAGCTGCGGGAGATGCCGCAGGCCCGCGGTCCACCGCGTTGCCGGGCCCCGCGCCGCACCCCGTCCGTTCCCGGTGTATCGCGCCGGCCTCCGCGGTGTTCACGGTCGCGGTGCGCTCCGCCCGGCCGACCAGTGGGACGGGTGGCGTCAGGCCGCGAGCTCGAACCGGCCCTGGTCGGTGATCATCGCGGGCACGCGCCCGCCGGCGGCCGCGACCGCCCCCGGGGCGATCAGGCCGACCCGCACCAGCCGGTGCGCGGCCGGCTGGTCACAGCAGCAGCGGCCGTCGAGGAAGAGGTCGGGCTCGGCACCCCAGCCCAGCTCGGCCCGTCCCGCCGCCACCGCACGCAGGATGGCGCGGTCGCGGCCCGTGAGAAGAGTGCTGTCCACTGTGGCCTCCATGTCCTCACCCCTTCTTCGTGTGGAGTGAGGATGGCGGTTCGCAGGTGCCCGGGCCGATCCCTCCGACGGCCAGTCGACGCCACGAAGGAGGCAGCTTTCCCTTACCCGAGCGCAACCGCCACTCGGCGCGCGCACGACGCCCCCGCCCACGAGCGCCGCGGCCACGGCGGTGAGCGCGAGACCGGCGACCGTGATCGTCTCGCCGGAGTCCGCGGTCTGCCGCCCGCTCCCGCCCGGCGTCGCGACGGCACAGGTGAACAGCGCCACGAGAATGCCGCGAGGATGCCGCGAGGATGGTGACGGTGACCGCGACGCGACGGCCGGGGTCCTACCGGTGCAGCGGCAGCCAGGCCAGCACCTCCTGGATGCGGGCGTCCCAGAGGCCCCACTCGTGGCTGCCGGGACCGATGTCGCTGGTCACGGCCACGCCGGCGGCCTCGGCGGCGGCGAGGAAGCGGCGGTTGCCGGGCAGCAGGGGGTCCTCGGTGCCGCAGGTGACGTGCAGGGCCGGGGTGGTGGCCGGGTCGGCCCCGCCCACCAGCGCGAGCAGGTCGCCGTCGGTGTCGCGGGGGCCGTCGGGGCCGAAGATCCGCGTCAGCAGGGGGTCCGGGAACCGCTCGCAGAGCGCGGCCGCGTCCAGGACGCCCGACAGGCTCGCGGCGGCGGCGAAGCGTTCCGGCTGCCGCAGCGCCCACTTCAGCGCCCCGTAGCCGCCCATCGACAGTCCGGCGACGAACGTGTCCTCCCGGCGCGTGGAGACCCGGAAGAACGAGGAGACGATCGCGGGCAGCTCCTCGGACAGGAACGTCCAGTACCGGTTGCCGTTCACCTCGTCGGCGTAGAACGACTTGTGCACCTGCGGCATCACCACCGCCAGTCCCAGCGGCGCGGCGTAGCGCTCGATCGACGTGCGGCGCAGCCAGATCGTGTCGTCGTCGGTCATGCCGTGCAGCAGGTAGAGCACCGGCGGGGCGTCGTCACCCGCCGCACCGGCCATCCCGATCTGGCCGGAGGTGGTCTGCGGCAGGAGCACGGTCATCGAGGTGCTCAGCCCGAGGGATTCGGCGAAGAAGTCGCAGCGGAGGAGGGCCATGGGGTGATCATGCCCGGGCGGTGATCGCCGCGGTGATCCCGTCGAGGAAGCCGTCGACGACGCGCCGGTCCTGCTCGGAGAGCGACCGCCCCACCGCGTCGATGGCCAGGATCGGCGGCAGTCAGACCGCCAGGTTGGCGCGCTGGGCCGAGGGCCGCGGGGCGACGGTGACCCGGCGCCGGTCGGTGTCGCGGCGGATGCGCTCGACGTGTCCGGCGGCCTCGAGGCGGTCCACCAGGACCGTGGCCGACGCCGACCGGACACGCCCTCATGATCGCCACCGGCCGCACGCCATCGCCCCGGCGAGGGCGCGAAGGTGCGGCCCGTCGCGATCACCGGGTGGCGCCTAGGTCGCCCGGAGCACGATCCCCCGGACGAAGGCAGCCTGGCCGGCGTGCTGCAGCGTGTCGTTGACGACGCTCACCAGCCGCACGGCCAGCGTGACGGGCGGGTCCCAGCGCTCGTCGACGACACGCTCGAGGTCGTCGTCCGTCAGGTCATCACGGAGATACGCGACGGTCTGCGCGTGCACGGCGTCGTGGTAGCCCAGCAGCAGGTCGGCGGGAACGCGCACCTTCGCCACGTCGGCGCTGCCCTGGCCGTAGCCGATGGCGGCGTCGGGGAAGGGCAGGCCGAAGCGGTCGCTCCAACCGGCGGCGGTCCACACCTCGTCGAGGTCGGAGACGCCGGCGAGGTGGTCGTCCTGCACGCGGGTCAGGTGCCACACGAGCCAGGCGATGGAGTTGGCGTCGGCGTCGAGGCGGACGGCGAGCTGGTCGTCGGTGAGGTCGGCGACGGCGGCGTGCACCGTCTCCCTGACCCGGTCGAAGGCGTCGATGAGCAGTTCGGAAGGCAGCACGCCCTCATCCTCCCGCCAACACCCGGTTGAGCGCAGGGGCGACGTCGCGGTGGGTGGCCACCGCCGCGAACCGGCCGTGGCCCAGCCGCGCCATGTCCGCGCCCAACGCCCGGTCGTGCTCGCCGTCGGTCTGCAGCAGCACGTGCAGCTCCGGGAAGCGCCGGGCGACCGTGCGCGGGTCGGGGCCGGCGTTGTGCACGGCGTCGGTGAGCAGCACCGCGCTGCGCCGCCGCGCCGCGGACCGCGCCAGCTCGGCGTGCGCCACCGTCAGCGCGAAGTGCACGTTCGTCAGGCCGCGCGCGGGGATGCGCAGCAGCTGATCCAGCAGCCGCACCGCGGGCACGTGTGCCTCCAGCGGTGTGAGCAGGGCGGCGTCGGACCAGAACGCCACCACGGCGAGCTGGTCGTCGGTGAGATCGGCCGACAGGGCCGCGACGGTGGCGGCGGCCATCCTCACCTTCTCCCCGCGCATCGACCCCGACACGTCGACGATCAGCACCACGGCCCGCCGTGACCGCATCCGTTCCCGCACGATGACGTCGGTGTCCTCGGGGTAGGGCCGCCCGGTGAGCATCTCGATGGTGCGGTCGAGGTCGATGTCGTCGGACCGGTACCGGTACGGAACGCTCGCGAGCTTCCCCGCCCCGCGCTCGGCCCGCGGGTCGCGGGGGCGGCGGCGGATCGACAGCCGCCGGGCGATCCGCTGCGCCATGACGGCCACCTCCCGGTCGGGTGCGCGGTCCTCGACGAGGTCACCGATGTCGCGCAGGGCCGCCTTCTGGTGCGTGACGAGCACGCCCTGGCCACCAGCGGCCTGGCTCAGCTCCCCGGTGCCGCGCCCGGCGAGATCGACGTCCACGACGAGCGGCGAGCCCCCGCCCTGCTGGTACAGCGCCGGCGCCTCGGCGAGCTGTTTGGGCCTGCGGCGCAACGGGGCCGGGCCCCGCTGCCCCGAGGAGACGGCGTTGTCGACGTCTAGCCGGTGGACTCCCGGCGCCGCGCGCCGGGGAGCGAGAAAAAATGGTTCTCCCAGATCTCGGTGATCACCGCCTCCGGGGTGACGTCGCTGGCCTCGTCCACCCCGATGCGCCCCGAGAGCGCCAGCAGCGCGGCGTCGAGCACCAGCCGTTCCCGTTCCGGGTAGGTGCCCAGCTTCGCCAGCTCCGCGGCGATGGCGGCGAGGTCGATCGCCCCGCGCACCGACGACCCGCGCCGCAGCTCCGGATGCGAGCGCGTGGCCCGGGTGATGGCCACGGCGTCGGCGACGAGCTGCGCGGCAGCGCTGCCGGATCCGGCCGAGCCGGTGGGCAAGCCGGTGCGCACCGCCACGATGTCGGCCTCCTCCCCCGCGTCCTGGTAGCCGACGGCGAGCCGACACCAGCGGTCGTAGACCGAGTCGGAGATCCGCGCGGTGCCGACGTTGTCGAACGGGTTCATCGACGCCAGCACGCGGAACGTCGGCAACGCGGTGATCACCCCGACCCGCGGCACCGTCACCTCCCGCTCCGCCATCGCCCCCAGCAGCACGTTGAGCGTGTCCTCCGGTGCGCGGTTGAGCTCCTCGATGTAGAGGAACCCGCCGCCCTGCATCGCCTCCACCAGCGGGCCCGGCACGAAGTTCTCCGGGGAGTAGCCCTCGCGCAGCACCCGCGCCGGGTTGTGGTGGCCCACCAGCCGGGCCGGGGTGAGCTCGGCGTTGCCCTCCACCAGCACGAACGGCACGCCCCAGTTCGCGGTGATCGCGCGCAGCATCGTCGACTTCGACGTGCCCGGCGGGCCCTCGAGAAGAATGTCCCGGCCGGCGGACACGGCCGCGAGCGTGAGGTCGAGCTCGCGGCGGCGCCCGACGACGCCGTCGGCGATCGCGTCGCGGCGGGCCCGGCTGGTGGCGACCACGCTCAGCCCGCGTTGGCCGCGGTGGCACCGGCGGCGACCGCGAGGGTCTCCCCGGTGATGTAGCGGGCCTCGTCGGAGCACAGGAACACCATCGCGTTGGAGATGTCGATCGGCTCGATCCACGGCACCGGGATCGCGTTGAGCGACTGGAACGCCGGCGCCGCGTCCTCCCGCGTGGGGTTCTCGGTGTCGGGCAGGAACAACGCGTAGGCGGCGGGGTTCTGGATCATGGTGGTGTCCACGCCCGTCGGGCACACCGCGTTCACGGTGATCCCGTTGCCGCCCACCTCCATCGCGGGCGACGAGAAGATCCCGGCGTTGGCGAGGAGGAAGTCGACCCGGCCCAGCTCCGTGACCGCCCGCTCGACGAACGCCCGCACCTGGGCACCGTCGCGGACGTCGGCGGTGACCCCCACGCAGCGCCGGTCCAGCTCCTCGACCAGCTTGGTCGTCTCGTCGAGATCGGCCGACCGGGACATCGGATAGGGCACGGAGTCGAGCTGCGCCGCGATGTCGCAGAACGCCACGTCGGCGCCCTCGCGGGCGAACGCCAGGGCGTGCGAGCGGCCCTGACCGCGCGCACCACCGGTGATCAGGACGACCCTGCCGTCGAACTTTCCCATCGCTCCTCCTCGAGCTTCGGTTCGTGTCGGACGCCCTCGTGTGTGTACCACCAACGCTGCCGTTGACGGACCCGATCGGCGGACTCGCCATTTGTTGACACATTTTCTAGGATGACGCCATGTCTCATACGGTGACGAGTCCCGACGGCGTGCGGCTCGCGGTGCAGACCAGCGGGGACGCGACCTCCCCGACCGTGGTGGCCGTGCACGGCTACCCCGACGACCACACGGTGTGGGACGGCGTCGTCGCCGACCTGTCCGTCGACCACCGCGTCGTCACCTACGACGTGCGTGGCGCAGGCGGGTCCGACGCCCCGCGCGACCGGGCCGGCTACCGCCTCGACCGGCTCACCGACGACCTCGTCGCCGTGCTCGACGACGTGGCACCCGGGCAGCAGGTGCACCTGCTGGCGCACGACTGGGGCGCGATCCAGACCTGGCACTCGGTCACCGACCCCCGCCTGGCCGGCCGGGTCGCGTCGTTCACGTCGATCTCCGGGCCGGATCTCGACCACGTCGGGGCCTGGTTCCGGAAGCGGCGGTCGCGCAGGGACACGCTGCGGCAGGCGCTCTCGTCCTGGTACACGGTGCTGTTCCGGCTGCCGGTGCTGCCCGAGCTGATCTGGCGGTCCGGCCTGGGCGCGCGTGTGCTGGGCGGGCCGGCGCCGCTCACGCGCAACGCCGTCAACGGCCTCGAGCTCTACCGCGCCAACATCGCCGAGCGTCTGGGGAACCCGCAGCCGCGCGGCACCGACGTACCGGTGCAGGTGCTCGCGCCCACCCTCGACCGCTACGTCACCGCGCCGCTGCAGACCGAGATCGAGCCCTATGCACCCGACCTGCGGGTACGCCGCATCCCCGGCGGCCACTGGGTGCCGCGCAGCCGTCCCGCGGTGATCGCCCGCTGCGTGCGTGAGCTCGTCGCCCACGTCGAGGGCGGGCCGGAGGCGCCGTCGCTGCGCCGGGCCCGCGCCGGCACCGGACGCTGGACCGACCGGCTCGTCGTCGTCACGGGGGCCGGGAGCGGCATCGGCCGGGAGACCGCGAAGGCGTTCGCCTCCCGGGGAGCCCGGGTCATCGCGGCCGACCGGGACCTGGCCACCGCGGAGGAGACCGTCGGGCTGCTCGGCGGCCGGGGCGCGGCGATGCAGGTCGACGTGTCCGACGGCGCCGCCATGGAGGAGTTCGCCAAGCGCGTGGCCGCCGACCACGGCGTGCCCGACGTGGTGATCAACAACGCGGGGATCGGCATGGCCGGCTCGTTCGTCGACACCTCGGTGGCCGACTGGCAGAAGATCATCGACGTCAACCTGTGGGGCGTCATCCACGGCTGCCGGCAGTTCGCGCCGCTGCTGCAGGAGCACGGCGAGGGCGGCCACATCGTCAACGTCGCGTCCGCGGCGGCCTACACCTGGGCACGCACCCTCTCGGCCTACGCCACCACCAAGTCCGCGGTGCTCGCGCTCTCGGAGTGCCTGCGCGCCGAGCTCGCCGACGACGGCATCGGCGTCAGCGCCCTGTGCCCGGGCTTCGTGCACACCAACATCACCGCCACCACGCGCTTCGTGGGCGCCGACGCGGCCACCGAGCAGCGCCGTCGCAACGCCACCACCGCCGCGTACGCGAAGCGCAACTACACCCCGGACCGCGTCGCGCAGGCCGTCGTGCGGGCCGTGGAGAAGGACGTCGCGCTGGCGCCCGTCACGCCGGAGGCGCACGTCACGCTGGCCCTGTCGCGGCTGACGCCGGGTCTGCTGCGGGCCGTCGCGCGTCGTGACCTGGGGCCGAAGTGAGCGGGGACGACCGGATCGCGCTGACCGCCCGCGCGGTCGCGTTCGACTGGTCGGCCCTGCCCGTGCACTGGATCCCGGGCGAGCCCTTCGCCACCCACCTCCTCGACGTGCTGCACCTGCTGCTGCCCGAGGGCGAGCGGTGGTTCGTGCGGGTGTTCGGCGCGGCGTTGCCGCTGGTCCGCGACCCGGCACTGGCCGAGGACGTGCGCGGCTTCATCGGGCAGGAGGCGATGCACGCGTCGTCGCACCAGGGGGTGCTCGACCACTTCGCCGCCCGCGGCGTCGACACCTCCCCCTACGTCCGCCAGGTGGAGTGGATGTTCACCCAGGCCCTGGGCGAGCGCGACCTCACCGGCGACGCCGCCCGCGAGTGGCTCGTGGAGCGCGTCGCGCTGATCGCGGCGATCGAGCACGTCACCGCGTTCCTCGGGCAGTGGGTGCTCGACGCCCGCGCCCTGGACGCCGCCGGCACCGACCCCACGATGCTCGACCTGCTGCGCTGGCACGGCGCCGAGGAGGTGGAACACCGGGCGGTGGCCCACGACCTGCTCGTGCACCTCGACAGCCGCTACAGCCGGCGGGTTCGGGCGCTGATCCCCGCGGTGCCGATCCTGGTGCGGCTGTGGGCGCAGGGCGTCGGTTTCCTGCTGCGCCGCGACCCGGTGCCGACGAGAGCGCGCTGGCGCGACCTGCACCGGGCCGCGACGTTGGGGCTGTGTCCCGCGTTCCGGCCGACGCTGCGCGCGATGGCGGCCTACCTGCGGCCGGGTTACCACCCGTCGCACTACGGTTCCACGGACGCGGCCGTGGCCTACCTCGCCACGTCGTCGGCGGCCCGGGCCGCCGACGAGCGGGCGGCATGACCGGCCCGGCCCGGGGTGCACGGCATGGGTGACCCGGGGCGCACCATGCGGCGGGTCGACGCCGTGGTCGGGTTGACCGCGCGGTTGGCCGTCCGCTCGGGGCGCCGGCGGCGCCCGGCCCCTGCGGTCGACCGCGACCTGCGCCTGGCCGTCGCCGAGGTCCGGGCCGAGGCGCCGGACGTCGTCGGGCTGACGCTGGCCGGCCCGGGCCCGCTGCCCGCCTGGCGGCCCGGCGCCCACCTCGACCTCGTCCTGCCCTCGGGCCTGGTGCGCCAGTACTCGCTGTGCGGAGACCCCTTGCGGCGCAGCGAGTACCGCATCGCGGTGCGCCGCGTCGGTGCCGGATCGACCGAGGTGCACGGCCTGCGCGCGGGTGACCCCGTCACCGTGCGCGGCCCCCGCAACGCGTTCCCGTTCGTGGCGGCCGAGCGCTACCTGTTCCTCGCGGGCGGCATCGGGATCACCCCGCTGGCCGCGATGGCCCGGGCGGCGACCACCGACTGGCGTCTCGTGCACGTCGGACGCGACCGGGCGTCGCTGCCGCTGTCGTCCGGGCTCGATCCCGCGCGGGTGTCCCTGCGACCCGACGACGAGCACGGCGGGCCGGCGTCGGCCGGGGAGCTGCTGGAGGGCTGGACGCCCGGCACGGCCGTCTACTGCTGCGGCCCGCCCCCGATGATCGACGTGGTGCGCCGCGCGATGCCCGCCGGCCACCCGTTCCACGCCGAGCGGTTCTCCCCTCCCCCGATCCGGGGCGGCCGGCCGTTCGTGCTCGACGTCGACGGGGTGGCCGTGCCGGTGCCCGCCGACCGCTCCGCCCTGGACGCCGTGCTGACCGTGCGGCCGGAGGTGCCCTACTCGTGCCGTCAGGGGTTCTGCGGAACGTGCCACGTGCCCCTGCTGGCCGGGGAGACCGAGCACGACACGGCCGGGCCGGGGCGCATCGCGCTGTGCGTCGCGCGCGCGGCGGGCGAGTCGGTCAGGATCGGCCTGTGAGACGCATGAGCCCCGAGCGGCGCCGCGAGCAGCTCATCGAGGTGGCGCTGGAGATCTACGGGCGGGTGCCGCCCGAGCAGGTCACCGTCGACGACGTCACCGGTGCCGCCGACGTCTCCCGCGCGCTGTTCTACCGCTACTTCCGCGGCATGGACGAGCTGCACGTGGCGGCGCTGAGCACGATCGTGGCCGAGATGGTCGACCGGATCTCGTTGCCCGCCGGGGAGTCCGTGGCCGACCAGCTGCGCAGCGCGGTCGAGGCCTTCTTCGGGGTGGTGGAGCGGCACGCGGAGGCGTACGTGGCCCTGCTGCGCAGCGGTTCGGTGATCTCCACCGACCAGACCGACGCCATCGTCGACGGCGTCCGCGACCACATCGTCACCCTGCTGCGCGAGCGCGGCGGGATCACCGACCCGTCCCCGCTGATGGCGATGACGCTGCGGGGCTGGGTGGCGCTCGTGGAGGGCGCGAGCCTCACGTGGCTGCAGGAGCAGAAGGTGCCGCGCGACGAGCTGGTGGCCTGGCTGTGCGACCAGCTCGCGGCGATGCTCGCCATGACCTCGCACCACGACGGCAGCGAGCTGGTGCTGGAGTGACCGGTCACGCCGCGTGCGCCAGGCGCTGCACGCGGGCGGTGTACCAGCCGTTCCAGATCCCCAGCAGCGAGAACGCGGTGATCATGATGACGGTCGAGAGGCCGACCATGACGTCCACCGGCAGCGCGTAGATCAGCGGGACCCGCACCAGCGACTCGACGATCAGCCCGACGCCCCAGACGAGGGCCGAGACCGTGAACGCGCGCCGCGCGGCGGGCCGGGTGGCGAACCGGTCCTCGAGCTCGGCCGCGCCAGCGGGGTTCCAGCTCTTCGCCGCGGCGAGGGTGAGCGGGCGGCGCGCCAGGATCGAGACCAGGAACGCGGCGCCGACCGCAGCGGTGGTGACCGAGTCCTTGAGCAGCAGGAACCGTGCGTCGCCCGCGAGGAACGACAGGCCGAGCCCGACGCCCCAGACCAGAAGCATCACCGACGCGAAGGCGTCGAGCGTGCGGTCGCGGACGGCGACCCAGGCGATCCGCCCGCCCGCGACGACGGCCGCGGCGAGCAGAGCCACCCCGTCGCTCGCGCCCAGGGCGTGCAGGGCGTAGTAGGCACCGACGGAGCCGCCCACGTCCCACAGGAGGCCGGTGACCATCCCGCGACGGCCGGAGGCGGTGGGGGCGGTGGTGGTCATCATGGCCTCGTTCCGGGTCGGCGCTGTGCTGTCATCGCTGTGCTGTGTCATCACGATGCACCTTCCCAGTCCGACATGTCAAGACTTACATGTCGAGTCGGTCGGCCTCCGCCTGCAATGACCGTCGCAGCGTCGCCGCGTCGCCGAACAGGTCCTCCTCCAGCGCACGGATCGCCGCCCGGCAGTCCGCGAGCAGGGACCGGCCGGTGTCGGTCAGCGCCACCACGCGGTTGCGCCGGTCGTCCGGATCCGGGGTGCGGCGCAGCAGGTCACGGGCCTCGAGCCGGTCGAGGATCGGGATCAGCCGCGTCTTGTCGCGTCCGACCGCGGCGGCCAGCTGCGACTGGGTCGGCGCGGCCCCCTGCTCCAGCCCGCCGAGCACGACGTAGTCCCACATCTCGACGCCGTGGGCGCGCAGCACGGGCACCTCGGCGTCGACGACGGCGCGCGTGAGCGCGTGCAGGAGGGTACCCAGATCCCGGTCGGTCACCGGCGAACCATATCCGTTGACATATCGTCTACAGCAGTAGATGGTCTCGGCATGGCGATAATCGACCTCCACCACCGTGCGCTCACCGTCGCGGGCGCGGTGGTCGCCCGCGTCCGGTCCACCGATCTCGCTCGACCGACGCCCTGCGCCGGCTGGGACCTCGCCGCCCTGCTCGGGCACATGGTCGGCCAGAACCACGGGTTCGCGGAGGCGGTCGAGGCCGGCTCGGCGCCCCGGTCCGCCTACGCTCCCCGACCAGCGGGATGGCCGGCGTCGGCCGATCGCCTGACCAGCGCGTTCGCCACCGCTCCTCCCGACCGGGTGGTGCTGCTCGTCGAGATCAGCGAGGAGCTGCGCTTCCCCGTTCCGGTGGTCGCCGGCTTCCACCTGCTCGACACCGTCGTCCACACCTGGGACGTGGCCACGGCGTTGGGCGAACCCTTCCGCCCCGACGACGAGCTGGTCGCCGCCACGCTCGCGCAGGCCCGGCTGGTGCCCGCCGGCGCGGCCCGCGTCCGTCCCGGCGCGGCGTTCGCCCCCGTCCTGCCCGCCGCCGGTGACGACTGGGAGCAGGCCCTGGCGTTACTCGGCCGCGACCCGCACGGGAGGCTCGCGGCATGACCACGGTCGGCGCGGAGGTGCCCGGCGGCGGGGCACCCGGCGCGCGCGTGACGCTGCAGGCCGGGCAGGTCTGCGGGATCTGCGCGAACTGCGTGCGCCGCCGCACGCCGTGCCCGCAGGTGCTCACCCGCGGCGTCGACTACGACGGCGGCTGGGCGCAGTTCACGATCGCCCGCCACGACACGCTCGCCGCCATTCCCGACGCGCTGCCGTTCGACCAGGCCGCGATCATCCCGGACGCCGTGTCCACCCCGTACGCGGCCGTGGTCGTCACGGGCGGGGTGCGGCCCGCGCAGTCCGTCGGGATCTGGGGTGCGGGTGGGCTCGGGGTGCACGCCGTCCGGGTCGCGCGGCTGGCGGGCGCCGCCCCGATCGTCGTGGTCGACCCGCTGCCCGCCGCCCGGGAGCGCGCGCTGACGTTCGGCGCCGACGTCGCCCTCGACCCGGCCGATCCCGGCTTCCGCCGGTCCGTGCTCGCGGCCACCGCGGGCCGGGGCCTCGACGTGGCCTTCGACTTCGCCGGGGCCGGGCCGGTGCGCGACCAGGCCGCCGGGGTGCTCGCCGCGGGCGCCCAGCTGGTGCTGGTCGGTCTGACGCCGGGGCCGGTCGCGATCACCGACGGCACCGTGTTCAGCATCCGCGGCAACGCCGTGCGCGGGCACTACGGCTCCAGCCCCGACCACGTCGAGCAGCTCATCCGGCTGGTGGCCGCCGGGCGGCTCGATCTCGGCCCGTCGATCAGCGGGCACGTGCCGCTGGCCGACGCGGCCGAGGCCGTGGAGGCGTTGGAGCACAAGAAGGGCGACCCGATCCGCCTCGTGCTCACGCCCTGATCACGCCCGACGGCGGGTGTTCCGGAACGCGGCCACCTTGCGCAGCCGCCGGGAGGTCGAACAGCCGGCGGCGGGCGTCGTCGGTGAAATCGGCGCCGCAGGCGGTCGCGTCGCCGGCGTTCCGGGCGGGCCGGTCTCCCGCCGGGAACCCGGCACTGTCACGGGTGGTTCACGAGCTCCAGCAGCACGTCGGCGTGGCAGGGGCCGTCGAGCGGGCACCAGCAGGCCAGATCGCGGCCGGCCAGCTCGGCCCGCGCCCGGGCCAGCAGCTCCGGGTCGTCGAGCAGGTGGGTGCGGTAGCGGGCGACGATCTCCGCGCGCAACCCGTCCGGGCCCAGCCGGAACGGGTTGCCGAACACCGACGGCCGGGCCACGACGACCACGCCGTCGGGCTTCCGCCAGCCCTTGGTGCGCCGCAGTCGGACGCGTCCCGGGCTCACGCGCGGAGCCCCTCCAGCGGGAACAGGTAGGTGCCCGACGAGGGGGACGGCGTCGACGAGAACCCTCACAGCACGTTGTTCCGCAGCCGGTCCAGCAGCTCGCGCAGCCGGTCGAGATCCGTCGCGTCGAATCCGGCGCGCAGCCGCTCGTCGTGCTCCGCCGCGGCGAGCCGCAGCCGGTGGAACGCCGTCTCCCCCGCCTCGGTCAGCTCCACGAGGTGCACCCGCCGGTTCTCCGGGTCCCGGCGGCGGGTGAGCAGCCCGTCGGACTCCATGCCGTTGAGGTGGTGGGTGAGCGTGGCGCCCTGGATGCCGACGGCGGCGGCCAGCTCGCGCTGGTTGGCCACGGGACGGGTCTTGAGCGACAGCAGCACGAGCCAGGTCGGGCGCGATCCCCCGGCCGCGGTCAGCGCCTCGTCGAAGGCCCGCCCGACCACCCGCGCGACGGCCGCCAGCTCCATGCCGATCGGAGGGGCGATGGGCGGTCCGGAGGGCATGAGCCGACCCTATCTCGCGTCGACGTCGAACGCATCGACGTCACAGCGTTGCTGTTCCCGCATGATGGGGGACGTGAGAGACGCCGTCGGGATCGTCGTGCACCCCGACCGGCCCGCGGCGCTGACGCGGCTCGTCCCGGGCGGGTTCTAGACCTGCAGACCCCTGAGCAGCGTCTCGGCGTAGGCCGCGCCGATCTCCTCGGCGGGCACGGTGGACGTGGTGGGGTCGAACCAGCGGTTGGACCAGGCCACCATGCCGATGATCCCGAACCCGATCACCCACGCCTGGGTCTCGGTGCGCAGCGTGCCCTCGTCGATGCCGGCCTGCACGATCGCCACCACGGCGTTCTCGTAGCGCTTGTTGTGGTGGCGCATCTCGCGGGCCCAGTCGGAGGTGTCCCGCGCGCCGGTGCCGAGGTTCTCCTGGATGTAGACGTAGAGGAACGGGTAGGTCTCGGCGTAGGACACCATCAGGCTGCGCACCAGCGTGCGCAGCTTGTCGGGCGCCGCACCGGGGCCGGCCAGGATCTGCTCCGCGGTGTCGGCGTTGGTCTCCACCGCCGTGCCGACGACCTCGTGGAACAGCTCCTCCTTGCTGCCGACGTAGTAGTACAGCGACGCGCGGTCGAGGCCCATGGCCTCCGCGATGTCCATGAGCTTCGTGCCGCGGTAGCCGTTCTTCTTGAACATCTCCGCCGCCGCGTGCACGATCTCGGTGCGCCGCTCCTGGTAGGCGGCCCCGCCCTCGTCGCGGGCCGCTGCCCGCCGCCGGCCGATTCCGCTCGTCATCCCTCGCCGTTCCGTTCGTGGAGCCGCCCACTCGTCGAGTTGCGGAGCCTACCTGCGGCAGGATGGGCATCGTGAGCTCCTCCCCCCACGACCCTGCCCATGACGATCGGGACCTTCCGCCGGGTGACCTGCAGGAGGTGAGCGAGAACGTCTTCGCCTACGTCCAGCCCGACGGCAGCTGGTGGATCAACAACACCGGCCTGCTGATGGGCCGCACCGGCGCCGTCGCGATCGACTCGTGCTCCACCGAGCGCCGCACCCGCGCGTTCCTGGGCGCGGTCGGCGCCGTCACCGAACGGCCCGTCCGCACGCTGGTCAACACCCACCACCACGGCGACCACACCCACGGCAACCACCTGTTCGGCGGCGCGACGATCGTCGGGCACGAGCAGACGCGCGCGCAGGTGCTGGCCGCCGGCAAGCCGAACTTCCCTGGCATCTGGACGCCCGTGGAGTGGGGCGAGATCGAGCTGGCACCGCCGTTCCTCACCTACACCGAGGGCGTGACGCTCTGGGTGGACGATCTCCGCTGCGAGGTCCGTCACGTCGGCACCCCCGCCCACACCACGAACGACTCGATCGTCTGGATCCCGGAGCGGTCGCTGCTGTTCTCGGGCGATCTACTCTTCCACGGCGGCACCCCGTTCCTGCTGATGGGCTCGATCGCCGGCGCCGTCCAGGTCTGCGAGGAGGTGCTCGCGCCGCTGGGCGCCACCACGATCGTGCCCGGTCACGGCGAGCCCGCCGGCCCGTCGGTGATCGACGACGTGCTGGGCTACCTGCGCTTCGTCACGGACGTGGCGGAACGCGGTCGCGCAGCCGGGCTCACGCCCCTGGAGACGGCCCGCGAGACCGACCTCGGCGAGTACGAGGGCTGGCTGGACGCCGAGCGCATCGTGGGCAACCTCCACCGCGCCTACGCGGAGCTGGACGGGGCGGAGCGCGGCGCACAGATCGACGTGGTGGCGGCGCTGAGGGACATGGTGGAGTACAACGGCGGCCGCCCCCTGAGCTGCTACGCCTGACGCGTTCGCGAGCGGACGTGCGTACGCGCGCGAACGACGCTGGCAGCTACGGCGGAGACGGTCGGCCACCAGTGCGGAGTTCCCCAGGTCCGACCAGATCCGCATCATCGCCGCCCGGCTACGGGACTCCCCAGCCTGACGGCCGGCGCGACCCCAGCGGCAGCCCGAGTTCGCGCCCTGTGGACAACTTCTCCACGTTCAGGAGCCGGCTCTGAGGATCTTCTTCAGCAGTTTGCCGCTCGCGTTGCGCGGCAGGCTCTCCCTGAACTCCACCACCGTGGGGCACTTGTAGCGCGCCAGGCGCTCCCTCGCGTGGGCGATCAACTCCTCCGGGGTGGGCTGCGTTCCCTCCGCCGCGACCACCACCGCCTTCACCGTCTCTCCCCAGCGCTCGCTGGGGATGCCGATCACCGCGACGTCGGCCACGGCGGGGTGGCCGGCCAGCGCGTTCTCCACCTCGGCGGGGTAGATGTTCTCGCCGCCCGAGATGATCATGTCCTTGATCCGGTCGTGCAGGAACAGGTAGCCGTCCGCGTCGGTGTAGGCGGCGTCGCCGGTGCGCAGCCAGCCGTCCGCGGTGAGCGTGGCGGCCGACTCCTCGGGGCGGTGCCAGTAGCCGGGCGTGTTCTGGCCCGAGCGCACCCAGATCTCCCCCACCTCGCCCACCCCCGGGGGCGAGCCGGTGATCGGGTCGTGCACCACCACCTCGTGCCACGGCAGCGGCCGGCCGACCGAACGGAGGAGCCCGGCACGGGGACCTCCCGGGTCGTGGTCCTCGGGGGCCAGGGCGGTGACGCTGCCCGCCGTCTCCGTCATGCCGTAGACACCCATGAACGCGCAGCTCAGGGTGCTGATCGCGCGCAGCAGCAGGGCCTCGGTCATCGGGGCGCCGCCGTAGGCGATCACCTCGAGGCTCGACAGGTCGGCGCCCGCCGCGCCGTCGAGCAGCAGCTTGACGACGGCCGGCACGAAGAACGCATGCGTGACGCGGTGCCGCCCGATCGCGCGCACCATCGCGACCGGGTCGACCTCGGCCATCAGCACGGTGTGCGCGCCCTGCCCCATCGCCGTCAGGGCATAGCCGGTGCCGCCGATGTGGAACAGCGGCGAGGCCAGCAGGTTCACCGAGTCCGCGCTCATCCGGTAGGACTCGCGGCCCATGCGCGGGGTGAACATCAGGTTGGCGTGGGTGAGCCGGGCGCCCTTGGGCACCCCGGTGGTGCCGGAGCTGTAGAGCTGCAGGACCACGTCGTCGGGCGCGACGGCGACCTCCGGCGGGGTGCCCGGCAGGCCGTCGATCCAGACCTCGTAGCCGGTGTCGAGGTCCACCGCCCCGTCGACGAGCGACGCCGGCAGCAGGGGGCGCTGGTCGGTGCCGGCGAGCACCAGCGCGGGCTCCGCGTCCGCCACGATCGCGGCGATCTCCGGCGGCGCGAGCCGCCAGTTCAGCGCCACCAGCACCGCGCCCGCCCGGGCCGCCCCGAAGAGCAGCTCGAAGAACTCGGACCGGTTCTTCGTCAGCACCGCGACGCGTTCACCGGGGCGCACCCCGTCCCGGACCAGCGCGTGCGCCACCTGCGAGCTGCGGCGGTCGAGGGCGCCGAACGTCAGCGTGGTCTCGCCGCAGGTGATGGCCGGCCGCTCGGTGCCGAGCGCGACCAGCTTCGCGAGCAGATCCTCGAGCACGACTGACTCCTCCCCTGCCGGCATTCTGGCCTCGTTCATCGGGCGTCCGCGCCGGGAGCCCACCTCGGTAGTTCTCCGCAGGCCAGGCCTCGGGCCTCGTTGGTCAGCGCACTTCCGGTCGGGGAGCCCACTTCAGTAACTCTTGGGCAGGCCCAGGCTGTGCTGGGCGACGTGGTTGAGCACCATCTCCTTGCTCACCGGCGCGGTGCGGAACATCCGCGCGGTGAACCACAGGTCGCTCAGGCCGTACTCGTTCGACAGGCCGTTGCCGCCGTGGATCTGGATGGCGTGGTCGAGTGCGGCGACGGCCGCCTCACCCGCGGAGTATTTCGCGATGTTGGCCGCCTCCCCCGCCTCGGCCCCGGCGTCGGCGAGCTGCGCCGCGTGCTGGGTCATCAGCCGGGAGAGCTGCACCTCGATGTAGGCCTTGGCCAGCGGGTGCGCGATGCCCTGGTGGGCGCCGATGGGCGTGGACCAGACCGTGCGCTCGCTCGCGTACCGCGCGCCTCGCTTGATCGCGTAGCGGCCGATGCCGTTGGCCTGCGCCGCCGCGGTGACGCGCTCGGGGTTGAGGCCGGCGAACATCGCCTTGAGCCCCGCGCCCTCCGCGCCGACGATGCCGTCCGCGGGCACCGGAACGTCGTCGTAGAACGTCGTGAACTGGTTCTCCGGGATCTGCAACGCCGAGTCGATCTTCTGCCAGGACAGGCCCGGGGCGTCGGTCGGGATCAGGAACAGCGAGGGCTTGCCGCTCGCCACGTCCTTGGCGACGACGAGCACCGCGTCGGCCTCGTCGATGCCCGACGTCCAGTACTTCTGGCCCCGCAGCCGCCAGCCCCTATCGGCGTGCTCCCCTGATTCATCGCGATGGGCCGTGGTGGTGATGTTGTGGGTGTTCGTGCCCGCGTCGGGCTCGGTGATCGCGAAGCAGACCTTCTTGGTGCCGTCGGCGATGCCGGGCAGCCACTTCTGCTTCTGCGCAGGCGTGCCGTGCGCCACCAGCAGCGATCCGGCGATGGCCGGGGAGATCACCAGCATGAACATCGGGCAGCCCTGGGCCGCGGTCTCCTCGATGACGAGCGCGAGATCCTCCAGCCCGCCCCCGCCGCCGCCGTACTCCTCGGGCAGGTGCACCCCGAGGAACCCGTTCTTGCCCATGTCCGCCCACAGCGCGTCGGGCTTCTCGCCCTTGCGCGTCACGTCCTGGAAGTACTCGCGCCCGTAGCCGCCCACGAGCTTGCCGACCGCGTCGCGCAGGGCACGGCGCTCGTCGGTCTCGGTGAGCAGCGCGTCGCGCACCTGTCCGTCGGCCACTTCGCCTCCTACTAGTCAACGCCAATGTTGATACCGGACGTGGCCGACGTCAAGCGGTCCAGTCGAAGAACCCGCGCCCGGTCTTGCGGCCAAGGTCGCCGCGCTCCACCAGCTGCTCCAGGACGGCCGGTGGGGCGTAGGCCTCGCCGTAGATCCCGGACAGGTTCCGGGCGATGTCGAGCCGCACGTCGAGGCCGACGATGTCCGAGAGGTGCAGCGGGCCGATGGGGTGCCCGTAGGCGAGCACGGCGGCCCGGTCGATGTCCTCGGCGCTGGCCACGCCCTGCTCCAGCATCCGCATGGCCTCGAACGCGGCGATGTTGTCCAGGCGGCTCGTGGCGAAGCCCGGCACGTTGCGGACGAGGATCGACTCCTTGCCGATCGCGACGGCCGCGGCCCGCGCCGCGGCGATCGCCGCCTCCGACGTCGCCTCCCCGCGGACGATCTCCACCAGCGGCAGCGACCAGACCGGGTTGAAGAAGTGCATGCCCAGGAACGCCTCCGGACGCGCCAGCGCCCCGGCGAGCTCGTCGATCGACAGCGCGCTCGTGTTGGACGCGAGCAGCGCCGGCACCCGCGCCTCGGCGGCGGCCAGCACGTCGAGCTTGAGGGCCTGACGCTCGGGCACGGTCTCGATCACGAGGTCGAGACCCTCGGGGAGCCCGTCCACCGTGTCGGTCACGCTCAGCAGCCCGTCCAGCGCGTCGGCCCGGGCGGCGTCGAGCTTGCCCCGCTCCACCCCGCGGCGGGCCCGCACCTGCAGCGATCCGACCAGCCCGGCGGCCCGCCCACCGTCCGGCTCGACGACGGTGGTGGGAACGCCGGCGGTGGCGAAGACGTAGGCGATCCCGGCCCCCATGGTGCCGCCCCCGACCACCCCCACCCCGTTGATCAAGGCGTTGATGTCGCTGTTCATGATCCACTCACGACATCTGCTCCTTGACCAACGCCGTGGAGTACGCGGCGCAGGACCTCCGCCACGTTCGCCGCCAGGTCCCGTCCCGCCTGCAGTTCCCCGGCCATCCAGAAGAAGCCGTGGACCGTGCCGGGCCACTCCAGGAGCGCGACGGGTACACCGTCGGCGCGCAGGCGCTCCGCGTAGGCCACGCCCTCGTCCCGCAGGGGGTCGAAACCGGCCACCGCGATGGTCGCGGGCGGCAGGTCGCGGAGATGGTCCGCGCGCAGTGGTGACGCGTACGGATCGGCGGCATCGGCCGCGTAGTGCGACCCGAACCAGGCCATCGACCCCGCCGTGAGCAGATACCCCGTGCCGTTCGACTCCCGCGACGGGTAGGAGCCGCCCTGGTCGAGCACCGGGTACAGCAGCACCTGGTGGGCGATGTCCGGGCCGCCCTCGTCGCGCAGCACGAGCGCGGTGGCCGCCGCCAGGTTGCCGCCGGCGCTGTCACCCATCAGCGCGATCCGCCCACCGTCGGCGCCGATCTCGGCCGCATGCGAGGCCAGCCAGCGGGTGGCGGCGACGCAGTCGCGCAGCGGCGCCGGGAACGGGTTCTCGGGTGCGAGCCGGTACTCCACCGACACGACGACGCACCCCGACGCGAGCGCGAGCGTGCGGCACGGCCGGTCCGCCGCCGCGATGCTGCCGCCGACCCAGCCACCCCCGTGGAAGTGCGCGACCAGCGGCAGGACCGCACCCGGCTCGGGGTGGTAGACGCGAGCGGGGAGCCGCCCCGTATCACCCGCCACGAGCACGTCCCTCGTGGAGATCTCGGCCTTCTCCTCCTGCATCCAGCGCCCGCCCTCGATGGCGCTGCGGGCGCGCAGCACGCCGCCGAGCTCCTCGTAGGGCTTCATGCCCATCTCGTCCAGGCGGGCGAGCAGGTCGGCGGCATCCGGGTCGAGGCTCATGCGCGGACCGCCCGGCGCAGGCCGACGCGGTCCCGTACGGCCCGTCCGGTGACCGTCCCGTCGGCACCGGCGGTGACCATCCCGACCACCGACATCGACGCCTCCCGACCCTCCGCGCCGTCGGTCCCGGGCAGGCCGCCGAGGTAGCGCCCGGTCTGCACGACCTGGAACGCCACGCGGTCGCCCGCGGAGAACAGCTCCCCGACCGCGACGCCCGTGACGTCGAGCAGCGGGGGCGTCGGCTGCCCGGTCCAGCCGTCGTCGACGACGAGCCCGTCCAGCGAGCCCCTCTCCAGCCAGGTGCGCACCGTGGCCTCGGCGGCCGGGTCGGCCGCCTGCGGGAGGGCCGCCCACGGCGCCGGCGCCGGACTCTCGACCGGATCGCTGACCCGCTCGGCGAGCTGACGACGCCGGGAGTGGTAGTCCTCCTCGGTGACGTTGCGCGTGAGCCGCTCGCCGTCCCAGAAGAACAGCCCGATGCCGCCCCAGGCCGCCGGCGCCATGTCGTCGGCCTCCGACGGGCCGTGCTCGGTGAAGCGCATGGCGACGCGGTCGCCGTCGGTGAACAGGTCCTGCACCGAGAGCAGCAGACCCGGGAAGCGGTGCAGCTGGGCGAGCGTGCCGGGGATGTAGGCGTCCTCGCGGCCGGCGAGCGTGTGGCCACCGATGAGGATCGAGTAGTCCTCGGCCATGATCCCGGCGCACGCGTCGACGTCGGCGCGTCCCAGCCAGTCGAGGGCGAAGCGCCGCATCAGTCCGACGAGTGGGTCCATCGATCCAGCCTAGCGCTGATCGTCAACTCCAACGTTGACAGGCTCGTGTGAACCGTGGTCACAATCACAGGACACCGTCAAAGGAGACCCCCGTGGCCCGTATGCGTTTCGGCATCTTCCTGCCCCCGCACCACGTCCCGGTCGGGCAGAACCCGACCTACTCCCTGCAGCGCGACGTCGAGCTCGTCCAGATGCTCGACCGCATGGGCTTCGACGAGGCCTGGTTCGGCGAGCACCACTCCTGCGGCGTCGAGCCGATCGGCGACCCGCTCATGTTCATCGCCCACGTCGCCCAGGTCACGAAGAACATCAAGCTCGGGGCCGGCGTGCTCTCGCTGCCGTACCACAACCCGTTCCTGGTGGCGGACCGGTTGATCCTGCTCGACCACCTCACCCGCGGCCGCGCCATGATGGGCGTCGGCCCCGGCGCGCTGGCCACCGACGCGCAGATGCTCGGCCTCGACCCCGCCGACGCCCGCGCCGCGCTGGAGACCGACGTCGACGTCCTCATGCACCTGCTGCGCAGCGACGAGCCCATCAGCATCGACACCGGCCGCTACAAGCTGGTCGAGGCCCGCCTGCAGATGGACGCCTACTCCGACCCGCACCCCGAGATCGCCACCGCCGCCATCGTCTCGCCGTCCGGGCCGCGCCTGGTCGGCAAGCACGGCCTCGGGATGATCTCCATCGGCGCCACCATGAGCCAGGAGGGCTTCGACGCCCTGGGCATGCACTGGTCGGTCGTCGAGGAGCGGGCCAAGGAGTTCGGGCAGGACGTCAACCGCGAGGGCTGGCGCCTCGTCGGCCCCATGCACATCGCCGACACCAAGGACCAGGCGATCAAGGACGTCGCCTACGGCATCGACGCCTGGTTCGACTACCTCCAGCACACCGCCGCCGCCCCCCAGCTGGGCGTCATGGGCGAGAACACCAAGGAACGCATCGACTTCGTCATCGAGTCCGGTATGGGCATCATCGGCACGGCCGCCGACGCGATCACCCAGATCGAGCGGCTCGAGGAGCAGAGCCAGGGCGGGTTCGGCGCCTACCTCATGTTCGCCCACAACTGGGCGCCGTGGGAGGAGACCCAGCACCACTACCACCTGTTCGCCAACCACGTGATGCCCGTGTTCAAGAAGACCACCAAGCGGCTGCTCGCCAACGAGGCCTGGACCCGCTCGGTGCGCGACCCGCTGGCCGCCAAGCAGTGGGACGCCATCAACGCGTTCACCGCCAAGCACCAGGCCGAGCAGGAGGCGAAGACCCAGGGATCGATGAGCTGATGGCCCCGCCCTCCTTCCAGCTCGCCGGCGTCGCCCTGGTCACCGGCGCCGCAGGCGGCATCGGGGCCCGCGTGGCGCTCGGGCTGGCCGAGTTCGGGGCCGACGTCGCCTGCCTCGACGTCGTGAGCAGCGAGAAGACCGCCGCCGCGATCCAGGAGATCGGACGCCGGGCGGTCGCGATCACCGCGGACGTGTCCGACACCGCACAGGTGGCCGACGCCGTCGCTCGCACGCAGGACGCTCTCGGGCCGCTTCGCTACGCGGCGAACTGCGCGGGTATCCACTCCAACGCCCCCGCGGAGACGATGGGGCGCGACCAGTGGCAGCGGCTGCTGGACGTCAACCTCACCGGCGTCTTCACGTGCTGCCAGGCGGAAGGGGCCGCGATGCTGGCGAACGGGGGCGGGTCGATCGTCAACATCGGGTCGATCTCCGCGGTGATCGCCAACCGCGGGCTCGCGCAGGTGCACTACAACTCCGCGAAGGCGGGCGTGCTGCACCTGACCACGAGCCTCGCGCTGGAGTGGGCAGCCCGCGGGATCCGCGTCAACGCCGTCAGCCCCGGTTACACGGCGACGCCGATGGCCAAGCACCCCGACGTGTGGGAGCACGTCAAGGCCTACGCCGACGACATCCCGCTGGGGCGCCTCGCGGAGACCGACGAGCTGGTGGGACCGACGGTGTTCCTCCTCGGCGAGGCGGCGTCCTACGTGACCGGCACGAACCTGATGGTCGACGGCGGCGCGACCGCCTGGTGACCGGCGTTCGGCACGGTCGACGGTGACCGCGCCGAACGCCTGGCCGGTGGGTCAGACCCTCGCCCGGACCGCGCTGAAGTCCAGCCCGTCGTAGCCGTCGGCCACGACCTTCTCCAGGATCCGGCGGTAGCCGCGCACCCCACCGACGTAGGGCATGAACACGCGCGGCTTGCCCTCGATCTCGTCGCCCATGTAGTAGGACTTCGCCCTCGGGTAGAGCGTGGCGTCGGCGCGCTCGTTGACGTGCGCAACCCAGCCCGCCTCGGCCTCGGCGGTGGCCTCCACCAGGTCGGCGCCCTGCTCGCGCATGTGCGTGAGCAGCTCCGCCAGCCAGTCGACGTGCTGCTCGATCGACAGCAGCACGTTCGACAGCAGCGACGGGCTGCCCGGCCCGGCGATCACGAAGAGGTTCGGGAAGCCGCGGGTGAACAGCCCGAGGTAGGTCTGCGGGCCCGCGACCCAGTGCTCGCGCAGCGACCGGCCGTCGCGGCCGATGATCTCCGGCCGCAGCAGGGAGCCGGTCATGGCGTCGAAGCCGGTGGCGAACACCAGCACGTCCAGGTCGTGGTGACCCGACCCGGTGTCGATGCCCGTGGGCGTCACACGTTCGATCGGGTCGGTGCGCACGTCCACCAGCGTCACGTTGTCGCGGTTGAACGTCGGGTAGTAGTCGCTGTCCACCGAGGGGCGCTTGGTGCCGAACGGGAAGCCGCGCGGGATCAGCTTCTCGCGGATCTCCGGGTCGTCGACCTGCGCGCCGATCTTCTCGCGGATGAACTCCGACGCCGTGTCGTTCGCGGCCTCGTCGAGGATGAGGTCGTAGTAGGCGAGGATGAAGCCGAAGCCCATGCGCTCCCATGCGGCCTCGTAGGTGGCGCGCCGCTCCTCGGGCGTCACCTCCAGCGCCGAGAACCTGCTGGGCTTGAACCCCAGGCCGCTCGGGGAGTTGCGGGCCGCCTCGCGCCGCTCCGCGTAGTGCGCCTTGACCTCGGCGTCGGTGGCGTCGTCGATCGGCGCGTTGGACGCGGGGATGCTGAAGTTGGGCGTGCGCTGGAAGACCGTGAGGTGCGCGGCCTGCTTCGCCACCACCGGCGTCATCTGCATGCCCGACGAGCCGGTGCCGATGATGCCGACGCGCTGTCCGTCGAGGTCGACGCCCTCGTGCGGCCACTGCGCGGTGTGCAGGATCCGGCCGGTGAAACTGCTCTGCCCGGGGAACTCGGGCGCCTTCGTGGTGGACAGGTTGCCCACGGCCATCACGAGGTACTGCCCCGACCAGTGCTCGCCGTTCTCGGTGGTGACCCGCCAGCGGGCGCCCTCGAACTCCGCCCGGGTCACGCGCCGGTTGAGGTGGACGTCGCGGCGCAGGTCGAACCGCTCGACCACGTGGTCGATGTAGCGCAGGATCTCCGGCTGGGTGGCGTAGCGCTCGCTCCAGCGCCACTCCTGCTGCAGCTCGTCGGAGAAGCCGAACGAGTAGTCGTAGCTCTCGACGTCGCAGCGCGCGCCGGGGTAGCGGTTCCAGTTCCAGACGCCGCCGATCCCGTCGCCGGCCTCCAGGGCCGCGACCGAGAGGCCGAGCTCGCGCATCGTGTGCAGCGTCCGCAGCCCGGCGAAGCCCGCCCCGATCACCAGCACGTCCACGTTCATGTCCGTCAACATATCCGTTGATATCGATGATCGCTAGGGTGCGCCGGTGACCGACGACCGCGCCGCACAGGGCCTCGACCGGCTGGCCGCGTTCAGCGACGGCGTGTTCGCCATCGCCATCACGCTGCTCGTCCTCCCGCTGGCCGACGCCGAGATCGACCCCGGGCACGTCGGGGAGAGCCTGGCCGCGCTGGCCCCGCGCGGGCTCACCTTCGCGTTGAGCTTCGCGGTGATCGGGCGCTACTGGCTGGTGCACCACGACAACGTCCGCGCCCTCGTCCGCTCCGACCGGGGCCTGCTCGTGCTCAACCTCGCGTTCCTGTTCTGCATCGCGTTCATGCCGTTCCCGACGTCCGTCCTCGGCGGCACCGACGGCGGCACGGCCGCGACGGTGCTCTACGCCGTCACGATCATCGCGACGAGCGTCGCCGCGGCCGCCCTGTGGTGGTACGCGACGTTCCACCGGAAGCTCGTCGACCCGGAGGTCCACTCCGACGCCCACGCCCGGGAGGCGATCACCGGCTCCCTCTCCGCGGCCGTCGCGTTCCTGCCGTCCATCCCGCTGGCGTTCATCGACCCGACCTGGGCGAAGTACTCCTGGCTCCTCGCGGTACCGCTGGGCTTCCTCGCCGACCGCTTCCCACGCCGCCGCGTATCAACGTAGCTGTTGATGACATCGCCGTCCGTGTCTAGGGTGAGGCGCAGCCGACGGAAGAGGACGACGTGGACCTCGAGCACCTCATCTACGAGAAGGAGGGTCGGATCGCGACCCTCACCCTGAACCGGCCGGATCGTGGCAACGCGCTGTGCCGCAAGTTGCGCGACGAGCTCGATCTGGTGCTCGACGACCTCGACTCCGACGACGACACGCGCGTGCTGATCGTCAAGAGCAACGGCAAGAACTTCTGCACCGGCTACGACCTCACCGAGTGGGGCTACCTCTGGGGCACCGGCGAGCCGTCGCGGCCCGAGGACGCGCGCCCGCACCGGCGCAACCCGATCTTCTCCCGCCGTGAGTTCCACGAGTCGCGCGAGCGCTGGATGCGGCTGTGGCGCATCCGCCAGGCCACGATCGGCGTCGTCAAGGGTGCGTGCGTGGCGGGCGGGCTCGACCTCGCCGGCGTGCTCGACATCGTGTTCACCGCCGAGGACGCGACCTTCGGCCAGCCCGAGGCCCGCACCATGGGCGAGATCCACGTGTTCGGCATGTGGCCGATCCACCTGGGCATGCGCAAGACCAAGGAGTGGCTGTTCAGCGGCGACTCGATGACCGGCGTCGAGGCCGCCGAGCTCGGCCTGGCCAACCGGGCCGTCCCCGCCGACGAGGTGGAGGCCGTCGCCCGCGCCTACGCCGAGCGCATCTCCCACGTGCCGCTGGAGATGCTCTACGCGCACAAGGAGTCCACCAACCGCTGGTGGGACGCCATGGGCATCGCCTCGGCCATCGCCGCCGCCAACGACGCCGACGCGATGGCCATCGCCGGGCCGGCCATGCAGGACTTCGAGCGGATCCAGAAGGAGAAGGGCGTACGAGCGGCGGTGGAGGACCGCGACGAGCCGTTCTCGCACCACCGCACGTACTGGGAGGCCTACAAGGCGTCGAAAGGTGGCTGAGGTGGCCGCACCGGATGACAGCAAAGCCACTTTGCGGCCACCACACGACAGCAAAGTGGCTTTCCTGGCACCCGTCGCGGAGCGGCAGGCCGCCCTCGAGGCCCGGTTCCCCGTCTGGGTGCCCCGGCGGCTCGACCAGGTGCTCGACCTCGTCGCCGCCGAGTTCCCGGACCGGCCGCTGGTGGTCACCGACGAGCGCACCTGGACCTACCGCGAGATCCGGGAGTGGTCGGTGCGCATCGCCGGCGGGCTGGCGGCGGCCGGGGTGCGGCCCCGCGAGCACGTCGCGCTGGTGATGGCCAACTACGTGGAGTTCGTGGCCGCCAGGTTCGGGATCTCCCGGGCCGGCTGCGTGTGCGTGCCGGTGAACGTCCTCAACCGGCGCGACGAGCTGGGTTACGTGCTGCGCCAGTCGAACGCGGTCGCGCTGATCACGATGGACCGGTTCCGCGACCTCGACTACCTGTCGTTCCTCGACGAGCTGCGCTCCTCGCTCGGGGAGCTGCGTACGGTGATCGTCCGGGACGACCTGGCGACGCTGACCGGCAGCCCCGTGGCGGACGTGCCCACGGGCCCGGACGACGTCGCCGACATCCTCTACACCTCCGGCACCACCGGCGAGCCCAAGGGCGTGCTGCTCACCCACGACATGCTGCTGCGCACCGCCTACGGCAGCGCGTACGGCCGGGCGTTCCAGGACGGGCGGCGGATCACGTTCTCGCTGCCGATGTACCACGTCTACGGCTACGTCGAGGGTCTGCTGGCGGCGCTGTTCGTGGGCGGCGCGATCATCCCGCAGCCGGCGTTCTCCCCCACCGCCACGCTGGAGGCGATCGCGCGCCACCGCGCCGACGACGCCCTGTTCATCCCGACGATGACACTGGCGGTGCTCGACGCCGCTGCGCAGATCGGGGCCGGTCCCACCACGCTGACCAGCGCGATCTCCTCGGGCGGCATCTCCCCCACCGGCCTGTGGGACCGGATCCACACCGAGTGGGCCGGCGTCGAGCTGACCACCGGGTACGGCATGAGCGAGGTGACGGCGTCGAGCACGGTGACCCGCCCCGACGACCCGCCGGAGAAGCGCCTCACCACCAACGGCCGGCTGCGCGACGTGGGCGTCGCCGGGGGTGGGAAGCACCTCGTCGACTACCGCGTGGTCGACGTCGTGACCCGGGCCGACGTCGCCCCCGGAGAGATCGGCGAGCTGCTCGCGAGCGGCCCCGGCGTCACGGCCGGGTACTACGACAAGCCGGACGAGACCGCCCTCGCGTTCTCCGACGGGCCCGGCTGGATCCGCACCGGCGATCTCGGCCGGATCGACACCGACGGGTACCTGACGCTCGTCGGCCGGGTGAAGGAGTGCTACCGCTGCGGCGGCGAGCAGGTGATGCCCAAGGAGGTGGAGGACGTCCTCACCGGTCACCCCTCGGTCGCGCAGGCGCACGTGGTGCCGCTGAGCGACGACCGGATGGGCGAGGTCGGGGTGGCGTGGATCGTCGGTCGCGGCGACGTCGACCCGGCCCAGCTGATCAGCTGGTGCGCCGGGCGACTGGCGCGGTTCAAGGTGCCCCGCCACGTGCTGACCATCGACGCCGCCGACATCCCGGTCACCCCCAGCGGACGACCGCGGAAGTTCCTGTTGGCGCAACGAGCGGCAGCGGAGCTGCGATGAGCACCGCGATCGTCGCCGGGGCGGCGCGCGGTATCGGGGCCGCCGTCGAGGAGGCGGGCTCGGCGGCCGTCGCGCAGGTCGCCGAGCGCCGCGGCGTGGACCTCGACGCGATGGCGGCCGTGCGCGTCACCGCGATCCCGGTCGACCGCGCGGGTACCACCGAGCACATCGCGCACCCCGTGTTCTTCTCCGCCGACGAGCGCTCCGGGTTCGTCTCCGGCCGGGTGCTCTCCGTCGCCGGCGGACCGTTCGGCTGACCCCACACGAAAGGCTCTTCCCATGGACCTGTTCGACCTCAGCGGCAAGGTCGCCGTCGTCACGGGCGGCGCCCGCGGCATCGGCCAGATGATCGCGGCCGGCCTGCTGCAGGCCGGCGCCACCGTCTACGTCACCTCGCGTCGGCCCGCCGACGCCGCGGTCGCCGAGCTCGGGACGTTCGGGAAGGTGGAGGCGATCGCCGCCGACCTGTCCCAGGAGCAGGAGTGCGTGCGGCTGGCGGCCGAGCTGGGCGAGCGCGAGCCGGGCGGCGTGCACATCCTCGTCAACAACGCGGGCGCCGCCTGGGGTGCGCCGATCGAGGACTTCCCGGCGTCGGGCTGGGACAAGGTGCTGGACCTCAACCTCAAGAGCCCGTTCTTCCTCACCCGCGCGTTCCTCCCGCTGCTGGAGGCCGCCGCCACCACCGACGACCCGGCCCGCGTGATCAACGTCGGCAGCATCGACGGCATGCGCGTCCCGGAGTTCGACAACTTCAGCTACACCGCCAGCAAGGCCGGCGTGCACCAGATGACGCGCGTGCTGGCGAAGAAGCTCGGCCCGCGGGGGATCACCGTCAACGCCATCGCGCCGGGCCCGTTCCCGACGAAGATGATGGCCGCGCTGCTCGAGGAGGCGGGTGACGAGATGGCCGCCAGCTCGCCGCTCGGCCGCATCGGCCGGGCCGAGGACATGGCCGGGGCCGCGGTCTACCTGTCGAGCCGGGCCGGGGCGTGGATCACGGGCGTGATCCTCCCGGTGGACGGCGGCATCTGGACCACCCTCTAGACGCCCTCGGCGGCGAGCTCGCGGAGGCGGAACTTCTGCACCTTGCCCGTCGGCGTCCTCGGGAGCTCGTCCACCAGCAGCAGGTGCACGGGGTACTTCTGCCTCGCGATGCAGCACCAGCGCCTCCCACCAGTTCGGCAGCTGCGACGACACCACGTCACCCCGCCCGACACCGAGCCGGCGCAGGCCCGCCACCGCCCGGGCGACCCGGTCGAGCAGCTCGCGGTAGGTGAGCCGGACCGACCCGTCCACCACCGCGAACCGGTCCGGCGGCGCGGCGTCCACGTAGCCGTCGAGCAGCCGACCGTCCCAGGCCCCGCTGCGGCGGTGGCGAGCGGCCTCACCGGTGTGGCCGGCCGGGAAAGGTGTCACGATGCACAGCCTCCGCCGCACCGGGTGCACGCGTCACCACGCGTGTGGATCGAATCGAGGACCCCGATGACCACCGTGACCGACGACGAGATGCGGGCGCTCATGCCCACCGCCCGCGCCTACACCACCGTCATCCTGCGCACCGGGCCGCGCCGCGACCAGCCCGGTGCCGACGCGATCGTCTGGGAGCACGGTCGCCGGAACTTCGAGCTGCGCGCCGACGGCGTCCTGGCCGTGGTCTGCCCGGTCACCGACGACACCGAGGTCTGCGGCATCGGGATCTTCACCACCGACCCCGCCGAGACGGCCCGGATCATGGACGGCGACCCGGGCGTCGTGGCCGGGGTGTTCGTCTACGACGTGCACCCGTGCCGCAGCTTCGCCGGCGACGGCCTCCCGGCATGACGGCGGGCCGCGACCGGGTCGGGTCGCGGCCCGTCGTCTCCGGGGGTCAGCTCGTCAGGTCGTAGACGGTCTGGCCGCCCACGGTGGTGGCCGTGTAGTTCGCCGCCACCCACGTCGCGATCTGCGAGGACGTGCTGTCGCTGCTCCCACCGGGGCCGCCCTCCTGGCCGCCGCCGATGTAGTAGTGGATCGCACCGGAGGCGACGTCGGCCTGGAACTGCTCCAGCGTCACCGCCGGGTCCGAGCCGCTCCAGCCGCCCAGCGACATCAGCGAAGTGCCGGTGGCCAGCTCGAGCGACGCCGCGCTCTGCGACGTGCCGACCGCCGCCGTCCAGGTGTTGTCGGTGGCCTTGAGCAGCGCGGTCAGCTCGGTGCTGGTGGTCGCGCCGCCGCCCCCCATGCCGCCGCCGAAGGTCGCTCCGGCGGGCGGGGAGGGACGCTCGCCTCCGCCGGGCGGGGTCCCCGTGCCGCCGCTCCCACCTCCGCCGCCCATGCCGCTCGCCACCGTCCCGACGCCCGGGATGCTGCCGGTGTGCGCGCCGGCCGCGGTGGCCACGCCGTAGGCGGCCGTGCCGGCGATGGCCGCCACCAGCGCGGTGACGACGGTGGCCCGCGCCAGCCGCCGGGCCCCGACCAGGATCCCGACCACCGCGACGGCGGTGACGGGTGCGAACACCCAGCGCACCCAGGCGAACGTCTCCGTCGAGGACGCCAGCAGCACGAAGCTCCAGGCCCCGGTGGCCGCCACCATCAGGGCGAGCCAGATCGTCGCCCCACGCCTCCACAGCTCGGCCCCGCCGATCGCCACCAGCGCCGCGATCCCGGGCGCCAGCGCCACCGTGTAGTACGGGTGGATCGTGCCGCTCATGAAGCTGAACACGAGCCCGGTGACCAGCGTCCAGCCGCCCCACAGCAGCATCGACGCACGCAGCCGGTCGGTGCGGGCGGACCGTCGCGCGATCCACAGCCCCGCCACCAGCGCGATCAGTGCAGCCGGCAGCAGCCAGGAGACCTCCAGCCCCATCTCGGAGGTGACCAGCCGGAGGATGCCGGTGGCGCCCCCGAAGCCGCCGTTGGTCCCGCCGCCGAAGCCGCCGCCCCCGCCGCCGTTGCCGGAACCGCCGAACAGCCGGCCGATGCCGTTGTAGCCCAGCGCCAGCTCCAGCAGGGAGTTGGTCGTGGAACCGCCGATGTAGGGGCGGTCCGCCGCGGGCCACAGCTCGACGAGTGCGATGAACCAGCCCGGGTCCACGATGGGGGCTGTCCTGTCGTGTCCCTGTGCGGTTCTTGTGCGCCCCCTGTGGCCACGTCGCCTACAACGCGGATCGGCGACCCTCTACCGTGGAGCCGTGCAACATCCCGCTGTGGCGATCGGCGTCGCCCTCGCCTCGGCCGGTTGCTACGCCGTGGCCGCCGTCCTGCAGCAGCGCGAGGCGTCGCGGCACGCGTCGGACGCCGAGATCAGCGGGCTCGCACTGTTCGGTCGGCTGGTCCGGCGGTCCCGCTGGTGGGTCGCGGTGTCGGCCACCGTCGTCGGCGCGCTGCTGCACCTCGTCGCCCTGCGCTTCGGCCCGTTGACGCTCGTGCAACCGCTCGGGGTGTCCGCGCTCGTGCTGGCGCTGCCGCTGGGCGCGTGGCTCGTCGGGCGCACCGTCACGCGCGGGGAGTGGGCCGCGGCGGGCGCCGTCGCGCTCGGGCTGCTGGCCATCCTGTCGCTGGCCCCGCACCACGCCCGGCCACCGGAGGTGTCCGACGCCGCGCTGGGCATGGCCGTCGGCGGCTGCGCGCTGGTCGTCGGCCTGATGGTCCTGGTCAGCTCGTTCTTCGGCCACCGCGCGGGCTCCGTGCTGCGGGCGGCGGCGTCGGCCATCCTGTTCGGGCTGGCCTCGGCCATGGCCCGGCTGCTCGTCGCCGGGTCGGGTCCGTGGGTGCTCGCCGCCCTGACGTGCGCGGCCGCCGCCGTCGCGGGCATGGTGCTGATCCAGATGGCCTACCGCGACGGCGGCCTGGGCGCCCCCCTCGCCACCTGCACGCTGGTGGACCCGCTCTCGGCGTCGGTGCTCGGCGTGGTCCTGCTGGGCGAGGTCGTGCGCGCCACGCCGCTGGAGGCGGTGCTCGGTGTCGTCGGGCTCGCCCTCACCGCGGCGGGCCTCACCGTGCTGTCCCGCCACGCCCACAAGCCCCTGCCGGCGCCCGTACCCGTGCCCTAGGGCCCAGGGCCGGCCTGACCGGGCCAAGGAGGGTGCTGAAGAATCCGGCCGTAGCGCAGTAGGCCCGAGTTCTTCAGGGCGCTCCTAGCGGGCGTACCAGGCGAACCAGTCGCGGCTCGTCGGCGTGAGGTAGTGCGCCGGGTCCACCTTCTCGGCCGGGAACAGCCGGAACCCCTGCGGCGCGGCGCCGGGCCGGTCGTGGAAGTAGGTGCCGCTGACCCAGTTCGGGTTGATGTCGAGTTCCATGCCGCGCACCACGCCCGCGTCCTGCAGGATCCGGCCCAGCGTGCACACCGACAGCGCCGGTCCGCCGACGTAGACCTCGACGCCCGTGGCCGTCACCCCGAACCCGGAGCGGTGGACGTAGGCGGCCTGCCCGATGGTGGAACCCCACTCCTTCGTGCCGCCGGTGGCGCACGTGGGGTTGACCTGCCCGCCGTCGACGAGCGGGAGCAGGTTCTGTCGCACGCTCACCACTCCCGGCGCCATGCGCACCTCCCGGTTCCAGGCGCCGACGTCGGCGGTGCCGTCCGCCCGCAGGACCAGGCTCGCCACGCCGTCCACCAGCGGTTTCACCGGGCGTCCCTCGGCGTAGTAGCCGGGATGGCTGGGGTCGGTGAGGCGGAAGCCGCCGTTGAAAGCCGCCACGACGTCGGCCTGCTGGGCGCCGACCAGCGACGTGGACGTCCTCCAGGACCCGCCGGGATCGAGCGTGCCCGGGTGCAGCTGGCCGCGCACCAGCGTCGGGTCCATCCGCATGACGCCCACCACGAACGACGTGTGCTGGGCGTCCGGGCGCACCGACGCCACCTGCACCGCCGGGCGCCCCTTCACGGTGACGACGGTCTGCCACACGCCCTCCCCGGGCAGCTGGGCGCCGCCGGCGAGCGGGGGCATGGCCACCGAGGGCAGCCGCTCCGACCCGCCGACCCCCGGCGCCACGCCGCCGGCCGTCGGGATGCCGCCCTGCGGGACGCCGCCCACCGCGGGCTTGTCGCTCTCGTACTGGATCTGCTCGAGCCAGGTGACGACGGGCCCGAACCCGTGGTCGCGTCCCCACTCCGCCAGCTTCGCCGCGAGGCCGTCCGACCCCGGGACGCGCAGCGCGTCGAGGACGACGCCACCCGTTCCGGCGAGCACGACCGCCACGACGAGGGCCAGCGCGATCCACGGTCCGCGACGACGGCGCCGGATCGTCGGCACCTCGGTCGGCTCGTCGTGGTGATCCAGAATGGCCATGCACCGACAGTAATGCGACCCGGGTTGAATCCCGGAATCGCCTGTACGGGCAATGAAGCGGCACATCGCCCATTTCAGCGGGGGAATGGGCACGCGTACCGTTCGTCCTGTGCTCACGCTCGCCATGACCACTCCGCTCACCACGCTCCGCGTGTTCACCGCGTGGCGGGCCGAGCCCGGCGTACTGGCGACCGCGGTCGTCCTGGGTGGCGCCTACGCCGCGGCCGTCGCGCGCACCCGGCGGGCCGGACGTCCGTGGCCCCGGGTGCGCATCGCGTGCTGGACCGCCGGGATCGCCACGATCCTGCTGGTCGGCTGCTCATTCCTCGGTGTCTACGACGACACCCTGTTCTGGGTGCGCGCGGTGCAGAACATCGTCCTGCTCATGGTCGTGCCGCTGCTGCTGGCCCTCGGGGCCCCGATCCTGCTGCTGCGCGACCTGCTGCCGGCCCGCGTCCGGGCCCCGCTGGGCCGGGTGCTGCGCAGCCCCTTCGCCCGTTTCGTGACCTTCCCGCTCGTCATCACCGTCCTGCTCGTCGTCCCGATGATGGTGCTCTATCTCAGCCCGCTCTACGAGCTCACCCTGCGCAGTTCCGTGGCCTCGGCCGTGAGCGGATTCGTACTGGCTCTCGTCGGTTTCGGCTATTTCTGGACTCGTTTCCGGCTCGATCCCACCCCCCGCACCGATCCGTACGGCGTCACGATCTGGATCACGGTGGTCGAGATGATCGGCGACGCGGCGCTCGGCGTGGTCCTGTGGCTCGGACCGCTCGTCGCCGCCGGCTTCTACGGCGCCCTGACGCGCGACTGGGGACCGAGCCTGCGCACCGACCAGACGCTCGGTGCCGGCGTGCTGTGGATCGGCGGCGACGTCGCGGGTCTGCCGTTCATCGGCATCGTGCTGTCGCGCATGACGAAGGAGGACGAGGTCCGCGCGGCCGAGATCGACGTCGAGCTCGACGCGGTCGCCGCCGCCGAGCCCGACGAGCCCCCGCGGCTGTGGTGGCAGGACGTCCCCGAGATCGCGGACCGGTTCCACCAGAAATAGAACCGACGAGTAGAACTCATCAGTAGAACTCCGCAGTAGAACTCCGTAGTAGAACTCCGTAGTAGAACTCGCCGGTAGCGGGAAACCACGCTCACATTACGATCACGGCGTCCAGCCACTATGTTCACTGGCATGAAGCCGTTCGTCCTCAACGCACACGGCCACCTGGTCTTCCCGGCAAATTTCCTCGGCGAGCTCGATTTCTCCGTCCTCGACACCCTCGATCAGTTCACCGCGGTGATCGGCCGCGATTTCGAGGCGAAAGCCCCTACCGGTACGGACCTTCTGACCCGGGTGGAGGCGGGCGCCTATCCGAGCAGGTTCGCGCTGCTGCGCGACCTCGGGCAGAACCTGTTCTGGGTCAACCGGTACCCCATGACGATGTTCGACAAGCGCCCCACGCGCTGGCGGGATCTGCCCCGCCACCGCGAGGACGTCTTCCTGCCCGTGCTCACGCCCTGGGTGGACGGTGAGAAGAAGGTGGCCGCCGTGGAGCGCGCCTACCGCGAGCTCGCCCCCACCTGGGAGGGTGGGGCGGAGGACCGGGTCTTCGCGCTGCTCTTCGACCTGTTCCGCAACAAGCTCCACCACGCCTCCGAACTGCCGGCGATCAAGCCGACGGTGGCCGAATTCGTCGCCCAGGGTGAATTGCTCACCTTCGTCGTGCCCGACCACGACCCGGACTATCCGGTATTCAGCCACCAGGAGATCCTGGACGTCGACGAATCGGTGCCCGAGCTCGAAGCACTGACCCGGTGGGCGATGGTGCTGCACAACCAGTACCCCTGGGACCGGTCCCGCACCGAACTGCGGCCGGCCCAGGCGATCGGCGACGACGATTTCGTGATCGCCCTTCATCCGCGCACCCGTGACGTGGCGGCATTCATCGACCGCGTGAAGTCGGGGGCCACACCGGTGCGGTCGTCCCGGTCGCCCGCGCCGGCCCGGCCGCCGGTGCGGCCCTATCCCCCGGTGAAGGTGCACGAGGCGTTCCGCGTGCAGCCGAGGATCGAGTCGCTGGCGGTGGTGCGCGGCGAGCACGTGTGCTCCAACGACGACGTCGTGCGCAACGCGAGCTTCTCCTGGTCGCCGATGAGCGCCGAGGAAATCCGCACCAAGACCGGCATCGACCAGCGCCGCTACACCGAGCACGAGATCGGTGACCTGGCGCTGGAGGCCGCCGTCGCCGCGCTGGAGCACGCCGGGCGCACGGCCGACGAGATCGGCGCGGTGCTCGTGGCCACCTGCACGAGCGAGCGGCTCATCCCGTCGCTGTCCACCTGGCTGTCGGGCGAGCTCGGCATGCTGCAGACGCACTGCTCGGCCGACATCGTCGCCGCCTGCGCGGGGCTGCCCTACGGCCTGGCCGAGGCCGTGCGGCAGCTGCAGGAGGTGGACCGGCCGGTGCTGCTGGTCTGCGTCGAGAAGTTCTCCGACAAGATCGGCGCCGTCCGCACCTCGCGGATGATCTTCGGGGACGGTGCGGCCGCGATGGTGGTGGCACCGGCACCCGCGGGCGAGGCCGGCGACGTCGAGATCCTGCAGACCTACGCCAGCGGGCCCGCGAGCCAGGTCAACTCGATCATCTGGCCCAACCCCGAGTTCGACAACGACATCACCGTCTACGGGCCCGAGGTCAAGGCCCTGGTCTCGCGTTACCTCGACCAGATGCTCGCCGAGCTCACCGACCTCGACCTGCTCGGGTCCATCGACCTCATCGTCCCGCACCAGGCCAACAAGACGATGATCCTGCAGCTCGCCGACAAGGCCGGGCTGTCGCACGACCAGCTCTACTTCAACATCGAGACGATGGGCAACGTCTCAGCGGCGTCCATCCCCATCGCGATCTTCGACGCGGTGCGCGACAAGGCCATCACCGGCCCCACGAAGGTGTTCGCACCGGGCTTCGGTGCGGGTGCGGTCGGCGGCTACGCCGTGCTGACCGTGGACCCGTCGATCGTGGCGCCCGAGGTCGTGCTCCCGACGCCCACCAGCCACCGCACCACCGTCCGGCCCACCACCACGAGCGACGACGTCCGCGTCGCGTTCGGCGAATAGGAGGACTCTTGACCGCGATCACCGACACCCACCCCGAGCAGCGCGTCGCCATCGTCACCGGCGGGGCCCGCGGCATCGGTGCCGCCATCACCACCACCCTCGCGAGGGCGGGCGTGCACGTCGCCGCCGGCTACAGCTCGAACTCCAAGGCCGCCGAGGAGCTGGCCGGCAAGCTGGGCGCCGAGGGCGCGTCGGTCTCGATCCACCAGGGCAACGTGGGCGAGCCCGCCGACTGCCAGCGTGTCGTCACCGAGGTGCTCGAGCAGCGCGGCCGCGTCGACTACCTGGTGAACAACGCCGGCATCACCGTCGACAAGACCGTCCGCAAGATGACGGTCGAGGACTGGCACGCGGTGCTGCGGATCAACCTCTCCGGCGCGTTCTACATGACCAAGGCCGTGCTCGACCACATGACCGGCAACGGCTTCGGCCGGATCGTCAACATCTCCTCGGTGATCGGGCAGACCGGCTCGGTGGGCCAGGCCAACTACGCCTCGTCGAAGGCGGGTCTGATCGGGTTCAGCAAGAGCCTCGCGCAGGAGGTGGCCCGCAAGGGCGTCACCGTCAACTGCGTGGCCCCCGGCTACATCGAGACCGAGATGGTGGCGGCGATCCCGCCGGAGGTGCTGGAGAAGCTCCTCAAGGGCGTGCCGGTCGGCCGCCTGGGCCAGGCCAGCGAGATCGCCCGCACCGTGCAGTTCCTGGTGGACGACGAGGCCGGCTACATCACCGGTTCCGTCATCTCCGTCAACGGCGGGCTGGACATGTGAGAGATGGGGGGCCGGCCGGCCCCCGCCGACCGGCCGGACCCCCACGCACTCAGTGGCTGACCGCCTTCTCCACCCCGACACCCGTGAGCGAGCGGACCTCCATCTCGGCGAACTTCCCGGCCGGAGGCTTCTCCTTGCTCAGGACGGTGCCGAGGTAGCCGAGCAGGAACGACAGCGGGATCGACACGAGGCCCGGGTTGTCGAGCGGGAACCAGTGGAAGTCCACGCCCTGCAGCATCGACGCGCTCTTGCCCGTCGCGGCGTCGACGGGCTTGCCCGACACCACCGGCGAGAACACGATCAGCACGATCGTGATGGCGAGACCGCCGTAGATGCTCCACAGCGCGCCCTGGGTGTTGAACCGCTTCCAGAACAGCGAGTAGAGGATCGTCGGCAGGTTGGCCGACGCGGCCACGGCGAACGCGAGCGCCACGAGGAACGCGATGTTCTGGCCGTTGGCCAGGATCCCGCCCACGATGGCGACGATGCCGATCACGACGGCCGTGATGCGGGCGACCTTGACCTCCTCGTTCGCCGCGCCCGGCTCGCCCTTCTTGATCACGTTGAGGTAGATGTCGTGCGCGAACGACGCCGACGCCGTGATCGTCAGGCCGGCGACCACCGCCAGGATCGTCGCGAACGCCACCGCCGCGATGATGCCCAGCAGCAGCGTGCCGCCGAGCTGGTAGGCCAGCAGCGGAGCCGCGGAGTTCGCCCCACCGGGCGCCTTCTTGATCGCGTCCGGGCCGACCAGCGCGCCGGCTCCGTAGCCGAGCACCAGCGTGAACAGGTAGAACAGGCCGATCAGCCAGATCGCCCAGACCACCGAGCGGCGGGCCTCCTTGGCCGTGGGCACGGTGTAGAAGCGCATCAGGATGTGCGGCAGGCCGGCGGTGCCGAGCACCAGGGCCAGGCCCAGGGAGACGAAGTCCAGCTTGCTGACGCCGGTCTTGCCGTACTGCTTGCCCGGGTTGAGCAGGGCCTCACCCGCGGCGCCGCCCTTGGCGACCGCGTCCCCGAGCAGGGCCGAGAAGTTGAACCCGTAGAGCGCCATCACCCAGACCGTCATGACCGCGGCGCCCGCGATGAGCAGCACCGCCTTGATGATCTGTACCCAGGTGGTGCCGCGCATGCCGCCGATGAGCACGTAGGCGATCATCACGACGCCGACGACCGCGATGACGATGCCCTGCTGGGTCTTGTCGGAGATGTCGAGGAGCAGGGCCACGAGCCCGCCCGCTCCCGCCATCTGGGCGAGCAGGTAGAAGAACGAGACGGCGAGCGTCGACGTCGCCGCGGCCGCGCGGACGGGCCGCTGGCGCATGCGGAACGCGAGGACGTCACCCATCGTGAACTTGCCGGTGTTGCGCAGCAGCTCCGCCACGAGCAGCAGGGCCACGAGCCACGCCACCAGGAAGCCGATGGAGTAGAGGAAGCCGTCGTAGCCGTTGAGCGCGATGGCCCCGGCGATGCCGAGGAACGAGGCCGCCGACAGGTAGTCGCCGGAGATCGCGATGCCGTTCTGGGGGCCGGAGAACCCGCCGCCCGCGGTGTAGAAGTCGGCCGCACCCGCCGTCCGGCGCCGGCTGACGTAGATCACGATGCCCAGCGTGATGGCGACGAAGACGCCGAAGATCACGATGTTGAGGATGGGGTTGCTTCCCTCGATGCCCGCGGCCAGCGTCACTTGCCGTCTCCCATCTCGTCACGCAGCTCCTGCGACAGCGGGTCGATCGTGCGGTCGGCCCACCGGACGTACCAGGTGGTGATCGCGAATGTCGACACGATCTGCAGCAAGCCGAAGATCAACCCGATGTTGATGTTGCCGAGGACCTTGACCGACATGAACCCGGGCGCGTAGCTGGCGAGCAGGACGTAGAGCAGGTACCAGACCAGGAACAGCCCCGTCACGGGGAACACGAAGTTGCGCAGCCTGCTGCGCAGCCGCTGGAACTCCGGCGACGACTGGACGGCGTCCCAGTCGTGCAGCTCCGTCCGGGCTTCGGTCGACTCCGGCGGTGGGGATTCGGTGGTGCTCACGGGTGCCTCCTTGCACAGAGCGGGAGCCCAGGAAAGGCGGTCCGCGGAGGCGGCGGAAGCGGCGCACGACACACCGTCGGGGTGGACGACCGGCGGTCGACGAACGGTCGGAAAACCGGTCGAACGGTCAGGGCCGGCGTTCGTCGAGATGCAACCGCAACATGGCCGCGGGGGCCCACGCGGGCGGCCTGCCGCGCAGCGAGACCAGCACCATCGTGGCGAAGGCCAACGGCACCGACCACAGGGCCGGCTGGCCGAACAGGATCGACACCAGGCCGGGCGGGGTGCCGGCGAAGAGGTCGATGGCGATCGACCCCGCCGACGCCACGAGCCCCACCACCATGCCGACGACGGCGCCGCGGGCGGTGAGCCGGGCCCACCAGATCCCGAGCACCAGCAGCGGGCAGAACGTCGACGCGGCGACGGCGAACCCCGAGGTGACCAGCACGCCGACGTCGAGGTGCACGGCGGGCAGCGCCAGCGCCACGACGATCGCCGCGGTGCCCAGCGTGGTGAGCCGAAGCCGCCGCAGCGTGGTGCCGGGCAGCAGGTCGTGCGACACCGCGCCCGACAGGGCGAGCAGCAGCCCCAGCGAGGTGGCGAGGAACGCGGCGAAGGCGCCCGCGGACAGCAGCGCGGTGACGAGGAACCCGGCCCACCCGCCGTCGACGCGCGCGGGCAGGGCCACCACGACCGTGTCGGTGGCGCCGGAGAGGTAGAGCTCGGGCAGCAGCACCGCCCCGAGCAGCCCGTACACCGCCGGGAACAGGTAGAACACGCTGAGCAGACCCACCGTGATCGCGGCGGTGCGCCGCGCGCCGCGGCCGTCGGAGCTGGTGTGGAAGCGCACGATGATGTGCGGCAGGCCCATGGTGCCGAGCACGGTGGCGATCAGCACCGACCACGTGGCGAGCACCGGGTGTCCGGCGCCGCCGGGGTCGAGCAGCGGGCGGGCCCACGTCTCGCCGCCGGGTCGCTGGGCACCGGCGACCTCGGGCACGGAGCTGCCGGTCGGGAACGTCCACGTGGCCCCGGCCTCGACGGGGTAGGTGCCGGGCGCGAGCACCTGCTCCGGGCCACCCCCGATCGCCACCGGGGTGGGCTCGGTGATCGTCAGCTGGGTGTCGAGCTGGAACTCCACCGGCGTGACGTGGCTGAAGCGCGTGAACTCGACGGGCGACAGCGCGCCGCGGCGGGTGTCGGCACCGACCTGGAGCAGCAGCCAGATCGCGGGCGCGACGAACAGCAGCATCTTCAGCCCGAACTGGAACGCCTGCACGTAGGTGGCGGCGCGCATCCCGCCGAGCGCGAGCGTGACGCTGACCGCCGCGCCCGCCACCACCACGCCCACCCAGTACGGCGTGCCGGCCACCGCCGTCAGCACCATGCCGGCCGCCTTGAACTGCGGCACGACGTAGAGCGTGGCGATCACCAGCACCACCAGCGCCGAGAGCTTGCGCAGCGCGGGCGACCCGAGCCGCGCCTCGGCGAAGTCCGGCACCGTGAGGGCGCCGGTGCGCCGCATCGGCGCGGCCACGAGCGTCAGCATCGCGATGTAGCCGGCCGCGAACCCCACCGGGTACCAGAGCGCACCGACCCCGTCCTTGACCATCAGCCCGGCCACGCCGAGGAACGACGCCGCCGACAGGTACTCCCCCGACACGGCCGCCGCGTTCAGCGTCGGGGAGATGCGGCGGGAGGCGACCAGGAAGTCCGACGTGGTGCGCATGGCGGCCACGCCACGCGCACCGATGACCATCGTGACGACGACGACCAGCAGGATCGCGCCGGCGATCAACTGTCCTCCGCCCGTTCCGCCCGGCGCAGCTGCCACCCGGCGAGCACGACGAGGAACGCGTACGGCACGACGGCGACGGCGATCCACCCCACGGGGATCCCGGCCACCCTCACGTCGTCGAGCACCGGGAACGCGGCCAGCACGGCGGGCAGTCCGATGATCAGCAGCGCGAGCAGGGCCAGCGTGGCGACGGCCCGGCGCAACTGCAGGCGGTGGGTGCGGCGGGCGCGTTCCAGGTCGGCGGGCGCGAGGTGCGGCATCGCGACGCGGACACCGCTGCGGCGTCTGCTCATGTCCAGCCGCGTCTGCGGGCTGGCCACGGCCACCCGGCGGTTCCGCGTCACCGCCTGCCCCCGTCGAACGCGCCGCGGGTGGCGGCCTCCAGCAGCAGTTCCCGCAGCTCCCGGCCGTGGCGGCGGCTGACCGGGACGTCGCCGACGTCGGTGTGGGCGAGCAGGCCGCCCGCGATGTCGCTGCGCAGCTCGCGCACGCCCGCCACGGCGAGCAGGTAGCTGCGGTGCACGCGGACGAACCCCGCGGGTCGCCAGTGCTCCTCCAGCCGCGAGATCGGGATGCGGACCAGGTGTGCCCCCGACGGGGTGTGCAGCCGCACGTAGTCGCCCTGGGCCTCGACGTAGCGCACCTCGTCGCGGCGGACGAACCGCGTGCGGCCGCCGAGCTCCACGGGCACCGCCGCCAGCGCGTCGACGGTGGGGGCGCTGTGGCCGGCGAAACGGCGGACCCGGTCCAGCGCCGCGGCGAGGCGATCGGCGCTGACCGGTTTGAGCAGGTAGTCGAGCGCCCCCACGTCGTACGCGGATGCGGCGTGCTCCTCGAAGGCCGTGACGAACACGATCACCGGCGGGTCGGTCATCCGGGCCACGAGCGCGGCGAGCTCCATGCCGTCCATGGCGGGCATCGAGACGTCGAGGAACACGACGTCGAACGTGTGGGCCTGCAGCAGCTTGAGCGCGGTGAGCGCGTCGCCCGCGGTGGACACCTCGTCGACCCCGGGCGACTCCTGCAGCAGCCGGTGCAGCTCGTCCAGGGCGGGGGCGACGTCGTCGACGGCCAGGACCTTCACCCCACCACCACCCCGGGCTGGAACCGCGGCACGCGCAGCACGACCCTGGTGCCCGCGCCCACCGCCGTCTCGACGACGAGCCCGTACGCCGGGCCGAAGACCGTGCGCAGCCGGCGGTCGACGTTGACCAGCCCGAGGCTGCCCGGGTTCCCCCTGCCGGCCAGCACGGCGGCGGCGTAGGTGGGGTCCATCCCGGGCCCGTCGTCCTCGACGGTGATCACGCACTCGCTCCCCTCGGCCTGGCCGGCCACCATGACGGTGCCGGTGGTGCCCGCCAGCTCCACGCCGTGGCGCACGGCGTTCTCCACCAGCGGCTGCAACGCCAGGTACGGCAGGGCGACGGGCAGTATCTCCGGCGCGATGCGGACCTGCACGCGCAACCGGTCGCCCAGCACCGCGCGCGCCAGCGCCAGGTAGGCCTCGATGGCCGCGAACTCCCCCGCCACCGTCGTGTAGTCGCCGTGCCGCGCCAGGCTGTGGCGGGTGTACTGGGCGAAGTCGAGCATCAGCTCCCGGGCGCGCTCCGGGTCGGACCGCACGAACGACGCGATCACCGTGAGGCTGTTGTAGACGAAGTGCGGGGAGATCTCGGCGCGCAGCGCCCGCAGCTCGGCCTGCTCGGCGACGTCGGACGACGACTCCAGCCGCGCCCGCTCCAGCGCCTCCCCCACCCAGAACGCGGCCTCGCGGGCGGCCGACGTCGTGATCTCACCGGCGACGACCAGCACCCCGGCCAGCTCCAGCCGCGCGTGCACGGGCACCGCCACCAGCCCGCCACCGCCGGCGCGGGAGTCGGTGCGCAGCACCCGGGCCACGAGCGGGCCGACGCCGTCAACGGCATCGCCGGACCACGCCGGTTCGCCGTCGAGCCCGAACAGCCCCACCGCATCGGCGTCCAGCAGCCGTCGCAGCCCGCGGGCCGCGGCGTCGGCCCCCGGCCCGTCGAGGCCGCCGCGGAGGTCGGCGGCCACCCCGCGGCCCAGGGCGAGCACCGCCATGGCGTCGGTGGCCGGGCGCGCACGTGCGATGCCGGGCCACCTCGCCACCATCACTCGCCTCCGTCGTGTCGCCCGCTATGTCACCTTCTCATCCATTGAGGTCCTTGAGGGCCCGTTCGGCCGCCTCGAGTTCCGCCCGCAGCCGCTCCACCTGCTCGGCGCGGCGTCGCCGGGCCGCGTCGAGCGAGGACGAGATCGCCTCGGCCACGGCGGGCGGGAGTGCGCGGGCCGCGACGGCGACGTCGCCCGGCTGCACCGGGGTGGGCCGCACCGTGCGCTTCTTGCCGACCGTGACCTCGACGGTCCACTCGCCCTCCCCGGTGGCGGCGAGGGTGATGCTGACCTCGGCCGGTGGCCGGGCGGCGGCCCGGCCACCCCGCGCCGGCGCCTTCTCGACCGCAGGCCGGACCACAGGGGGCTGGAGTGCGGCCGGCTGGGGTGCCGGGGCCGTGGCGGCCGTGCCCTCGGCCGCCGCGGTACGGGGCCGGCTCGGGCGCGCGGACGAGGTCTCCGTCCCGGGCCGCGCCAGCCCGGTGGCAGCACGCGAGTCGACCTGCGGCGGCTCGGCCCGGACCGCGGCAGCCGGCGGGCGGGGGGTTGGCTGGGCCACCGCCGCCCCGGCAGGCCGCTTCGCCGACCCGCCGTCGGCCGACCCGCCCGATCTGCGCGGCGGCCGTGTCCGGGTGAGCTCCCCGGGTGAGCAGAACATGGTGTCGCGGGAGCCCGTGGGCCGCACCTGGATGAAGTCGCCCTCCGCGACCTCCCCCACCGACACGACCTTCGCCGACCCCCCGGCCGGCACCCCCACCGCGGCCGGGGTGAACCACACCGTGACCGCCCGCCCGTCCGACAGCCCGGCGCGCGCCGCCTCCACGTCCTGCTCCGACAGCCCCTGCGCCGCAACCATCTGCTCTCCCTCACCTCGTCGGGTGCAGTCTGCACCGCCGCACCGACAGAACCGACATCCGGCTGCGGCGAGGTGGCACCCCTGACCAGGCGTCCGCGCGCGTCGTGCGTCCGCGCGCGTACCGAGGGCGCGGACGCGAGTTCGGCGCGCGAACGCCGTAGGTGGGGTGGTGCGGCGCGCCGTCCGAAGGTGATCACGGGCGGATGGTCGGCGGCGGAGCTCCGCAGGCCGCCATGCGCCCGTGACCGGCGAGGCGGCGGGGTTCGCGCGCGCACCGCGGCCCGGCGCTCGCCGTCCGACGCGTGAGCAGTGCGGCAGCGCCACGGCGCTCTGGGTCTGCTTCCCCGCTGCACCGCCGCGGACGCCGTGGCCCTCGGCGACCGGTGATCGACGAGATCCCGAGGCCGCACACCATCCTCTGTGTCAACGGGTAGCGGGTACCAGCGCGGCCGGCACGTCCACCAGCCGGCTGCGCAGGTACTCCCCCAACCCCTTGGCCTGGGGGTCGGGCCGCGTCGACGACGCGACGCCGGCGCCGAGCACACCGTGCACCACCACGTTGACGGCGCGCAGGTTCGGCAGGTCGAAGCGTTCGATCTGCAGGTCCGCGGCCTCGGCGCCGATCAGCTCGCGCACCTTCTCGACGGTGAGGTACCCGCGCAGCCAGGCGTAGGAGTCGTCGTCGCGGGTCCAGAGGCCGACGTTGGCGTTGCCGCCCTTGTCCCCGGACCGCGCCCCGGCGACCAGCCCGAGCGGCACGCGGACCTGCGGCTCCGCCGCTCGTGCGCGGATATCAGGGCCCTGGCCCTGATATCCGCGCACGGGCGCCGCAGGCGCGCACTCCGGGTCCGCGATCACCCGGCGCTCGCCGTCGGGCAGCACCACCGTCTGCGTCACCGCCGTGCGCGGCACCGCGGCGGGCCGGTAGATCCCGAACGCCGACGCGTCGGTGGGCGGGGTGAGGGTGTGGAAGCCCGCGTAACCGCCCAGGGCCAGTTCCATCGTGGCGTTGGAGAAGGCACGGCCGACCTTGCGCTGGTCGGCGTCCTTGACCGTGACGCGCAGGTGCGCGGTGGCCTCGGCGTTGCTCGCGGCGTCCGGGTGGTCGAAGCGCAGCAGGCGCACGTCGACCTCGGCGAACCGCTCCCGCCCACCCAGCACCTCGAACAGCAGCGACTCGGCGTGCGCGGCCTTCGCCTCGATGTCGAGGCCGGTGAGCACGAGCGTCATGGTGTTGCGGAACCCGCCGACGTCGTTGAGCGCCACCTTCAACGTCTCCGGCGGCGGGCTGCCCGTCGTCCCGGTGATCGCGACGCGGTGCTCGGCCTCCTGCGTCAGCGTCAGCGCGTCGAAGTGCGAGGTGACGTCGGGGCCCAGGTAGGCGGGCTCGGCGATCTCGTAGAGCAGCTGCGCGGTGACCGTGCCGACCGAGACCAGCCCGCCGGTGCCGGGGTGCTTGGTGATCACGGACGAGCCGTCGGAGGCCACCTCGGCGATCGGGAAGCCCGGGTAGCGGCGGTCGGTGATCTCGTCGAGGAACGGGTAGTTGCCGCCCGTGGCCTGCGGGCCGCACTCGATGACGTGCCCGGCGGCGACGGCGCCGGCGAGCGCGTCCCAGTCGTCGCGGGCCCAGCCGTGCCACCACGCCGCCGGACCGACGACCAGCGACGCGTCCGTCACCCGACCTGTGACCACGACGTCGGCGCCCGCCGCCAGGGCCTCCGCGATGCCCCACCCGCCGAGGTAGGCGTTGGCCGACACCGGCTTGCCGTCGACCGCGGGGGTGATGGCGTCGAGGGATCCGCGCAGGTCGTCGCCCTCAACGTAGGCCACCTTCGCACCGGTGCCGAGCGCCTCGATCGCCGCCGCCAGGCCGGCCGCGTTCAGCCCGCCCGCGTTGGACACGATCTTGATGCCGCGTTCCAGGCAGAGGCCCAGCACATCCTCGAGCTGGGTGAGGAACGTCCGCGCGTAACCCAGCGCCGGGTCCTTGGCCTGCGCTTTCGCCAGGATCAGCATCGTGAGCTCGGCGAGGTAGTCGCCGCACAGCACGTCGACACCCTTCCCACCCGCCCCGACGCCCTCGACCATCTCGCGGGCCGCCTGGAGCCGGTCGCCGTAGAAGCCGGAGCAGTTGCCGATGACCACCGGTCGCGTGCTCACGCGAACTCCCCCGCCTTGCGGCCCGTCCCCGCGTCACCGGCGAAGGCCTGCGCGATCGACATCCAGTCGGTGGCCACCGGGCCGGTGATCACCAGCGCCGTGTCGTCGCGGTGGCGGCGCTGGGTGACGGCGAGGCAGAAGTCGAGGGCGGGGCCGCTGATCCGGTCCGGCGCGTCCTCGGGACCCCAGCTCCAGCGGGCACCGCTCGGCGCGTCCAGCTCGACCCGCACCGGCGTGGCGTCCACCTCCCGCCCGTTGACGACGTAGCTGTAACCCCGGGCCCCGACGCCGATGTGGGCGACGTGCCGCAGCCGGTCCGTGGGTTCGCGCTGCGTCCCCACGGTGTCGGCGACGTCCTGCCCGTGCGCCCAGGTCTCCATGATCCGCGCGGTCAGCGACGACGCCGCGCTCATCGACGGGCCGAACCACGGCACGCGCAGCGACGGGTCCAGCGGCCGGAACGCGCTGATCAGGCGCCCGCGGGCGTCGTCGAACCAGGCGAGCAGCTCCGCGCCGGACCTCCCGCGGTACAGCTCGGCGATGGTGTCCGGGCTGACCCCGCCGGCGGCGACGATCTGCTCCAGCTCGACGCGGAAGGCGTCGGGTTCCACGGCCGACTGCACGGCGACGTCGTCGAAGTGGGCGAGGTGCGCGACCTGGTCGCCGATCGACCAGCCCGCCGCCGGGGTGGCGCGGCGCCAGTCGCGCTCGTCCAGCGGGGCGAGCAGCTCGCGGAGCACCGCCGTCTCCGCGGCCAGGTCGTCGGCGAGCGCGTCCATCGAGACGGGCATCAGGGAAACCTTCTTCTGAGGTCGGGGCGGTTGAGCTTGCCGCTGCCCGTGCGCGGCAGGGCGTCGACGATCTCGATGCGGCGCGGGCGGTGCATGCCGCGCAGGTTGGGGTTGGTGGCGCACCAGGCGGCCACGTCGTCGGCGGTGACGCCCTCCCGGTTCGGGACGACCACGGCCGTGACCTGCTCCACCCACCGCTCGTGCGCGGTGCCGATGACGGCGACCTCGGCGAGGTCGGGGCAGTCGGCGAGGTGCTCCTCCACCATCTGCGGGAAGATGTTCTCCCCACCGGAGATGATCATGTCGTCGATGCGGTCGACGTAGTAGAGGTAGCCGTCGGCGTCGCGGGACATGAGGTCGCCGGTGCGGAACCAGCTCCCGGACGACGACTCCGCCCACTTCTCGTCCAGCGGCAGGTTCCAGTAGCCCGGGGTGACGGCGTCGCCCTGCACCCACAGCTCGCCGACCTCCTCGGGCCCCGTGACGTCGTCCCCGGTGGTCGGCGAGACGAGCCGGGTGCGCACGACCTGCTCGAGGGGCTTGCCCATCGAGTTCGGACGGCGCGTGTCCCCGACGGCGTAGGAGACGACCAGCCCGCTCTGCTCGGTCTGCCCGTAGATCTCGACGCCCTCGATGCCGGTGCCCGCGGCCAGCCGGTCGATCGACGCGGTGGGGGTGCGGGAGCCGCCGAACATGCAGATCCGGAAGCTGTCGAGCACGACGGGCGCGCCGACCGTCCGGTTGCCGACGTCGATCATCATCGTCGCGATCAGCCCGCCGTAGGTGGGACGCAGGCGCTGGGCGAGGTCGACCCACACCAGCGGGTCCCACTTGGCCATGAACGTGATCTGCCCGCCGCGCAGCAGCACCGGCAGGCTGGCGAGCTGCAGACCGCCGACGTGGAAGAGCGGCATGCAGTTGAGCACGTGGTCGGCGGAGGTGAGCTCGTAGAGGTCGATGACGCCCTCGACCTGGGCGGTGATGTTGCGGTGGGTCTGCCGCACGCCCTTGGGGACGCCCGTCGAGCCGGACGTGTACATGATCAGCGCGTCGTCGCGGTCCAGGCGCGGCACGACCGTGTGCACGGGCTCGTGCGCCGCGACGGCCGCGGCGAACCCGCCGTCCGGGCCGGTGGTGAGCAGCGTCGCCTCGACACCGAGCGCCTCCAGCCGGGCGACGTCACCGGGCTGCACCACGAGGTGGGTGACGCCGGAGTCGGTGATCGCGTGGCGCAGCGCGGCCTCGGGGAACATGTGGTTGAGCGGCACGCCCACCCCGCCCGCCTGCCAGACGCCGAGCAGGCCGGTCAGGTACTCGAGGGTGTTGGGCAGGAAGAACCCGACGCGGTCGCCGGGCGCGAGCCCCTCCGCGTGCAGGTACGCGGCGAACCGGCCGCCGATCTCGGCGAAATGGCCGTAGCCGATCTCCTCGTCCTCCATCCGGAGGGCGATCTGCCCGGCGTGGTCGGCGGCGGCGCGGCGCAGCAGGTTGGCGATGTTCACGACTCGACCTCCTCGACGACGGCCAGGACCTGACCGGTGTCCACCTGGTCGCCGGCGGCGACGTCGATCTCGCTGACCACACCGTCGACCGGCGCCACCACGGTGTGCTCCATCTTCATGGCCTCCAGCACGACGAGCGCCTGGCCGGCCGTCACCGTGGCCCCGGCCTCGACGAGCACCCGCACCACCCCTCCCGGCATCGGTGCGAGCAGCGACCCCGCGTGCGCGACGGCGTTGGGGTCGGCGAAGCGCGGCACCTCCACCAGCGCGGACGAGCCGTCAGGCCCGTCGACGTGGACGACGCCGGCGATGCGGTGCACGGAGTAGTCGCGCCGCACGCCCCCGACCTCCAGCGTGACGGCGTCGGGGGTGGCGGCGAGCAGCCGGGCGTCGAGCGGCTCGCCGTCGACGGTGACGGCGGGACCGTCCCGGGTCAGCCGGTAGCCGACCTCGGCCCCGTCGTAGGCGATGCGCTGCGGGGCGGAGCCGACGTTGCGCCAGCCGGACGGCATCGTGCCGAGCACCTGCGCACCGGTCCGGTTCGCCGCCTGGGTCGCGAGTGCGGCTGCCGCCGCCCGTGCGCGGATATCGGTGTCAGAGCCCTGATTTCCGCTCACGACCTCGGGGTGGCGGCCCAGGTAGCCGGTGTCGGTCCCACCGGCCAGGAACTCCTCCTCGCGGAGGATCCCGACCAGCAGGTCCCGGTTGGTCGTGACGCCGTGCAGCTGCGCGGTCTGCAGCGCCCGGGCCAGCCGGCGGGCCGCATCGGCCCGCGACGAGCCGTACGCGATCACCTTCGCCAGCATCGGGTCGTACGCGGTGCCGACCACCGACCCGTCGACGACGCCGGAGTCGACCCGGATGCCCGGCGACGGCGCGATCCGGAAGCGGTGCAGCGTGCCGGTGGCCGGGAGGAACCCGGCGGGAACGTCCTCGGCGTAGAGCCGCACCTCGATCGCGTGCCCCTCGATGCGCGCATCGGTGACCGACTCGGGCAGCGGGTCGCCCTCGGCCACCCGCAGCTGCACCTCGACGAGGTCCAGCCCGGTGACCAGCTCGGTGACCGGGTGCTCCACCTGCAGCCGCGTGTTGACCTCGAGGAAGTGGAAGGCCCCTTTCGCGTCCAGCACGAACTCGACGGTGCCGACGCCGGTGTAGCCCAGCGCCTTCCCCGCCGCGACGGCCGCCGCACCCAGCTCGGCGCGCAGCGCGTCGTCGACGGCCGGGGACGGCGCCTCCTCCACGATCTTCTGGTAGCGGCGCTGGATGGAGCACTCGCGCTCGAAGAGGTGCACGACGTTGCCGTGGGTGTCGCCGACGATCTGCACCTCGACGTGCCGGGGGTCGACGACGAACCGCTCCAGGAACACCGTGCCGTCGCCGAACGCGGACGCGGCCTCGCGCCGGGCCCCGTCGACGGCGTCGGTCAGCTCGCCGGCCGTGTGGACGACGCGCATGCCGCGCCCGCCACCGCCGAACGCGGCCTTGACCAGCACCGGGAAACCGATCTTCGCCGCGACGGCGGCGATGTCGGTGTCGTCGGTGATCGTGGCGCCGGGGAGCACGGGAACCCCGGCGGCCTCCATCAGTGACTTGGCCTCCACCTTGGAGCCCATCGACACGATGGCCTCCGGCGACGGCCCGACGAACGTGACGCCGGCCGCCGCGCAGTCGCGGGCGAACTGGGCGTTCTCCGACAGGAACCCGTACCCGGGGTGGATCGCGTCGGCCCCGGTGGCCGCGGCGGCGGCGAGCACGAGGTCGCCGCGCAGGTAGGTGTCGCCCGGCGCGGAGCCCGGCAGCCGCACGGCCTCGTCGGCGAGCGCGACGAACGGCGCGTCGGCGTCGGGGTCGGAGAACACGGCCACCGTCGAGATCCCGAGCGCGTGGGCGGTGCGCATGACGCGGGCGGCGATCTCCCCGCGGTTGGCGACGAGCAGCTTCTGGATCATGCGCGCTCCTCCTGGGCCCGGTCCGCATGACAGCAAAGCCACTCTGCTGTCCTCTAGTGGCCGCACAGTGGCTTTGCTGACCCTCGGTTCGGGGGTGTCGACATGCTCATCACATCCGGAAGACGCCGAAGCCACGGCGGCCGGCGACGGTGTTGGAGTGGACGGCGGAGAGCGACATGCCCAGCACCGTGCGGGTGTCGCGGGGGTCGATCAGCCCGTCGTCGTAGAGCCGGGCGGTGACGTAGAACGAGTGGCTCTCCCGCTCGATCTGCGCCTCGATCATCGCGGTCCGTTCCGCGTCCGCGTCCTCGTCGAACGGCTTGCCCTGCGACGCCGCCGAGGCCCGCCCCACGATCGACATCACGCCCGCGAGCTGCGCCGCCCCCATGACGGCGAGCTTGGCCCCCGGCCACGCGAACATCAACCGCGGGTCGTAGGCGCGCCCGGACATGCCGTAGTTGCCGGCGCCGAACGAGCTCGCCATGTTGACGGTCAGGTGGGGCACGGCGCTGTTGGTCACCGCGTTGATCATCTTGGCGCCGTCCTTGATGATCCCGCCCTGCTCGTACTCCGTGCCCACCATGTAGCCGGTGGTGTTCTGCAGGAAGATCAACGGCGTGTCGGTCTGGTTGGCCAGCAGGATGAACTCGGTGGCCTTCTTGGCCTCCTCGGAGAACAGCACGCCGCGGTGGTTGGCCAGCACGCCCACCGGATAGCCGTGGATCTGCGCCCACCCGGTGACCAGCGACGACCCGTAGAGCGGCTTGTACTCGTCGAAGTCCGAGTCGTCGACGGTGCGGGCGAGGATCTCCCGCGGGTCGAACGGCACCTTGGTGTCGGTGGGGACGATGCCGAGGATCTCGTCGGGGTCGTAGCGGGGCGGTCGGGGGTTCGCGGCCGGCGCCGGCCCCAGCTTGCGCCAGTTGATGCGCGAGAGGATGTCGCGGCCGATGCGGATGGCGTCCCGCTCGTCGACGGCGAAGTAGTCGCTCAGCCCGGAGACCCGCGAGTGCATCTCCGCGCCGCCGAGCGCCTCGTCGTCGGCCTCCTCGCCGGTGGCCATCTTGACCAGCGGCGGACCGCCGAGGAACACCTTGGCGCCCTTGTCGACGAGCACGGCGTAGTCGCACATGCCGGGCACGTACGCGCCGCCTGCGGTGGAGTTGCCGAACACCAGCGCGACGGTGGGGATCGCGAGCGAGGACAGCTCGGTGAGCTCGTGGAAGATCCGCCCGGCCGGCACGAACAGGTCGGCCTGGGTGGGCAGGTCGGCGCCACCGGACTCCACCAGGTTGATCACGGGCAGCCGGTTGAGCCGCGCGATCTCGAGCGCGCGCAGCGTCTTCTTCAGCGAGTACGGGTTCATGGCCCCGCCGCGGACGGTGGGGTCGTGGCCGATCACGATGCACTCGACGCCCGACACCACGCCGATCCCGGTGACCACGGTCGCCCCGACCGTGAACTCGGTGCCCCACGCCGCCAGCGGGGAGAGCTCCAGGAAGGGGCTGTCCGGGTCGAGCAGCAGCTCCAGGCGCTCGCGGACGGGCAGCTTGCCGCGGTCGCGGTGGCGCTGCATGTAGCGCTCGCCCCCGCCCGCGACGAACAGCTCCAGCTGCTCGTTCAGCTGGTCGAGCACCGCGAGCTGGGCCTTCCGGTAGGACGCGTACGTCTCCGAGGAGGTGTCCAGCAGGGACTTCAGGACGGGCATTCAGCTACTCCCGTAGTGGGTCGAGTGGGCGTCACGCACGACGTTCTTCTGGATCTTGCCGGTGGACGTCTTCGGCAGCTCGCTCGCGACGATCACCGCTTTGGGCACCTTGTAGCCGTCGAGGTTCTGCTTGAGCGCCACCAGCAGCTCGCCCTCGTCGATCGTCTCGCCGGGCTTGGGCACGACCACCGCGGTGACCGCCTCGGTCCAGCGCTCGTGCGGCAGCCCGACCACCACCACCTCGGCCACCCGGGGATCCGCGGCGTACACCGCCTTCTCCACCTCGATCGACGCGACGTTCTCCCCGCCGGTCTTGATGACGTCCTTGTAGCGGTCGGCGAACCACAGCACGCCGTCGTCGTCGAAGCGCCCGACGTCGCCGGAGTGGAACCAGCCGTACGTGAAGGCCTCGGCCGTGGCCTCGGGGTTGCGCAGGTAGCCGTTCATCGTGGACGGGCCGCGGTAGACGATCTCACCCTGCTCGCCGGCCGGGAGCAGCTCACCGGTCGGCCCCATGATTCCGACCTGGACGCCGACGATCGGTGTGCCGACGGCACCGATGTGGGTGAGCTGGTGCTCGGGCCGGAACAGCGTGGTGACCGGGCTCATCTCGGTCTGCCCGAACAGCAGCGCGAAGTCGCAGCGGAAGCCCTCCAGGCAGGCCCGGATCAGCGCGTCGGGCATCGGGGCCATCGCGTAGACGGCCCGCTTGAGCGACGACAGGTCGCGAGCGGCGAACGACGGGTGCTCCAGCGCCGCGCGGAACATCATCGGCAGCCCGAAGACCTGCGTGATCTTCTCGCGCTCGATCGTGTCGAGGAAGGCACCGGGGTCGAAGCCGCGGTGCACGTGGATGGTGGCGCCCACGAGGACGGCCGGCGTGCAGAACGCGTTGAGCTGGGCGGTGTGGAACATCGGCATCATCGCCACGAACCGGTCGTCGGCGTTCCAGCCGGCCTCCAGCGCTCCGGACATCGAGCCCAGGTAGATCGCCTTGTGGCTGCCCACCACGCCCTTCGGGAACGACGTGGTGCCGGAGGTGTAGAGGTAGCTGATGGCGTCGTCGTCGGCGACCTCCACCTCCGGCTCGGAGGTGTCGTCCGCCAGGACCGCATCGAGGGTCAGCGCCCCGTGGGGCACGGTGCCGGTGCCGGGCACGACGATCAGGTCGCCGGTGACGGCCGGGAGCCAGTCGAGCAGCTGCGACTCCACCACGATGCCGCGGGCCCGGGAGTGCTCGAGCACGTAGGTGACCTCGTCGGGCCGCCAGCCCAGGTTCATCGGCACGCAGACGACACCGAGCTTGGCGCACGCGTAGTAGACGGCCAGGAACTCGGCGCTGTTGGCCGAGGCCAGCCCGAGCGCGTCGCCGCGCGCATACCCCCGCGCGGTCAGCCCGTGCGCGAGCCGGTTGACCCACGCGTTGAGCGCGGCGTAGTCCCAGGAGCGCGGGCCGTCGACGACGGCGGGCGACGACGGCCGCAGGGCGGCGGTGCGGGTGAGCGAGTCGCCCACGTTGATCCGCTGGATGAGGCTGCGCATCAGTACGACCTCGGCAGGCCCAGCGTGGTCTGGGCCACGTAGTTCAGGATCATCTCGCGGTTCACCGGAGCGATGCGCAGGAGTCTGGCCAGGCCCCAGTAGGGCAGCAGGCCGTACTCGCTGGCCACGCCGTTGCCGCCGTGGGTCTGCATCGCGGCGTCGCAGGCGGCGATGGCGGCCTCCGCGGCGGCGTACTTCGCCATGTTGGACGCCTCGCCCGCCGGCAGACCCTGGTCGTGCAGCCAGGCCGCCTTCTGCGTCATCAGCGCGGCCAGCTCCGTCTCGATCTTGGCCCGGGCCAGCGGGTGCGAGACGCCCTGGTGGGCCCCGATGGGCGTGTCCCAGACCTTCCGGTCCTTGGCGTACGCCGTGGCGCGGTCGAGCGCGTAGCGGGCGATGCCGACGCACATCGCCGCACCGGTGATCCGCTCCGGGTTGAGGCCGTGGAACACCTGGCGGAACCCCGCGCCCTCCTCCCCCACCAGCGCCGACGCCGGAAGCCGCATGTCGTCGAAGTGGAGCGTGAACTGCCGCTCGGGCACCATCACGTCCACCGGGAGCGGGGTCTTCACCAGCCCGGGGGTGTCGGTGGGCACCACGAACAGCGACATCAGCGGCTTGCCCTCGTCGGTCCGGCCGCTGCGGGCCACCAGCAGCAGCGCCTCCGCCTCGTCCACGCCGGAGATGTAGTACTTGGTGCCGTTGAGCACCCACTCCTGTCCGACGCGGGTGGCCGTGGTGGTGATCTCGTGGGTGTTGGAGCCGGCGTCGGGCTCGGTGATCGCGAAGACCACCTTCTTCTCGCCGCTCGCCAGCGCCGGCAGCCACTCCTTGCGCAGCTCCTCGGAGCCGAACTCCTCGATCACCTCGGCCGAGATGGCCGCCGTGACCAGCAGCAGGAGGATCGGGGTGCCCTGCGCGGCCAGCTCCTCGCACACCAGCGCCAGCTCGACGAGCCCGCCACCGCCCCCGCCGTACTCCTCGCCGACGTTGACGCCGATGAACCCGGCGTCGCCCAGTTCCGACCACAGCTCGCGCATCGGCTCGCGCGCCCGGGCGTGCTCGGCGTAGTAAGTGCCGCCGAAGCTGGCGGCGATCGCGCCGACCGCCGAGCGGAGGTCGCGGTACTCGTCACTGTCGAGGAAGTCCACCATGACCCCTTTGTGATCGGCGGTTCACTGTGGCGACCTTAGCCCCGCGCTGCCATGATGACCAGATGGTCAGCCCAGGTCCGCGGAGACGTGACCCCGAACGCCGCGAGCGGATCCTGTCCGCGGCCGCCGAGCTGGCCGCGCGTCGCGGGTTCCACACCGTCGGGATGGCTGACATCGGCGCCGAGGCGGGCATCGTCGGCTCCGGCATCTACCGGCACTTCGACAGCAAGGACGCGGTGCTCGTCGCCCTGCTCGACCAGGTGATGGACCGGCTGCAGACCGGGGCCGAGCGCATCGTGGCAGCCACCACCGACGAGCGCGCCACGCTGTCGGCGCTGGTCCGCGACCACATCCGCGTCGCCATCGAGGACCGGACGGTGCTGGCGGTCTACCACCGGGAGATCCACAACCTGCCCGAGGAGGACCGTCGCAGGCTGCGGCGGCGCCAGCGGCACTACCTGGAGGACTGGGTGCACGTCCTCGCCCCCCTGCGCCGCGACCTGGCCGACGGCGAGCTGCGGCTGGCGGTGCACGCGGCCGTCGGGGCGGTGCAGTCCACGCTGTTCTTCCGCAGCGGGCTGGCCCCGGAACGACTCGGCGAACTGCTCGACGCCATGGCTCACGCGTGCCTCGGCGTCACGGCCACGAGTGAACCGCTGGTGACTACCTCTTGAGTCGTGACGGCCATCACGTCATGCTGCACCCATGGACATCGATGTCACCACCCTGCGCGGCCGCCGGGCGGTGCAGCGCTTCGAGCGCACCTCGGTCGGGGACGTCTTCGAGCGCCTGACCTGGAGCTACCCCGACGAGGTCGCCGTCGCCGGCTGGGCGGGCGCCTACGGCGAAGAGGCCTTCGCCCGCGTCACCTACCGGCAGGCCGACGAGACGGCCAACCGCCTCGCGCACGCGCTCGCCGCGGCGGGGCTCGAACCGGGTGACCGCGTGCTGATGTTCTGCGAGAACTCGGTGGAGGCGTTCCTCGCGAAGGTCGGCATCGCCAAGGCGGGCATGGTGGCGGTACCGCTCAACCCGAACCTCGCCTCCGACGTCGTCGCGCACCTGATCGAGCTCACCGGGCCGAAGTTCGCGATCGTCGACGCCGAGCTGTGGCCCCGCGCCCAGCACGCGTTCGACGCCGCCGGGCTGGCGGTGGGCGCCACCATCACCATCGGCGGTGGACCGGTGGCCGGCAGCCCGTCGTTCGGCGGCCTCATCGCCGAGGAGCTCACCACCGAGCCCGACGTCGAGATCCACGGCGACGACATCTGGGAGCTGCTGTTCACCTCGGGCACCACGTCGCTGCCCAAGGGCGCGATGATCTCCCACAGCTCCACGCACATGGCGGCGCTGAACTTCGCGCTGTCGCTCACCCGCGGGCTGCAGCACGAGTGCGACCTGCGCCTGGCCGTGTTCCTGCCGGTGATCTACCACATCGGCGACCAGATCTTCCCGTTCGCGACGTTCCTGTCCGGCGGCTCGCTGCTCATCGGCCGCCGCCCCGTGCCCGACGCGGTCGCCGCCGCGCTGGCGGCGGAGCGGAGCACCGCGCTCTGGGCCGGCTCCCCGCAGTTCGTGGGCGGCCTGGCCGCCGAGCTCGACGCCCACCCCGAGCTCGACGTCGCCGGCCTGCGGGTGCTCGTCTACGGCTGGGGCGCGCTGTCCCCGGCGGTGCTGGAACAACTCGAGAAGCACGCCCCCGGGCTCGTCACGCTGGGCATCTTCGGCCAGACCGAGGCCATCGCGTGCCACAGGTTCTGGCCCACCAAGTGGCCGGACGTCCACCGCGCCACCGCCCCGGCCGTCAACTACGTCGGGGTGCCCAGCCCGCTGCTCGCCTCCGACGTCGTCGACGAGAGCGGCGAGCCGGTGCGCGGCGAGCCGGGCGAGGCCGTCTACCGCTCCCCCGCCGTCACCGCCGGCTACTACCGCAACCCCGAGGCCACGGCGGAGGCGTTCCGCGGCGGCTGGTTCCACTCGGGCGACAGCGCCACCGTCGACGCCGACGGCCTGCGGATCATGGTGGACCGCTACAAGGACATCGTGAAGACGGGCGGCGAGAACGTCTCCAGCATGAGGGTCGAGACGGTGCTGATGAGCCACCCCGACGTGCTGCGCGCCGCCGTGATCGGGCTGCCGCACGACCGCTGGGGCGAGGCCGTCACCGCCGTGGTGGTGCCGCAACCCGGCGCGACGCCCGTCGAGGCGGATGTGATCGCGTTCTGCAAGGAGCGCCTGGCCGGGTTCGAGACGCCCAAGCGGATCGTGGTGGCCGACGCCCTGCCCGAGACCGTCGGGGGGAAGATCCTCAAGTACAAGCTGCGCGCGGCGCACGCCGCCCTCTACTCCACCCCGGCGCCGTAGATGGCGAGACGGATCCCCAAGACCGTCTACGAGGCCGAGCTGCTGCGCCTGCAGGGCGAGCTCGTCCAGATGCAGGAGTGGATCAAGTCCAGCGGCACCCGGCTCGTCGTGATCTTCGAAGGGCGCGACGCGGCGGGCAAGGGCAGCACGATCCAGCGCGTCTCGTCCTACCTCAACCCGCGGATCTGCCGCATCGTGGCGCTGCCCGCCCCGTCGGCGCGGGAGCGCACGCAGTGGTACTTCCAGCGCTACGTCGAGCACCTGCCCGCCGCCGGCGAGATCGCGCTGCTCGACCGCAGCTGGTACAACCGCGCCGGCGTCGAACGGGTCATGGGGTTCTGCACACCCACCGAGTACAGCCGCTTCATGCGCCAGTGCCCGATCTTCGAGAACCTGCTGGTGGAGGACGGCATCCTGCTGCGCAAGTACTGGTTCTCCGTCAGCGACACCGAGCAGGAGCGCCGGTTCCGTGAACGGATGGGCAACCCGCTCAAGCAGTGGAAGCTCTCGCCGATGGACCTCGAGTCGATCACCCGCTGGGACGACTACTCCCAGGCCAAGGACGCGATGCTGGTGCACACCGACACCGAACGCTCCCCCTGGTTCGTGGTGGAGGCCGAGGACAAGCGGCGGGGACGGCTGAACATGATCCACCACCTGCTCTCGAGCGTGCCGTGGGAGGCCACCGCACCGAGGGAGCTGAAGCTGCCGAAACGGCCGAAGGGGCGCGGCTACCAGCGGCCGCCGCGGGAGGTCGCGAACTCGGTGCCCGACCATGCGGCCACGCTGATCACCTAGCCGCGGCCTGGACCGATGCAGTTACCCGGGGTGGTCGTCCGGCGGCACGAGGCGTACGGAATCCTGTGCCGGTGACCAAGCCCGGGCGCTCCGCCGTCGTCATCCTCGCTGACCGTTCCCGTTCCGCCCGCCCGGTGCGCGAAGCACTGCGCGCGGGCCTGACCTCGCTGCTGGCCGACCAGCAGGGTGACGTGCTCGCCGCCGTCGTCCCCAGCGGCTCGTCGCTGCCGACGCTGCGCCCCGCCGCGGACGTCAGCGTCCCGGCGCTGCGCCCGCGCGGCACCGCGACCCTGCGCGACGACCTCGGCGTGCTGGTCACCGACCTCGGCACGGCCCTGTCGGCGATGCCCGAGGAGGACCGCCCCTCCCGCGTGCTCGTGCTGGTCGTCGGCACCGCCACCGGTGGCACGCGCTGGAGCCAGGACGCGATCGCCGACCTGGTGGGCGCGCAGCAGCGCGACTACGCCTGGGAGTTCGCCTTCGTCGGGAGCGGTGACGCGGCCGCCGAGCTCGGCATCCACCGCGTCCTGCCGGCCACGCTGTGCGACGAGGGCGTCCGCGCCGGGCTCGCCGCCGCGTCCGGGTTCCTGGGCCGTGCCCGCGACGCCCAGCCGTGGGCGCCGGTCGAGGGCTTCTCCGATGCCGACCGCGTCGCGGCCGGCATCGAGGCTCCCGCCGCCACCCCGACCTGGTGGCAGCGGCTGGTCGGCCGCAAGCCCGAGCTCGCCGCCGCCGACCGGCGCTGATCCCCGGAGGGATCAGCGCCCCACGGGCAACGGCGAACGCTCTGCACGCCCCGTCGCGGCGTCGACGAACTCCACCGGTGGGTCCACCTCGGCGAGGAGCCGGACGGTGTCACGCAGCGCCCCGTCCGGCACCGCGGGCAGCGCCCCAGCGTGCGCTGCGCGTCGAGCGGATGCACCGCGGAGGGCCGCCGCACGTTCGGGCCGGTGCGCCAGGACGAGTCCGGCCCGAACGGCTCGGCGCCGCCCATCCCCGCCGACGACGTGGCCGTCTGCGCACGGGACCCGGGCGCGCTCGTGGCCGCGATCGCCGCGGCCACGAGCGCGGCCTGAGGGCCTACTCCACGGCCGTGGCGCCCGCGAACTGCGCGTTGTACAGGCGGTAGTAGGCACCGCGCGCCTCGAGCAGCTGCTCGTGGTTGCCCTGCTCGACGATGCTGCCCGCCTCCATCACCAGGATGAGGTCGGCATCGCGGATGGTGGACAGCCGGTGGGCGATCACGAAGCTCGTGCGGTCGCTGCGCAGCGCCGCCATCGCCCGCTGCACCAGCACCTCGGTGCGGGTGTCGACGGAGCTGGTGGCCTCGTCGAGGATCAGCAGTGACGGGTCGGCGAGGAACGCGCGCGCGATCGTGATCAGCTGCTTCTCCCCCGCGCTGACGTTGGAGCCCTCCTCGTCGATCACGGTGTCGTAGCCGTCGGGCAGGGCGCGGACGAACCGGTCGACGTAGGTGGCCTCCGCCGCCGCCATCAGCTGCTCCGGCGTGGCGTCGGGGTTGCCGTAGGCGATGTTGTCGCGGATCGTGCCGCCGAACAGCCAGGTGTCCTGCAGGACCATGCCGATCCCCGAACGCAGGTCCCGGCGTGTCATCGCCGCGGTGTCGACGCCGTCGAGGGTGATGCGGCCGCCGTCGAGCTCGTAGAACCGCAGGATCAGGTTGACCAACGTGGTCTTGCCGGCGCCCGTCGGCCCGACGATCGCGACGGTCTGGCCGGGCTCCGCGACCAGCGACAGGTCGTCGATGAGCGGCCGCTCGGGCAGGTACCGGAAGCTCACGTTCTCGAACGCGACACGGCCGCTACGCTCCGTGCGGACCTGCGGCGACGCGGGGTCCGGGCTCTGCTCGGTGGCGTCGAGCAGCTCGAACACCCGCTCCGCCGACGCCACCCCGGACTGCAGCAGGTTGGCCATCGACGCCGCGGTGGTCAACGGCTGGGTGAACTGGCGCGAGTACTGGATGAACGCCTGGACGTCGCCCAGGCTCATCGCCCCGGAGGCGACCCGGAAGCCGCCGATGACGGCCACGAGCACGTAGTTGAGGTTCCCGATGAACATCATCGACGGCATGATGATCCCGGAGATGAACTGCGCTCCGAAGCTGGCACCGAACAGGTCCTCGTTGCGCTTCGCGAACTGCAGCTCCACCTCCTGCGTGCGGCCGAACACGCGCACCAGCTCGTGGCCGGTGAACGCCTCCTCGATCAGCCCGTTGAGCTCACCGGTGTGGCGCCACTGGGCCACGAACTGCTTCTGCGAGCGCTTCGCGATGGCCCTGGTCAGCCACAGCGACGCCGGGATCGTCAGGATGGCGATGATCGACAGCAGCGGGGAGACGAACAGCATCATCGCGAGCACGCCGACGATGGTCAGCAGCGAGGTGAGCAGCTGGCTCATGGTCTGCTGCAGGCTCGTGGAGATGTTGTCGATGTCGTTGGTGACGCGGCTGAGCACCTCGCCGCGCTGCTGGCCGTCGAAGTAGCGCAGCGGCAGCCGGTTCATCTTGTCCTCGACCTCGCGGCGCAGGTTGAACACGGTGCGCTGCACGATGCCGTTGAGCAGGTAGCCCTGCAGGTAGCCGAACACGGCCGAGCCCAGGTAGATCGCGATGACGCCGAGCAGCACCTGGCCCAGCGCGGTGAAGTCGATGCCGACGCCCGGGATCACGTTCTGGGCCGTGATCAGGTTGGCGATGGTCCCGTTGCCCGCCGCCCGCGCCGCGTCCGCGGCCTGCTGGGCGCTGACGCCGGCGGGGAGCTGCTTGCCGATGACGCCGGCGAAGATCAGGTCGGTGCCGGCGCCGAGGATCTTCGGGCCCAGGACGTTGAGCGCCACGCTGATCACGCCGAGCACGACCACGGCGATGACGCCGAACCGCTCCGGGGTCAGGCGGCCGGCCAGCCGCCTGGCCGACGGCCCGAAGTCCGACGCCTTCTCCGCGGGCGCCCCGGCGCCGGCCCACGGCGGACCGCCGCCGCGGCGCTGGGCCGCCATGCCGCGGGCGGCCTGGACGGTGTCGTCGTCCTGCTTCGGCTTGTTCTGCTTCTCCGTGGTGGTCATACCGAGTGCTCCTTGACCGGTGACGCGACCGGGACGCGAGCCGTGATGGTGGTCCGCGGACTCGTGCCGAGCTCTCCTCGGCAGGTGACGGGGCCGTTGGGCGAGCCGTGGCGGCCGTCGGCGCTGATCACGCCGCCACCTCCACGCTCAGCTGGGATTCCACGATCTCGACGTAGGTGGGGCAGCTCTCCAGCAGCTCGTCGTGGCGGCCGATGCCCACCACGACCCCGCCGTCGAGCACGACGATCTGGTCGGCGTCGCGGATGGTGGACACGCGCTGCGCGACGATCACCACCGTCGACCCGGCCGTCACCGGTTTGAGGGCCGCGCGCAGCTTCGCGTCGGTGGTGAGGTCGAGTGCGGAGAACGAGTCGTCGAACAGGTAGATCTCCGGCCTGCGCACGAGCGCGCGGGCGATGGCGAGGCGCTGGCGCTGACCGCCGGAGACGTTGGTGCCGCCCTGGGAGATCGGCGCGTCGAGACCGTCCGCCATGGCGCGCACGAAGTCCTCGCCCTGGGCGACGCGCAGGGCCTCCCACAGCTCGTCGTCGGTGGCGTCGGGATTGCCGTAGCGCAGGTTGCTCGCGACGGTGCCGGAGAACAGGAACGGCTTCTGCGGCACCAGCCCGATACGGCTCCAGAGGTCCTCGGGATCGATCTCGCGGACGTCGACACCGTCGACCGAGACCGTGCCGGCGGCGGCGTCGAACAGCCGCGGCACCATCGAGATCAGCGTGGTCTTCCCGGCGCCGGTGCTGCCGATGATCGCCGTGGTGCGGCCGGGCGACGCCGTGAACGTGACGTCGCAGAGCACCGGGGCGGACGCGCCCGGATACCGGAACCCGGCCCCGTTCAGCACCAGCTCGCCCGTCCGGACCGCCGGCGTGACCGCGCGCTCCGCAGGCGCGACCGACGACTCGGTGTCGAGCACCTCCGTGATGCGCTCGGCGCACACCGACGCGCGCGGGATCATGATCGCCATGAACGTGGCCATCATGACGGCCATGAGGATCTGCAGCAGGTAGGCCAGGAACGCCGTGAGCGCGCCGACCTGCATCTCGCCGGCGTCGATGCGCGCGGCACCGAACCACAGCACGGCGACGCTGGAGACGTTGAGCACCAGGGTGACGATCGGGAAGATCAGCGCCTGCAGCCGGCCCGCGCTCGTGGCGACGTCGGTGACCTCCGTGTTGGCCACGCCGAACCGCGCCGTCTCCTGCGGCTCGCGGACGAACGCCCGCACCACCCGGATGCCGGTGATCTGCTCGCGGAGCACGCGGTTGACCGCGTCGATGCGCACCTGCATGAGCCGGAACTTCGGGACCATCCGGATGATCACCAGGCCGATCGCGACGACCAGCACCGGCACGGACACGCCCATCAGCCACGACAGGCCCACGTCCTCCTGCAACGCCATGATCACGCCGCCCACGCACATGATCGGCGCCGAGACCAGCATCGTGCAGGACATCAGCACGAGCATCTGCACCTGCTGCACGTCGTTCGTGTTGCGCGTGATCAGCGACGGCGCCCCGAAGCGGTTGACCTCGCGCGCGGAGAACCGGCCGACCTGGTGGAACACCGACGACCGCACGTCGCGGCCGAAGCCCATCGCGGTGCGCGCGCCGAACCAGACCGCGGCGACGGAGCAGACGATCTGCAGCAGCGTGACGACCAGCATCCAGCCGCCGGCCCCGAGGATGTAGGGGGTGTCGCCCTTGGCGATGCCCTCGTCGATGATGCCGGCGTTGAGGCTCGGCAGGTACAACGCGGCCATCGTGCCCACCAGCTGGAGGGCGACGACGGCCCACAGCTGCCGGGAGTAGCGGCGCAGGTGGGTGCGCAGGAGTCGGATCAGCATCGGGAATCCTCTGTGGTGGGGCGGGCCAGCAACCCGTCGAGCAGGATCGCGACGATCTGCTCCGCGGTCAGGGGCCGGCCTTGGGTGATGCGGTGGTGGGTGCCCGAGAAGACGAGCAGGCGCAGGATGTGGGTGGCCTCACCCGCGTCCACACGGAGATCGGCGGCGTCGGGGCCGATCAGGTCGATCATGGCGGTGCGGTGGGCCTCGTTCACCTCGTCGGACCGGCGGTGGTCGTGGTCCTTCGGGGGCCCGGTCCAGCCGAGGGCGTCTATCAGCCCGAAGACGCCGTTGAGCCGACGCTGCATGACCACCACCGCAGCGACGAGCCGCTCCCGCAGCGGCATCGTCCGGTCGATCTTCGCGAGCTCGCGCAGGGCGGGCTGCGGGTCGAACGCCTTCGCCGTGACGGCCGCCATCAGCGCGTCCTTGTCGGGGAAGACCCGGTAGATCGTGCCCTCGGCGACGTCGGCCGCCTCGGCGATCTGCCGCGTGCTGACCCCGGAGCCGTACTTCAGCACCAGGGGCAGGGTGGCGTCGACGATCGCCGCCCGACGTTCGTCGGGCGCCATCCGCACGGCACGGTTCTCCCTGGCGACCACCGCGGAACCGTAGATGAGTACGCACTCATTAGGCAAACCGGTTTCGCCGTCGGCGTACCCGGCATGATCGTCCGTCGTTGACCGGGCGTGCGTGCGGTGAAGGCGGTGGTGGCCGCGGCGGTCGTGATCGGGACGGCTCTGACCACGGTGGCCACGGCGCAGGCCGCGCCCGAGGGACCGCCGCTCGACGTCCCGGCCGCGGCGCTGGAGCGCAGCCTGGACTGCCCACCGGACGCGTTCACCTCCGACGCCGCCCCGATCCTGCTGATCCCGGGCACCACGCTGACCGCGCAGGAGAACTTCTTCTTCACCTACGAGCCGGCGTTCCGGCTGCGCGACCGCCCCTACTGCGCCCTGACCCTGCCGAACCACGCGATGAGCGACATCCAGGTCTCCGCCGAGTACGTCGTCCGGGCGCTGCGCACCATGGCGGACCGCTCCGGCGAGCGCGTGAAGATCGTCGGGTTCAGCCAGTGCGGCATGATCGGCCGGTGGGCGCTGAAGTACTGGCCCGACACCCGCGAGGACGTGGACGAGGTCATCGGCCTGGACCCGTCCAACCACGGCACCCTCGACGCGTACGCCACCTGCACGCCGCTGACGGCGGGGTGCGCGCCCGCGCTCTGGCAGCAGCAGACGGGCTCGCGGTTCCTGGCCGCCCTCAACTCCGGCCCGGAGACCTATCCCGGCATCGACTACACGTCGATCTCCACGCCCACCGACGAGATCGTCGTGCCGAACCTGCCGCCGGCGGCCAGCTCGTCACTGAACACCGGCGAGGGACGGCGCGCCAACATCTCGACCCTCGACGTGTGCCCCGTGCACGTCGCCGAGCACCTGAGCATGGGCTCGGCCGACCCCGTCGGCTACGCGCTGGTGACCGACGCGCTCGACCACGACGGCCCCGCCGACCCGGCCCGGATCGACCGCGCGGTGTGCACGCAGCTCGTCCACGAGGGCGTGGACCCGGTGACGGGCCCGACCGACTTCCTCGCCTACTCCGCGGGCGCGGTCAACCAGGTCCTGACCTACCCGCACGTGGCCGCGGAGCCGGCCCTGAAGCCCTACGCGACGGGTTCAGGCGACGGTGGGCGGTCGACCGACTCCTGACCACGAGCCGTTGGTGATCACTTCCTGGCCTGCCGGGCGTGCGTCGACTCCTCGCGGTGTACGTCCTGCTCCTGACCACCCTGGCGGTCACACCGGCCGCCGCGTCCACCCCGGTCGCGCGGGCCCACGCGCACAACGACCACGAGCACGAACGGCCCCCATCCGACGCGCTCGACCAGGGGTGCACCAGCGTCGAGGCCGGCGTGTGACCGGTGGACGGACAGCCGCTCGTGACGCACGATCTCGACCAGGTGCGGCCCGGACGCACGCCGGCCGTGATCTGGACCAACCCTGCACTGGAACCGTCACCTGGGAACATGACGGTGCCGGGTAGGCGCCGATCTCGTTCACCGACAGGTCCGGTGAGGTCGCAGGCCCGCGAGCTGGCCGCCGACCCGTCGAGTACCTGGCGGCGGCAGGTCACCGACCCCCTCTCCGGCGGCATTTCTCGACTACGGCACCACGCGCCCCCGAGAACGACACCGGGCCCACCAGCGACGCCAACCTCGGCCCGAAGTGCCGCCCGCACCACCGGTTGAAGGGCATGCGGGGCTGGAACGTGCACCAGTACGAGGACGGCTCCATCGAGTGGATCACCCCGACCGGGCACCGCTATCTCGTGGAGCCACCGCCACTGACCGAACCCCGCGTCCCCGTCTCTACCGACGATGGAGGTCCAGGTCTTGCCGATCCCGGCGTCGCCGGTGACCGGCGCGATCCCGCAGGCGCCCGCGTCGCACCACGCGAGCAGCTGCGCCATCGCCGCACCACGGCCGGCCGGCTGCACTCAGCCCCGCGCGCCGCCCCGCCGTGGCCGCGTCACGGCGCCACCCGGGCCGGGACGTTGTCCGCGATCACCTGCTCGAAGTCGTTGAACACGGCCAGGAGCTCGCCGCGGTCCACGAGCGACCGGATCTGCTGCACCCCCGCCAGCAGCGCGATGCCCATCAGCGACAGCCGCCGCGCCGTCGCCTCGTCACCCCCGACCCCGAGGATCACCTCGTGCAACCCCGCGATGCGGGCCTCGTCCACGCGCCGCTGCGCCCGCCCGACGGCGGGATCGGTCTTGCCCCAGGCCCGGATGGCCGCCTCGGCCTCGTGCGGCACCGTGACGGCGACGGTCTTCATCACCTCCACCCGCTCCCACGGGTCGTCGGGGGCGAACGAGAGGGCGATCAGGCGTTGCGTCTGCTCGGCCTCCCAGTGCTCCAGCATCGCCTCGACGAAACCCGCCCACGACCCGAAGTGGTGGTAGAACGACCCGCTGGTCACACCCACCTCGCGGCACAGCGGGGCGAGCTTCAGCCCGGACCGCCCCTCGTCGCCGAGGAGCGCCATGGCGGCCTCGAAGTAGCGCTCGCGCGTGATCAGAAGAATCTCCTCAGCAGCTTCTCCGCCTTCGCCGTGTACGGCGGGTAGATCAGCGACAGGTCGGGCCGGGTCGGCTTGGTGAGCACAGACTTGCGGTGGCTGAACGTCTCGAAGCCCCATCGTCCGTGGTACGCGCCCATTCCGCTACGCCCCACGCCACCGAACGGCAACTGCGGCACGAGGACGTGGAACATCAGGTGGTTGATCACGGTGCCGCCGCTGCTGATCTCCGCCGTCACGCGCTTCGCGACGCCCTTGGAGCGGCTGAACAGGTAGACGGCGAGTGGCTTGGGCCGGTCGTTGACGAAGCGGATCGCGGTGTCGAGGTCCTCGACGGTGAGCACCGGGAGGATCGGTCCGAAGATCTCCTCGGTCATCAGCGGGCTGTCCGGGCGCGGGTCGACGACGATGGTCGGCTGCCCGGTGAGCGCCTCGACGTCCACCGCGCCGCCGTAGGCGATGCGGCCGCCGTGGTCGTCCAGCAGTCCGGCGATCCGCGCGGCCTGCCGGGCGTTGACGATGCGCAGCCCGTCCTCGGCACCGCCGCGCAGCTCGCGGGTGGCCTCGGCGATCCCGGCGACGAGGGTGTCGCGGACCGACTCCTCGACGAGCACGTAGTCGGGTGCGATGCAGGTCTGGCCGGAGTTCATCAGCTTGGTCCAGGCGATCCGCTTGGCGGCCACGGCGATGTCGGCGTCTCCCGTGACGATCACCGGGCTCTTGCCGCCCAGCTCCAGCGTGACCGGGGTGAGCGTCGGTGCCGCGGCGGCCATGATCAGCGCACCGACCTCCGGGCTGCCGGTGAAGAACGCGTGGTCCAGGCCCTGCGCCAGCAGATCCTGGGTCTCCTCGGGCCCGCCGGTGACGACCGCGACCGCGTCCCGGTCGACGTAGCGGGGCAGCAGATCCGCCAGCAGGGCGGCGACGGCGGGCGCGTGCTCCGACGGCTTGACGACCGCGCAGTTGCCCGCGGCCAGCGCCGCCACCAGCGGGGTCAGCGTCAGGTAGACCGGGTAGTTCCAGGGCCCGATGATCAGCACCGTGCCCAGCGGCTCGTAGACGTAGCGCGCGGAGCCCGGCTGCACCGACAGCGGCAGCCCCGCCCGCTTCGACCTCATCCAGCGCTTCAGGTGCTTGCGCGCGAACGCCGACTCGGCGGTCGTCGGAGCGAGGTCGGCGAGCCAGGCGTCGACGCGGGGTCGGCCGAGGTCGGCGGCGAGCGCGATGGCGAAGTCGTCCTCTCGCTCGGCCACCATCCGCTCGACGCCCTCCAGCTGCGCGAGACGCCAGGCGACGTCGCGGGTGCGTCCGGTGGCGAACGTCGACCGCAGCCGCGCCACCTCGCTCGCAGAGGTGGAGGTGGGAAGGGTGGCGGTCATCGTCGACTCCTCCGAGGGGGCTTGTGTTTTCCGTAACATAAGTTGCGTTACGGCCCAGGTTCAAGCCCAACGCCGGGAGGATCACGTGCCAGGTTTCGGATCAGAGGACGAGCTCTACCGCTACATCGGCGGCATCTTCGAGACGGCGCTGGCCGATCCCGAGCTGGCCCCGAAGCTGGAGGCGACCGGGCTCGTGCTGCGCATGCAGTGCACCGACCCGGACTGCGCGTTGATCATCGACCTGCCGGGCCACAAGGTGCACAAGGGCGCCGACGGGTCCGGACCCGACGCCCAGGCGACGATGACCATGAGCACCGAGACCGCCAACGCCTACTGGCAGGGCAAGGTCAACCTGACGTTCGCGATGGCGAAGGGCAAGGTGAAGGTGGACGGCACCGTCACGAAGCTGCTGCAGCTCGCGCCGCTGTCGAAGAAGCTCTTCCCCGTCTACGTCGACCGGCTCAAGGCCGACGGCCGCGACGACCTGGTCGTGGCATGAGGTTCAGCGGGCTCCGCGCGGTCGTGACGGGCGCCGCGTCGGGCATCGGCGCCGAGGTCGCGCGGTCGCTCAGCGCCGAGGGTGCCACCGTCACCGCGCTGGACCTGAAGACTGCGTCCGACGCGGGCCGTCCTCTCGGGCATGGTGCCCGCCCCAGACATCTGACGCGGGAGACCTGATGACTCGGACATTCCACGACCTCGACATCTCGTCCCTGAAGTTCTGGGCCCAGCCGCCGGCCGAGCGCGACGCCGTGTTCGCGCAGCTGCGTCGGCAGCAGCCGGTGTCCTGGCACCGGCCCGCCGAGACCGAGCTGCTCCCCAACGGCGAGGACCCCGGTTTCTGGGCGCTCACCCGCAACGCCGACATCGTCGCGGTCAGCCGCAACGCCGAAGTTTTCGCGTCCGGGCAGGAGTTCGGCGGCGTCATGCTGGAGGACGTCCCGGAGGACGTGCTCGAGGCCGCCCACTCGATCCTCGCGATGGACGCGCCGCGGCACGCCAAGCAGCGCAAGCTGATCAGCTCGGTGTTCACCCCGCGCCGGGTGGCGAAGATCGAGGAGCAGATCCGGGCGCAGGCCAGGGGCATCGTCGACACGATCGCCCCGCTCGGCGAGATCGACTTCGTGGAGCAGGTCTCCGCGCGCCTCCCGGTCTGGACGATCTCGGAGATGATCGGTATCGAGGAGGCCGACCGGGACCGGGTCGCGGCCGCCGCCAACGCGATGGTGAGCTGGAACGACGCCGAGTTCGTCGGGGACGGCGACGCCATGGGCGTGCTGCTCGACGCGCTGATGACGTTGCACACCACGGCGTTCGGGCTGGTGGAGGCCCGGCGCGCGGAGCCCCGCGACGACCTGATCACGGCACTGGTGCAGGCCGAGATCGACGGCGAACAGCTCACCGAGGAGGAGATCGCGTCCTTCTTCGTGCTGCTGTGCGTGGCGGGCAACGACACCACGCGCCAGACGTCGACGCACGCGATCCTGGCCCTGCAGGAGTTCCCCGACCAGAAGGCCGCGCTGCTGGCCGACTTCGACGGGCGGATCGGCACGGCCGTCGAGGAGTTCGTGCGCTGGGCGTCGCCGGTGATGACGTTCCGGCGCACCGCGCGCGTCGACGTCACGATCGGCGACCAGCACATCCGGGCGGGCGAGAAGGTGGCGTTGTTCTACCGCTCCGGCAACTTCGACGAGACGGCGTTCGAGGCCCCGGAGCGCTTCGACGTGACCCGCTCCCCCAACCCGCACGTCGGGTTCGGCGGCGGCGGCCCGCACTTCTGTCTGGGCAGCCACCTGGCGCGCATGCAGCTCAGCGCCCTGTTCGGCGAGCTGCTGACACGCCTGCCGGACCTGACGGTGGGCGAGCCGGAGTACCTGGCGGGCAACTTCATCAACGGCATCAAGCGCCTGCCGGCCCGGTTCACCCCGATGGCCTGACTCAGCGCCAGGCGCCGCGGGTGTAGTTCACCGGATACGGCGCGTCCTTCGCCGCGACGCCCAGCTCGTGGGCCGCGCGCAGGGGCCAGGCCGGTTCGCGCAGGGCGGCCCGGGCCAGCAGCACCACGTCGGCGTCGCCGTCGTCGAGGATCTGCTGGGCCTGGGCCGGCTCGGTGATGAGGCCGACGGCGCCGGTAGCGACGCCGGCCTTGGCGCGGACGTCGCGGGCGAAGGGCACCTGGTAGCCGGGGCCGACCGGGATCTCCTGGCGGGCGTCGAGGCCGCCGGTGCTCACGTCGACGAGATCGACGCCGTGCTCGCGCAGGACGGCCGAGAGCTCGACGGTCTCGTCGGCGCTCCAGCCACCCTCGACCCAGTCGGTGGCCGACAGGCGCACGAGCAGCGGCTTCTCGGCGGGCCACGCGGCGCGGACGGCGTCGACGACCTCGACGAGCAGGCGGATCCGGTTCTCGAAGGTTCCGCCGTAGGCGTCGGTGCGGTGGTTGGCCAGCGGCGAGAGGAACTCGTGGAGCAGGTAGCCGTGCGCGCCGTGCAGCTCGACCACGTCGAAGCCGGCGGCGTCGGCGCGGCGGGCCGCGGCGGCGAAGTCCTCGACCACCGCGGCGATCTCGTCGGTCGTCATCGCGTGCGGCTCGGCGTAGCCCTGGAACGCGACGGCCGAGGGGCCGGGTGCCGGCCAGCCGCCGTCGGCCGCCGGGATGGTGCCCTGGCCGCGCCACGGTGAGAACGTGGAGGCCTTGCGGCCCGCGTGCGCGAGCTGCGTGCCGGCCGCCGCGCCCTGGGCGTGCAGGAACCCGACGATGTGGGCCCACGCGGCCTGCTGCTCGTCGTTCCAGATGCCGACGTCCTGGGGGCTGATCCGGCCCTCCGGCGACACCGCGTTGGCCTCGCTGACGACCAGGCCGAAGCCGCCGGTGGCGCGGGCGCCGAGGTGGACGAGATGCCAGTCGGTGGGCACGCCGTCCCCGGCCTCCACGGCGTACTGGCACATCGGGGCCAGCCAGATGCGGTTGCGGACCGTCAGCCCGCGCAGCGTGATCGGATCGAACAGGCTCGTCATGACCTTCGGAACCGCCTCGGGTCCACGGGCATGCCCGGATGTGGTTCAGCCCATGCTGCTCCCGCCGTTGACGCTGATGGTCTGGCCGGTGACGAACCGGGCGTCGGGCCGGGCCAGGAACGCGACCACCGCTGCCACCTCGTCGGGTTGGGCGCCGCGGCCCATCGGGATCAGCCCCACGGCGTCGTCGAGCACCACGCCGAGCCGCGGCGGGATCGCGCCCGCGTCGATCGCGGCGGCCAGCTCCGGGGTGCGCGTGTAGGACGGGGCGACGGTGTTGACGGTGATGCCCGCGCGCGCGAACTCCCGGGCCAGGCCGACGGCCAGCGCGTGCACCCCGCCCTTGGCCGCGTTGTAGACGGCGTGGTCGGTGAGGCCGTTGCGCACGGACTCGGCCCCGATGTTGATGATCCGCCCGCCGCCGCGCTCCACCATGTGCGGAAGCACGGCGAGGCAGCAGCGCAGCGTGGTCCAGAGGTTGTTGTCGATGGTGGAGCGCAGCGTCTCCTCGGTGTGCTCCAGCGTGGGCCGGATGACCCCACCGCCGGCGTTGTTGACCAGCACGTCCACACCGCCCAGTGCCTCCAGAGCGGCGCCGAGCAGAGCGTCGGCGGTGCCGGGTGCCGCGAGATCCCCGACGAAGCCCGGCGACCGTCCGCCCAGCTCCTCCTCGCTGCGGGCCGCCACCAGCACCTGCGCGCCGTCGGCGAGCAGCCGCTCGGTGATCGCGAGTCCGATGCCCGTGGCGCCGCCGGTGACGACCGCCGTGAGCCCGGCGAGCCCTCGTGAGCGGATATCGGTGCCGGGACCCTGATATCCGCTCACAGGATGATGGCCACGTCGGCGACCTGCCGCAGCGACCCCATCGCCAGCACCGCCCGTTTGGAGCGGATGCGCAGCTCGCCGTCGACGATCCGCAGCCGGTAGGTGGAGCGCCCGACGTAGGTGGTGGAGCGCTCGCCACGGAAGCGCCACACGGTGAACTCGGCGACCACGGGCAGCTCGTCGCCCTCCATCGCCCGCAGCCGCACGTTGCTGACCTGGTGGCTGGTGGTGGAGTGCGGGTACTCGCGGTGGGCCTTGCGGCTGTTGAGCCGCTCCACCCGCGACGCCAGGCGCAGCGCGTTGTCGTCGATGAGCACGAGGTCGCGCGACGGGTCGCCGTCGGGGGCGTCGTTGCAGGGCACCACGTAGCGCGCGTCGTCGGTCCAGAGCGCGAGCCAGCCGTCGAGGTCCCAGTCGTCGAGCAGCTCGGCCTCGCGGTAGAGGAAGTCCTCGACCTCGGCCCGGGTGATCACAGGTCACCCGCCATGTGGGACGCCCACTGCCGCCAGAACGCGCGCATCTGTTCCTCGTCGTTGGTCTGCGGCACGTCGCGGGCCATGCCGCGGGAGATGTCGTTCCACTCCACTCCCCCGCTGCGGAACCCCTGCTGGCACGACTCCAGTGCCTCGATGTCGTCCGGGGTGGCGAACCCGCCGGGCCCGAGGAACGTCAGGAAGCTGTCGAGCCGGCGCTGCCGCAGCTCGGGCAGCTCGTCGCGGGGCGCGAGCTCCCAGGCCGTAACCTCCATGCGCTCGGCCGAGACCGGCATGAAGGTGCGCACGGTGATGGCCATGATGTCGTTGACCACGAGGTTGGGGTAGATCAGCAGGTTGCGGTTGGTGTCGGCCATGCGGGCGGCACGCTCCTCGCCGTGCCGCCCGACGAGATCGGCGCGCAGCCGGTCGATCTCCTCGCGCGCATCCTCGCCGAACAGTGGCTCCCACTTGGCGACCGGGCGACCCCACGGCGCCCGGTACTCCAGCACCGCGTGCCCGTTGCCCAGCCCGGTGGCCGTGCCCGCGACCCCACCGGCGAGGCTCGTGCCCAGCGCCGTGAGGTACTTGAAATAGGTGTCGTGGGTGGGCACGGCGTGGTAGCCGTCGATGCTGTTCTCCGCCAGGAGCTTCCAGTTGGCGTCGATGGCGTAGGCGTTGGTGCCGCTGATGATCTCGGCGTCACCGGTGGCGTCGACGATCAGGTCGAGGTACTCGGCGGCCCCGGCCAGGTACTCCACCAGCCCGACGACGTCCGGGTCGAAGCAGGCGAAGACGAACCCGCGGTAGCTCTCCACCCGGGCCACGGACCGGAGCCCGAGCGCGGAGAAGTCGAGGCCGTCGCCGTAGGCCTCGCGGTCGGGCACGCCCACGAGCGAGCCCTCCGTGTCGAACGACCACGCGTGGTAGAAGCACTGGAAGACCTTGGCGTTGCCCGCGTCCTTGCGGCAGATGGTGGCGCCGCGGTGCGGGCAGGTGTTGTGGAAGACCTTCACCTGCCCGGACCTGCTGCGCACCATGAACACCTGGCGGTTCGCGATCGGGCGGCGCACGTAGTCGCCGCGTTCGCGGATCTCGGACTCGTGGCCGACGTAGAGCCAGCAGCGACCGAAGATCCGCTCGATCTCCAGCGCGAACACGTCCGGCGAGGTCATGGTGGAGCGGTGGACGCGGAAGCGGTGGTGCGCGCGGTCGTCGTCCACGTAGGCGTCGGTGCGGGCGTCGGTGACGGTCATGATGGCTCTCTCTGCAGGACGGGCAGCGCGTTGTCGCGCCGGATCGCCTCGGCCGGCACCGGATCCACACCGGCCAGCACCGCCCCGGCCGGGGCCTCCCGCGCCGCGAACGGGTAGTCGGTGCCCAGCAGCACGTGGTCGGCTCCGAACCGTTCCACCGAGAGCGCGAGGCTCGACGCCTCGTAGGTGAGCGAGTCGCACCACAGCTCCCGCGCGCGGGCACTCGCCGACGGTTCGTCGCCCCGGCCGGCCAGCACCAACCCGCGGTCGAGCCGGGGCAGGATCTGCGGCAGCGCTCCCCCGCCGTGGGCCAGGCACAGCCGCATCCCGGGACGTCGGGGCCGCCCGGTGAGCAGCCCGGCGGCCGCGATGGCCGTCTCGACGGGCATGCCGAGGCCGAACCCGATGCCGAGACGCGCGAGCCGCGGGTCGAGCGTGAGATCGACGGGATGCACCAGCACGAACGCCCCGCGCTCGGCGGCGGCGTCGAAGAAGCCGTCCAGCGCGGGGTCGTTGAGCTCGACGTCGCCGACCCGTGTGCCGATCTCGACGCCGAGGAAACCCCGGTCGAGGCAGCTCAGCAGCTCCTTCACCGCGGCCCCGGGATCCTGCAGCGGCACGGCGCCGAGGGCGAACAGCCGTCCCGGCGCCTGCGCGACGAGCTCGGCGAGGAAGTCGTTCTGCGCGGACGCCAGCACGGCCGCGCCGGCGGCGGGCTGGTCGTGGCACAGCGTGACGGGGATCGGCGACACGACCTGCGCGGCCACGCCCTCGGCGTCCATGTCGTGCAGCCGCCGCGCCGCCGACCAGCAGCGGTCGTCGATCTCGCGGTAGACGGCGCCGTCGAGCAGGATCCGGGCCTCGGTGTCGGAGTACCGCTCCACCGACGGCCAGCGGCCGGGGTGGGCCGTGAGATCGGGGAGGCGATCGGCGACGGCGTGCGTGTGCACGTCGATCGCTCCCTCGGGTACCTGCATGCCCATCCTCCGACGTCGCTGTGCGGGCCATCACGCTAGCAATCCTGCATACAAGATTTCAAGGGATTGCGCTAAGCTGCCGCCATGACCTCTCGGGCCCAGCAGGTGGCGGCCGCCATCGAGGACCGGTTGCTCGCTGCCCGCAACCCGGTCGGCACGTCGCTGGGCCGGCGCACCGACCTCATGCACGACCACCAGGTCAGCCCCACGGTCATGAACGAGGCGCTGCGCATCCTGCGCGACCGCGGGCTCGTCGTCGTGAAGCCCGGCCCCGGCGGCGGGGTGTTCGTGGCGAGCGTGCCGCCGCAGGTCCGCCTCGGTGCGCTCGACCTGTGGTTCTCCGGTTCGGGCACCGATCCGCGTGATCTCTTCGAGGCCCGGGCGCATCTCGAGGACGTCCTGACCTCGGTCGCGGTCGATCGGGCCGGCCCCTCGGACGTGCGCGACATGGAGTGGGCCCTGGAGGAGATGCGGGGCGCCACCGACGCTCGGGCCTACCTGGAGTCCAACCTGCGGCTGCACGGCGCCATCGCCCGCGCGGCCCGGATCCCCGTGCTGGCCGGCATGTACGAGGCGATCGCCGCGATCATCACGGGCACGCTGAGCAGGGCGGAGCTACTGCCCGGCCACGAGGAGATGTACCACCGCAACATCGAGGTGCACGCCGAGATCGTGGCCGCCATCCGCGAGCGCGACCGCGAGGCACTGACGAAACTGATGGATCTGCACCGGCAGGACCTGGTGCGCGCCACCGCATAATCCTGTACACAGGATTCCTCGACAAGGAGGAAACATGGCCGAGTTCCTGGGGTTGGGCATCACCCACTACCCGCTGCTGGCCGGCACGGACGAGCACATGGCCGGCCTGCTGCGCTGGACGCTGACCGACCCGGACATCCCGGAGTCGGCCAAGGACCCGTCCACCTGGTCGTCGTCGATGCAGCGGGAGTGGGGCGACGACGGCGGGCGCGCCGCGGCCGCCCACCACCGGGCCGCGCTGGTCGAGGGGTTGGCGCGGTGCCGCAAGGAGCTCGACGAGTTCCGGCCCGACGTCCTGGTCGTGTGGGGGGACGACCAGTACGAGAACTTCCGCGAGGAGGTCGTACCGCCGTTCTGCGTGCTGGCCTACGGCGAGACGGAGGTGCAGCCGTTCGAGCTGATGAACAAGCGCGGCAGTCCGAACGCCTGGGGTATGCCCGACGACACCACGTTCACGCTGCACGGTGACCGCGCGGCCTCGCTCGCCCTGGCCGACGGTCTGATCAAGGAAGGTTTCGACGTCGCGTACTCCTACGCCAAGCGCGACGGCGCCCCGTTCCCGCACGCCATCGGCAACACGCAGATGTTCCTCGACTACGAGCACGCGGGCACCGAGTTCCCCTACCCGATGATCCCGATCACCGTGAACTGCTACGGCCAGCACGCCATCGCCCGCCGCGGCGGGCTGGCCCGCTTCGCCGAGATCTCCGGCGAGCAGCTCGACCCCGTCGGACCCACCCCGGCGCGGTGCATGGACCTCGGTGCCGCCGTGGCGCGCACGCTCGTCGCGGGTGACAAGCGGGTGGCGCTCGTGGCGTCGTCGAGCTGGTCGCACGCGTTCCTCGTCGACAAGGACTGGCACCTGCGCCCCGACACCGCCGCCGACCAGCGGCTCTACGACGCCTTCGTCGCCGGCGACACCGACACCTGGCGGGCCGTCACGGGCGCGGAGATCGTCGACGCCGGTCAGCACGAGATGTTGAACTGGTTCTGCCTGGTCGGGGCGATGCAGGAGCTGGGCCTGCCGCTGGACTGGTCCACGTTCGTCACCACCGACGTCTTCAACTCCAACAAGTGCTTCGCGGTGTACAAGTGAGGGTCGCGGTGGGGGACATCGACACGTTCTACCTGGAGGAAGGCTCGGGCGACCCCGTCCTGCTCCTGCACGGTTCCGGGCCGGGCGTCTCCGCGTACGCCAACTGGCAGAAGACCATCCCGGGGCTGTCGGGCGGGTTCCGCGTGCTCGCCCCGGACATCGTCGGCTACGGCTCCACCTCCCGCCCCGACGACGTCGTCTACTCGCTGCGGACCTGGACCGACCACGTCGTCGGGTTCATGGACGCCCTGGGCGTCGCGCGGGCGGCGTTCGTCGGCAACTCGCTGGGCGGCCGCATCGCCCTCGACCTGGCCGAGCGCTTCCCGGACCGCGTCTCGCGCATGGTGCTCATGGGTGCTCCCGGCGTCGGCATGGTGATCACCGAGGGGCTCAATGCCCTGCGCGCGTACGAGCCGTCGCTCGAGAACATGCGCACCCTGCTGCTCGACCACTTCGCCATCGACAAGTCGATCATCACGGACGAGTTGGTGAAGATCCGGTACGAGGCGAGCGTCGAGACCTACGACGCCTACCGCGCCATGTTCTTCGACCCCCGCCACGCCGGCAACGAGCTCGGCATCACCGAGCAGCAGGCCCGCTCGATCACCACCCCGAGCCTGCTCGTGCACGGCCGTGAGGACTCGGTCGTCTCGCCCGAGGTCGCGTGGACCATGGCCCGACTGCTCCCGAACGCCGACCTGCACGTGTTCGCCCGCTGCGGCCACTGGACGCAGATCGAGCGGGCGGAGGAGTTCACCGAACTGGTCAGGGCCTTCCTCGGGGCCGAGGAGGGTGCTGAAACTCTCCGGCCGTAGCCAGCGGCGGCCAGGTGGTGTCCGCGCAGGGCGGACGATCGGGCCGATGCCGCTGTTGTTTCGGTCCGATCGTCCAACGCCGCGAGTGCGCCGGCTGGGCGTCGCGCAGTAGGCCCGAGAGTCTCAGCGCGCTCCTCAGGCCTCAGGGTGAGGCCTCAGGGCCGGCACCACGACCGCGGCCGGCTTCCGCGGTCGGTGCGCGGAGACCGAGGACGGTGGACGGTGCAGCACGAGGCTCCGCTGGAGGCGGAAGAACTCGGCCCGCCGGGAGGGCGGCCACTCCTGCGTCGGCTCGGGCCCGAGCGCCCTCGTCCGGTCGTGCACCGCGTAGGTGACCCGGTACGCCACGAGTGTGGCGGCGGCGGTCATCCAGCCCTCGGCGTGGCCGTGCGGGGCCCGTCCCAGGGCGGCCTCGAACCACGGGGGCAGGGGCGCCGACCGTTCGACGGCCCCGACCACCCGATCCCGTGCCTGCACCAGGATCTGCCGCTGGGCCTGAGCCCCCGCGGCGAGCTCGGCGGCGTCGGTCTCGCGCAGCCCGTCGTCGGCCGCGATGCGCTCGGCGCACTCCTTCACGTACTCCGCCGCGGCGCGGGTCTCCTCCCGGGAGGCATCCAGCGCCGCCAGCTCCCGCTGCAGGGCGCGGAAACCGACGGCGACGTCACGATGCCCGGGGTCCTCGACGGCGAGGGTCGCCAACCGCGCGCTCAGGGCCACGGCCCGCATCCGCTTGTCGTGGCGGGCGCGCTCCCACTCCGGCCAGGGATCGACACCGCCGACGAGACGGGCGCGTTCGGCGTCGGGGAGGTGCCGGGAACGCAGGTCGGCCGCCCGCAGGACGGCGGCGGCGAGCGCGGCCAGGTCGTCGTCCCGGGCGTCCAGCTCCTCCGGACGCCGGGGCCGCGGGCTCGGCCGGTCCGCGCCCGCGGAGCGCTGCTGCAGCTCGGAGATCTGCTGTTCGTGGCGCTGCGCGGTCTGCTCGAGCGCCCTGATCGCGTCCCGGGCCGCGGTCAGCTCGGCCTGCAGCCGGGCCACCTCGTCCGCCATTCAGTCCTCCTGCCCGCGGCCGTGCGTCAGGTCCGGGAGCAGACCGAGGCAGTGGGCCGCGGCTCCCGCCGCCGACACCACCGCGATCACGACGCCCCACCACGGCAGCACCCCGGTGGCGGCGACGAGCAACGCCGCGCCACCGACGACGCACGCCCCGGCGTCGATCCGGCGGGTGAGGCTGCCGGGCCGCGACCCGACGAGATCCGCCACGCCGAGCACACCGGCCAGCACCACGGCCAGCGCGACGCCGGCCACGCCCCACCCGTTCATCCGGCCACCGACGAGGCCCGCCACCGCCGTGACCGAGGCGCCGACGACCAGCAGGGCCACCGCGCCGCCGACGATCCGGTCGGTCGTGGTCCGTCGCACACGGATGTGGTGGTCGATGGCCGCGCTCTCCGCGTCGAGGAGCCGGGAGGTCAGCGCGAGCAGGTCGTCGACCTCGGGGCGTTCGACGTCACCGCCGCCGAGCAGACCCAACGTCGCGTGCCGGTCGCGGAGCTCCTCCCGGAGCGCGGCGACGCGGGCGTCGGGGTCTGCAGGCTCCTCCACCACCCCATCGTGGGACACGCGGTGCGGCGGCACAACGAGCCGCGCCCGCTCAGGCCAGCGGATTCTCCGGATCCGAGCCGTAGTGGCGGTCGCGGTCGGCGAAGGCGTCCCGCGTGCCGCGCCTGCCGCGTTCGCGCAGGAAGTTGTACTCGTCGTCCTCGAAGCGCAGGTTGGTACCGAGGGTGTGACCGACGGTGCCGCGGAGGAACTGCTGGGTGCCGCCGAGGCTGTCGAGCGCCATGGCGTGCAGCGCCCGGCCGGTGACCAGCGCATCTCGGGGGTGCTGCGCGATGCGCCGCGCCCACTCCTCCACCGCCGCCTCCAGCGTCTCCTCGGGCACCGACCGGTTGGCCAGCCCCAATTCGACGGCCGCGGGCCCGTCGAACTCCTCGCCGAGCAGCAGCAGCTCGCGGGCCTTCTTCGCGCCGTACAGCAGGATCTGGGTGTTGAGGTGCCAGGTGTTGCCGGCCAGGCCGAAGCGCTGCTCGGCGTGGCTGAACCTGGCCGTGTCGGCGGCGACGGCGAGGTCCACCAGCTCCACGAGGTAGAGGCCCGCGCCGGTGCACACGCCCTGGACCTGCGCGATCACAGGTTTCGCCGCGTAGTGGAACGCCATGTAGGCCTCGCCGAGACGGCGGTCACGGCGCAGCCGGGAGCGCTGGCTGGGGCGGCGCGGCGGCGTGCCGCCGGCCCCCGGGTCGAGGCCGTAGGAGCGCACGGCGTCGTCGTAGTCGTGCCCGGCGCAGAACGACTTCCCGCGCCCCTTGAGCACGATGACCTTGACGTCGTCGTCGTCCTCGGCCTCGTGGAGCAGCTCGACGAGGTGGTCGAGGTCGTCGAAGCGCAGCGCGTTGTGCTTGGCGGGGCGGTTGAGCACGAGGCGCGCGACGGCGCCGTCGCGTTCCAGCAGCACTGCGTCGTCGTCCATGCCAATACTCTACAACGCTTCACACTCAGTATCCATCCGTGTCATACTTTCGTTCATGGACCTCAAGGTGACCCGCTACTCCGTCGACGACGACGGCGTCGCCACCGTGTGGCTGCACCGGCCCGGGCGTCGCAACTCCTGGACCGGGCGGATGCACGACGAGTACCGCTGGATCTGCCAGCAGCTCAACACCGACCCGGCCGTGCGCGTCATCGTGCTGACGGGCTCGGGCACCACGTTCTGCATCGGCGCCGACCCCGAGGCCCTCTCGGGTTACGTGACCGCGGAGCACTACGACCCGGCCCTGTCGACCGAGGCCGAGAACCCCGGTTACGGCGTGCGGCCCGAGTTCGACGCCGACATGACCTGGCAGCTCGGGATGCGCGTCCCCATGATCGCCGCGGTCAACGGGGCCTGCGCCGGCATCGCCGTCGCGCTCGCGGCGTTCTGCGACATCCGCTTCGCGGTGGCCGGTGCGAAGGTCACCACCGCGGCGCCGAAGCTGGGACTGCCCGCCGAGTACGGGCTGTCCTGGATCCTGCCGCGGCTGGTCGGCATGACCCACGCCGCCGACATCGTGCTCTCCGGCCGCGTGATCCTCGCCGAGGAGCTGGAGCGCATGGGGTTCTTCAACAAGGTGCTGCCGGCCGAGGACTTCGAGGAGCACGTCCACGACTACGCCCGCGCGATGGCCGCGGCCTCCCCCACCGCCGTCGCCACGGCGAAGCGACAGCTGTGGGGCGATCTCCTGCACGACGACCCGCGCGCCGCGATCGAGGAGAGCAAGGAGCTGATCGGGAAGCTCATGAAGGAACCCGACTACGCCGAGGGTGTGGCGGCGTTCCTGGAGCGGCGCGCGCCGAGGTTCGTCCGATGAGACTCACCGTCGACCCGGGTCTCTGCCAGGGCCACAACCGCTGCACCGCCGTGGCTCCCGACCTCTTCGACATCGACGACGAGGGCTACGCCACCGCTATCGGTGACGTGCCCGCCGGTTCCGGGGAGCTCGCCCAGCTCGCCGTCGACAACTGCCCGGAGCAGGCCATCACCCTCCACCGCGATGCCTGACTGGGGTCGCGAGGTCGAGCGCTCCACCGTCGGCGGGCACCCGTGCCTCGTCTACACCCGTCGCCCCCGGTCCCTCGCCGAACTCCTGCTGGAACGCCGCCGCTGGCCCGACCGCGAGCTGCTGGTGCAGGGTGGCCGCCGGATGACCGGGACGGAGCTGGAACGCCTGGTGGCGCGCACCGCGAGCGGTCTGAAGGGCCGCGGTGTCGGCCCGGGCGACCGCGTGCTGCTGCTGGGGTTCAACTCCGTCGAGTGGGTCGTGGCGTTCTGGGCGCTGCAGTGCCTCGGCGCCGTGGCCGCGCTGGGCAACGCCTGGTGGAGCGACGCGGAGGTGGCCGCCGCGGTCGCGCAGGTCGAGCCGGTGCTGGCGATCACCGACCGGCCCGTGGACGGGGCCGTGCCGTTCGCCGAGCTGGGCGGCCCCGACGCACCTCTGGACCTGCATCCCGTCGCCGAGGACGACATCGCGCTGATCATGTTCAGCTCCGGCACCACCGGGGCCGCCAAGGGCGTGCTGATGTCGCACCGCTCGGTGGTGGCCAACATCCACAACCTGCTGGTGCTCACCGGGCGGCTGCCCGACGAGCTGCCGGAGTCGCATCCGGGCACCGTCAGCATGCTGTCGGTGCCGCTGTTCCACCTGGCCGGCATCCAGACCAGCATCACCACGCTGCTGTCGGGCGGGCGGCTGGTGTTCCTGGAGGGGAAGTTCGATCCCGGCGAGGTGCTGCGGTTGATCGAGGCGGAGCGGGTGCGGGTCTGGGGCTCGATCCCGACCATGGTCTCCCGCGTGCTGGAGCATCCCGACTTCGCCGCCTTCGACACGTCCAGCGTCTCGTCGGTGCCGATGGGCGGCTCGGCGATCTCCCCCGAGCTGCGCGCGCGGGTCGCCGCGTCGTTCACCGGTGTGAAGGCGCGGGTGGGCAGCCTCTACGGGCTCACCGAGGCCGGCGGGGTGCTGGCCGCCGGCTCGGGCGCCGACATCACGTCGCGGCCCGGCGCCGTCGGGCGGGCGCTGCCCGTGGTGGAGCTGGCGATCCGCGACGGCGGGGAGATCGCGGCCCGCACCCCGACCATGACGGGCGGCTATCTCGGCGACCCCGCCCCGATCGCCGACGCCGACGGCTGGGTCCTCACCGGCGACCTCGGCCGCATCGACGAGGACGGCTGGCTCTACGTCACCGGCCGCAGCAAGGACGTGATCATCCGCGGCGGGGAGAACATCGCCGCGGCCCACGTCGAGCAGGCACTGCTCACGCACCCGGACGTCGTCGAGGTGGCGGTGGTGGCACTCCCCCACGCCGACCTGGGCGAGGAGGTGGCTGCGGCCGTCGTGCTGCGGGGCCCGGCCGACGCCGACGCCCTGCGCGCCCACGCCGCCGGATCGTTGGGGCGCCACGAGGTGCCGACGCGGTGGTGGTTCCACCCCGGGCCGCTGCCGACCAATCCCAGCGGCAAGATCGTCCGCCGCCAGGTCCGGGAGGAGTGGCCGGCAAACGGCTGATTGTCGCAACTCCTGCGGATCGCTACTCTTCTGTCCACTGTTAGGGAACGGGGTGGTCCGATGGGCGAGGCGACGCTGCCGGACGGCTGGGTGGGCGACTTCGATCTCTACGACCCCGCCTACCTGGACGAGCCGTCGTCGGTGTGGCGGGCGATGCGCGAGGGCTGCCCGGTCGCACGCAGCAGTCGTCGCGGCGGCGCCGTGCTGCCCGTGCGCCACGCCGACATCGCGGCCGTCGCCCGCGACACCGCCACCTTCAGCTCACGTGCGCTGGAGGCCACCGGGCCCGTTCCCCGACCGGGCAACGAGCTGCGGATGCCGCCGATCACGTCCGACCCGCCACGGCACGCCGGTGAGCGGAAGGTGCTCCTCCCGCTGTTCAACCGCGCCGCCGTCGCCGCGCTGGAGCCCGGCACCCGGGAGGCCGCCGCGGCGCTCGTCGACCAGGTCGCCGGTCGCCCGACCGTCGACGCGGCCGACGCCTTCGCCCGGCACATCCCCATCGCGACGATCGCCGCGATGCTCGACCTCGCCGACGACGACGTGGCGCAGTTCAGCACCTGGATCGTGCAGTTCCTCAAGGAGGGCCCGCGCGACCAGGGCGCCCGGCTGGCCGCCATCGCGTCGATCACCGGCTACTTCACCGAGCTGGTGCGCGGGCAGCGGCCCGTGGGCGGCGGGGGCGTCGTCGCCGAGCTGCTGCGGCGCCGCGACGAGGAGTCGCTCACCGAGGACCAGATCGTCGGGATGTGCTTCCTGCTCCTGGTGGCGGGCATCGACACGACGTGGAGCGCGATCGGCTCCAGCCTGTGGCACCTCGCCGCCCATCCCGACGACCGGCGACGGCTCGCGGCCGAACCGGAACTGCTCCCGACCGCGGTCGAGGAGCTGATCCGGGTCTACGCGCCCATCACGATCGCCCGGGTCGCGAATGCCCCGGCGGAGGTCGGCGGCTGTCCGGTCGCCGCGGGCGAGCGCGTGCTCCTGCCGTGGGCCGCAGCGAACCGCGACCCCGCGGTGTTCACCGACCCGGACCTCGTGGTGCTCGACCGCGCGCGCAACCCGCACCTCGCGTTCGGACTCGGCATCCACCGGTGCCTGGGCTCGGGGCTGGCACGCATGGAGATCCGGGTGGCGCTCGAGGAGTGGCTGCGGCGCATCCCGGAGTTCGAGCTCGACCCCGACCGGCCGGTCACCTGGACCGGCGGCAACGTCCGCGGGCCGGAGAGCCTGTGGCTGCAGATCCCAGGGAGCGCACCATGACCGACGAGTTCACGGAGTCCCGGCGCCCGACCGCCGAGGAGGACGCGGCACGGTTCCTGGAGTCGGGCTTCTGGCGCGACCGGTCCATGCTCGACGACATCCTCGACCACGTCGCGACCACGCCGCAGAAGGCCGCGATCGTCACCTACCGCAGCGGCAGCACCACCCCGGTGACACTCACCTACGGCCGGCTCGGCACGGTCGTCGACCGGATCGCCCGCGGCCTTCTGGAGCTCGGGATCGAACGCGGCGACGTGGTCTCGATCCAGATGCCGAACGGCTGGGAGTTCGCCGCCACCACGCTGGCCGCGATGCGCATCGGCGCCGTCGTCAACCCGCTCGTCGCCATCTTCCGCCGCCGGGAGCTGGAGTTCATGCTGGCCAGGGCCCGGTCGAAGGTGCTGATCGTGCCCGAGACGTTCCGCGGGTTCTCCCACGCGCAGCTCGCCGCCGAGCTGCGCGACGTCCTGCCCGAGCTGCGCGACGCCGTGGTCGTCGGCAGCGGCGGTCCCGCCGCCCTGCCCGAGGGGCTCCTGGAGTTCGACGAGTTCTTCCTGCAGCGTGACCGGCCCCGGCAGCCGCTGACGGAGCTGCACCGGCAGCCGGACGAGATCGCCACGCTGATGTACACCTCCGGCACCACCGGTGAGCCGAAGGGCACCCTCCACACCGCCAACACGCTGTGGTCGGCGGGCTGCCCGCTGTTCGACAGCCTCGGCCTCGTCGCCGACGACGTGTGCTTCATGGCCTCCACGATGGGCCATCTCACCGGCTTCCTGTGGGGGATGCTGCAACCGCTCGCCCGGGGCATGACGGTGGTGTTCCAGGACGTGTGGGACCCCGCGGCGTTCGTCCGGCTCGTCGGCGAGGAGCGGATCACCTGGACGCTCTCCGCCACGCCGTTCGTGGTCGACAGCGTAGAGGCGCAGCTGCGTGACCAGCGGGATCTCTCCACGTTCCGCTACTTCGTCTGCGCCGGGGCGCCGATCCCGTCGGCGCTGCCACCCCGTGCCACCGAGGTGCTGGGCGCCAAGCTCATGGCGTTGTGGGGCACGTCGGAATGCGGGATCTGCACGATCCACACCCCGGACGCGCCGGTCGCCGAGGTGGCGGGCAGCGACGGGCGCCCCACGCCGGTCATGCAGGTGCGCCTCGTCGACGAGCTCGGCGAACCCGTGCCGGACGGCACGCCCGGGCGGCTGCTCACCCGCGGGCCCAGCATGTTCGTCGGCTACCTGGGCCGACGCGACCTCTACGACAGCGTGGTCGATCCGAACGGCTGGTTCGACACCGGCGACCTGGGCTACCGCACGCCCGAGGGCGGCGTGCGGATCAGCGGACGGTCGAAGGACATCATCATCCGCGGCGGCGAGAACATCCCCGTCGTCGAGATCGAGAACCTGCTCTTCACGCATCCGCGGGTGAAGGAGGTGGCGGTCGTCGCCTACGCCGACGAGCGGCTCGGCGAGCGTGCCTGCGCCGTCGTCGTCCCCGACGGCGAGGCCCCGACGCTGGCCGAGCTGACGGCGTTCCTGGCCGGGGCGGGCACGGCCACCCAGTACTGGCCCGAGCGGCTCGAGATCCGTCCGGAGATGCCGCGGACGCCGTCTGGGAAGATCCAGAAGTTCAAGCTCCGCGACGAGGTCGGGGCGCTGGTCGGCCGGACGGTGTTCGAGGGCGTCTGATCCCGGGAGGTTGGCGACGGTGGCCGGACGACGGGCCGAGGGGGTCGTCTCCGACCTGCGCGACATCACGCTGCGCAGCGCGCCCGCCCTGCTGCTGGTGGTGCTCGGCGAGTTCGTGCTCCCCCACGACGAGCCCGTCTGGTCGGCGACGCTGATGCGCGCGCTCGCCGACCTGGACGTCGAGCCGACGGCGGCGCGCAAAGCGATCCAGCGCACCACCGAGCGCGGCGTCGTCGCCGCGGAGAAGGACGGCAGGCGCGTCCGCATCACGCTCACCGATGCCGGGCGCCGGCTGCTGAACGCGGGCGGCGAGCGGGTCTTCGGCTTCACGGGCGAGAGCCGCGACTGGGACGGCCGGTGGCTCGCCCTCACCCTCACCGTCCCCGAGACGCACCGCCACCTGCGCCACCACCTGCGCACCCGGCTCACCTGGGCGGGTCTGGGGTCGCCCACCGCGGGGTTGTGGGTCACCCCGCACACGGCCCGCGCCGACGAGGTCGCGCACATCGTCGACGACCTCGGCCTGTCGGACCTGGCGTTCTCCCACGTCGGGGCGTTCGGGCCGGTCGGCGACGAGCGGCGGATGGTCGAGCAGGCCTGGGACCTCGACGACCTCGCCGGGCACTACGCCGACTTCCTGCACCGCTTCCGCAGGCTGCGCGCCGACGACGCCCGCGCGGCGTTCCGTCAGCGGGTGGAGCTGGTGCAGGCCTGGCGACGGTTCCCGTACCTCGATCCCGCGCTGCCCGCCCGGCTCAGCCGGCCCACCTGGATCGGGGTCGAGGCCGCCGGGTTCCTGCACCACACCCGCTCGGCGTGGGCCCCCGGCTCGGACGAGCACTGGGCCCGCCTGGGTCAGCCCGTCACGTAGTGGTGCACCCCGTCCTCGTCGGTGCGCACCAGCGTGCCGCCCGCGGCGAGGACGTCCAGATGCGCCATCGTCTCGGTGACCGCGAGGCAGCGGCTGAAGAGGTCGAGGTCGTCGTAGGGGTGCTCGCGCCGGGTCCAGCGCAGCCGTCGGGCGGCCTCGGCCGCGGTGCCCGCGCCCGCCGCCACCGCGGCGCGGGCCTGTGACAACCGGGTGTCGTGGTGCTCCACCAGCTCGTCGACGCGGGCGTGCACGCTCGGCCCGGCCGGACCGTGCGCGGCGAGCAGCCGGCGGTCGGGCAGCTCCCGGACCAGCCGCAACGATCGCAGGTAGTCCCCCAGAGGGAGCGCCGACGGCGCCTGCTCGAAGCCGATGGACGGCGTGATCCGCGGCAGCACGTGGTCACCGGCGAACATCACGTCGCGGGCCGGGTCGACGAACACCACGTGGCCGCGGGTGTGGCCGGGGGTCGGGTGCATCTCCCACGTGCCCGACTCGAGCGACACCGCGCCGGGGGCGTCGAGCCAGTCGTCGGGGTCCTCCCAGTCGCGGACGTCGTGGTTCGACGGGATCGTGGCCACCAGCTCACGGCCCAGCGCGTCGCCGCCGCCCCGGTGCAGCTGGAGCAGCAGCCCGCCCCACGGCTCGTGCTCGGGATCCCGGCCGGTGCGCAGCGTGGCGGCCTCGTCCCGGCCGATGCTGACGCGCATCCCGAACTCCCGGCGCAACGTGACGGCGAGCGTGTAGTGGTCGCGGTGCACGTGCGTCACGAGGAAGCGGCGGACGTCGGCGAACCCGCAGTCGAGTGCCTTGAGCGACTGCTCCAGCAGATCCCGGGCCAGGGCGATGGCCCAGCCCGAGTCCACGAGCACCAGCCCGTCACCGTCGCGTACGGCGTAGACGTTCACCGCGCGCAGCCCGTCCTGGGGCAGCGGGAGCGGGATCCGGTAGACCCCGTCCGCCACCTCGTACGTGCCGGGCGCCGTCCAGTCGCCGTCGGGGTCGTCCACCTGCACCTCGTTGCGCCCGAGCTCCTCGACCGTCATGGGCAATACCGTACATCACTCGACACTCAGTCGCCTCGAACGTAGAGTATTGCCATGACCGACGGGTACGACCTCTTCTCCGCCGCGTACCGCAACGACCCCGCCCCGATGTGGGAGGCGGCCCGCGCGAGCGGCTGCCCCGTGGCCCACACCGAGGCGTGGGGCGGGTCGTACATGCTCACGCGCTTCGACGACATCCGCGACGCGGCACGCAACCCCGAGCAGTTCTCCTCCCGCGCCGTCGAGGTGGCCGGCCCGCTGGAGTCGGCGGGCGGGCTGCTGCTGCCCCCGCTGACGTCCGACCCGCCGCAGCACAAGCGCGAGCGCGACGTCCTCATGCCGTACTTCCTGCCCGCGCGCACCGCCGCGTACGAGAACTTCATCCGCACGCAGGCCCGGACGCTGGCCGAGGGCATCGCCGCCCGCGGCAGTGGTGACGCGGTGGGCGACTACGCCGAGCACCTCACGCTCGCCGTGCTCACCGAACTGCTGGGGGTGCCGCCGGGCGGGCGGTTCTCCGAGTGGATGGTGCGGATGATCCGCATCGGCGGTCAGGACCAGGCCGTGCGGGCCGAGGTGGTGAAGGAGATCATCGCCTACCTCGACGCGCTGCTCACCGAGCGCACCGCAGAGCGCGGCGACGACCTCATCAGCTACCTCGTCGACGCCGAGATGGACGGCGAACCGTTGTCGCGCAAGCACAAGCTGGGCTCGGCGTTCCTCGTGCTCATCGCGGGCGCCGACACCACCTGGAGCGCGATCGGCTCGTCGATCTGGCACCTGGCCACCCACGACGACGACCGGAACCGCCTGCTCACCGAGCCGGCCCTGATGGCCACGGCGGTCGAGGAGTTCCTGCGGGCGTACGCGCCGGTGACGGTCGGGCGGATCTCCACGTCCGACGTCGAGATGCACGGGCGGTGCGTGCACGCCGGGGAGCGGGTGATCCTGCCGTTCGGGGCGGCCAACCGCGATCCCGCGGTGTTCGAGGCGCCCGAGGAGGTGCGTATCGACCGCAGACGCAACCGCCACCTGACGTTCGGCACCGGGGCGCACCGCTGCCTGGGCTCCAACCTCGCCCGACTGGAGCTGCGCATCGCGATCGAGGAGTGGCTGCGGGTGATGCCGCACTTCAGCCTCGCGAATCCCGGGACCATCGAATGGAGCGGCGGGCAGACGCGCGGGCCGCAGAGCGTGGACGTGGTCGTGAGCGGGAAACAGGGCCAGGACACTGTTGTCCGCGCACGGGCGCTCTCGTGAGCGCGCCTGCGCCGCTCGCAGGGATCCGGGTGGTCGAGCTGGGGCACTGGATGGCCGCGCCCGCCGCCGGCGGGGTGCTCGCCGACTGGGGCGCCGACGTCGTCAAGATCGAACCGCCCGGTGGCGAGCCGATGCGCACCATCTGGGGTTCCGCCGGCGCCAACCCCGACGCCCCCAACGGTGCGTTCACCTCGGCGAACCGGGGCAAGCGCTCCATCGAGCTCGACGTCCGCAGCGAGGCGGGGCGCGAGGTGCTCGGGCGGTTGCTCGAGGGCGCGGACGTGCTGCTGTCGAACCTGCGGCCGTCGGCGCTGGAGCGGCTGGGGCTCGCCCCGTCGCTCGTGCGGGACCGGTACCCGCGCCTGGTGTTCTGCTCGCTGTCGGCCTACGGCTGGGGCGGACCCGACCAGGAGCGCGCCGGCTACGACCTCGCCGGCTTCTTCGCCCGCGCCGGCGTCGCCAACGCGATCACCACCCAGGGCACCCCCCCGGCGGCGATGTGGACGGGCATCGGCGACACGTTCACCGCGATGGCCGCGGTGGCCGGTATCAGCGCGGCCCTGGTCGAACGCACGACGACCGGCCGCGGCCGCATGGTTGAGGCCTCGTTGCAGCGCACCGGCATGTGGGCGCTGGCCGGGGAGCTGGGCACGCAGGCGATGGGAGGGACGCCGCGGCCCCCCTACCCCAGGGAGAAGTGCCCCACCCCGATGTACAACTCCTACCGCACCGCCGACGACCGCTGGTTCTTCCTGGTCGGGGTGGAGGCGGGCCGGCAGCTGCCGAAGGTGCTGGCCGCCATCGACCGACCCGACCTCCGCGACGACGAACGCTTCGCGGGCGCCCGCGCGCTGACGAGGAACCGCGTCGAGGTGGTGGCGATCCTGGACGAGGCCTTCGCCGCCCACACCCTCGAGCACTGGTCCGGGGTGTTCGACGAGTACGACGTCTTCTGGGCGCCGATCCAGGACGCCGCCGAGGTGCTGGACGACCCCCAGGCCCGGGCCACGGGCGCGTGGCTGGAGGTGGAGGGCACGGGCGTCGAGTCGGTGGACGCCCCCATCCGTTGGGACGGCGCGTCCCGCGGCACGGTCGCCCCTCCCCCGCGGGCCGGCCAGCACACGAGGGAGCTCCTGGAGTCGCTGGGTTACGACGAGGCGCAGATCGCGGCGCTCCTGCCGTGAGGGGCACGACGTCGGGGCCGCGAACCCTCAGCGGTTCGTGTTGCCCGCGTCCACCGTCAGGCTCAGGCCCGTGACGTAGCGCGACTCGTCGCTCGCCAGGTACAGCACCGCGTCGCTGACGTCGCGCGGCTCGATGAACTTCACCGGCAGCGAGTTCATGAAGATCCCGCCGACGCCGGGGTTGTCGGCGATGAGGCGGTCCATGTCGGCCAGGCCGTCCACCAGCGTCGTACGGACACCGGTGGGGTGCACCGTGTTGACGCGGATGTGGTGGCGCCCCAGCTCGTTGGCCATCACCTGCGCCAGCCCGACCACCCCGTGCTTGGCCGCGACGTACGGCGCGAGGAACGGCACACCCTTCAGCGCCGCCGTGGAGCCGGTGGCGATGATCGAGCCCCCACCGGCCGCGACGAGGTGGGGGGCGGCCACCGTCATCGTGTTCCAGACGCCGGTGAGCCCGACGGAGATCGTGTCCTCCCAGATCTGCGGTGTCACCTCGTCCCACGGCTTGAGGATGCAGACACCCGCATTGGCCACGGCCACGTCGAGGCGCCCGAGCTGCGCCACCCCCTCGGCGACCGCGGCAGTGAGCGCGTCCCTGTCGCGGACGTCGGCCCGCACCGCGACGATCCGGCGGTCCAGCGCCTCCACGCCCTTGACCGTCCGGGCCAGGTCGTCGGGGGTGGCCATCGGGTACTCGGCGGAGGCGTTGTCGGCGCAGACGTCCACCGCGATGATGTCGGCGCCGTGCTCGGCGAGGGTCAGTGCGTGGCTGCGCCCCTGCCCCCGTGCCGCGCCGGTGACCAGCACGACCTTCCCCTGCACCCGACCCTTCACGCGATCTCCTACACTCAATGATACCCGATTGCTTGTGATGTAGAGTGTCACGCATGGGACCGATCAGCAACCGCTACATCCAGGTGGTGCTCGACGCCCGCCGCCGGACCGCAGCCCACGCCGCCAGCTCACGGTCCTGACGACCTCGGCGGGCTTCCCCGGCATCTACGTCGGCCTGATCAAGGACGCCGGGATGGTGCACCAGCACGAGGTCGGCTCCACGCGGCAGGCGATCAAGGCGGGTGGTCGTCCGTGGTGATCGATCAGCGACATTGGCGCCTTGATCACCGCTCGGGGGCGGTCAGCCGGGCGAGGTCTCCTCGACGACCTCTTTCCAGCGGGCGTGGGCGTCGTCGTACCACTCGGTGCGCAGCTGCTGGAACATCGCCGCCGCCCGCCGCCCGATCCAGTCCGGCAGCAGGGCCTCGGGCAGCTGGGGGTCGACGAACGGGAAGCGCTGCCACTGGCTCACCAGCTCCACGTGGGTGAGCAGCACCGGGTCGCCCGGCTCGGGGCGCGCGCCGTCGTAGGTGCGCAGCAGCTCGTCGTACATCGCGACGAGGCCGTCGAGGTCCCAGGCGCGCTGCACGATCTCGGCGTCGGACAGGCCCACGTCGGTCGACGAGCCGGTGAACGACAACGTCGACTCCCGCAGCCCCAGGTCGGCGACCACCCGCCGCGCCTCCGCGGCCCGCTCCGGATGCGGGGTGAGCCAGACGCCCGGCGTCGGGTTGCCGAAGCCCGCCCAGCTCAGCGCGCCGTAGAGCTTCTTGCGGACGGTGCGCAGGCTCTGCGGGATGGTGATCAGCAGGATGAGCCAGCGGCCGTCCCACTCGGGCGCCGCGCTGAGCGAGTAGACGCGCCGGGCGCCGTCGGAGATGAGCTGCCGGCCAGCCGGGGTGATCTCCCAGCGCACCTCGCGGCCGTGCCGCTCGCCGACGATCCAGCCGGCCGCCGCACCGCGGGCGATGGCCTGGCGCGCCGTCTGCTCCTCGACGCCGACGCCGGTGAGCACGTGCAGCAGCGACGACGTCCACACCGGCCGACCGGCGGGCAGCACCAGCTCACCGAGCACCGTGAGCAGCAGTGACCGTGCGCTTCCGGGGCTCACGACGAGCCCGCCGACCGAGGGCATCGGAGCAGTCTAGGGATCACTCACGCCCGGCCGGACGCAGGCCGACCGTGGCGATCGCGCCCATCCGGAAGAGGTGTTCCGGGCCGCCGTAGGGACTGAGGAGCAGGTCGACAGTCGAGGCCACTGCGTCGCGCATGGTGTCCGCCATAGGTGCCGACCAGCCGTGATCGTCAACCTTCGACACCTCTAGCGCCTCAGGACCGCGCTGTGTAGGCTATTTTCGCACGTGACGCAGACCACCCCACCAACCCCGCCACCGACGCAGGAGGACGCATGCCGGCCCTCACCGAGTCCTACCGGCCCGCCGACGAGGAACTCCCCCTGCTCGAGGAGACCGTCGCCGGGATGCTGCGCCGGGCCGCGTCGGAGGTGCCCGACCGCGTCGCGCTCGTCGACGCCGTGGCCGATCCCACGCTGCGTCGCAGCTGGACCTACGCCGAACTGCTGGCCGACGCCGAGCGGATCGCCCGCGCCCTGCTGTCCCGCTTCGGTCCGGGCGAGCGCGTCGCGATCTGGGCGCCCAACTGCGCGGAGTGGCTCGTCGTGCAGCACGGCGTGAGTCTCGCCGGGATGGTGCTGGTTCCGGTCAACCCCGCCTACCGGCAGGCCGAGCTGGAGTACGTGCTCACGCAGTCGCGCGCGGCGGTCCTCCTGCACGCCGACGCCTACCGCGGCTTCGACATGGCGGCGGCGGTCGAGGCGGCCCGCGGAGGAGCACCGGCGCTGCGGCAGACGGTGTCGCTGTCGGACTGGGACGCCTACCTCGGTTCCGGCGACCCGGCCGCCGCCCTGCCCGAGATCACCCCCGACGACCACCTGCAGATCCAGTACACCTCCGGCACCACCGGCTTCCCCAGGGGCGCGCTGCTGCACCACCGCGGCATCGTCAACGCGTCGCGGTTCGTGTTCCTGCGCGCCGACGCCTCCGACGGGGCGGTCTGCATCAACTCCATGCCCATGTTCCACATCGGCGGCGGCGCCGTCACCGGCATCGGCACGCTGTCGCAACGCGGCACCTACGTGCTCATGCCGGGCTTCGAGCCCGGCCTGCAGCTCGAGCTGACCGAGACCTACCGCGGCACGGTCATGCTGCTGGTGCCGACGATGCTGATCGCGGTGCTCGACCACCCCGAGCGGGCCTCACGCGACCTGTCGAGCATCGAGACGGTGCTGTCGGGCGCCTCGTTCGTGCCCGCCGAGCTGGTGCGCCGCACGCAGGAGACGCTGGACTGCCGGTTCAGCATCCTGTTCGGCCAGACCGAGATGCACGGCGTCATCGCCCAGACCGGCACCGACGACAGCCCGGAGGACCAGTCCGCCACGATCGGACGTCCGCTCCCCCAGGCCGAGGTCCGGATCGCCGACCCGGTCACGGGCGAGACGATGCCGCTGGGCGAGTCCGGCGAGATCTGCGTGCGCGGGTACCAGACGATGCACTCCTACTTCGAGCTCCCGGAGGCCACCGCCGAGGCCATCACGCCCGACGGCTGGCTGCATTCCGGCGACCTCGGGGCGATGGACGACCGCGGCTTCCTCACCATCACCGGTCGCCTCAAGGACATGATCATCCGGGGCGGCGTGAACATCTACCCGCGCGAGATCGAGGACACGCTGCTCGCCCACCCGAAGGTCGCGGAGACCGCGGTGCTCGGCATTCCGCACCCGACCTGGGGCGAGACGGTGAACGCCGCGATCCGGCCGGTGGATCCGGCCGACCCACCCACCCCCGACGAGCTGCGCGCCTTCTGCCGCGAGCGGATGGCCGCGTTCAAGACCCCGGCGGGCTGGTTCCTCGTCGACGCCCTGCCCGCCACGCCGACCGGCAAGATCCAGAAGTTCGTGCTGCGCGACCGCATCGAGGGCGGCGAGCTCACACCCACGCCGCTCGCGGATCAGGCGACGGCGGCCCGGCTCGGGTAGAGCGCCTCGGCGCCACCGGCGAGCGCGCCACGCACCTGCCGGCTCAGGTCGTCGGCGAGCACCTCGCCCACGCCGGCCTGCACACCGTCGAGCGCCGGGGTGGCCGGGGCGTTCTCGGGCGCGTCGATGTGGGCGATCATGTCGGTGTCCCTGGAGCCGACGGGCAGGGCCGTGGTGGTGATGCCCGGCGGCGCGAGCTGCTGGCGCGCGGCGTCGGTCTGGGCCCACGCGGCCGCCGTCGCCGCGTTGTCGGCGCCGGAACCGCCGAATGGAACCAGGACAGCACCGACACGACGGTGAGCACGGCGCCACCACCGTTAGCGGCCGGGCACAGCGCGAACGCGCGGGACGGCGGCCTGTCCGGTCAGGCCGTGATCTCCCCGCCGATCCGGTTTGTGATCGCCCGGGCCGTGCGGGCCACCTCGTCCACCAGCGTCGGGTCACCCGCACCGTGGGGGAACGTGACGGCCACGGCGGCCACGGGATGGTGGGCGTGGTCGCGCACGGCCACGGCCACCGACGCGAAGCCCGGCGTCACCTCCCCGTCCTCGGCGGCGTGGCCGAGCCGGCGGGTGTCCACCAGCAGCCGGCGCAGCGCCGAGAGCGAGCGGGGGCCGACGCCGTGCCGGGTCACGAAGGCGTCCGCGGTCGGGAAGAGGGCCTTCAGGTGCGCGGCCGGCAGCGCGGCGAGCATCGCGCGGCCACTGGCGGTGAGCGGAGCCGGCAGGCGCACGCCGACGTCGGTCACCAGCGGCGGGCGGCCCGGCGCGCGCTCCTCGATCACGTAGATGACCTCCCGGCCGTGCATCACCGCCAGGTGGGCCGTGTGGCCGGTGCGGTCGGCGAGGCGGGCGAGCGGTACCCGGGCCAGCCGCGTGAGGGGTTCCTGGCGGCTGTAGCCGGTGCCCAGCTCGTACGCGGCGACGCCGAGGCAGAAGCGCCGCTCGTCGACGAGATGGACGACGAAACCGCTGGTCGCGAGTGCAGCGAGCAGCTGGTAGACGGTGGAGCGGGGCAGCTCCAGATCGCGCGCGATCGCCGCGGCGGGCACCGGACCGGCCTGGCGTCCGAGGTGGGCCAGGATCGCCAGAACCTGCTGAGCTGCGGGGACCTTCACCTGTTCGGCCATCCGGAGCAGGGTAGCCAACTGTCCGGGATCCCGGACATCTTCGGGCCGCGGGCCATGGTGGAGGCGTGTGCGGCAGGTGTCCCATGGAGTGATGCACGCAGTCACGGTCGGTGTCGGCCCCCTCACGTTCCAGGAAGTCCTCGACGTCGCCCGCGGCGGCGCACCGGTCGACGTGAGCCCCGAGGCCGGCGCCGAGATCGCCCTGAGCCGCAAGGTGGTGGAGGCGCTCGCCCACGACGTCGTCCCGCACTACGGCGTCTCCACCGGCTTCGGCGCGCTCGCCACCCGTTCCATCCCCACCGAGCTGCGCGCCCAGCTGCAGCGCAGCCTGGTGCGGTCGCACGCGGCCGGATCGGGCAACGAGGTCGAGCGCGAGGTGGTGCGCGCGCTGATGCTGCTGCGCCTGTCCACGCTGGCCACGGGCCGCACCGGCATCCGCCCCGAGACCGCCCGCGTCTACGCCGACATGCTCACGGCCGGCATCACGCCGGTGGTGCGCGAGTACGGCTCGCTCGGCTGCTCGGGTGACCTGGCCCCGCTGTCGCACTGCGCGCTCGCCGCCATGGGCGAGGGCGAGATCCGCGACGCCGACGGGGTGCTGATGTCCGCCGCACAGGCGCTGGCCGCCGCAGGGATCGAGCCGGTCGTCCTGCGGGAGAAGGAGGGCCTCGCGCTCATCAACGGCACCGACGGCATGCTCGGCATGCTGGTCATGGCGTGTGCCGATCTGTGGACGCTGCTGCGCACCGCCGACATCACCGCCGCCATGAGCGTGGAGGCGCTGCTGGGCACCGACGCGGTGTTCGCCGCCGACCTGCAGGCCCTGCGCCCGCACCCCGGCCAGGCCGACAGCGCCGCCAACCTGCGCGCGCTGCTCGCCGGCTCCGCCGTCATGGAGAGCCACCGCAACCCCGAGTGCACCCGGGTCCAGGACGCGTACTCGCTGCGCTGCGCCCCCCAGGTGCACGGTGCGGCCCGCGACACCCTCGCGCACGCGTCGGCGGTGGCGGAGCGCGAGCTGGCGGCGGCCGTCGACAACCCCGTCGTCACGCCCGACGGGCGCGTCGAGAGCAACGGCAACTTCCACGGTGCCCCCGTCGGCTACGTACTCGACTTCCTGGCGATCGCCGCCGCCGACATCGCGTCGATGAGCGAGCGGCGCACCGACCGCTTCCTCGACGTCTCGCGCAGCAACGGCCTGCCCGCGTTCCTCGCCGACGACCCCGGCGTCGACTCCGGCCACATGATCGCCCAGTACACCCAGGCCGCGATCGTCTCGGAGCTCAAGCGCCTCGCCGTGCCCGCGTCGGTGGACTCGATCCCGTCGAGCGCGATGCAGGAGGACCACGTGTCGATGGGCTGGTCGGCGGCGCGCAAGCTGCGTCGAGCCGTCGACGGCCTGGGTCGCGTCGTGGCGGTCGAGCTGCTCACCGCCGCGCGTGGGCTGGACCTGCGTGCCCCGTTCACCCCCGCCCCGGCGACCGCCGCCGTCGTCGCGGGGCTGCGCGAGGTCGCCGCCGGGCCCGGCCCGGACCGGTACCTCGCACCCGAGATCGAGGCGGCGTTCCGGTACGTCCTGTCCGGCGGCGCCGTCGCGGCCGCCGAGTCCGTCACCGGCCCCCTGCGCTGAAGCACCGTGCGCTGACGCGCCCGTGCGACCCCTGACCCGAGGAGAGAGACCCATGGAAGGCGCCCGTCCCGTCCGCGCTCCGCGCGGCACCGCCCTCACCGCCCGGTCGTGGCAGACCGAGGCCCCGCTGCGCATGCTGCAGAACAACCTCGACCCCGACGTGGCCGAGCGGCCCGATGACCTCGTCGTCTACGGCGGCACCGGCCGGGCCGCGCGCGACTGGCGTTCCTTCGACGCCATGGTCCGCACGCTCACCACGCTGGCCGACGACGAGACGATGCTCGTCCAGTCCGGCAAGCCGGTCGGGGTGCTGCGCACGCACGAGTGGGCGCCGCGGGTGCTGATCGCCAACTCCAACCTCGTCGGCGACTGGTCGACCTGGCCGGAGTTCCGCCGTCTGGAGAAGCTCGGGCTGACCATGTACGGCCAGATGACGGCCGGATCGTGGATCTACATCGGCACCCAGGGCATCCTGCAGGGCACCTACGAGACGTTCGCCGCCGTCGCCGCCAAGAAGTTCGGCGGGACGCTGGCCGGCACGCTGACGGTCACCGGTGGGTGCGGCGGCATGGGCGGTGCGCAGCCCCTCGCGGTCACGCTGAACGGCGGCGTCTGCCTCGTCATCGACGTCGACGGCACGCGGCTCCAGCGGCGGGTCGAGCACCGCTACCTCGACGTGCTCGCGGGCTCGCTCGACGAGGCGGTGCGCATCTGTGTGCAGAGCAGAGCTTCGCGCAAGGCCCTCTCGGTCGGCGTCGTCGGCAACTGCGCCGAGGTGCTGCCCGAGCTGCTGCGCCGCGGCGTCGACGTCGACGTCGTCACCGACCAGACCTCCGCCCACGACCCGCTGTCCTACCTCCCCGCCGGCATCGACGTCGACGACTGGCCCGACTACGCCGCGGCCAAGCCCGAGGAGTTCACCGACCGCGCGCGGGAGTCGATGGCCCGCCACGTCGAGGCGATGGTCGGGTTCCAGGACGCGGGCGCCGAGGTGTTCGACTACGGCAACTCCATCCGCGACGAGGCCCGCCAGGGCGGCTACGACCGGGCGTTCGCCTTCCCCGGGTTCGTGCCCGCCTACATCCGGCCGCTGTTCTGCGAGGGCAAGGGTCCGTTCCGCTGGGTGGCGCTCTCGGGCGACCCGGCCGACATCCACGCCACCGACGAGGCCGTGCTGGACCTGTTCCCCGACAACGACCACCTGCACCGCTGGATCCGCGCCGCCCAGGACAAGGTCGCGTTCCAGGGCCTGCCCGCCCGCATCTGCTGGCTCGGGCAGGGCGAGCGCGACAAGGCGGGAGCGCTGTTCAACGAGATGGTGGCCGACGGCCGGGTGTCGGCGCCGATCGCGATCGGCCGCGACCACCTCGACACCGGATCGGTCGCCTCCCCCTACCGCGAGACCGAGGCCATGGCCGACGGCTCCGACGCCATCGCCGACTGGCCGCTGCTCAATGCGCTGACCGCCACGTCGTCGGGTGCGACGTGGGTGTCGATCCACCACGGCGGCGGCGTCGGCATCGGCCGCTCCCTGCACGCCGGCCAGGTCACGGTGGCCGACGGCACGCCGCTGGCGGCACAGAAGATCGAACGGGTCCTGACGAACGACCCCGGGATGGGCGTCCTGCGCCACGCCGACGCCGGCTACGACTCGGCGGTGGACAAGGCGGTGGAGCAGGGCCTGCGCCTGCCCATGCGGGAGGGCGCGTGACCCGACCTGCAGCAGAGCCACGGTGCCGCAACGAGGTGGCATGAACGTGGCTCTGTTGCCATGGGACCGGATGTGGGGCGACCTGGCCCCCGTCGGCCGGGACGCGCGTTCCGGTGGGTACCGGCGCTCGGCGTGGACCTCCGAGGACGCGACGCTGCGCGAGTGGTTCGCCGGTGAGGCCGCCGCGCGGGGGCTCGATCTCGTCACCGACCGGGCCGGCAACCAGTGGGCCTGGTGGGGCGATCCCGACGCCGACGGGCCCGGCCTCGTGCTCGGCTCGCACCTCGACTCGGTCCCCGACGGCGGCGCGTTCGACGGGCCGCTCGGCGTCGTCTCGGCGTTCGCGGCGTTGGACGCGGTGCGGGACAGGGGGTTCACGCCGTCGCGGCCGATCGCCGTCGCCCACTTCTGCGACGAGGAGGGCGCCCGGTTCGGCATCGCGTGCGCCGGATCGCGGATCCTCACCGGCGCACTGGACGCCGTCCGCGCCCGCGGCCTGACCGACGCCGACGGGATCACGATGGCCGAGGCGATGACCCGCGCCGGCCACGACCCCGCCCACCTCGGAACCGACGCCGAGACGCTGCGCCGCGTCGGCACGTTCGTCGAGCTGCACGTGGAGCAGGGGCGCGGGCTGGCCGACCTCGACCGGGCCGTGGCGGTGGGGTCGGCGATCCGGCCGCACGGGCGGTGGCGCGTCGACCTGCCCGGCGAGGCCAACCACGCGGGCACCACCCTGCTCGCCGACCGCGACGATCCGATGCTCGCGTTCGCGTCGCTCGTCCTCGCCGCCCGGGAGGCCGCCGAGAAGCACGACGCGGTGGCCACGTGCGGCAAGGTGCGGGTCGAGCCCAACGGCGTGAACGCGATCCCGTCGCTGGTCACCGGCTGGGTCGACGCCCGGGGCGACGACGAGGCGCGGGTGCGGGCCGTGATCGCCGATCTCACGTCACTGGTGGAGGACCGCCGGGGCACCCTCACGGAGGAGTCGTGGACCGGCATCACCCCCTTCCCCACGGACCTCGCCGGTCGGCTGTCCGCGCTGTTGGACGACGCCCCCGTCCTCGCCACCGGCGCCGGGCACGACGCCGGCATCCTCAGCGCGGCGGGCGTCCCCACGGCGATGTTGTTCGTCCGCAACCCGACCGGCGTCTCGCACTCCCCCGCCGAGTTCGCCGAGCGCGACGACTGCCTCGCGGGCGTCGCGGCGCTGGCCACGGTCGCAGAGGAGCTGGCCCGGTGACGCCGCCCTCCGCCCGTGATCACCGTGTCGGGGCTGCCGACCGCGCCACAGCCGGCCCGGCGTCCCCGGACGGTGATCACGGCGATGGGGCCACGCACTACTGGGCCGCGCACGCCCTGCTCCCCGGCGGACCCGCCACCGCCGTCACCCTGACCGTCGCGGACGGGCTCTTCACCTCCGTCACGCCCGGCACGGCCGCCGGCTCGGCCGTCCGGCTGCCCGGCGTGGTGCTCCCCGGCTTCGCCAACGCCCACTGCCACGCGTTCCACCGGGCCTTGCGCGGGCGCACCCACGACCGGGGCGGCACGTTCTGGACGTGGCGGGAGCGGATGTACGCCGTGGCCACACGGCTCGACCCCGACTCCTACCTGGCCCTCGCCCGCGCCACCTACGCGGAGATGGCGCTGGGCGGGGTCACGGCGGTGGCGGAGTTCCACTACCTGCACCACGCCCCGGGCGGGCGCCCCTACGCCGACCCCGCCGCCATGGACCACGCCCTGCGCCAGGCCGCGGTCGACGCCGGCATCCGGCTGACGCTGCTCGACACCTGCTACCTGACCGGCGGCTTCGACGCGCCGCTCGACGAGGTCCAGGTGCGGTTCGCCGACCGCGACGTCGACGCCTGGGCCGTTCGCGCGGCCGACGCGGACGGCGTGGCCGTGCACTCGGTGCGTGCCGTGCCCCGAGAAGCGCTCAAGGAGGTCGCAGCCGCCGCGGCGGGCCGCCCGCTGCACGTGCACCTCTCCGAGCAGCCCGCCGAGAACGCCGCCTGCCTCGCCCGCCACGGCCTCACCCCGACCGGGCTGCTGGCCGCCGAGGGCGTGCTCTCCCCCGCGACGACGGCGGTGCACGCCACCCACCTGACCGGCGGCGACATCGCCCTGCTCGGCGCCACCGGCACCGGCGCGTGCTTCTGCCCCACAACCGAGCGCGACCTCGCCGACGGCATCGGCCCCGCGCGCGCCCTGCGTGACGCCGGCGTGACGCTGTCGCTGGGCAGCGACCAGCAGGCCGTCACGGACCTGGTCGAGGAGGCCCGCGCAATGGAGATGCACGAGCGGCTGGCCACCGGGGAGCGTGGCCGGTTCACCCCCGCCGACCTGCTGGCCGCCCTCACCGCGCACGCGGCTCTCGGCCGCCCGGACGCGGGGCGGCTCGAGGTGGGCGCGCCGGCCGACCTGGTGGCCATGCGCACCGACACCGTCCGCACCGCGGGCACCGACCCGGCGCAGATCCTGTTCGCCGCGACCGCCGCCGACGTCGACACGGTGCTGGTGGACGGCGAGGTGGTCGTCGACGGCGGCCACCACCGCCTGGGCGACGTCGGCGGCGCCCTCCACGCCGCGATCACCCCGCTGTGGGTGGACCGATGAGCCCCGCGCGCGCGTTCCGGCCCGACGCTCGCGTCCCGCCGCGCGCGTGGCGTACGGAACGCGCGCCCCACGTCGCCAGGATGGAACCGTGAGCACTCTCGTCACCGGGATCAGCGAGCTCGTCACGCACCACCCGGAGCTCGGCTCGCTGACCGACGCCGCCCTCGTGCACGCCGACGGCCTCGTCCGGTGGGTGGGCCGGGCCGCCGACGCGCCCCCGGCCGACACCCGCGTCGACCTCGGTGGCCGCGCCGTGGTCCCGGGGTTCGTCGACTCCCACGCCCACCTCGTCTTCGCCGGTGACCGCTCCGCCGAGTTCGCCGCCCGCATGGCCGGCCAGGCCTACGACGGTGGCGGAATCGCCTCCACCGTGGCCGCCACCCGCGCCGCGTCCGACGACGACCTGCGCGCGCTGCTGGCAGCCCGCGTCGCGGAGATGCGCGCGCAGGGCACCACCACCGTGGAGATCAAGAGCGGCTACGGCCTCACCGTCGACGACGAGCGCCGCGCGCTGCGGCTGGCCGGCGAGGTCACCTCCGAGACCACGTTCCTCGGCGCCCACGTCGTCCCGGCCGGGGCGGCCCGCGACGCGTACGTCCGCCTGGTCGCCGGGGAGATGCTGGCGGCGTGCGCGCCGTACGCCCGCTGGATCGACGTGTTCTGCGAGCCCGCCAGCCCGCACGCCTTCGACGCCGACGAGGCCCGCACGGTGCTGGAGGCCGGGCGCGCCGCCGGGCTGGGACTGCGGGTGCACGGCAACCAGCTCGCGGCCGGGCCCGGCGTGGGGCTGGCCGTGGAACTGGGCGCGGCGAGCGTCGACCACTGCACCCACCTGTCCGACGCCGACGTCGACGCGCTGGCCGTCGGCGACACCGTGGCCACGCTGCTGCCGGGCGTCGAGTTCTCCACCCGGTCGCCCTACCCGGACGCGCGCCGGCTGCTGGACGCCGGGGCCACGGTGGCGCTGGCCACCGACTGCAACCCGGGCACGTGCTTCTCCTCGTCGATGCCGCTGATGATCGCCCTGGCCGTGCGCGAGATGGGGATGACGCCGGCCGAGGCGTTGTGGGCGGCCACCGCAGGGGCCGCGCGGGCGCTGCGGCGCAGCGACATCGGCGTGATCGCGCCCGGCATGCACGCCGACCTCACCGTCCTCGACGCCCCGAGCCACCTGCACCTGGCCTACCGACCGGGTGTCCCGATCGCGCGCGCCCTGGAATGCTCCGGCGCGTGACGGAAGCAAGACTGCCTCCCGTGCCGGAGACGTGGACCAGCCAGCAGTGCGCCGAGGCGTGGGGCGTGAAGACACCGACGTGGCTCGGCTACGTCTCGCGCGGTCAGGCACCGCCGCCGCTGCCGGGGCCGCAGAAGCGCTGGGATCCCGACGCCGTCCGGGACTTCCCCCGCCCCGGAGCCGGCCGGTCCCGGTCGGCGGCGAGCCCCGAGGTGCTGGGCCTGCTCGACGACATGGCCGAGGTCACGACCCGGATCGACGAGCTGCAGGCCCGCCAGCGCGAGCTCGCCCGCGCCGGCAAGGCGGCGGGTGCCGAGGTGCGGGCGATGGCGCGGGCACTGGGCGTCTCGCCGCAGACGGTGTACGGCTGGCTGGAGAACTAGTGTCCGCGGTGTGCCCACTACAGCTGAACTGATCGTCGCGTGCCTGGAGGCCGAGGGCGTCGAGTTCGTCTTCGGCATCCCCGGCGAGGAGAACATCCACTTCGTCGACGCCCTGGAACGCTCCGGGATCCGCTACGTCCTCACCCGCCACGAGCAGGCCGCGTCGTTCATGGCCGAGATGTACGGGCGGCTGACCGGGAAGGCCGGGGTCTGCAGCGCCACGCTCGGGCCGGGTGCCATCAACCTCCAGCTCGGCGTGGCCGACGCCCAGACCAACTCGACGCCGCTGGTGGCGCTGTCGGCGCAGGTGGGGCTGGACCGGATCTACAAGGAGTCGCACCAGGCCGTCGACCTCGTGGCGATGTTCCGCCCGATCACCAAGTGGTCCGACCTCGTGCCCGGGCCCGCCGCGGTGCCGGAGATGGTGCGCCGCGCGTTCAAGACCGCCCAGAGCGAACGGCCCGGCGCCACCTACCTCGCCGTGCCGCAGGACGTCGAGGCCGCACCGGTGCCGGACGGCGCCGCCCCGCTGCCGGTCGCGCGGGTGCGTGCCGAGGAGCCCTCCCCCGGCCAGGTCGAGCGGGCGCGGCAGATCCTCGACGCCGCCCGCCGCCCCGTGCTGCTCGCCGGGCACGGCGCGGCCCGTGACGACGCCGGGGCCGCCCTGCTCGCGCTGGCCGAGGCCTGGCAGGTGCCGGTGGCCACCACGTTCCACGGCAAGGGTGTGTTCCCCGACGACCACGAGCTGGCCCTGGGCGCCATCGGGTTCATGCGCGACGACTACGTCAACTTCGAGTTCGCCGAGGCCGACGTGATCGTCGCGGTCGGCTACGAGCTCCAGGAGTTCGACCCCGTCAAGATCAATCCCTTGAGCGACAAGCAGATCGTGCACGTGCACCGGTTCGCCGCCGAGGTGGACGTGCACTACCCGGTGGCCGTCGGCATCGAGGGCGACATCTCCCGCTCGCTCGACGCGCTGCGCACCGCGGTCACCCGGCAGCCGGGCGTCGGGCCCGGCACCGCCAGGATCCGGGCGCTGCTGGCCGAGGAGCTGGAGCGCGGCGCGGCCGACGACCGCTTCCCGCTGAGCCCGCAGCGCGTGGTCGTCGACACCCGCGAGGCCCTGGACCGCGACGACATCGTGCTGGCCGACACCGGGGCGGTGAAGATGTGGATGGCCCGGCTCTACCCGACCTACGCGGCCAACACGTGCCTGCTGTCCAACGGCCTGTCGACGATGGGGTTCGCGCTGCCCGGCGCGATCGCCACCGCGCTGGCGAAGCCGGAGGTCCGCACGCTGGCCGCGGTGGGCGACGGCTCGTTCCTCATGCACAGCCAGGAGATCGAGACGGCGATCCGCGAGCGCATCCCGCTGACCGTGCTGATCTGGCAGGACGACGCCTACGGCCTCATCGAGTGGAAGATGGACCTGGAGCTGGGCCGGCACTCCTCGGTGCGGTTCCAGAACCCCGACTTCGTGGCCTACGCCGAGAGCTTCGGGGCGACGGGCTACCGGATCGGCGCCGCCGACGAGCTGCTGCCCACCCTGCGGGCCGCGCTCGCCGACGACGGCGTCTCCGTGATCGCGTGCCCCGTCGACTACGCCGAGAACATCCGGCTCACCACGCGGCTGGGCGAGCTGACCGGGCCGTTCTGAGGTACGAAGTGACCATGAGGTTCGGTATCGCCACGTTCATCACCGACGAGGGCATCCGCCCGGCCGCGCTCGGCCGTGCGCTGGAGGAACGCGGGTTCGGCTCGCTGTTCCTCGCGGAGCACTCCCACATCCCCGTCCGCCGCGAGTCGCCCTACCCGGGCGGCGGGGAGCTGCCGCGGATCTACTACCGCACGCTCGACCCGTTCGTCGCGCTGGCGGCGGTGGCCGCGGCCACCTCGACCCTGACGCTGGGCACCGGGATCGCGCTGCTCCCCCAGCGCGACGTGATCCACACCGCGAAGGAGGTGGCGAGCCTGGACGTCATCTCCGACGGCCGCGTCGCGTTCGGCGTCGGAGCCGGGTGGAACCGCGAGGAGATGGCCAACCACGGCGTCGACCCCACCACCCGCGGGAAGCGGATGGATGAGCAGCTCGCCGCGCTGAAGGCCATCTGGGCCGACGACGAGGCCGAGTTCCACGGCACGCAGATCGACTTCGACCCGATCTTCTCCTGGCCGAAGCCGGTGCAGCGACCGCACCCGCCGATCTACCTGGGCGGCGAGAGCCCGGCGGCCCTGCGGCGGCTCGTCGAGTACGGCGACGCCTGGCTTCCCCGGGCCCGGACGTCGCCCGAGGAGATCGTCCGGGTGCGGGGCTGGCTCGCCGACCAGGGCCGGGAGAAGGTGCCGTTCACGGTGTTCTCGGCCCCGCCCGACCCGGCCGTGCTGGCCGGGTACGCGGAGGCGGGCGTCGACGAGGTGACGCTGGCGCTGCCCACCCTGGACGAGGACGCCACGTTGCGCCGCCTCGACGAGCTGGCGGCCGTCGCGACTCCGTAAGAAGTCCCGGCCGCACGCCGTCGCAGGCCGGGCCAGACTGGAACGGTGAGCACGACCAGCACCCCCACGCCGACCCGCGCCCCGTCGCTCTCGCGCCGCTACGCCGCCACGCTCGGCGTGCTGGCCGTCGGGGCCGCGCTCGGGGTGGGCCACCTGGTGGCCGGGGTCGTCTCCCCGCCCTCGTCGCCCTACCTCGCCGTCGGCAACACCGTGATCCGGTTCGCGCCCGCGTGGCTCGTCGAGTTCGCGAAGACCACGTTCGGCACGGCCGACAAGCCGGTGCTGCTCGCGGGCGTCGGCGTCGTGCTGCTGCTGGTGGCCGTGGCGGCGGGGCTCGCGTCCCGGTCGCAGCCACGGCCCGCCGTCGTGGTCGTGGTGGTGCTGGGCCTGCTCGGGATCGCCGCCGTGATGATCTCGCCGACGTTCTCCCCCCTCGACCTGCTCGCACCCGCCGCGGCGCTCGCCACCGGCGTCACCGTGCTGCGCCGGCTGCACGCGCTGGCCCTCGACGCGGCGGTACCGCCCCGGCGCCCGGCCCGCGGCGAGCTCTCGCGGCGCACGATGCTCGCGGGCTCGTCGGCCGCCGTCGGGTTCGGCGCGCTCGCCACCGGTGGCATCGGGCAGTGGCTCGGCGGCGACGCCGGCGGCTCCCGCGCCGCCGTCACCAGCCGGCTGGCCTCGGCCACGCTCGCCGAACGGGCCCCGGCGATCCCGGCCTCGGCCGCGTTCCCCGACCTGGGCACGCCGACCTTCCTCACCGCGAACGCCGACTTCTACCGCATCGACACGGCGTTGCGGATCCCGAACCTCACCGCGGCGAACTGGTCGCTGCGCATCCACGGCATGGTCGACACCGAGATCCGCCTGACCTTCGACGACCTGATGGCCCGCCCGCTCGTCGAGCGCACGGTCACGATGCTGTGCGTCTCCGACGAGGTGGGCGGCGACCTCATCTCCACCACGAACTTCGTCGGCGTCGACCTGCGCTCGATCCTGCTGGAGGCGGGCGTGCGGCCCGACGCCACCCAGGTGCTGTCCACCAGCAGCGACTCCTGGACCGCCGGCACCCCCGTCGACGTGATCATGGAGAAGGACCGGGGCGCGCTGCTGGCCGTCGGGATGAACGGGGAGGCGCTGCCGCCCGAGCACGGCTTCCCCGTGCGCATGGTGGTGCCGGGCCTGTACGGCTACGTCTCGGCCACCAAGTGGGTCACCGACCTGGAGCTCACGACGTTCGAGGCGCGCAGCGCGTACTGGGTGGACCGCGGCTGGTCGTCGGAGGGGCCGATCAAGACCGAGTGCCGCATCGACACCCCGCGCGCCGACGCCGGCCCGAAGGCCGGGAAGGTGCCGGTCGCGGGCATCGCGTGGTCGCAACCCGACGGCATATCCAAGGTCGAGATCCAGGTGGACGGCGGCGCGTGGCAGACCACCGAGCTGGCCACCGAGGTCAGCGGCGACACGTGGCGGATGTGGCGCACGGTCGTGGACCTGCCGGCCGGGCGGCACTCGATCCGCGCCCGCGCCACCAACGCCGACGGCACGACCCAGACCGAGAACGCCGCCGATCCCGTCCCGGACGGCGCGACGGGCTGGCCCGGGATCGTCGTCACCGTCACCTAGCCCCGGACCCCCACGTCGTCACGTGTGGCTGTCGACTGCGGCCCTCGAACAGCCGCAGCTGACCACGTGGCGGGTCCGGCGCGTCAGTCGAGCAGCACCGTGCGCAGGTCCAGGCGGCGCAGCACCCGGTCGGCGGCCTCGGGGTCGACCCCCGGTTCGCGCCGGGCCACGAGCACCTCCTCGCGGGCCGCGGCCAGCGCGACGCTCTGGACCTTCTGCGCCAGGACGCGGCCCTTGCGCCAGGCCTCCGCGCGGTCGCGCTCCTCCTCCGACGCCGGCTCGCCGCGCAGCAGCCCCTCCAGGCGCGAGAGCCGCTCCCGCAACGCGGTCTCGACCTCGTCGGGCAGGTTTACGCGCCGCTCCTCCTCGACGAGCCGCTTCCACGCCGCCTTCTGGGCGCGCTTCGCGATCGACCGCTCGGCGGCGTGCTCGGCGTCGGCGTCCTCGGCCACGCCGAGCAGCCGCACCAGCATCGGGAGCGTGAACCCGGGCAGCAGGAGCGTCACCACGAGGACCGAACACGCGATGACGAGCAGCTCGTCGCGGGCGGGGAACGGCGCGCCCGCCGTCGTGGTGAGCGGCAACGACAGGGCGAGCGCGAGCGTGGCGAGCCCGCGCATGCCGCACCAGCCCAGCACCACCGCCTCACGACCGGTGCGCGGCGCCCGGGCGGCGTCGGACGAGCGGCGCACCAGCAGCCACGCCGCCGTCATCCAGACCGCCCGCACTCCGACCACCACGGCGCACACCACGGCGGCGTGCCCCAGCATGCGCCACAGGTCCGCGCCCGCGGCGACGACGACCTGCCGCAGGTCCAGCCCGATCAGTCCGAACGCCACCCCGGTGACCAGCAGCTCCACCACGTCCCAGAACGAGCGCTGCACGATGCGCTCCGCGGCCTCGTCGGCGTCGCCCTCGCTGCGCAGCTCCAGCGCGACCACCACCACCGCGATCACGCCGGACGCGTGCACCTCCTCGGCCGCGAGGTAGACCGCGAACGGCAGCACGAGCGTCAGTGCGCTGCGGCCGGTGGTCGGTGACCCGGTTCATGACGAACCGCGCGACGCGGGCGATGACCCAGCCGATCGCGACCGCGCCCGCCGCACCGAGGACGAACTGCAGTCCCAGCACCGGCAGGCTCAGGTCCCCGCCCTGGACGGTGGCGAGCACGGCGGCCTGGAACACGACCAGCGCCGTCGCGTCGTTGAACAGGCCCTCGCTCTGCAGCACCGTCAGCAGCCGTCGCGGCATGCGGACGGGCCCCGCGACGGCCTCGACCGCCACCGGGTCGGGCGGCGCCACCATCGCCCCGAGCACGACGGCCGCGGTGAGGCCCAGCCCCGGGACCAGCGCCGCGACGGTGCCGGCCACCACCATGATCGTCACGGCCACCAGCGCCACCGCCAGCAGCGCGATGCTGCGCCACCGGGCCCGGAACAGCACCCACGACGTGCGCTGGGCGGAGGCGAACAGCAGCGGCGGCAGGAACAGCGGCAGGATCAGGTCGGGTTCGAGCTCGAACCGGTCGGGCAGCCCCGGCACGAACGCCACCGCCAGCCCGAGCACCACCATCAGCGCGGGCCACGGCAGCCGCAGCCGGTCCCCGACCCCCACCAGCAGCACGGCAGCCAGCATGAGCCCGACCAGAAGCAGCAGAATCTGCACCGGGAAACAGAATCACAACCCGTTACGGCACCACCGTGACGGGCCACCGCCCGGCCTTCACCAGCCGGACCGCCAGCGAGCCGACGAAGCGGTGTCCGGCCTGCGTCGACGCGCCGACGACGAGGGCGTCGGCGCGCACCTCGTCGGCGACGCGGGTGAGCTCGGTGTAGGGGTCGCCGCGCACGGCGCGGAACTCCGCGGCCACCCCGTGGTGCCGGGCGCCCTCCTCGACCTGCTCGGCCAGCTCGCGGACGGCCTCCACCAGGCTCTCCTCGATGGCTCCCGACGCCGACGGGGCGAGGCCCGCGATCGCCGGGGCCGACACGACGTAGACCACGACGATGCGCGAGTTCTGTCGCCGCGCCAGGCCCACCGCGTACGCGCCGGCGTGGGTGGAGGTGGGTGAGCCGTCGACACCGACGACGATCACGGAGGGGCCGTCGGTGCCGAGCTCGAACGTCACGCCCTCATCGTGGATCAGCCCTGCGCTTCGACCGACACCGGCTCCCACTCGCGCCAGGTGGCGAGGCGGGACTCGTAGTCGGCGGTGGCGATCTTCAGCGGACCGTCGCCGAAGAACACGCGCAGCGGCGGGTTCTCCGCGTCCACGATCTTCAGCACGGCCGATGCGCTCGCCTGCGGGTCACCGGGGGTGGCGTTGCGCGCCTTGCGGGCCGCGAACATCTTCTCGCGGAACTCGTCGTAGTCGGCCAGCGGCTCGGCCGTGCGCGACGAGGAGCCCGACCAGTCGGTGGAGAACCCGCCCGGCTCGATGAGGGTGACCTTGATGCCGAAGTCGGCCACCTCCTGGGACAGGGACTGGCTGATGCCCTCCAGCGCCCACTTGGACGCGTGGTAGATCCCGACGTACGGGAACGCGCTGATCCCGCCGATGGAGCTGACCTGCAGGATGTGGCCCGATCCCTGCGCGCGCAGGAACGGCAGCGCGGCCTGGGTGACCCACAGTGCGCCGAACAGGTTGGTCTCGATCTGGTCGCGGGCGTCGGCCTCCGACAGCTCCTCGACGAGCCCGAACTGGCCATAGCCGGCGTTGTTGACCACCACGTCGAGGCGGCCGAAGTGCTCGTGCGCCTGCGCGACGGCGGCGAAGTCGGCGGCGCGGTCGGTGACGTCGAGCTGCAGCGGCAGGAGCCGGTCGCCGTACGTGGCGACGAGGTCGTCGAGCGTGGAGGTGTCGCGAGCGGTGGCGGCGACCGAGTCCCCGCGCTCGAGGGCGGCGATGGCCCACTCGCGGCCGAAGCCGCGCGAGGCACCGGTGATGAACCAGGTCTTCGAAGTCATGCCCTCCTCAGCGATCTTCGCGGCCCGAACATTCCGGAGCGTGTGTCTGCTCACCGCGGGCTGCGATCGCGTGACGAGGGGTCGAGCATGGAGTCAGTGACCGCCGCTACGACCACTGCTCCACCGCGCACCGCCCGCGCCACCTCGGCACTGCTGCTCCTGGCCGTCCTGGCCGTCGCGCTCAACCTGCGGGGCCCCATCGTCGCCGTCTCCCCCGTGCTCGACACGATCCGCGCCGACCTCGGCATCGGCGCCGGCACCGCGGGCCTGCTCACCAGCCTCCCGGTGCTGTGCTTCAGCCTCGCCACGCCCTTCGCGTCGTGGTTGCTGGCGCGCGCCGGGCTCGAACGCGGTGTGCTGGTGGCGCTCGGGGGGCTGCTTCTGGGCACGGTCCTCCGCTCGGTGGACGGGCTGACCTGGGCCGTCGTCGGCACGGTCGTCATCGGCATCGCGATCACCGTCGGGAACGTGGCGATGCCCGTGGTGATCGGGCGCGACGTCGCCCCCGCCCGCGCCGGCCTGGTGCTGGGCGCCTACACCGCGATGCTCAACGTGGGCTCGATGGTCACGCTGTCGCTGACCGTCCCGATCGCCGCGGCGGTGGGGTGGCGCTCCGCGCTGCTGGCCTGGGGCGCACTGGCCGTGGTCGCGGCGGGGGTCTGGTGGGCCGGGACGCGCCGCACCCGGGCCCGGGCGGCGGCCGCGGGACCGGTGGACGACGAGCCCGTCGGCCCCGCGTGGTGGCGCCGCCCGGTGGTCTGGGCGCTGACCGTCGCCTTCGCGGGCCAGGCGTTCTCCTACTACGGCGTGACGGCCTGGCTGCCGCTGCTGCTGCGGGACGAGCTGGGCATGGACGCCGGCGCGGCGGGGCTGAGCTCGTCGGTGTTCCAGATCGCCGCGGTCGTCGGCGCGTTCGGCGTGCCGGTGCTGCTGCGGGTGTTCGCGTCCCCGCGGCCGGCCCTGCTCGTGGTGTGCGCGGCGTGGGCGGCGCTGCCGCTGGGGCTGCTGCTGGCCCCGCAGTACTGGGCGCTGTGGTGCGCGCTCGGCGGCGCCGCGCAGGGCGGTGGGTTCACGGTGATCTTCTCGCTCGTCGTGCGGCGGGCGCGGAACCCCGCCGAGAGCCGCCGGATGTCCGCGCTGGTGCAGGGCGGCGGCTATCTCGTCGCCGCGGCCGGCCCGACCGTCGTCGGCGCCGTCCACGACGCCACCGGCAGCTGGACGGGCCCGCTGCTCGTGGTGATCGCGGCGGTGGCCACCCTGACGATCGGCGCCACGGTCGCCGCTACCGGAGGTCGATCACGGACTTCGTGATCTGCGAGCGCGCCACCAGCCGGTCGCCGATCGTCGCCGTGGCCGTGACGAACCCGAGCCGCCGCGTGCGCCGCTCCAGTACCGCCTTGACCAGCACGTCCTCCCCCTGGCGGCCGGGGCTGAGCATCTGGGTGGAGATGTGGTGGGTGACGGCGTGCTCGGTGTCGGCCAGCTCGGGCAGCAGCGCGAGGAAGCCGGTGATCTCCAGGATCACGCCGACCGCACCGCCGTGCAGGGTCCCGCCGGGGTTCACGGCCAGACCGACCACCGGGAACGTGACGCCGCCCGCGGGGTCGTCCGGATCGACCAGCCGCGCGCGCAGCGCCTCGTGCATGGGCAGGGCGAGGGCGGCGGCCGCACGGTCGGCGAGGGTGGTCACGCCCCCGAGGGTGCCAGCCGGACGGGGCCGCCCGCATCGCGTCCCGATCGACCTCGACGCGGTCCGGAGCGTCAGTCGTCGAGCTTGAAGCCGATCTTCATCCCGACCTGGAAGTACTCGACGGATCCGTCCACCACGTGCCCGCGGATCTCGTCCACCTCGAACCACTCGACGTTCCGCACGGTGCGCGACGCCCGCTCCACCCCGTTCCTGATGGCCTCCTCGACGCTGTCCGGTGACGATCCGACGACCTCGGTCTTGCGGTACACGTTGCTCGACATGCGCCCGGACTACCCGTTTCCCGCCATGCTCAACACCGTTGGAAGACTGGCGCCGTGCCCTCCGCTCTCGTCCTCGTGCACGACGCCGTCCCCGGCCGGGGTGAGCGGGAGGTCGGCACCGTCGGCCCCGCTCTCGCCGAGCTGGGCTTCGACGTCCTGGTCACCGCGTTCCAGCCCGGCGCCCCGCCCGTGCCCGACCCGGGCGACGTCGACGTCATCGTCGTGATGGGCTCGGCGGACGCCGCCTACGACGACACCGTCCCGTGGCTGGGCGCGGAGCTGGACCTGCTGGCGCGCGCCGTCGGGCACGGCACACCGGTGCTGGGGATCTGCTTCGGCGCACAGGCGCTGGCCCGCGTACTGGGCGGCACCGTCGCGCGCGCGCCGAGGTCGGAACGGGGGTTCGTCGCGCTCGGCTCGGCCGATCCGGACGTGCTGGAGCGCGGCACCTGGATGCAGTTCCACGACGACGCGTTCACCCTCCCGTCGGGCGCACAGCAGCTGGCGCGCAACGAGGTCGGGCTGCAGGCGTTCGTCTGCGGGCCGCACGTGGCCGTGCAGTTCCACCCCGAGATCACCTCGGACGCGTTCGCCGCATGGCTGGACGCGTGGGACGAGGCCGGGGAGCGCGCGGCGCTCGAGGCGGCGGTCGACATCCCCGCCCTGGTGGCCGACATCGCGGCGCGTGCCGACGTCACCGAGGCCGCCTGCCGCCGGCTCGTCGGCCGCTTCTGCGCCCGCGCGGGCGTTACGGCATCCTGACCGCCGGACGCCCTCGCCGTCGTTCCCCGTTCGGGTGCCGCGGTCGGACGTGGCCCCACTACTGACCGTTCACCTACATTGCACGGAGAGTTGCGTTGTCGGAATCGTCTGCCGCCTCCGCGGGAGAGAACACGTCGTCGGTCTCGTCTGCCGTCCCGGCGGGAGAGCACGAACCGAGCGAGATCACCTACGCGGAGCACTTCCACCCCGCCCGGCCGAAGAGCCTGCGCCATCGCGCCCGCGTGAAGTCGCCCGTGGCCCGCCGCTCGGTGGCCAAGGACGGCAAGCCGACCGGCACGAACCCCGCCTACGTGTCGTGGCTGCTCTCCCAGTCGATGCTGGCCGACGCCAACGAGATCAGCCGCCAGTTCTCCGGCCAGGGCACGATGTGGCAGAACCCGTTCGCGAACCCCGGCCCGCGCCAGGCCGTGGAGACGGCGTCGGTGTGGTTCACCGCCTACCCGATCTCGTTCATCACCCGGCCCGGCGACTCGTTCCTCGGCGCGATGGCCGACGAGGCCCTCTGGGAGGCGTTCGCGACCATCGGCATCGAGGCCGCGCACACCGGGCCGGTCAAGCGCGCGGGCGGGCTGTCGGGCTGGCAGACCACCCCGAGCGTCGACGGCCACTTCGACCGCATGAGCACCGAGATCGACCCGGCGTTCGGCACCGAGGCGGAGTTCCGCGCGATGTGCGGCATGGCCACGTGGTCGGGCGGCACGATCATCGACGACATCGTGCCCGGCCACACCGGCAAGGGTGCCGACTTCCGGCTCGCCGAGATGAAGTACGGCGACTACCCGGGCATCTACCACATGGTGGAGATCGATCCCGAGGACTGGAACATCCTCCCCGACGTCGCACCGGGCCAGGACTCGGTCAACATCGACGCCGCCACCGAGGAGCAGCTGGCCAAGGCCGGCTACATCATCGGTCGGCTGCAGCGGGTGATCTTCTACTCCGAGGGCGTCAAGGAGACCAACTGGAGCGCGACGAAACCCGTCGAGGGCGTGGACGGCGTCGAGCGCCGCTGGGTCTACCTGCACTACTTCAAGGACGGCCAGCCCTCGATCAACTGGCTGGACCCGTCGTTCGCGGGCATGCGCCTGGTGATCGGCGACGCCCTGCACTCGCTCGCCGACCTCGGCTCCGGCGCGCTGCGCCTGGACGCCAACGGCTTCCTCGGCGTGGAGAAGAGCGCCGAGGGCATGCCTGCGTGGTCGGAGGGCCACCCGCTCTCGGCCGCCGCCAACCACCTGATCGGCTCGATGGTGCGCAAGCTCGGCGGGTTCACCTTCCAGGAGCTGAACCTGACGATCGACGACATCCGCACCACCGCCGAGGCCGGCGCGGACCTGTCCTACGACTTCGTCAACCGCCCCGCCTACCACCACGCCCTGGCCACCGCCGACACCGAGTTCCTGCGCCTGACGCTGCGCACGTCGCTCGAGCTGGGCGTCGACCCCGCGTCGCTGGTGCACGCCCTGCAGAACCACGACGAGCTGACCTACGAGCTCGTGCACTGGGCCACCGGCCACCGCGACGACCTCTACACCTACAAGGGCGCGGAGATCACCGGCGGCGACCTGGCCGAGAGCGTCCGCCGCGACCTGTGCGAGCACCTGACCGGCGCGAACGCGCCCTACAACCTGGTGTTCACCACCAACGGCATCGCCTGCACCACCGCCACCGTGATCGCGGCGACGCTCGGGATCACGAACCTGAGCACGATCGGGGACGCCGACACCGCGCGGATCATGCGCGTGCACCTGCTGCTGGCGATGTTCAACGCCCTGCAGCCCGGCGTCTTCGCGCTCTCGGGCTGGGACCTGTGCGGCATGCTCACGCTGCCCCCCGACGACGTCTCGGAGCTGCTGGAGCAGGGCGACACCCGCTGGATCTCCCGCGCCGCCCACGACCTGATGGGCGTCAACCCCGGCGCCACCCGCTCGTCGGCCGGGATGCCGCGCGGCACCAGCCTCTACGGCCCGATCCCCGCCCAGCTCGACGACGAGACGAGCTTCCTGCGCCAGCTCCAGGCCATCCTCGCGGTACGCAAGCGCTACGGCGTGGCGGTGGCCCAGCAGATCGACATCCCGGCCGTCTCCCACCGCGGCATGCTCGTGCTGGTGCACCGGCTCGAGGCCGACCGTCTGCACCTCACGGTGCTCAACTTCGCCGACGAGCACGTCTCGGGCACCGTCCGCTCGGAGCACCTGGTGCCCGGGAGCGCGATCTCGGACATGTTCACCAGCAAGCCGGTGGGCACGGTGGACGACCTCAACAGCTTCGTGGTGGAGCTGGAGCCCCATCAGGGCCACTCGTTCCTGGTGGAGCTGCCTACGGCCTGACGGCGCGCAGCTCGCCCATCTCGGCGCGCAGCGACAGCTGGTGCTCGCGGAGCGCGCCGAGGACGCCGGTGTGGGCCCGGAGCTCCTGGCGGACCTCGGACACGTCGTGGTCGGCACCGGCTGCCGGCACCCGCGCCGCAGCGGCGGCGGCGGGGCACGTCGAGGAAGGTGATGTCGGGCCCGAGCTGGGCGCCGTACCTCACGACGGTGCCACGTCGAGGGACGGGTTGGCGTCGAAGAAGCCCGCGGGCTTGAGCCGGAACGACACGGTGTCGGACGGCATCACCGGCCAGTCCTCGACGCGGGGCACATGGTGGATGCCGAAGACGTAGCAGAGCACGACGTCGGTGTTCTCGACCGACCGCCCGTTGGCCGGCACCGTCGTCCCGGGCCACGCCCGGATCCCGATGGCCTGCACCGCGAGCCGGAGCTCCGTCAGCACCCCGATGGTGATCGAGCCCGGGACCACCGCCAGCAGGGACGTCCCGCACGCCGAACAGCTCCCGGGCCCGGTCGTGCCGCGCCCCCGTCGCGCCGACCACCGGAGCGTCCGCGACCTGCTGGTCCGAACGGCCGAGTGCGTACCGGGCCTGAACCGGACAGAACTCCGCTCCGGCTGGTCCGGCGCCCGCGGTTCAGCAGCTGTTCACCCGGTGGTGAGGATCCACCTCCATCTCGGCCAACTCGTAATGACAAGTTCTGCGCGCACTCACCCGCCCGGGTGGTCACACGGAAGGTCTGGGCATGCGTAGAACGATGATCGGGATGGCGGTCGTGGCCGCCGCTGCGATGGTGTTGACCGCCTGCGGTTCGGGATCCGGCACGGCGAGCGGTGGCTCCGGCTCCGACATCGCGAAGGCCACCTCGGTCACCGAGGCCGGTGGCATGGACGCACTGGTCGCCGCGGCGAAGAAGGAGGGCACGCTCAACACCATCACGCTGCCCGCCAACTGGGCCAACTACGGCACCATCATCAAGACCTTCGAGGCCAAGTACGGCATCACGATCGACAACGCGAACCCGGACGGGTCGAGCCAGGACGAGATCAACGCCGTCAAGCAGCTGAGGGGCCAGGACCGCGCGCCCGACGTGCTCGACCTGGGCCAGTCCTTCGCCATCCAGGCCTCGAAGGACGGGCTCCTCGCGCCGTACAAGGTCGCGAGCTTCGACAAGATCCCCGCCGCGGCCAAGGACGCCGGCGGCACCTGGACCAGCGACTACGGCGGCTACGTCTCCATCGGCTACGACCCGGCGAAGGTCCCGAACCCGCCCACGTCGTTCGCCGACCTGCTCAAGCCCGAGTACAAGAACATGGTCGCGATCAACGGCAACCCCACGCAGGCCGGCGCCGCGTTCGCCGCCGTGTACGCCGCCGCGCTGGCCAACGGCGGGTCGTTCGACGACATCGCGCCCGGCGTCGACTTCTTCAAGAAGCTCAAGGCCGCCGGCAACTTCGTGCCGGTCACCGGATCGCCGGCCACCGTCCAGAGTGGGCAGACCCCGATCCTGATCTGGTGGGACTACCTGCAGGAGTCCTCGGTGGCCAGCCAGCTGCCGTCCTGGAAGGTCGTCATCCCCTCCGACGCGAGCTACGCGGCCTACTACTCGCAGGCGATCAACGCGACCGCTCCGCACCCGGCCGCCGCACGGCTGTGGGAGGAGTTCCTGTACTCCGTCGAGGGGCAGAACCTGTGGCTCAACGGGTCGGCACGCCCGATCCTGCTGCCGGACCTCGTGAAGGACGGCACCGTCGACGCGGCCGCCAACGCCAAGCTCCCGCCCGCGCCCGCCGGTGAGGTGAAGTACCCGACCGACGCCCAGCAGGCGGCCGCCAAGACGATCGTGTCCCAGCAGTGGGCCGCGGCCGTGGGCGGCTGAGCGTGGCGGTGGTACTCGGCCGCCTGAAGGCGTTCAGCGGGCTGGCGCCGTTCGCCGTCTACGCGTTCGTGTTCCTGGGCCTGCCGGTGATCGCGATCGTCGTCGGGGCGTTCACCGACCCGGCCACGGGCGAGTTCACCCTCGGCAACATCCAGGTCGCCGCCAGCGGCATCTACCTGCAGGGCTACGTCACGAGCATCGAGCTGTCGATCGTCACGGCGGTCGTGCCGGGCATCATCGGGCTCGTCGTGGCCCACGTGGTGCAGACCAGCGGCAGCAGCGCGCTGCGGCGGGTCGTGTCGACGGCGTCCGGGGTGTTCGCGAACTTCGGCGGCGTGCAGCTGGCGTTCCTGTTCATCGCCTCGCTCGGCAGCAGCGGGCTGGTGGTGGGCTGGCTCAAGGCGCTGGGGTTCGACCCCTACGACCACGGGTTCAGCCTCTACACCTTCGTCGGCATCGCGATCGTCTACATGTACTTCCAGATCCCGCTGATGATCCTCGTGATCACCCCGGCGCTGGAGGGACTCAAGCCGGCGTGGCGCGAGGCGGCCGACAACCTCGGCGCGAGCGGCTGGCAGTACTGGCGGATGGTGGGCGGGCCGGTGCTCGTGCCGTCGTTCCTGGGGTCGGTGCTGCTGCTGTTCGGCGGCGCGTTCTCCGCCTACGCCACCACCCAGGCGCTGACGAGTGGCAGCCTCGCGATCACCCCGATCCAGATCGGCGGCTTCCTCAACGGCAACGTGCTCTCGGGCCAGGAGAACGTGGGCAAGGCCCTGGGACTCGGCATGATCGTGATCATCGCCGTGGTGATGGTCTTCTACAGCGTCCTGCAGCGGAGGGCCTCGAAGTGGTTGCGGTAGCGGATGTCGGGGTCGTCGTCCGGCCCCGGGTGCCGCGCGGGCCGAGCACCGGATCGCTCACCCGGTGGATCGTGCTCCTGCTCGTCGGGGCCTACTTCCTGATCCCGCTCTACGCGGCGGCGGCGTTCGCGATGGAGACCCCCGACGGCGGGGTGTCGGCCGACGTGTTCGCCGGCATCCCCTCGCAGGAGGGCTTCGCCGACGCGTTCGGGCTGTCGGTGAACCTCGCGCTCGTCACGATCGTGATCACCCTGGCGCTGATGATCCCCACGGCGGTCTACGTGCACCTGCGGCTGCCGCGGGTGCAGCGGCTGTTCGAGGGGATCACGTTGCTGCCCATCGTCATCCCGCCGGTCGTGCTGATCGTCGGGGTGCTGCAGGTGGCGCCGGGCTCCCTCAAGGGGACGCCCTACCTGCTCGCGTTGGAGTACGCGGTGCTGGCCATGCCGTTCGCCTACCGCTCCCTCGACTCGGGCCTGCGCGCGCTGTCGCTCAAGACCCTCGTCGAGGCGTCGACGTCGTTGGGCGGCGGCTGGTTCACCACGCTGTTCCGCGTGCTGCTGCCCAACCTCCGCTCGGCGGTGCTGTCGGCCACCATCCTGACCATCGCACTGGTGCTCGGCGAGTACACGATGGCCAGCCTCGACCAGTACGAGACCTTCCCGGTGTGGATGGTCGTGTTCAGCCAGGACGACGCGCACGTGTCCGTCGCGGTGTCGCTGCTGTCGCTGGTGGTCGTGTGGCTGCTGTTGCTCGGCATCTCGCTCATCGACCGGCGGCGCGGCCGCACCACCACGGGAGAGCCATGACCAGCACCGACGTCCGCGCCACGGCCGCGGCCCTCACGACACCCGTCACGGGCGGCGCCGCCGTCGAGCTGCTCGACCTGCGCCGCACGTTCGGCACCACCCGGGCGCTGGACGGCCTGTCGCTCTCGCTCGCCCCGGGTGAGCTCGTGGCCCTGCTCGGGCCGTCGGGGTGCGGGAAGACGACGGCGCTGCGGGCGCTGGCCGGCATGGAGACCGTCGACTCGGGCCAGATCCTGGTGGACGGCAAGGACATCTCCGGCGTGCCGACGCGGCGGAGGGACATGGGAATGGTGTTCCAGAGCTACAGCCTGTTCCCGAACCTGTCGGCGCGCGACAACGTGGCGTTCGGGCTGCGGGTCCGGGGGCGCAGCGGGCGCAACGAGCGCGCCACCGAGCTGCTCGACATGGTCGGCCTCGCCGACCACGCCGCGAAGTACCCCCACCAGATGTCGGGCGGCCAGCAGCAGCGCGTGGCGCTGGCCCGCGCGCTGGCCATCGAGCCGCGGGTGCTCCTGCTCGACGAGCCGCTCTCCGCGCTGGACGCGAAGGTGCGGCTGCAGCTGCGCGAGCAGATCCGGCTGCTGCAGACCCAGCTCGGCACCACCACCCTGTTCGTCACCCACGACCAGGAGGAGGCACTGTCCATGGCCGACCGGGTCGGCGTCATGCGCGGTGGGCAGCTCGAACAGATCGCCACGCCCGACGAGCTCTACGACCGCCCGGCCACCGCGTTCGTCGCCGAGTTCGTCGGCACCATGAACCGGCTGCCCGCGCACGTCGTGAGCGGTGGGGTGCGGGTGCTCGGCCGGGACGTGACCCCGGTGGACGTGGGCGGGCGCGGCGTGGACGCCCGCGTCGACGTCCTGGCCCGGCCCGAGTTGATCGGGGTCACCGCCGCGGAGCACGGGGCCGGGATCGTCACGGGCAAGACGTTCCTGGGCGGGACCACCCGGGTCGCCGTCCTGCTCGACGGGGATCTCGCCGTGCTGGCCGACCGCCCCAGTGGCGAGGCCGCGAAGCTGGGCGTCGGCGACGCCGTCGAGGTGGCGGTGACCGGGACCAACCTGCTGCTGGTGGACCCCACGGCGGGATAGTCCGGCACGATCGTGGCAAGGTGCCCCCGTGTCCCACATCGACCTGCGCGCGCTGCTCGACCTCGTGGGAGGGTCGTCACCGGTCGAGGCCATCGACGTGATGGCCGACCGGCTGGCCGTGATGCTCGGGGCCGATGCGGTGTACTTCCTGATCACCGACCTGAGCGGTCGGGCCGTCGCCCGGTTCGGGGGCACGGACGCCAACGCCGCGCGGGAGCGGGAGCAGGGCGCCGAGAACGTGCCGACCGTCGAGCTCCCGGGCACGGTCTACGAGCAGGTGCTGCGCAGCCAGGAGGCCGATCTCAGCCCCAGGGCCGACGGGAGCGGCGATGGTGGGAACGGCGACGGGGCCCGGCTGATCGTGCCGGTGACCGACCGCGGCGACACGATCGGCGTGCTCGAGCTCGAGCTGCCCTGGTACCCCGACGCCGAGAGCGTCCGCGAGATCGCCGACGCCGCCCGCACGTTGGCCTACGTGGTGGTCGCCTGCCGGCGGCACACCGACCTGTTCGAGTGGGCCCAGCGGTCCATGCCGTTCTCCCTGGCCGCCGAGATCCAGCGCCGGCTGCTGCCGGGCGCGTTCACGTGCGAGGCCGGCCGCTTCACCGTCGCGGGATGGCTGGAACCGGCCAACGCCGTCGGCGGCGACACGTTCGACTACGCCCTGGACCGCGACCAGCTGCACGTCTCGATCACCGACGCGGTGGGCCACGACGTGCACGCCGCGCTGCTCGCCACGGTGCTCGTCGGGAGCCTGCGCAACAGTCGCCGCAGCGACGTGGGCCTGGCCGAACAGGCCGCCATCGCCAACGACGCGCTGGCCGCCCACTCACCCGTGGGTGACTTCGTGACCGGCCAGCTCGTGCGGGTCGACCTCGCCTCCGCCGAGATGGCGATCGTCAACGCCGGGCACCCGTTCCCGCTGCGGGTGCGCAACGGCCGCGTCGAGGAGATCGAGCTGGCCATCGAGATGCCGTTCGGCATCGAGCCGGGCCGGGCCTTCACCGTGCAGCGCATCACCCTGGAACCCGGCGACCGGATCGTGCTGGTCACCGACGGGATGCTGGAGCGCAACGCCGAGGACCTTGACGTGGAGGCCACCCTCGCGCGGACCGCGGCCCTGCACCCGCGTGAGGTGGTCTACGTGCTCGGCGAGGCGGTGCTGCACGCCACCGAACAGAACCTGCGCGACGACGCGACGGTGGTGTGCCTGGACTGGAACGGCGGGCCGGTCACCGGGTCCGACGGCACCCCGGTGGCCCGGCCGTTCTGAGCCGGGCTGTTGCTCGGGGACCCCTACTGATCGTGGACCCCTACTGATCGTGGACCCCTACTGATCGTGGACGCAGTCGTAACCGTAGTCGCCGTCCACGTCGAGCAGGTGGCCCGGCACGCGGATGCCGCTGACGGGCGTGCGCTTGCGGGGGGACGGGATGTGCAGGGAGGCCTTGACCTCCTGGACCATGTCGTAGCCGTAGTCGCCGGAAACCTCGTGTTCTGCCGACATCGTCGTCCCCCTTGCGCGTACCCACCGCTACTCACTCTTCGTGTTCGGAGAGCCTCGTACGGTGCACGAGAATCATCACCCGACGGAGAGGGTCCGGGCAAGACCTATCACACGCTTGGTCACCGATCACTCCACAGGGTGACCGGCGTGGCGTGCAGGAATCGGCGAGCGGGCGTCAGAGCAGGGTGAGCGTGGGATCCTCGCGCCAGATCCGCGTGGTGTCGACGACGCCGGCCGGATCCGTGCCGGCCACCTCACGCTCCGCGATCGAGACGTACTCGCGGCTGCGGGTGCGGGTGTTGCGCATCCGGATCACGTTGGGGAAGCGGCCGACGGCCTTCATGTCCCCGACGCCGGTGAGGAAGATCAGCTGGATGCCGTTGGCCGCGGCGACCTTGCGCTGCAGGTTGAGGAACACCACGTAGTTGGCCTTGCCGAGCGGGTTGTCCAGCGGCAGGGCGCCCAGGCCGGGCTGGTCGCGGCCCCGGCCGGTGGCGCGCAGCTTCGCGACCATGCAGAACAACAGCAGCGAGATGGTGACCTTCTCCCCGCCCGACCACTTGCGCATCCGCTCCACCGACACCCGTTCGAGTGCGAACGTCGTGGACGGCTTGAGCACCTTCGCCTTCCAGTTCCCCTCGCCGACGACGGCGCTGGTGGCCTGCCACAGCAGCTCGTGCCCGCGCGGCACGGGCACGCCCCGCGCCGTGAGCGTGTCGACGAGCCGGGAGCAGCGCTCGCGCAGCACGGCGTCGGCGGTCTCCACCGACGCGCGCGGCCCGACGTCGAGGAACCGCTGGCCGGCCCACTCCCCCAGGCTCTCGGGCAGCTCGGAGAGCGCCTGGGCGCGCTGCAGCGACTTGAGCGCCTGGCGGACCATGCCCACCATCGCGGTGACGACGACGCCCTTGTGCTCCTCCAGCTCGTCGAGCCGGCCCCGCAGGTTGACCGCCAGCAGGTCGAGGTCGTCGGCGAGGCGTTCGGCGCCGGCGAGCAGGTCCTCGGCGGCGTCGGACGCGCGGAAGCGGTCGCGGACGGGCGGTTTGACGCCGGCGAACCGGTCCTCGGCCGCCCACAGCGCCGTCTCCTGGCCGAGCTTGTCCACGGCCCGGCGGCTGCGGGCCGCGGCGGCGGTGGCAGCGTCGAGCGCCTCGCGGGCGCGGTCGACCGCGGCCCGGGCGTCCTCGGCGGGTCCGGTGAAGGGCTCCCGGTCCGGCTCGGGCTTCGCGGCCAGCAGCTCGCCCAGGTGCCGCATCGCCGTGGCGCGGTCCCGGGCCCCGGCCTGGGCGGCGACGACGGCCGCCGCGGCCGCGGCCGACTCCTCCCGTCGGCGACGGTGCTCCTGGGCCTCGGCGTCGGCGGCCGACGCGGCCGCGAGCGCACCCTCGCGCGTGGCAGACAGGTCCGGCTGGACAGGGGGCGTGTGCGAGCCGGTCACGACGTCGTCGACAGCCGGGTGCCGGTCCACCTCGGACCGGGCGAGGCGGGACTCCGCGGTGGCGTCGGCGAGCGAGGTGCGGGCGTGCGCGTGCGCCGCGTCGGCGCGGGCGGTGGCCGCGGTCCGGGCACTCGCGTCGTGGCCGTCGGCGGTGTCGAGCAGATCGCGCGCGACGGCGCGGACGGTGGCCGGGAGCTCGCCGACCTGGTCACGGGCCCGCTCCAGGGCGCGTCGGGCCTCGGCCAGCGAGGAGGCCAGCGCGGAGCCGGACACTTCACGGTCGTAGGCGGCGCGGGCGCTGTCGAAGGTCGCGCGTGCGTCGTTCACGGAGGTCTCGGGACCGTCGGCCGTCCCGACGTCACCCAGGGCCGCGAGGTCGGCGCGTTGTGCGGCCGCGGTGCGGGCCAGCGACCCGGCGTGGTCGAGCGCGGTGGCGGCAAGGCGACGGTGGTCGGCCTCGGCGTCGCTCTCGGCGGTGACGGTGCGGGCGCAGTCGGCGATCTCCGCGGGCAGCGTGGCCACCCGCCGGCGCAGCCCGGCGGCGTCCTCCTCGCGCGGGGCCAGCCCGGCCAGCGTGCCCAGCGCCGCGGCGGCGGCACGGCGGGTGCGCTCGGCGGCGGTGCGGGCGTCGTCGAGGGCCCGTTCGCGCTCGCCGAGCGCGTCGGCGGCCTCCTCGACGAGCCGCGCCTGCACCGCCAGGTCGGTGAGCCGCGCCGTGGCGGCGGCCTCCTCGGCGACCAGCGCGTCGAGGGTGCCGGGCGAGCAGTCCTCGCGCAGCCGGCGCAGTCGTCGTCGCAGGTCGGTGTCACGGGCGAGCTCGGCGGCCAGGGCGTCGTCGGCACCGGCGCGGTCGGCCCGCGCGCGTTCCCGGGCGGTCAGTTCCGCACCGGCGGCGGCGCGGTCGATCAGGGCGGGCGCGGGCGGGACGACGAACGGGTGCGTGCCCGAGACGGCCCCGGACGACACCGCGGCCAGGTCGGCGGTCGTCCCGATCACCACCGCCGACGTCGGCCGCAGCCCGGCCGCGAGAACGGCCTCACGCGCAGCGGGCAGGTCGCGCTCGTCGTGCACCAGCAGCCCCGAGGCCAGCGCGGGTGCGGCCTGCAGCACGGCCGCGTGCCGGACGGCGGGCACCGTCTCGGCGAGGTAGCCCCAGCCGGTGGCCGCGGCGATGCCGGCCCGTTCCAGGGCGTCACGGGCGCGGACGAGGTCGAGCCCGCCGGGCAGGAGGCCGGTGGCGGCCAGCGCGGCGAGCGCGCGCTCGTCCTCGGCGCCGTCGACGGCCAGCTCGACGCGCCGGCGCTCGGTGCGCGCGATCGCGGTGGCCAGCGCGTCCCCCAGGTCGCCCGCCTCGACGACGGGGTCGAGCGCCTCCCCGCCGCCGAGGGAGCGCAGCCGCTCGTCGCGCGCCAGGTCGTCGGCGCGGCCCTGCAGCTCGCGGCGCCGCTGTGCCGCCGCGTCGTGCTCCTGCTCGGCCGCGGCGCGGGCGGCGGCCAGCGCACTCGCGCGTTCCTGCAGGCCACGGCGCTCCTCGACCAGCGCGCGGCGTCCGGCGTCGGCCTCCTCCGAGGTGGTGGCCGCGGCGGCGTCGGCCGCGGTGTGGCGCTCGACCGCGGCCGGCACGGTCTCCCCCGTCTCCAGGTGCCCGGCGGCGACGGCGGCGGCGAGATCGCGGTCGAGCGACGCGAGGGCGTCCTGCGCGGCCGAGAGCGCGGCGGTCAGGCGCGCGCGCTCGTCGCGGGCCTCCTCTCCGCGGACGCGGGCGGCGCGCTCCTGCTCGGCGTCGGCCTCGGCTCCCGCGCGGAGATCGGCCACCTGGTCGTCGACCGCGGCGATGCTGCGCCGCAGCGCAGCCGCGTACCCGGCGGCGGCCCGGTCGCGGCGCTCCCGCAGCGGCTCGGCCTCCTCGGTGGCCGCGGCGAGCTGCCCGGCCAGCGCGGCGGCCCGCTGCTCGGCCTCGCGCAGCGCATGCACGGCGGGGGTGGCGCGCCAGGCCGCCACCTGCTCCCCGGCGGCGCGCTCCTGCTCCGCGAGGCGCGCGACGTCGGCCTCCGCGGTGGCGAGCCGCAGCGCGGCGGCGTGGTGGCGCAACGCGGTCGCGGTGGCGTGGGCCGCCTCGGCGGCGCGGGCGTGGCTGGCGGCCTCGTCGGTGTGGCGGCGGGCCCGCTCGGCCCCGGTCCGGTGCTCGAGGTCGGCGTCCGCCGCCGCGGCGGCCAGCGCCCCGGCCAGCTCGCGGGCGGCGGCCTCCTGGCGGGCCACCGCGTCGGCCGCCGCGGTGCGCTCGTCGCGGGCGACGGCCAGCGCGCGCAGCCGCGGGACGGCCTCGTCGGCGAACGTCAGGTCGGCCAGCAGCTCCGGGCGGTCGGCGAGCCCGGCCCGCACACTCTCGAGGATCTCCGCGACCTGTCCCGGCACCTCCGGGTCGACGATCAGCTCCAGCAGGTACTGCACGAACTGGTCGGCGCCCCGGAACTGGAACTGCCCCTCGATGCCGCCCTCGGTGGCGTTCATCTGCAGGATCGGGGTGAAGATCTCGGTGTCGAGGCCGTGCTCGTCCAGCAGCCGCCGCCAGCGGTCGGCCCGGTCGGTGACCGCGGCGCCGCAGCCGGGGATCGCGTCGAGGTCCCGCACGGCCGCGACGAAGTCCTTCTGGACCTCCCCGAACGGCAGCAGGTCCAGCTCCGCGCGGCCCTCGGCGGGGCTGAACACGTACCAGCGCGCGTTGAGGCGGTCGTGGTCGCGGTTGGGGTCGGCGGGCTGGGTGCGGTCGGCCCACTCGTACACCGCACCCGTGACGAGCCGGCGCCCCTGCGGCCCGGACCACTCGACGATCACGTGCGCGGTGTCGGCGCCCAGCACGTAGTCCTCGAGGTGCTTGCCGGTGGCGGCCGTGGCGAGGAAGTCGCGGCGGTAGGGCCGGATCAGGGCGCAGACCAGCGACAGGACCGTCGACTTCCCGCCGCCGTTGCGCAGCCAGATGATCGTGTCCAGCGGCAGCCCGCCGTCGTCGCGCAGGTCGAGCGTGACGTCGAGGAAGCGGGCGGCGGTGGGCCCGATCCGGTCGAGCCGGATCCGGCTGATGGTCCACATGACATCGGAGGCGTTCATACCGTGGCCTCCCGGACCTCGCGGAGGGCCTCCAGGGCCGCGTTGCCGGCGCTGTCGCCGACCAGGAGGCGGAAGTGGTCGGTCAGGCGGAACGTGTCGGGCCCCAGCGCGGTGGCCTCGCGGGCCGCGCCCTGGGCCACGAGCCAGCCGCACACCTCCTCGACGGCGCGCAGCGTGCAGCCCCGCGCCCGGCGGCCGGTGTTGGTGGGCACGAACGCGGGCAGGTCGGCGTAGATCTCCACCGCGACACGTGACCGGTCGCCGTGGGGCAGTTCCACCGCGGCGATGGCCGCCCGCAGGAACTCGTCGATCTTCGGGATGTCGATCAGCTTGGCCTCGGGGTCGTCGAAGTCGACGTCGTTGGGGTAGGCGAAGGCCGCGATGGCGACGAGGACGAGCCCGAACACGAGCCGCTCGTCCTCGGTCATCGCGCGCAGGTCGCCCAGCCGCGTCGCGAACGGGCCGCCGGGGTCGGGCACGAGCACGATCCCGGCGCGCGGGGTGCCGAGCACCTCCAGGCCCAGCCCCTCGGCCATCGTGTCGACGACGTCCTTGAACCGCAGCTCGGCGCGGTAGCGGTCGAGCAGGGTGCGGTACTCGCTGCCCTCGACGGGCCGGTTGCGCCGCGACAGCCCGAAGTTGATCAGCTCGGCGGCCGCGCGCACATCGGTCAGGTCCGCGGGAACGCCGCTCATGCGCCCCTCCGGGAGACGAGCAGGTCGCGGCCGCCGGCGCGGGCGTGCCGCAGGACCGTGCCGTCGTCGTGGGCCTCCAGACCACCGGCCAGCAGGTCCACCTCGGTCTCCCCCTCCTGCGCGTCACCCGGGTCCGGGGCGAACGCCCACAGCGCGGACAGCACCACGAGCTCGGCCACCTCGTCCCCGTCCGTCCCGTCCAGCAGCACGCTCAGGCGCACCGGCCCGTCCGCCGTGCGCTCCAGCACCTCGCGGGCCGCGGCCACCACCTCGGGCCGGTAGCCCTGCACGTCGTCGTCGAGCGGCTCGTCGGCCTTCTCGACCTGCGCCACGCCCGGCTCGGGGGCGCGCGGGGCGGCCCACAGCGCGTCGAGCAGGTCGTCGAAGCGCACCAGCCGGGGCACCGTGACGCCCAGCGCCGGGTTCGCGAACCGCCCGGTCACCGCCTGCGCGTCGGCGGCGGGCAGCGCCAGCACCGGGGCGAGGACGTCCTCGCCGAGCGCGAACATCCGCAGCCGGCGCCGCCGCGCGATCCGCTGCCGCACGTGGGCGGTGAGGAACACCTCGCGGGCGCCGACGAGGCGTCGTTCCAGGTCCAGGTGCACCTGACGCGCGCGGCGCAGGAGGTCGATGATCTGCCCGGACACCGCCCGGACCTCCGGCGACGCCTCCACCTCCAGGCCGCCCTGGACGTGCTCGAGGAACCGGTCGTCCTCGGCGATGCGCTCCTCCACGTGCCGCCGCGCCCGGGTGAGGCGCTCCGGGAGGTCGGTGGCCCAGTCGACGCCGCCGGCGTCGCGGCGGGTGGCGTCGAGCAGCTCCGTGAGCGTGGCCGAGAGCCCGACGCTGGTGCGCTCGGCCTGCGCCGCGGTGCGGGCGGCGGCGTCGAAGCGCTGGTCGTCGAGCTGGCGCTGCAGCACGTGGGCCAGGGCGCGGTCGGCGTCCTCCAGGTCGACGTCGAGGCCGTGCAGGAACAGCGTGATGGCCTGGTCGCTGGCCACCAGTACGGCGCCGAACTCCGTCTCGCGCAACGACAGCAGCCGGAACCCGTAGGACTCCCAGAAGCCCCCGTCACGCCCGACGGCCTCCCGGCTCAGGTCGGCGAAACGGTAGGTGAAGCGGCGCTGCTCGTGGGCGTCGTTGAGCAGGCCCTTGAGCACCACCTGCGCGACATCGCGCCACTGCGCGGGCCGGTCGGGCTGCATGCGCGCGGCCAGCCCGACCAGGGCGTCGAGCACCTCGTCGACGCCGGACTCGCGGGAGAACCCCATCGACCCGACGACGATGTCCACCGCGGCCAGCGCGAGGGCCCGCAGGTCGTAGTGCTCGTCGTCGATGCCGGCGTGGGCGGCGTTGCGCACCAGCCGGGCGATGGGGTCGGTGAGGACGAGGGCCCGCCACCGCGAACGCGCCGAGGCGTCCGCCGCCGGCGACACCACTCCCCCTCCTGCCACCGGGAGAGCGTAGGACAGGGCACGCGAACAACCCCCGGCCCCGGTTCTCCCCCGCCCCGCCCACCCCGGCGGGCAATGCGGCGGCCGTGGCCGACTCGGGCTCCACGCGCATGCCCCGACCGGGCGATGATCCGGACGAGGCTGTCGGCGAGTACGGCCGACCCCGCCGGGCCGCGCCCGATAGGCTCGGGACCGTCACGCGCACCGCGAGGGAAGAGGCTGTTCCATGGATCGTCCGCAGGGGGCCGGCAACGAGGGGCTGGACGCCACGTCCGCGCCGCCGGAGGTCAACCTGAACGTGCCCTCCATCGCCCGCGTGTACGACTACGTGCTCGGCGGCAAGGAGCACTTCGAGATCGACCGGCAGGTCAGCGCGGCCCTGTTCGCCGCCGTCCCGGAGACGAGCCAGCTGGCCAAGGACAACCGCGACCACCTGCGCCGCGCCGTCACCTTCCTGGTGGGCGAGGCCGGCATCACGCAGATCCTCGACCTGGGCTCCGGCCTGCCCACCGAGGGCAATGTGCACGAGATCGCCCACGCGATCAACCCGGACGTGCACGTCGTCTACGTCGACATCGACCCCCTCGTGCTCGCCCACGGGCGCGCGCTGCTGGAGAACGAGACCACCACCACCGTCATCACCGCCGACGTCCGCGACCCCGACGCGATCTTCGACAGCGAGGCCGTGCGGGAGCTGATCGACACCAGCAAGCCGTTCGCCGTGATCGCGGCGAGCATCTTCCACCACCTCGCCGACGACGAGGACCCCTACGGCCTCGCCGACAAGATCAAGGCGCGGCTGTCCCCGGGCAGCTACTTCCTGATCAGCAACTTCCTCGACGACGACGAGCCGCGGGCCAAGGAGCTGCAGACGGCGTTTCTCGAGGGCGGGCTGGGCACCGGCCGGTTCCGCACGTGGGACGAGCAGCAGCGCCTGTTCGACGGCCTGGAGATGGTGGAGCCCGGTCTGGTCTACGCCAACGACTGGCGGCCCGACGCGCAGACGCTCACCGGCAGCCCGACCCACACGCTCTACGCCGCGGGCATCGGCCGCAAGGCCTGAGCCACCGGCCGGGGAACCTGCTCAGAACTGCTTGAGCAGGTTCCTCAGCAGCGTCCGTGAACGCACCGGCGTCTCCGCCTGCATGCTCACCGTCTCGATCACGGCGAGGTACTGCTCCACGTCGGTGCGCTTCTCCAGGTAGACCGCGCTGTTGAGCTGCTCGAGGTAGACCACGTCGGGCAGGTCGGGCTGGGCGAAGCGCAGGATCGTGAACGGCCCGCCCGCGGCGGCGTGGCTGCCCAGCCGGAACGGCAGCACCTGGATGGACACGTTGGGCATCAGGCTCATCTCGAGCAGGTGCTCGACCTGGCCGCGCATGATCGCGGGCGACCCGAACGGCCTGCTCAGCGCCGCCTCGTCGATGACGGCCCAGAACTGGGGCGCCCCGGGCTCGCTGAGCATCTTCTGCCGGTCGATCCGCAGCTGCACCCGGCGGTCGATCTCGTGCTCGGGCTCGGTGCGGTGCCCGGCGAGGATCACCTCCCGCGCGTACTCGGGGCTCTGCAGCAGGCCGGGCACGAACTGCACCTGGTAGGTGCGGATGACGCGCGCCTCCTGCTCCAGACGCAGGTACATCTCGAACCAGGCCGGCAGCAGGTCGCTGTCCTGCGACCACCAGCCGCGGACGTTGGCCTGCGTGACGAGGCCGAGCAGGCCCTCCCGCTCCCCCGCGTCGGTGACGCCGTAGAGGGTGAGCAGGTCCTCGATGTCGCGTTCCTTGAAGCCGACGCGCCCCAGCTCCAGTCGGCTGATCTTGGCGTGCGACGCCCGGATGTGGGCACCGGCCGCCTCCCGGCTGATGCCACTGGCCTCCCGCAGGCGACGCAGCTGCGTGCCGAGCAGGATGCGTGACACCGTGGGCCCGCCGGCCGTGTCGTTCGGGTCGGCCGGGCCCTGGCGACGGGGGTTCGGCGAATCAGACGTCACGCACGTCACCATAGACCCGTCGGGCCGGCCCGTCAGAGGACGAGGTCGTCGAATTCCCGGTCCTTGGCCCCGCGCAGGAACGCGGCGATCTCGGCCCGGGTGAAGATCAGGGCAGGTCCGCGGGGGTCGCGCGAGTTGCGCACCGCCACCCCGCCGTCGTCGAGCCCGGCCAGCTCCACGCAGTCGCCGCTGGGGTTGCTCGCGCGGCTCTTGCGCCAGTTCAGCAGGCCCAGCGCCTCGGCCGCGACACTCGCCCCCGGATCACGCTGTTGCATGTCGGCCCCCCTGACGTGACGTTGAACGTTGTGCCAAACGTGCTTGCAGATGACGTTGCAGACAGTCTTGCGGATACAACGATCAGTGGGCAAACTGAGGGGGAGTCGGGGGACGATCACCGAGAGCGCCGATCTCCCCACCGGTGACCGAGTACAGGCGGGGAGCAGTGGGCAGAGCAGATCGAGGGCGCGTCGAACCGCTGCACCGTGGTCGACCCACGGTGTCGGTCACCTGCATCGCGGACGGCTGGGCCCACCGGGTCCCCGACATCGAGTTGACCGCGGAGATGGCGCAGACCGAGGGCTACTACCAGGCCGTCTGCGGGCACCGGGTCGCCGCCGCGTCGATGGTGGAGCCCGACGGCCGACCCTGCCCGCTCTGCACGGAGATGTGCCGCACCGCGCGCTAGCGTCCCCGCACCACGGTGCGCTGCAGGATACCCAGGGTGGCCTTCAGGGACGTCTCGGCGATGATCGGGAACCGCCCGGTGTCCTTCCACTCCTGGCTGATGTCGGACCAGTCGTAGTACGACGTGACCAGCGTCCCGCCGTCGGCCGGCTCCAGCCGGTACCCGTAGACGTGCCGGATCGGCGGCTGGATCGTGCCGTCGATCGTCCAGGCGATCTCCTTCCCGGGCTCGAACACGGTGATGATCACGGTGACGTCGTAGCGCCCCATGGGGAGATCGCCGAGGGCCTCCCGGTCCATGTGCACCACGAACCGGTCCCCCACCGCCGCCACCGGGTCCCCGGTGGCGTCCATCAGCATCCCCGACGCGTCGATCGACACGTGGCCCTGCGGGTCGCACAGCACCACGAAGATCGCCTCCGGCTCGGCCGGGATCACGCGCTGGACTTCCATCCGTTCCGTCGTCATGGCTCCGATCTTGCCACCGGCGCCACCGGCACCGCGTTGTCGCGCGCCACTCCCGCGTAGAACCACGCGCTGTCCTTCGGGGTGCGCACGAGCGTCGAGTAGTCGACGTGCACCACGCCGAAGCGCTTCTCGTACCCCCACGCCCACTCGAAGTTGTCGAGCAGCGACCACACGTAGTAGCCGACCACCGGCGCACCGGCCTCGATCGCCGCGTGCACGGCGGCGAGGTGGCTGCGCAGGTAGTCGACGCGGTCCGGGTCGGCCACGCGGCCGTCCACCACCTCGTCACCGGGGAACGCGGCCCCGTTCTCGGTGACCATGAGATCGAGTCCGGGGTGCTCCCGGGCCATCCGCGTGAGCAGCCCGGTCATGCCCCGGGCGTCGATGCTCCAGCCCATCGCGGTCTTGGGGCCGTGCTGGCGGGGGAACTCGACGTCGTCGCAGGCGATCCACGGCGTGGCCGCGCCGTCGCCGTGGCCGTCGGCGGTCTCCTTGGGGTGCTCGCGCGTCCAGTGCCGCACGACCGTCGGGCTGTAGTAGTTGACGCCCAGCGCGTCGATCGGGGCGCTGATCACCTCCAGGTCGCCGGGGCGGACGAACGCCCAGTCCGTGACGCCGGCGGTGTCGGCCTGCACGTCGTCGGGGTAGCGACCCGACAGCATGGGGTCGAGGAACACCCGGTTCTGCAGGCCGTCGACGCGCCGGGCGGCCTCGGCGTCGAGGTCCGAGCCGGTCTCCGGGCACACCCAGGCCAGGTTGAGCGTGACCGCCACCTTCGCCGCGGGGGCGGCCCGCCGGATCGCGGCCACGCCGAGGCCGTGGGCGAGGTTGAGGTGGTGCACGGCGGCCAGCGCGGCGGCATCCTCGGTGCGGCCGGGCGCGTGCACGCCGCTGGCGTAGCCGAGGTAGGCGCTGCACCACGGCTCGTTGAGCGTGATGAACTGCGGCACCCGGTCCCCCAGCGCCGCCGCCACCACCGCGGCGTACTCGCCGAAGCGTTCGGCGGTGGCACGGGAGGTCCAGCCACCCCCGTCCTCCAGCGCCTGCGGCAGGTCCCAGTGGTAGAGCGTGATCGACGGCGCGATGCCCGCGGCGAGCAGCGCGTCGACGAGACCGGAGTAGAACGCGAGCCCGTCGGCGCTCACCGGGCCGAGCTCCTGCGCGGTGACCTGCGGGGTGATCCGCGGCCACGAGATCGAGAACCGGTAGGACGTCAGGCCCAGTTCGGCCATCAGCGCGACGTCCTCGCGGAAGCGGTGGTAGTGGTCGTCGGCGACGTCACCGTGGTCGCCGCCCGCGATCCGGCCCGGGGTGTGGGAGAACGTGTCCCAGATCGACGGCGTGCGGCCGCCCGCCGTGACGGCCCCCTCGATCTGGTAGGCCGCGGTGGCCGCGCCCCACAGGAATCCCTGCGGGAACTGGTGTGTGGCGCTGGTCTGCTGCTGCGCAACGCTGGTCACGTGAGTCCTTATCCCTTGACGGCGCCGGCGATGATCCCGCCGACGATCTGACGGCCCAGCAGCACGAACACGACGAGCACGGGCAGGGTGCCCACCAATGTGCCGGCCATGATCACGGCGGTGTCAGGGACATAACCGCTGCCGAGGTTGTTGAGCGCCACCTGCACGGTGGGGTTGGTGGAGTTGAGCGTGATCACCGGCCAGAAGAAGTCGTTCCAGGCCGTCATGAACGTGAGCATCCCGAGCACGGCCATGCCGGGCCGGGCGATCGGCAGCACCACGCTCCAGAACGTGCGCAGCGAGGTGGCGCCGTCCATGCGGGCGGCCTCGAGCAGCTCGTCGGGCAGCGACTGCGACAGGTACTGGCGCATGAAGAACACCCCGAACGCCGCCACCAGCGACGGCAGCACCACGGAGCTGAGCGATCCGGCCAGGCCGAGGTCCGCCATGATCGTGTAGAGCGGCACGACGCTCAGGCTGGGCGGGATCATCATCGTGCCCAGGGTGATCGCGAACAACGTGTCGCGTCCGCGGAAGCGCATCTTGGCGAACGCGTAGCCCGCCAGCGTGCAGAACAGCGCGGTGCTGATCGTGATGATCCCGGAGACGACGAGCGAGTTGCCCAGGGCCAGGCCGATGTTCTGCGACCGCACGGCCGTGGCCACGTTCTTCCACAGGTCGGGACCGGGCAGCAGCGGCGGCGGGAAGGTGTTCATCTCCGCCATCGGGCGGCTGGCGGCCACCAGCATGTAGTAGAACGGTGCGACGAACGCGACGGCGACGAGGCCGAGGACGACGTAGGTCGGGACGCCGGCGCGGTCCTGGGGGCGGCTGCGGGAACGCGGGAAGACCGCGACCGAGGCGGTCACGACTTCCTCATCTTCGACAGGCGGGTGTTCAGCAGCACCAGGCCGATGATCAGCAGGAAGGTCACCCACGCGACGGTGGCGGCCCGGCCGAGCTGCCCGAACTGCCAGCCCTGCTGGTACATGAACAGCCCCAGCGTCTGGTACTGCCCGACGGGCCCGCCGTTGGCCTGGCCGCCGCCGAACAGCAGCGGCTCGCCGAACAGCTGGCTCGCGCCGATGGTGGAGACGACGATCGTGAACAGGATCGTCGGGCGCAGGCCCGGCAGCGTGACGTGCCGGAACTGCTGCCAGCGGTTGGCCCCGTCGAGTGCGGCGGCCTCGTAGAGGTCACTGGAGATCGACTGCATACCGGCCAGGTAGATCAGCGCGTTGTAGCCGGTCCAGCGCCAGATCACGATCACGGAGATGGCGATCTGGGCCGTCCAGTCGCCATTGCGCCAGTCCACCGGGTCGACGCCCACCAGGCCCAGCAGCCCGTTGACGATCCCGGCGTCGCGGCCGAAGATCAGCGCGAACACGAGCGTGGCCGCGGCCACCGAGGTGGCGTAGGGCATCAGCATCGCCACGCGCAGGAACGTGCGTCCGCGGAGCCGGTAGTTGAGCAGGTGCGCCAGGCCGAGGGCGATCAGCAGCTGCGGCACCGTCGACAGCACGCCGATCGTGACGGTCTTCCACAGCGCGTTGTAGAAGGCGTCGTTGGTGAACAGCCACGTGTAGTTGTCGAGGCCGATCCACGTCATGGACGAGCCGAGCTTGTAGCGGTGCAGGCTGATGTACGCGGTGTAGAGCAGCGGGAACAGCCCGAACGCCGCGAACACGAGGAAGAACGGCGCCACGTAGACGTACGGCGCGGAGCGCCCCTCGAAGCGGTGCAGCCGCGAGCGCCAGGACAGGCGGATGGTGGGCCCCGCCCCCGGGGGCGTGCGCTCCCCGGGGACGGGACGGTCCAGTTGCAGGGTCACCCGGTCATCCGACCTGGTTGCTGATCTTGGTGCCGGCCGCCGTCCACGCGTCGGCAGGGCTGGTGCCGCTGGTCTCCACCGACAGCAGCGCCTGCACCAGCGCGCTCTTCACGACGCCGTCCTCGGGACCGAGGATCTGCACCGGCGACGCGTCGGCCGAGGCCGTGAAGATCTTCCCGATGGGCGCGTTGTTGAAGTACGGGTCCGTGGCCCCGGCGACCTTGGCGATCGCGCCCGTCGTCGAGGGGAAGTTGCCGACCTTCTCGAACACGGCGGCCTGCTGCTCGGGGGCGGTCAGCCACGCGATGAGCTTCGCGGCCTCGGCCTTGTGCTGGCTGACGGCGGGGATGCCCAGGTAGGCGCCGCCCCAGTTGCCGCCGACCCCGCCGGGCAGCGTGGTGACGTTCCACTTGTCGGCCCCACCGGTGCCGGCCTTGCCCTTGATGTAGCCGATCATCCACGACGGGCAGGCGATGGTGGCGAACGAGCCGGAGGAGAAGCCCTGGTCCCAGCCGGGGTCGACGAACTGCTCCAGCTTGGCCGTCAGCCCCTTCTGCGCCGCACCGGCGGCGGTGTCGAAGGCCGACTTCACGGCCGGGTTCGTGTTGTAGACGAGCTTGCCCGACGCGTCGTAGTAGATCTCCTTCTGCGTGGAGATGATCGCGTTGTAGAGCCCGCCCGCCGAGTCGTGCCAGGCGCTGCCCGCGGGGGCGTTGGCCTTGTACTTCTCGCCGAGCGCGAGGAAGGCGTTCCAGTCGGGCATCTGCGCCGAGAGCGCCGCCGGGTCGGTGGGCAGGCCGGCCTTGGCCAGCAGGTCGGAGCGGTAGCAGATGCCGGTGGGGCCGATGTCGGTGCCGAGACCCAGCACCGCGCCGTCCTTGGTGGTGGCGGCCGGCTCCTTCCAGCTGACGTAGCCGCCGATGGAGTCCTTGGCGGGGGTGTCGCGCAGGTCGGTCCACTTGTCGGCCTGGTTGGCGGTGACGTCGGCAATGCGGGCGACCTCGATGCCCTGCACGTCGGCGACGCCGCTGCCCGAGGCCAGGCGCGTCTGCAGCGCGGGCCAGTACTTGTCCTCGCCCTGCGTGGACTCGTAGGTGATCGTGACGCCGGGGTTCTCGGCCTCGTACTTCTTGAACAGGCCGACCTCGTCGTAGCCGAAGGTGCCGAAGAGGCTGACCTTCAGGTTGACGGGGCCACCGGACGCGGCGGGGGTGCTCGACCCCGACCCGCAGGCGGTGAGTGCGAGGGCCAGCGAGGCCGCTACGGCGACCACGGCTGACGTCGTGCGTGGGATGGACATGTGGGGCTCCTTCGGGCGGGGCCGGGGCGTCGTCGACCGGGCGTGGGGCACCTCACCGTCGACGACGGGAGAGCGCTCTCACGATGTGATGAGGGTCTCGCAGACACCCGATCATGTCAAGAGAGCGCTCTCACGGGCGTGGGGCACCCAACGGCGCGGCGTACGCGGTGATCACCGGGTGCGGACGGGCGCCGGCCACACACCCCACCCAGGCGATCACCGCACCGGGCGCGCACTGGTTCCGGTGGAGCGCGGAGCAGGCGGGCGGTGATCATGAAAGCCCGCCGGACACGGGTCCGGACCCACTCCCGCCGGTGATGCCGAACCGCGCTCAGACCGTGCCGCGCAGCACGATCTCCGTCGGCACCACGAGGGGTTCCGGGGCCTCCCCGGTGTCCACGAACTCCAGCAGGCGGGCGGCCAGGGCCTGCCCCATCTCCATCATCGGCTGGCGCACCGTGGTCAGGGGCGGGGAGCCCGCGGCGGCGAGGGGGATGTCGTCGAACCCGACGACCGACAGGTCCTCCGGTACCCGCCGCCCCCGCTCCGCCGCGGCCTGCATCGCACCGAGGGCCATCAGGTCGTTGGCCGCGAACACCCCGTCGACGCCCGGGGTGGCGTCGAGCAGGGCCAGCATCGCGCGCCGGCCGCCCTCGACCGAGAAGTCGGCCTGCTCCACCCCCGCCACCGTCAGGCCGTGGTCGGCCAGCTCGGCGACGAACCCGTCGTGGCGGTCCTGCGCCGCGGTCATGTCGAGCGGGCCGGTGATCGTCGCCAGGCAGGTGCGGCCCCGCTCCACCAGCAGCCGGACGGCGGCCCGGCTGCCCCCGATGTTGTCGGCGTCGACGTAGCTCACGGGCGGCAGGTCGTTGGCGAACGGCCGCCCGGACAGGATCACCGGCACCCCGGCCTGCTGGAGGCGCTGGGGCAGTGGGTCGTCGCCGTGCAGCGACACGAACACCACGCCGTCGAGGTGGCCGCCGCGGGCGAATCGCTCGAACCGCTCGCGCTCGGCGTCGTCGGCGAGGACGGCGAACATCAGCTGCACGTCGTGGGTGGCCACGGCGGCGTGGGCGCCGCGCAGCACCGAGGCGAAGTAGGGGTCGGAGAAGAACTTGTCCTCCGGCTCCGCCACGACGAAGGCGATGGAGTCGCTGCGCCGCGTCATGAGCGAACGCGCCGCCCGGTTGGTGACGTAGGACAGCTCCGCGGCGGCGGCCAGCACCGCCTCCCGGGCCTGCTCCCCCACCTTCGACGACCCGGCCAGCACCCGGCCCGCCGTCGCCCGCGAGACGCCCGCACGGGCGGCCACCGACTCCAGGGTCGGCGCGTTGCGGGTGGGCCGGGCCACGGGTACCTCCGTCACGGGACGTGTTGTCGCCGCGACTCTGCCATCACCCGGACCTGATCACCTAGGAGGATGTCGCGACCCGCCCTCCCGGCACCGCGGCGAGCAGCGCCCGCGTGGAGTCCGCCCGGGGTGCGCCCAGGACCTCCCGTGGCCAGGTGCGGGACGAGCGCGGCCACCGGCTGAACGGGCACGCGGCCCGCGAGCAGCGCGGCCACCGAGAGGGCCGTCAGGACGTGCCGGATACGACGCACTCCCGGTGGTCGTGCGGGCCCGGTCAACGGCCGGCGGCGTACCCCTGCATGCCGCGGGGGTTCGCGCCCGCGGACAGGACGCCGGACTCCGGATCCCGCGCCACGGCACTGATCCGGCCCTCCGACCACGGCGGGGCGACGGTGACGTCGTGGCCTCTGCGGCGCAGCTCGGCGATCGTCTCCTCCCCGATCCGCGACTCGACGACGACGCTGCCGGGCGCGGTGCCGCGTGGGTAGAAGGAGCTGGGGAAGCTGTCGGTGTGCCAGTTCGGGGCGTCGATGGCACCCTGCAGGTCGAGGCCGCCGCGCACCCGCTCCCGGTGGGCGAGACCGACGAGGAAGTTCAGCGTCCACTGGTCCTGCTGGTCGCCGCCGGGAGTGCCGAACGCCAGCACGGGCTCACCGTCGCGCAGGGCCAGCGACGGGCTCAGCGTGGTGCGGGGCCGCTTCCCCGGGGTCAGCGAGTTGGGCAGGCCCTCCTCCAGCCAGGCCATCTGCAGCCGCGTGCCCAGCGGGAAGCCCAGCTCGGGCACCACGGGGTTGGACTGCAGCCAGCCGCCGCTGGGCGTCGCGGAGATCATGTTGCCCCATCGGTCGACGACGTCGACGTGGCACGTGTCGCCGCGCGTACTGCCGTCGACGGCAACGGTGGGCTCGCCCGACCCGGCCGTCGCGGGCACGGATCCGGCGTGCGCGGCGGGCAGGCGCGGCGCCCGCCCGTCGGGACTGCCGGGGCGCAGCTCGAACGACGCGATGGCGCCGACGAGATCGCGGCGGGCCGTGCTGTAGGCCGGGGCGAGCAGGGCGTCGAGCGTGACGTCGGCGCGGTCGCCGTACCAGGCCTCGCGGTCGGCCATCGCGAGCTTGGTGCCCTCGACGAGGGTGTGGATGTGGTCGGGGGAGGTGGGGTCCAGCTCGTCGGGCAGCAGGGCGAGCTGCTGCAGGAACACCGGACCCTGGCTCCACAGGCCGGGCTTCGCGACCGTCCAGCCGTTCCAGGTGAAGGTGGCGGCCTCTTCGTATCCGGCCTCGAAGCCGGCGACGTCGTCGGCGGTGAGGAAGCCGGTGTGCCGCTCGCCGGAGGTGTCCATCGTCGGCCGCGCGGCGGCGGCCACCAGCGCCTCGGCCACGAAGCCCTCGCGCCACACGCGCCGGGCGGCGTCGATCTCGGCCTCGCGGGTACCCCCCGCCGACCCGGCCAGCAGCCGCCGCCAGGTGGCCGCCAACGCGGGGTTGCGCAGTAGCGCACCCGGCTTCGGGGGCGCACCGCCGTCCAGATAGAGATCGGCCGAGGTCGTCCACTCGGTCTCGAACAGCTCGCGCACCGCGGCGATCGCCCCGCCGATCCGTTCGACGGCGGGGTGACCGTCGGCGGCGTAGCCGATGGCGTACTTCAGGACGTCGGCCAGGCGTTTCGTGCCGTGGTCGCGCAGCAGCACCAGCCAGGCCTCGACCGCACCGGGCACCGCGGCGGCCAGCGGCCCGGTGCCGGGCACGAGGTCCAGGCCGAGCCCGGTGTAGGACGCCACGCTCGCCCCGGCCGGCGCCGGGCCCTGCCCGCACAGCACCTGCACCCGGCCGCCCGCCGGCGCCAGGATCAGCGGCAGGTCACCGCCCGGCCCGTTGAGGTGCGGCTCGACGACCTGCAGCACGAACCCGGCGGCCACCGCGGCGTCGAAGGCGTTGCCGCCGTCCTCCAGGACCGCCATCGCGGAGCCCGACGCGAGCCAGTGCGTGGACGAGGCCATGCCGAAGGTGCCCTGGAGGGTCGGCCGCGTCGTGGACATCGGTGGAAGTCCACACGGAATCGCCCGCGGCGTCCAAGACATGTCGCACACCAGCGTCATAGTTGTGGGCTATGAATAGCGGCCATGGAGCGCCGCCAGCTGGAGTACTTCGTGGCCGTCGTGGAGCGCGGCGGCTTCACCGCGGCCGCCCGTGCGCTGCACGTGGCGCAGCCGTCGCTCTCGCGCTCCGTCGCCAACCTGGAGCGCGAGCTGGGGGTCGAGCTGTTCCACCGGGTGGGACGGTCGGCGCTGCTCAGCGCCGCGGGCGAGGCCCTGGCCGGGCACGCACGGCTGGTGCTGCGCGACTTCGACGCCCTGCGCTCCGCGGCCCACGCGATCGGCGAGGGCGCGGTCGGGCGGGTGGAGGTGGCGGCGACGTCGTCGTCGGGACTGGAGCCGGTCACGCGCGTCGTCGCCGAGCTGCGCGAGCGACACCCGGGCGTCACCGTCAGCACGACGTCGGCGCTGTCCGCGGCCGAGGTCGTCGCGATGGTGGCCCAGGGCCGGTGCGAGGCGGGGGTGTGCGGCAGTGCCGAGCGCCCGGCGGCGCCGGGACTGGTGGCCCACCACCTGCGCGACGAGGAACTGCTGCTCGTCGTCCCGCCCGGTGCGCTCGGCGGGAAGGGCCGCACCGTGCGCCGCGACGAGCTGCGGGGCATGCGGTTCGTGGTGCCCGCCCGGACCACGGCCGTGCGGGCGCTGTTCGACCGGCTCGCCGGCACGGTCGGCGACATGACGGTGGTGGCCGAGGTGGGCGACCGGAGCATGGTGCTGCCGATGGTGCTGCGCGGCATCGGGGCCGGCCTGATGCCCGACGGCTGGGCCGACCTGGCCGGGCGGGCCGGCGCCGACGTCCACGGCTTCGACCCGCCCGAGCTGCTCCCCCAGTGGCTGGTCCACCGCGGCGGGAGGCTCACCGAGGCCGCACGGGCCTTCATCGACACGACGCTGGGCCACTGACCACCGCCCGCGAGTCGCGCGGTTGGTTTCCGGCATCCGGAAGTCACCTTCGTCCACCCGGGGGTGCCCCCACACGATGGCAACACCGACGACGCAAGGGAGCGCTCGATGTCGACCATCCCCCAGGACCAGTGGTACGTGGCGGCATACGGCCGCGAGATCGGCCGGGAGCTGTTCTCCCGCACCATCTGCAACGAGTCGATCCTGTTCTGGCGCACCGCATCCGGACAGGTCACCGCCATGTCCGACCGCTGCGTGCACCGGCGCTTCCCGCTCTCCCAGGCCCCGACGCGGCTCGTCGACGACCAGGTGGTCTGCGGGTACCACGGCTTCACCTACGGCGCCGACGGCGCGTGCGTCGCGGTGCCGGGCCAGACCCGCGTGCCCCGCACCGCCCGGCTGCGCAGCTACCCCGTCGTCGAGCAGGACTCGTTCGTCTGGGTCTTCATCGGCGACCCCGACCGCGCCGACGCGACGCCGGTCCCCCGCGCGCCGTGGCTCGACTCCCGGGACTGGACGACGGTCTCCGGGATGGAGCCGCTCGCGGCCCGCTTCGGCCTGCTCGTGGACAACCTGCTCGACCTCTCCCACGAGACCTACCTGCACGGCGGCTACATCGGCACCCCCGAGGTGGCCGGCACCCCGATCACCACCGAGGTCGACGACGAGGCCGGCGTCGTGCGCGTCGCGCGCCACATGGCCGACGCCGAGTGCCCGCCGTTCTACTCACGGTCGACGGGCCTGACCGGGCGCATCAGCCGGTGGCAGGACATCGAGTACACCCCGCCGTGTCTCTACCTGCTGCACAGCCGGATCGCGCCGGTCGGCAGCGTGCCCGACCCCGACGGGACGGATCCGGACGCCTTCCACGTCGAGGTCGTCTACGCGATCACCCCCGAGACCGACACCTCGACGCACGACTTCTGGGCCGTGGCCCGCGACTTCGCCCGCGACGACGAGAGCGTCTCGGACTTCCTCGCCGAGCAGAACCGCACCGTCGTCCTGCAGGACGTCGAGGCGCTCGACGTGCTGGAGCGCGTGATCGCCATCGAGCCGCCCGGCTACCAGGAGCTGTCGATCAACATCGACACCGGCGGGCTCGCCGCGCGCCGGATGCTCACGCGCCTGACCCAGCCCGTGCCGGCGGTGAGCTGAGGTGCTGCGCGTGGTGTGGCTGCCGGGCAGTGACCAGCTGCTGGGCCGCTGCCACTGCGGTGCCGAGCACGTGGCCGAGGAACCGGTCGAGGTGTGGGAGTGGCTGCTCGCGCACCCGGTCGGGCACGGGACCGCCGACCACCCGCAGACGCCCGAGCTGGTGGGTGCGCGATGACGCCGCCCGTGGACACCGACCTCGTTCTCACCGTGGCCGCACGGCACGAGGTCGCCGACGGTGTGGTGGCGCTGGAGCTGCGTGACCCGTCGGGCGGGGAGCTGCCTCCGTGGGAACCCGGAGCCCACATCGACCTCCTGCTGCGCCCGGATCTCGTTCGCCAGTACTCGCTCTGCGGCGACCCGGCCGACCGGGCGACCTGGCGCGTCGCCGTCCTGCGCGAGCCCGACGGCCGCGGCGGCTCAGCGTTCGTCCACGACGAGATGGGCGCATCCGTGCAGGTCCGGGGCCCGCGCAACCACTTCGCGCTGGAGCCCGCCGCGCGCTACGTCTTCGTCGCGGGGGGCATCGGGATCACACCGATCCTCCCGATGCTCCGCGCCGCCGACCAGGCCGGGGCCGACTGGCGGCTCGTCTACGGCGGCCGCACCGCGGCGTCGATGGCCTTCACCGGCGAGCTCCCCGCCGGCCAGGTGGAGCTGCGCCCGCAGGACGAGCACGGCCTGCTCGACCTCGACGCCGTGCTGGCCGACACCGACGGCGCGCTCGTCTACTGCTGCGGCCCCGGCCCGCTGATCGACGCCGCACTGGCCCGCTGCCCGGCCGAGCGGCTGCGGGTGGAGCGGTTCACCGCCCGCGAGCAGGACGGGCCGACGGCGTCGTTCGAGGTGGAGCTGGCGCAGTCCGGCCGCACCCTGACCGTGCCGGCGGACCGCTCGGTGCTCGACGTGCTGGAGCAGGCGGGCGTCGACATCCTGTCCTCGTGCCGGGAGGGCACGTGCGGCACCTGCGAGACGGGGGTGCTCGCCGGCGAGATCGACCACCGCGACGCCCTCCTGACCGACGTCGAGCGCGCCGCGCACGACACGATGTTCGTCTGCGTGTCGCGGGCGGCGTGCCCGAGACTGGTGCTGGAGCTGTAACGGGCGGGAGGTGCCGTGGTGGAGACCGGGCCGGTCATCGGCCGCGCCCTGCGCGTCCTCGGCGCGTTCTCCCCGGCGCACCCGGCGCTGACGCTCTCGGATCTCGCCCGCCGCGCCGGGATGCCCGTCTCCACCGTGCACCGGATGGTGGGCGAGCTCGTGGCCTGGGGCGCGCTCGAACGCGACGACGACGGTTGCTACCGCATCGGGCTGCGGCTGTGGGAGATCGCGTCGCTCGCCCCGCGCGGGATGGCCCTGCGCGAGCGCGCACTGCCGTTCCTGGAGGATCTCTCGCAGGTGACGCGGGAGAACGTCCAGCTCGCCGTGCGCGAGGGCACCGAGGTGGTGTTCGTCGAGCGGATCGCGGGCAGCGGCGCCGTTCCCGTGCTGACGCGGGTGGGCGGCCGGTTCGCGCTCACCGCCACCGGCGTCGGGCTCGTGCTGCTCGCCCACGCCCCGCCCGACCTGCAGGAGGACGTGCTGGCCGCGCCCGTCGAGCGGTTCACCGACCACACCGTCACCGACCCGAAGGTACTGCGCGGCATGCTCGCCGACGTCCGGACCAGCGGCTTCTCCATCAGCGACCGCCAGGTGACCGCCGACTCGCTGTCGGTGGCCGCCCCGGTGCACGACGCCCGCGGGATCGTCGTGGCCGCCGTGTCGCTGGTGGTGCGCCACGGCAGCACGTCACCCCACGCCCTGGCGCCGCTGGTGCGCACGAGTGCCCGCGCGATTTCGCGAGCTCTGGCCGGGCCGTCAGGGTAGCCTGACGCTATGGGTGACACGTGGAAGGACGGTCGCCGGGCCTGGGAGCGGCTCGACGGCTGGGGAGACGGCTCCCCCGCGCGCAGTGGCGTGGAGGCCCTGCGCGCGCTGGACGACATCGGCACGGTCCGGCGCCTGCTCGACCAGGCGGAGCTCGGAGCGGTGAAGGCCGCCCGTGCGCAGAAGAAGTCGTGGGCCGAGATCGCGACGCGTCTCGGCGTGACCCGGCAGTCGGCGTGGGAGCGGTGGCGCGATCTGGACGAGGCCCAGCAGCATGCCGGGGAGCAGCCGGCCGCCGGGGACGTCCTCGGCCCGGAGCTCGATCTCGCGGCGAGCGCGCTCACCCGGCGGGCCGCCGGGCACGCGCGCCGGCAGCAGACGGTCGCTGTTCCGAACGTGGTCGGGATGTCGTGGACCACGGCCCGCGCGGTGCTGCACGAGAAGGGACTCTTCGCCGAGGGCGTGGGTCCCGACGGGATACCTGTGTCGGCGGACGAGCATCCGAACGATCTCGTGACCGACCAGAGCCCGGAGTCCGGAGCGATGGTGGAGCCGGGAACGGTCCTGACTCTCTGGATCGGCCGGGGCGGGGGTTCGGCCGGTGTGCGCGAGCCGCGCCGCCCCCGCCCGACCCCGTTGACCGAGCACGAGCCGCTGCCCGAGCCCACCGAGGCCGTCGGCTGACGGGACTGGCGCGCCGCCACCCCATCGGTTTAATCTACCTTCAATAAATGGTGGACGGCGGAGGAGCGACGGTGCCCGGAACCCAGTTCGACGCCCTGGTGGTGGGGGCGGGCGCCGGTGGCCTGTTCACCGCCGCCCGCCTCGCCCACGCCGGCTACCGCACGCTCGTCGTCGAACGCCTCGACAAGGTCGGCGGCCGCGCCTCCACCACCGAGATCGACGGCTTCCGCGTCAACGACGGCGCCATCGTCATCGAGGTCGGCGGCATCACCGAGGAGACGTTCGCCGAGGTCGGTGCGCAGTTCGACGTGCGCACGCCCGCGGTGCCGGTGCTCTACCGCGTCGGGAACAAGAACCTCGACGTCACCCGCGGCGGCTGGGGCATGCTCCTCTCGACCCTCACCCGCCAGGGCGCGAAGCTCGTCAGCGGCATCGGCGCCGCCCGCAAGGACGACGACGCGCTGCCCGGCGAGGAGCTCTCCACGGCCGACTGGGTGGGGAGGTACTCGAGGAGCGCCGCGGTGCAGGGCGTGTTCCGCAACATGTGCGCGTCGGTGTTCGCGGTGGGCTCCGAGGAGCTGCCCGCGCGGGTGTTCCTGACCTACTTCACGCGCAAGTCGGCGTTCAAGCGCTTCGGCTTCTGCCCCGACGGCACCATCGGCGTCTGGGAGAGCCTCGCGGCCACCGTCACCGCGCGGGGTGGCGAGATCTGGCTGTCGTCGCAGGTGGAGGCCCTGCACGTCACCGACGGCCGGGTCACCGAGGCCACCGTCACCCGCGACGGCGAGACCGTCGGGGTCACCTGCGACGTGGCCGTGTCCGACGTCGGGCCCGCCGCCACCGTCGGGCTCGTCGGCGCGGAGCACCTGCCCGAGGACTACCGCGAGCAGGTGCGGATCAAGGACCGGCCCTGCTCGATGCTCGCCCTGAACTTCGCCAGCCGGGAGCGTCTCGTCGACGTGCCGGGCATGCTGCTGTTCTCGGTCACGGAGCGGCTCTGCTACGTCGCGAACTTCACCGACACCTGCCCCGAGATGGCCCCGCCGGGCTGGAACCTCTACGTGGCCGCGTCCGTCCCGAAGCCCGCCGTCGGGGACTTCGACGAGGCCGCCGAGATCGCGCTGCTGCGCGCTGACCTGCGCGCGCACATCCCCGGTTTCGACGGCGCGCGCGAGCTCTCGGTGGCCGTGATGCGCGACGGCTGGCCGCCCCAGCGCGCCGTCGCGGGTCACGACCTGCCGCACACCACGCCGATCCCGAACCTCTGGAACGTCGGCGACGGCGTCAAGGAGTACGCCAACGGCGGCACGACGGCGTGCGCGGAGACCGCGAAGCTCGTGGTCGAGCAGATCCTCGCCGACGCACGCGTTCCGGCGGAGGCGAAATGAGCACTGTGCACCACCCCATCGGCGCGGGAGTCTGACGCCATGCGACGCACGCTCTACACCGACGACAACGAGCGGTACCGCGACACCGTCCGGGCGTTCCTCGCCCGCGAGGTGGAGCCGCACTACCTGCGGTGGGAGCAGGAGCGCGTCATCGACAAGGGGGTGTTCCGCACGGCCGCCGCGCAGGGTGTCTACGCGCTCGCGGTGCCCGAGGAGTACGGCGGCGCCGGCGAGACCGACTACCGCTACCGCATGGTCGTCAACGAGGAGTGCGCGCGCATCGGCGCCACCTCGTTCACCATGACGCTCGGCCTGCAGGACGACCTCGTGCTGTCCTACCTGCTCGACCTCACCACCGACGAGCAGAAGAAGCGCTGGCTGGAGCCGTTCACGCGCGGCGAGCTGCTGGGCGCGCTCGCGATGACCGAGCCCGGCACCGGCAGCGATCTGCAGGGCATCCGCACCAACGCCCACCGCGACGAGGCAGGTGACTGGATCCTCAACGGCGCCAAGACGTTCATCAGCAGCGCCACCACGGCCGACGTCGTGATCGTGGCCGTGCGCACCGATCCCGACGCGGGCTCGCGCGGGTTCAGCCTGCTCGTCGTCGAGGCGGACACGCCGGGCTTCACCCGCGGCCGCAAGCTCGACAAGGTCGGCCTGCACGCCCAGGACACCGGCGAGCTGTACTTCGACAACGCGCGCATCCCCGCCGAGAACCTGATCGGCGTCGAGGGCCGCGGGATGCAGCACCTCATGAGCCACCTGCCGCAGGAGCGCCTGGGCATCGTGGCCTCGGCCTACTGCGGGGCGCGGGCGGTGTACGAGCTGACGGCCCGCTACTGCTTCGAGCGCACGGCGTTCGGCCAGCCGATCGGCGACTTCCAGCACTCCCGCTTCGTGCTCGCGGAGATGGAGACCGAGCTCGACGTCGCCGAGGCCTACGTCGACCGCCAGGTGCTGGCGTTCAACGCCGGCGAGCTCTCGGCGACCGACGCGGCCAAGGGCAAGTGGTACCTCTCGGAGCTGCAGAAACGCATCACCGACCAGTGCGTGCAGCTGCACGGCGGCTACGGCTACATGATGGAGTACCCGGTGGCGCGCGCGTTCGTGGACGGCCGCATCCAGACGATCTACGGCGGCACGACGGAGATCATGAAGGAACTGATCGGCCGCGACATCGCCCAACGCTCCCGCGGCTGACCGGTCCTACGGGAGCAGCGCGATCTTGCCGGTCACCGCCCGGTCCGCGAAGAGCTGCAGCACCTTCTCCGCGTCGGCCAGCGGGAACGTCCGGGGCTGTGCGGGGTGGAGCTCGCCGCAGCCGATCCGGCCCAGCACGTCGGCCAGCAGGGCGACCGCGGCATCGGCGTCGGCGCGGGCCCAGTCGCCCCAGTCGACGCCGACCACCGCGCGGTTGCGCAGCAGCACGATGTTGGCCGGCAGCCGCGGGATCTCCCCCGAGGCGAACCCGAGCACGCAGAACCGGCCGCCCGCGTTCAGCGCACGCAGCGACGACTCGGCCGCGGGGCCACCCACCGGGTCGATCACGACGTCGGCGCCGCCGCCGGTGGCCGCGCGGATGCCGTCCTTGAGGTCCGTGTAGTCGATGGCGGTCTCGGCACCGGCCGCGAGCGCCGCGTCGCGCTTCTCCCGCGACGACGCGACGGCCAGCACGCGTCCGCCCAGGCTGCGGGCGACGTCCACGGCGGCCAGGCCGATGCCGCCACCGGCGCCGAGCACCACCACCCACTCCCCCACCCCGATCGTCACGCGCTGCGTCACCGCGAACACGAGCGTCGAGTAGCTCTCGACCGCCGCCACCGCGATCTGCGGGGAGACACCGCCGGGCAGGGGCGCCACGGACGCCGCGGGCAGCACGACGTGCGACGCGTAGCCGCCGAAGCCCATCATCAGCCCGACCACCGCGGTACCGGTCGACGGGCCGGCCACCACGCGGCCCGCCACCGCCGACCCCGGCGTGAACGGCAGCGGCGGGCGCACCTGGTAGCGGCCCGCGGCGATCAGGCCGTCGACGAAGCTGACGCCCGCCGCCTCGACCTCGACCAGCACCTCGCCGGGCCCGGGCTCCGGCGTGGGCTCCTCCACCACCGACAGCGGGCCACCGAACTCGGCGCACACCACACGTCTCATCCCACCACTCCCGCCCCGGCCAGCCGGCCGATCTCCGCGTCGGACAGTCCCAGTACCTCGGCCAGCACCGCCCCGGTGTCCCGCCCCAGCGACGGCGCCGCCCCGGCGTCCCCGTGCTCGCCGTTCCAGCGCAGCGGCGAACGGGCCGTGATCGCCGCCGCCGAACCCGGCAGCGTCAGGTCGGCCAGGACCGGGTGGGCGCCGTCGCGGTGCGCGGCCACCACGTCGGTCATGCCCTGGTAGCAACCCCACAGCACGCGCGCGCCGTCGAGCTCGGTGGAGACCTGCGCCCGGTCGCGGGCGGCGAACCACGGCCGCAGGATCGCGGCGATCGTCTCGCGGAGGCGGTAGCGGTCGGCCTCGCGGGTGAGGTCGGCGTCCATGGCCGCCTCCAGCGCCTCGAACACCTTGCCGGTGCCGGTCACCGAGCAGAGCGCGGCCCACTGGCCCTCGGTGAGCGCCACGACCATGACGCGGTGGCCGTCGCGGCAGGCGAAGTCGACGCCGAAGCTGCCGTAGACGTGGTTGCCGTGCCGGGGCCGCTCGACGCCGCGCTCGGCGGCCTCCGACAGCCAGCCGAGGTTGGCCACCCCGGCCAGCGCGATGTCCGACAGCGCGATCTCGACGAACGCGCCGCCGCCGCTCCGGTCCCGGTCGCGCAGCGCGGCCAGGACCGCCGTGGAGACGCTGAGCCCGGTGACGAGGTCCCACGCCGGCAGGACGTGGTTGACCGGCGCCCCGCCCTCCTCGGTGCCCGTGATGCCGGGCAGCCCGACCTCGGCGTTGACGGTGTAGTCCACCGCGGGCCGCCCGTCGGGGTAGCCCTGGACGCGCACGTGGATCAGGTCCGCCCGCCGCGCGGCGAGGGTGTCGTGGGCCATCCAGCGGCGCCCGACGACGTTGTCGATCAGCACGCCGCGGTCCGGGCCGGGCGCGGTGATCAAGGCCGTGACCAGCTCCTTGCCCTCGTCGCTGCGCATGTCGACGGCCACCGAGCGCTTGCCCTTGTTGAGCGAGGCCCAGTAGAAGCTCTCGCCGTCGGCCGCGACCGGCCAGCGCAGGTGGTCGCTGCCGCCGCCGACCGGGTCGATCCGGATCACGTCGGCGCCGAGCTGCGCGAGCGTCATGCCGCCGGTGGGTCCGGCGACGAAGCTCGCGCACTCGACGACGTGCAGCCCTTCGAGTGGTCTCCCATGGGGTGTTGTCACAGCGCTCACCCTGCCGGATCGGCCCCCGGTACGGCGCCCTCGAGGTCGACGATCTCGCTCCACCGGTCACCGACCTGCTCGATGCCGGGCACGGACGTGAACGCCACGCCCCTGGTCTGGAACTGCTTCACCCGGTGCACCTGGCCGCCGCCGGCACGAGCATGCTGCCGGTCTCGGTGCACTCGTCGGTGAGCAGGTAGCCCACCACGGGCGCGACGTGGGCGGGCGGGAGCGCGGCCAGCACCTCCGGCGGCGCGATGTCCTCGGTCATGCGCGTGGCCGCCATCGGGGCGATCGCGTTGGCCAGGATGTCGTACTTCCGGCCCTCGGTGGCGAGGGTGTTGATCAGGCCGATGAGCCCGCCCTCGGCCGCTCCGTCGTTGGCCTGGCCGAAGTTGCCGTAGATCCCCGACGTGGACGTGGCGACCACGACGCGGCCGTGGCCCTGCTCGCGGAAGTGCGGCCAGGCCGCGTGGATCACGTGGTAGCCGCCGTAGAGGTCGCCGTGGCGACGATGGCGAGCCCGCCCTCCTCGGAAGCCACGCTGTCGTAGCCGGCCACGGCCTCCCCGACGGTGCCGTCGCGCGCCCCGCCGAGGTCGTTGACGACGACCTTCGCGCCCGCCGCCGCCAGCACCAGCGCGTACTCGCGGCCCAGGCCGTTGCCGGACCCCGTGACGACGATGCTGCGACCCTCGACCCCGGCCATGCGATCCCTACTTTCCCGTGAAGTGCGGCGCCCGCCGCTCGATGACGGCGGCGAGGCCCTCCAGGGAGTCCGCGGTGCCCGACAGCTCCGCCACCGTGCGCGCCTCCTCCGGCAGCTGGGCCTCGACGCGGCTGCCGAGCCCCGACCAGACCAGCCGCTTGGTGGCGCCCAGCGCCTTCGGCGCACCCGCCGCGAGCGTGCGGGCCAGCGCCATGGCCTCGTCGTGCAGCACGTCGTCGGGCACCACGCGCGTGATCAGCCCGATGTCGAGGGCGTCGGCGGCGGTGAGCGTCGGGTTGGTCAGGAAGATCTCCATCGCCTTCCGCACCCCGACGAGCTGCGGGAGCGTCACCGACGAGCCGGCGTCCGGAGCCATGCCCACCCGGACGGCCCCGGACATGAACTTCGCCGACTCGGCCGCGATCACGATGTCCGACGCGCAGACCAGCCCGAACCCGCCCCCGCCAGCGGCGAAGCCGTGCACCGCCGCGATCACCGGGGCCTGGAGCCCGAGCAGCCCCTGCACCGAGATCTGCAGCCAGGAGGTGGCCTCGCGCAGGTAGTCCGGCAGGCCGTCGCCCTTGCTCGCGAACGTGGTGACGTCGCCACCCGCGCAGAAGTGCCGGCCCTCGCCCGAGAGCAGCAGGACGCGCAGGTCCGGCTCGCCGTGCGCCCGCATGATCGCGTCGTAGAGGGCGCGCAGGAACGGCACGTCCATGCCGTTGGACGCCTCGGGGCGGTTGAGGCGCAGGTGGCCCACCCCGTCGTCGTCGAGGTCGAGCAGTACCTGACCTGCGTCGATGAGCTTCACGGTCGCTCCCGAAATCGTGCGATGCCGGCACCGGCCCGATGACCGGCGAGGTGCTCCAGCGTGGACGCGGTCTCCATCGCCAGCCCGTCGCGCAGCGAGCCGCGCAGGCCCGTGCGGACGAGGTGCTTGATGCGGCCCAGCGCGGCGCGGTCCTTGCCCGCGAGGTTCGCCACCAGCGCCGCGACGGCCTGCTCGAACGCCGGCGGCGGCACCGAGCGGTAGACGAGCCCCCACGCCGCGGCCTCCGCGCCGGAGATCCGGTCACCGGTGAGCAGGTGGCCCAGCGCCCGTTGCGGGCCGACGATGCGAGGCAGCCGCTGCGACCCGCCGCCGCCCGGGATCATCCCGAAGTTCGCGTGGTTGTCGGCGAGCACGGCGTCGTCACGGACGATGGCGATGTCGACGGACTGGATCAGCTCGAACCCGCCCGCCATCGCGACGCCCTCGACCGCGGCCACCACGGGGATCGGCAGCTCCGCGATGAGCTCGCACGCGCCGATGAACGTCTCGAACAGCGGCCGCAACGCCTCCGGCCCCTGGGCGCGGAGCCGGGCGACCTCGTGGAAGTCGCCGCCGGCGCTGAAGTGTCCGCCCGCGCCCCGGAGGACGATCACGTCGGCGTAGACGGCGGCGTCGGACAGCGCGTTGCGCAGCGCCGAGGCCAGCCCGACGGTGATCGCGTTGCGGGCCTGCGGCCGGTTGAGCGTCACGTGGGCGACGTTGCCCTCGACGCGCGTGAGCACCTCCGACATCATCCATCCCTCCAACGGTCCGCTGAGGGGTCGAGCAGCTGCCTCAGGTTGCCCTCGGGCAACCAGACCAGCGTCTCCAGCTCCAGCGCGTCGAGGTAGCGGACGCGACCGGTCCGCCGGTCCTCCAGCCGCAGCCGCGGGCTGTTGGCCGCGGCGTCGACGTCGACGGCGACCGCCGCGAACTCGTTGCTGACGATGCCGATTCTGGGCAGCATCAGATGAGGAACGACATCGTGGGCAGGACGCGCGCGTTGTCCACCAGCGCGACCTTCTTGTAGGACATCTTCAGATCTCCGTCGACCATACGGAGACGGTAGGTGTAGCGCCCCGCCCAGATCTCCTTGCCCCGCTCCCGGGACTCGACGAGCACGAAGTTGGCCTCGACGGTGAGGTCGTCACCTGCGTCGTCGATGATCTCGACGTTGGACACCACCCGCCGCAGGCGCGACGTCGGCGTCTGGGAGTGGCGCCGGCCGGTGTTGAACTGCTTGACGCGGGTGGCGATGCGGTTGCGGTTGTCGTGCACGACCGACATGCGCGTCATGGGGTCGGCGTCGTCGGAGCCGGCGGGCACCCAGTAGAGGGCGTCGTCGGTCCAGAGCGCCTCCCAGTCGTCGTAGCGGTGCTCGTCGGCGAGGCGCGCCTCGCGGTAGAGGAACTGTTCGATCTGGCGGATGTCGAGTTCCAGAGCGGTCACGCCATCACGTCCCGGTAGTGCGACCAGAATCCGCGCATCGCCGTCTCGTCGGTGGCCCCGCCCACCGTCAGCCCGCGCTCGTCGACGTACTCGCGGTGCGCGCCGCGCCGGACGTCGAGCCACTCGGGCCGCAGCTCGGCGACGCCGACCTGGTTGCGCTCGTACATCTCGGTGTCGTCGGCCAGCAGCAGCCCGGCGGGCCCGACCGACCCGACGCACTGTTGCAGCATCCGCCGGTTCATCTCCGGGGCGCCCTTGAGCTGCACCGCCGTGACGTGCTGGACGGTGAGGTCGTGGGCCAGCGGCTGGATCGTGAACATCTGGATCTCGGCGATGAACAGGTTCGGGAAGATCATCACGTGCGGGGCGCCCTCGACGAGGATCTCCTGCGCCGCCTCCCCGTAGGCGCCACGCATGGCGGCCACGTAGTCGGGCATCCGCTCCTCGGTGGTGCCGAACCAGCCGAGCGGTGTCCCGAGCCGACGGAACTCCGGGCGCAGGTCGTTCTCGCTGTGCCCGTGGCCGAACGCCCTAGTCACGGCCTCGGACTTCTCGCTGTAGAGCGCCCCGATGCCGCTCTCGGCCACGCTGAAGATCGACGCGTGCACGAACTGGGGGTGGTAGCCGTCGGTCTCGTTCTCGGCCAGGAGCTTCCAGTTGGCCCGGGCGCGGTGCTTGAGCCAGCCGGCACTGATCTCGATCTCGCCCTCGGGCGACAGGTGCACCAGCCGGTCGATCTCCCCGGCGGCGTCACCGAGGTGTTCGGCCAGCGAGATGCCGTCGGGGGCGAAGCTGCCGAAGACGAAGCCCTGGTGGACGGCCATGCGCGGCACCCGGCCCAGGCCGAGGTCGAGCTTCCCGCGGCCGCCGTAGCCCTCGGGGAACGGGTAGCCGAGCAGCTCGCCGGAGTTGCGGTAGGTCCAGCCGTGGTACGGGCAGCGGAACGAGCTGGAGTTGCCCGCGTCGGCCTCGCACACGAGGTTGCCGCGGTGGGCGCAGCGGTTGAGCAGCAGGTGCACCTCGCCGTCGGCGCTGCGGCTCATGATCACGTCCTGCGGCCCGATGTTCTTGCGCACGTAGTCGCCGGGGTTCGCGATCTCGCTGACGTGGCCGACGTACACCCAGCTCGAGTACCAGATCCTCGCCAGCTCGTCGGCGAAGATCTCCGGTGAGGTGTAGAGCGATCCGTGCACGCGGTCGGACCGGATCAGCTCGTCGTAGCTCGGGGACACGTTGTCTAATATGACATAAAAAACGGGGAGTGGCATGGATCTGGGACACGCAGGCGCCCGCGTCGTCGTCACCGGCGGCGCGGCCAACATCGGCCGCGGCATCGCGCGCGGCTTCGCCCGGGAGGGGGCCCGGGTCCTCGTCGTCGACCGTGACGGCGAGCAGGCGGAGGCGGTGCGACGCGAACTGCTCGCCGCCGGCGCGCAGGACGCGCGGGAGCTGGTCCTCGACCTCACCGCCGACGGCGCGGGCGCCCGCGTGGCGGCCGCGGCCGTGGAGGCCTGGGGCGGGATCGACGTGCTGGTCAACAACGCCGGCTGGAGCGAGCCGGGCTGGTTCGCCGAACAGACCGACCGCTCGCTGTGGCAGAAGACGATCGACGTCAACCTCTTCGCGGCCATCGACTGCACCCAGGCCGTGCTGGGCCCGATGCGGGACGCCGGGCGGGGCTCGGTCGTGTTCCTCTCCAGCGACGCCGCGTTCGGCGCGGTCCGCCAGGGCGTCTACGGCACGACGAAGGCCGGACTCATCGCGCTGGCCCGCACCGTGGCGCGCGAGCACGGGCGGCACGGCATCCGCGCCAACGTGGTGGCTCCCGGGCTCGTCGTCCCGCCCGGAGGAGAGGAGGTCGGCGCGGGCAGCGTCTGGGCCCGCGAGGACCTCTTCACCCCCGAGCAGCTCGACGCGATCGTGCGCACCCAGCCCCTGCGTCGCCCCACCACCCCCGACGACGTGGCCCACGCCGTCCTGTGGATCTCCTCGGAGACGGCGGCGCGGCAGGTCACCGGACAGGTGGTGGCGGTCGGCGGCGGATCGGCGATGCCCTGACCCGTTGCGACCCCGGTGGAGATCTGTCTATTCTTGGTTAGAAAAGAAGGGCAGGCCCCGCATGGACTCCGCCGCGGTTCTCGCGCAGCACCTCTACACGGCGCTCGCCACCGGCGACGGCCCCGCCCTCGACGCGCTGCTGGCTCCCGACTTCCGCGGCGTGCTGGCCGACGGCATGCCGTTCGGGATCGGCGGGGAGCATGACGGCCCCGATGCCATGCGCCGCAACGGGTGGGGCGCCATCGGCCGCCACTTCGCCGCCCACGCCGAGCCGGAGCGGTTCCTCCCCCTGGCGGACGGCAGGCTGCTGGTCACCGGCCGCTACACCGGGACGGGGCGCCACGGCGGCACACCGCTGGACGCCGGCTTCGCCCACCTGATCACGGTCACGGACGGGCGGATCCGCGCGCTCGAGCAGTACACGGACACGGCGCGGTGGACCGACGCCGCGGCGCCAACACCGGAGTCCGCAAGCGACTCCGCGGCGCCCTTCACCACCCTCACCCTCGACGTCGCCGACGGCATCGCCACCGTCCGCCTCGACCGTCCCGACCAGCACAACGCCATCGACGTCGCGATGGCCCGCGACCTGTCCGAACTGGCCACCCGGCTGGCCGAGGACCCGTCGGTGCGGGTGGTGCTGCTGCTCGGCAACGGGCCGATGCTCACCGCGGGCGGTGACGTCCGACTCCGCGGCGCCGATACGCGAGCCCGCAAGCGACTCCGCGGCGCCGATACGCGAGCCCGCAAGCGACTCCGCGGCACCGATACGCGAGCCCGCAAGCGACTCCGCGGCGCCCTTCACCACCCTCACCCTCGACGTCGCCGACGGCATCGCCACCGTCCGCCTCGACCGTCCCGACCAGCACAACGCCATCGACGTCGCGATGGCCCGCGACCTGTCCGAACTGGCCACCCGGCTGGCCGAGGACCCGTCGGTGCGGGTGGTGCTGCTGCTCGGCAACGGGCCGATGCTCACCGCGGGCGGTGACGTCCCGATGCTCGCCGGCGCGCAGCAGCTCCCGGACGTGCTGCGCCGCATGATCGACGACTACCACCTCGCGCTGGAACGCCTGACCGAGCTCGACGCCCCGCTCGTCGTCGGGGTGCGCGGGGCCGCGGCCGGCGGCGGCCTCGGCCTGGTCGGCGCCGCGGACTACGTCGTCGCCGCGGACGACGCCGTCTTCACCGTCGGCTACGCGGCGCTCGGGCTCACCGCCGACGGCGGCAACACCTGGTTCCTGCCGCGCCTGATCGGGATGCGGCGGACACAGGAGATGTTCCTGCTGAACCGCCGCCTCACCGCGGCGGAGGCGCTGGACTGGGGACTGGTCAACCGCACCGTGCCGAGCGCGGACGTCGACGCCGAGGCCCGCGTCGTCGCGGAACGGCTCGCGAACGGCCCCACCCGGGCGTTCGGCGGGATGCGCACCCTGCTGCGGCAGAGCTTCGAGTCCGGCCTGCGCGACCAGCTCGCCGACGAGAAGCACCTGATCGTCACAGCGTCCACCACACCCGACGCACGCGAAGGCATCGCGGCGTTCGCCGCGAAGCGCCGCCCCAGCTTCCGAGGAGAGAAGTGAACACCTCGCTCATCGTCGCCGACACCGAGGAGCGCGCCGCGCTGCGGGCGTCCGTCGCCAAGCTCGTCGGCCGCTACGGCCACGACTACTTCATGCGCAAGGCCAAGGCCCACGAGGAGCCCACCGAGCTCTGGAAGGACCTCGGCGCGGCCGGGTTCCTGGGCGTGCACCTGTCCGAGTCCTACGGTGGGGGCGGCGGCACCATGACCGACATGGCCGTCGTGGTCGAGGAGGTCTCGGCCCAGGGCTGCCCGCTGCTGATGATGGTGATCTCCCCCGCCATCTGCGGCACCATCATCGACCTCCACGGCAGCCACGAGCTCAAGCAGCGCTGGCTGCCCGGCATCGCCGACGGCTCGCTGAAGATGGCCTTCGCGATCACCGAGCCCGACGCGGGCTCCAACAGCCACGAGATCACCACGACGGCCCGGCCGGACGGCGAGGGGGGATGGCGGATCAGCGGCACCAAGTACTGGACGTCCGGGATCGACGAGGCCGACGCGGTCCTGGTCGTCACCCGCCAGGGTGGGCGGGGCGATGACACGGCCCAGCCGAACCGTCGCCACCCGCTCTCGCTGTTCGTCGTGCCCACCGACGCGCCGGGCCTGTCGTTCACCCACATCGAGGCGGCGCTGCAGCAGCCCGAGCACCAGTTCACGGTGTTCTTCGACGACGTGCCCGTCGGCCCCGAGGCGCTCATCGGTGACGAGGGCAAGGGGCTGCGCCAGGTGTTCTCCGGTCTCAACCCCGAGCGCATCACGGCGGCCTGCATCAGCAACGGCATCGCCCGCTACGCGCTGGACAAGGCCACCCGCTACGCGAACGAGCGGCAGGTCTGGAAGACCCCGATCGGCGCCCACCAGGGCGTGGCGCACCCGCTCGCCGAGGCCTACATCGGGGTGCAGCTCTCCCGCCTGATGGCCTTCCGCGCCGCGGAGCTGTTCGACGCGGGCGCCGATGCGGCCGAGGCGTCCAACATCGCGAAGTTCGCGGCCGCCGATGCGTCGTTGAAGGCCCTGGACCAGGCCATGCAGACCCACGGCGGCAACGGACTCGCCCTGGAGTACGGGCTGGCCGACCTGTGGTTCGTGGCCCGGATGCTCAAAACGGCTCCCGTCAGCCGTGAGATGGTGCTCAACTTCGTGGCACAGACCAGCCTGGGCCTGCCGCGCTCGTACTAGGAGGCTCCTGAATTAGCGCTGTATGCAGTCTTGGGGACGGTCAGGGTCCCTCAAGGCCGTCTG
>NZ_MKVV01000090.1:42296-46060 GCF_001899645.1 Pseudonocardia sp. 73-21 | reverse complement strand
GCGCGCGGGCCAGGTCGCCGCCCACGAACGGCACGTTGCCCGCGGTGCGGGCGGCACCGGAGAACGCACCGCCGATCGCCGCCCCCGGCGTCGGCGAGCGTGCGGGCGGGACCCTGCCACTGCTGCACCGGTCGTCGGGGGCGCCTCGTTCTGCTCCGCAACGGATCCGGTCAGGCCGACGCGCCGAACGTGCGATCACCGGGGGTGGCTTCGAGCCGCGGCCGGGCTCCTCGCCCCGGCCCGACCGCGAAGATCACCGCCCGCCCCGATGACGAACGGCCTGCGCCGCCCGACGCGGTCGGACAGCTTGCCCGCGATCGGGGCGAAGACCAGCGCGGCCACGGTCAGCACGAGCGTGGAGAGGAAGACGGCCCCGGCCACGTCGGCGGGCGGGAAGCCCAGCACCACGATGAGGTAGGAGGCCTGATAGGCCTGGATCGCGGCCACCCCCAGGAACAGCAGCAGCCGGTTCCACCACGCTCACGGGTAGCTCGGGGCCGTGCGCGGGTTCACCCAGAACGTCGCCGGCAGCTGCCGCCAGCCGAGCAGATAGTCGGCCTCGATCTCCTCGACGGTGCCGTCGGGCGCGAGGACCTGTGCCCGGACGCCGTCCGGCCCGTCCTCGGCGGCGACGACGCGGTGCCCGTAGCGGACCTCGACGCAGGACAGCTCGGCCACGGCATCGCGGAGCACCCGTTCGACCACCGGCTGCGGCATCTGCTGGCCGCGTGGGCGGGCGGATGCCGCTGCACGACATCGGCGTCGGGCTCGTGCTGCTGGCCCGGGCTCCGCCCGAGGTGCGCGACGAGCAGCTCGGGCGCCTCGACCCGCCCGCTGCGGCCGAGCTCGGGCGCCGGCTCGCACAGGTCCAGCAGGTCGGCATCGCGGTGTTCGACGGCGACCATCCCGCCCCGGTGTCATCCATCGCCGCGCCCGCCCGCAACCACGAGAACCGGGTCGTGGCCGCGCTGTCGATCGTGGTGCCGGCCCGGGTGCGGCCCCGGCCCTACGAGCAGGTCGTCCGGGCGACGGCGCTGGCGATCTCCCGCGGTACGGGTCTCAGCCGGTCGTGAGAATCCCGTCGATCTGGTTGATCGCGCTGCTCGCGCCCTCGACGATGCCCATGTCCAGCACCTGCTGCAGTCCCTCGGCCGTCGCGTAGGTGCTGACGTAGGTGGCCCGCGTGCCACCCTCGTGGGCGACGAACCGGTACTCGTTCGTCGAGACGGGCATGGCCGTGTTCGGCGTGAAGTCGAGGTCGGCGAACCCGTCCTCGAACGTGAATCCGCTCGGCTCGTCGACGGTCTGCACCTGCCAGTAGCCCGCGTGCTTGTCGCCCTCCGGGCCGGTCATGAAGTAGTTCACGCGGCCGCCGGGGCGCAGGTCGTGGTCGACGACAGTGGCCGGGTAGCTCGGCGGCCCCCACACGCGCTCGAGCTGGCGCGGGTCGGCGTAGACCTGCCAGATCCGCGCGGGCGGGGCGGCGAAGTCGGCGACGATGGTGAGGGTGCGGGCGTTCACGTCGTGCCGGACGTCGGTGACGGGCATGGTTTCAGTCCTCCTGGTCGGTGGCGATGAGATCGTCGATGCGGGCGATGCGGCCTCGCCAGACCTGCTCCAGCTCGGTGAGCATCGAGCCCACCGATCGCACCGCGGCCACGTCGCCGCTGGCCAGCTGCTCGCGACCGTGGCGTCGCTTGGTCAGCAGGCCGGCCCTCTCGAGCACGGCGACGTGCTTCTGCACCGCGGCGAAACTCATGTCGTAGTTCCCCGCGAGCGTGGAGACCGAGTGCTCGCCGGCCAGTACCCGCCGCATGATGTCGCGCCGGGTGCGGTCGGCGAGGGCGTGGAACAGGGCGTCCGCCCGGTCCTCGTCGTCCTCGGTCATGCCGCAATCATACAACCGATCGGTTGTATGTCAAGGAAGCCGGATTCCGGGACGCGGTGTCCCCGGACCGGTGCGGCCTGCCCGTGGCGGGGCGCACCGGTCCGGGGCCGGTCTCAGTTGAGCTTGCGCGTGTCCGCGGGCAGCCCGCCGCCGGCGTAGACGTCGGCGGCGAGGTCGCTCAGCGCCGTCAACGCCACGTTCTGGCTCCACGGCCCGTAGGACACGCGGGCCACGCCGAGACGCTGCGCGGTGGCCAGGTCGATGGACCCGGGGATGCCGATGATGTTGACCTTCCGCTCGCCGAGGGCCTCCACGAGCCGTCCGACGGTCTTCTCGTCGAGCTTGCCCGGGGCGAAGAAGTTCGACGCGCCGGCGTCGAGGTAGGCGCGGCCGCGCTCGATGGCGTCCGCGAGGACGTCCTCGGGGTCGCGGTCGCCCGCCTTGAGGAACGCGTCGGTGCGGGCGTTGAGCACGAACGGCACCCCGGCCGCCTCCCCGGCCGCGACCGCCGCCTCCACGGCCTTCACGGAGTCGGCGAGCGGCTTCATCTGGTCCTCGAGGTTGGCGCCGACGATGCCCACGTCGATCGCCCGCGCGACGGTGCCGCCCGGGTCGCCGTAGCCACCCTCGAGGTCGGCGGTGACCGGCAGGTCGCCGGCGGTGCGGGCGATCAGCCCGACCGCGGCGATCATCTCGTCGCGGGGGATCTTCTCGCCGTCCGGGTAGCCGTGGGCGGCGGCGATGCTGTGGCTCGCGGTGGCGAGGGCGGTGGTGCCGGGCGTCTGCGCCACGACGGTGGCGGTGATGGCGTCCCAGACGTTGACGACGAGCAGCAGCTCGGGGGCGGTGTGCAGGCGGAGCAGCTCGGAGGCCTTCTCGGCGGTGGTGGTCACGACGCGAACGCTAGTGGCTGAGATCGGTTCGGCGGGGATGAGACCGTGCAGTATTCGATCTCGGCTTCAGGCAGTGACCACTGCACCCTGCGGCGCCGTTGGTCATCGCGCAGTCGGAGCGTCGCCGGCGGTGAGTGTGCGGGTGGTCGGCCGGCGTGCACCGCCTCGACGCTGTGGCGGTCCCGGGGACCGGGCGGCGGTCCGGGCCCCGTGGCCGCTGCGCAGGCGGCCTCCCGCGAGCCTGGACCGCCACTGGAACCGCGGGCAGCGGCCCGTCTGGTGCGCCATCACCTCGACGTGGCTCGACGGGCTGCGACGTCGGCCGACACGATCACCGGCCCGTGCTCCGCATCCGGGATCGGCGTCGTGATGAGCGGGCCGTCACCGTGGCGGCTGCGGAGCTCCGGCGGCACGGCGAGCGGCCGGCCGCGCCCACCTCGCAGCCCGTGTTGTCACCTCGCAGCCCGCCGGCGGGCTGCGAGGAGCACGACGCGCTGCGACGTCGAGCCGTTCCACGGCGTCCGGCTCGACCGCGCCGGCCCCCACGTCACCGCAGCACCGGCACTGGAGAAGCATGCCCACCGCGGAGCGGGCGACGACCCTGCTCACGTTCGCCGGCTGCTGTACGGTCGGTGGTGTTGCTCCGGCCCCCGGTGACGACACGTGGTGACAGGCCCACGTGACGGTCCACCGCGGAGGCGCCATGTCAGTCCCACCAACCACCCGGGCCCGGTGGGCGACGATGGTCCGCCGGGTGCTCATCGCCGCACTGACGGGCGCAGGCCTTCTGATGGGTGCGGTCGGTGTCGTCCTCGCACCGGCGCTGCTGCCCTGCTGGTTCGTCCTCGGCGCGGTCGTGGCCGGCGCGATCTACCCACGGCTCGTCGAACGGACGAAACCCGGGTCCGCGGACGCCCGGCGGGCGTGCCGTGACCTGGCCGTCCTGGTCGGTCTGGGGTCGGCGGTCGCGTGCACCGTGCTCG
>NZ_MKVV01000090.1:0-42265 GCF_001899645.1 Pseudonocardia sp. 73-21 | reverse complement strand
CCGAGCGTGGACGCCGCCGTCACCGGCTCCCGCACCCGCCGCCCCGCCGGTGATCGAGTCCGTGGCTCCCGAGACGACCACCGCCGAGCTGTGCCTCACCTGGCGCCGCAGCTACCTCGCGCTGCTCGACACCCCGTCCGGTCCGGACCGGGACCGCGTCGTCGACCAGCGCCGCGAGCTGCTCGACGAGCTCCACCGACGCGACCCCGACGGGTTCGCGCGCTGGCTCGACACCGGCGCCCGGGCGAACGGCGACCCCGGTCGCTACCTCGGCACCGGCCGGTGAGCCGTCACAGGTCGTTGCCCGCGTAGGAGAGGCCGAAGCTCTTGTTGGCCAGCGGGAAGTCGGGAACGATCGTGTCGGCCAGCGCCACCGGCAGCGCCGGCCAGTTGTGGAAGCTCGGGTCCACCACCTTCACCCTGGTCAGAGTCCCGTCGGGGCCGAGCTCGACGCGGTGCACGATGCTGCCGCGCCACCCCTCGACGATGCCCGACCCGGGCCCGCCCGTCGGCGCGGACGGCGCAGCCGCGGGACGACCGTCGAGCTCCGCCACCGTCGCGACGATGATCGCCACGGACCGCGCGAACTCCGCAGCCCGCACGCAGAACCGGGCCAGCACGTCACCGCCGGTGGGCTCGTGGACGAGGCGGGGGAGCGGCGCGACCGTCGGATGGTCGTGGCGGGCGTCGACCAGCAGGCCGCTGGCGCGGGCGACGTAGCCCAGTGCCCCGATGTCGGACGCCTGGGCCGCGGTGAGCACGGCGGTGCCGGTGAAGCGGTCGCGCACCACGCTGTGGCCGAGCGCGAGCCCGACGGTCTCCGCCACGTCGGCGGCGATCCGCTCCAGCTCCGCGACGTCGGGCAGCTCGCGCAGGTCGGCCGCGCCGGGCGACAGCGCGCCGCGCAGCAGCCGGTGCCCGGTGACCCGGTCGTTGACGCGCAGTAGCTGCTCCTTGACGCGCAGCGCGTGGGCGTTGAGCACGCCGTGGCCGACGTCGTTGCACAGCGCCCCGATGTCGGTGACGTGGTTGTAGAGGCGTTCGAGCTCCAGCACCACCGACCGGCGACGCCGGGTGTCCACGTCGACGGCGGTGCCGATGGCGTCCTCGACGGCCTGGCTGAAGGCCAGCGTGTGCCCGACGGAGGTGTCGCTGCTGATCCGCTCGACCAGCTCGACACCGTCGCCCGGGCGCCGGCCCTGGAACAGCTTCTCGACGCCGCGGTGCACGAACCACAGCCGCGCCTTGAACTTCAGGATCGTCTCGCCGACCACGGAGAACCGGAAGTGCCCGGGCTCGATCATCCCCGCGTGCACGGGGCCGACCGGGATCTCGAACACCCCCGGCCCCTCCACTCCGCCCAGCAGCGCCACGGTCCCGGCCGCGGCGCCGAGTGCCCCCGAGACACCGGTGAGGGCCCCGACGGCCGCCGGCCGCCCCCGGCGGGGGACCACGAGCGCCGCGAGGACCGCGGCCGATCCCGTCCCGAGTGCCGCGAGCAGGAGCGGGGCCGTCATCGGCCGGTCAGCGTGCGCAGTGCCGCGACGATCGCGTCCGGGCGCGGCGGGCAACCGGGCACCTCCAGAGCGACGGGCACGACGTCGCCCACCGCTCCGGTGACGCCGTAGGCCCCGGCGAACACGCCGCAGTTGCGGGCACAGTCACCCACGGCCACGACGAGCCCCGGCTCCGGCACGGCCTCGTAGGTGCGTCGCAGCGGCTCGGCCATGTTGCGCGTGACCACGCCCGTGACCACCAGGACGTCCGCGTGCCGCGGCGACGCGACCAGCCGGGCGCCGTAGCGCTCGGCGTCGTACACGGGCCCGAACGCCGAGCCGATCTCCACCTCGCAGCCGTTGCACGACCCGGCGTCGACGTGGCGGACGTTGACCGAACCGCCCAGCTCCACCGCGGCGGCCGGGCGCGGCGCGACCGGTGCCGCAGGCGCGGGCTCGGCCGTGCGGCCGATCCGCCGGATCGCCCGCCACAGACCCGTCACGTGGCCAGAGCCGCGGCCACCTCGCGCGCCCACGTGCGGATGGCGTCGTGGTCGCGGAAGTCGCCGGCGGGGGCGTGCACGGCGCGCACGGCGAGCCGTTCGGTCCACCGCAGGTCGGAGGGGTCGAGGCGGCCGGAGAAGACGGTGTGGTCGCGCGCCCCGACGCTCGTTCCCAGTGCCGTCACCTCGGTCAGGTCGTCGACGGGGCGGGGCGGGTCACCCAGCGGGCCGCTGGAGAACATCCACAGCGGCACCGCCGCGAGCTGCGCGCGGTGGGTTTCGACGAGGTGCCGGGCCACGGGCAGCCAGCGCCCCATGTAGATGGCGCTGCCGACCACCACCGCGTCGAAGCGCTGCAGCTCGCCCGGGTCCGCGGCGTCGCGCACCTCGACGTCGGCGCCGGGCAGCTCGCGGCGCAGCACGCCGGCGATCTCCTCGCCGATCTCGGTGGTGGCCCCGTGCCGGCCGGCCACGGCGATGAGGACGCTCGTCACGACGAGAACCCGGTGGTCGCGACGGCAGGCCGGTCCGTCGCGACGTCGTTCCCGTGCCCGGCCACCACGACCGGGCAGGGCACGAACTCGACGAGAGCCCGGCTGGTCGACCCGAGCCTGCCGCCCGTCCCGGTCCCGCGGTGGCCGACGACCACCATCCGGGCCCCGGACGCGGCCGCGAGCAGGGCCCGCAGCGGGGTGTCGGCGACGACGGAGCGGTTCACGACCAGGCTGGGATGATCCCGTGCCGGTCCGGCGAGCTCGGCGTCGAGCAGGTCGGACGCGCGTCCCGCGAGGACCGATCCGTCCTCGGGGCGGCGGTGGGCGGCCCCGTCCACGCCGTAGGCGATGTCCGACCAGGCGTGCACGGCGAGGAGCCGGGCCCCCAGCGACGCGGCGAGGTCGGCGGCGAGCGCCAGCGCGGCGCGACCGGCCGTCGAGCCGTCCACCCCGACGACGACGGGGCCGCCGCGGGGCGGCGGGATCTGCCGCGTGGTCCCGCGCACGACCGCGACGGGGCAGCTCACGCGGTCGAGCATCGTGATCGCCACCTCGCCGGCGATCATGCCCGACCAGGCCCCGTCGCCGTAGCTGCCGAGCACCAGCATCCGGGCCGCACGGGCCTGGTCCGCCAGGACGTCCACGACCTCGCCCACCACCGTCTCGACGAGCACCGGGTGGGCGCCGTCGCGCTCGGCCGCGTCACGCAGCTCGGCGATGCGGCCGTCCCCGGGCCCCGCGCCGACGGTGAGCAGGTGCAGGGGTGCGCCCCAGATCGCGGCCAGGTCGGCGGCCCAGGCCGCGGCGTCCCGCGCGGACTCGGAACCGTCGACCCCGACCACGACCGGTCGGTCGTCGACGGTGGTTCCGGCGCTGTCGATCATCAAGTGAGTCCTCCCAGACGGGGCGCTGGCGCGACCCGCCGCCAGCGTCGTCGCATTCCGCCGGACGGGTCAGGGCAGGCGGGCCCCTGACCGCGGGCGGTTGGTCCCGTCCGGGCGGGACCTTCGCCCGCTGTTGCGAGTGGCCACCCGTCCTACCGTCGGAACCGTCACGAGGAGGATGTTGTGGACGCACAGCTGCACCGGGCGACCGTGGTCGTCGGCATCGACGGCTCGGAGGACGCACTGCGCGCGGTGCGCTGGGGTGCGTCGGAGGCGGAGCGGTCGAGGATCCCCCTGCGGCTGGTGATCGCGTTCGGCCTGCTGGTGGGGGACCCGCACAGCGGGCTGCACACCGAGGACCGCTACCGCCGCGCCATGCTCGGCCGGGCCCACCGGTACCTGGCCGAGGCCGCCGTCGTCGCGGCGCAGCAGGAGCGGCGCATCGAGGTGGAGCAGCAGGTCCTCACGGGCCACCCGGTCCCGGTCCTCTGCGACGAGTCCCGGCACGCGCGGGTCGTGGTGATCGGCGACCGCGGCCTGGGGCGGGTCGAGGGACTGCTGGCCGGTTCCGTCGCGGTCGGGCTGGCGGCGCACGCGCACTGCCCCGTCGTCGTCGTGCGCGGTGAGCAGCCCGCCACGGGGAGCGGCCCGGTGGTGGTCGGGGTGGCGGGCGCCGCGTCCGACGAGGTCGCGCTCGCGTTCGCGTTCGACGCGGCCGCCGCCCGGCACCTGCCGCTGGTGGCGGTCCACGCCTGGTCGGACCCGATGGCCGACCCCGTGACCCGCACGCCGTCCGCGATGCAGGAGATCGAGACCATCGAGGGCGGACGGCTGGCCGAGCGCCTGTCCGGGTGGATCCTGAAGTATCCGGACGTGGCGGTGGAGCAGGTGGTGATCGAGGGCCCCGCGGCGCAGGTCCTGCTCGCCCGGGCGGAGCACGCGCAGCTGCTCGTGGTCGGGTGCCGCGGGCGGGGGCAGTTCGCCGGGCTGCTCCTGGGCTCGGTCAGCCACGCGGTGCTGCACCGGGCGCCGTGCCCGGTGGCGGTGGTCCGGCCCGACCGCGACGGTTGAGATCGCCCCGGCCGGGCACCCCGTCCCGTGTCAGAAACCGCAGATCGACCCCGCTCCGGGCCGGACCACTTCCCGCTCGCCTCGACCGACCACCTCAACCCGGTGCTCGTCGGCGCCCTGCGGGTGCTCGGCGTGCGACCGGGCTCCGACGGGGTGCGCGTGGAGGGCGACGTCCTGGTGGCGAGGTTCGGGCCCTGGATGCTCTCCACCCCGCTCGCGAACGTCACCGGGGCCGAGACCGGTGGCCCCTACGCCGTGTGGAAGGTGATCGGGCCGCGCCTGTCGCTGGCCGACCGCGGCCTGACGTTCGGCACCAGCCCGCGGGCCGGGGTCTGCATCAGCTTCCGGGAGCCGGTGGCGGGCATCGAGCCGACCGGCCTGCTGAAGCACCCGAACCTGACCGTCACCGTGGCCGAGCCGGAGCTGCTCGTGGCGCGGCTCAACCGCCCGTCAGGACCGCCGACGGCACCCGGCGCGTCGTGATCCGCACCGCGCCGCTGACCGACCCGCCGCTGCGCCGCGCCAGCTGCAACAGGGTCTCGACCCACAGGTTGAGCTGCACCTCCTTCGCCACCCCGACCAGGTTGTAGAGCACGTGGGACAGGGCGTCGCCGGGCCGGGCGTGCGACTCGATCTCCACCACCAGCGCGCCGCCCTCGTCGTAGGCACGGAACTCGATCTGCCCCGCCTCCAGGTGCCCGTCGAGGGTGGCCAGGCGGAACGACGTGGGTGAGACGTCGACGACCCGGACGGGGCCGTCCCACGGGCCGGGCATGCGGACGACGAACTCGTCGCCGGGGGTCAGGACGTCCTCCGGGCCGCGCGTCTTGACGAAGGTCGCGGTGTAGGCGGGCGTCGCCCGGTTGGGCCGCTGCCCGAACGCGGTGATCAGCTCGGCGGGACCGGTCGTCGCCCCGTCGACCGTCACGGCGTAGAGCCGGTGCAGCAGCGGACCGACGCCGGCCCCGGCCGCCTGGATCCGCCCGTCGTCCACGGCGGGGTCCAGCGGACCGGGGAGGTCACTGCGGTCGCCTTCGGTCTCGGTGCGGTGCACCGGGGTCGAACGGGTCGCGTAGTCCCAGGCGGAGCGCACGATCCCGCCGGGCCAGCGGAGGACGATCAGTGCGCGGTGGGGGAGGGAGGCCGGGCCGGTGAGTGGGGACACCGAGGGCGGGTACCCACAACCATGCCCCTCCACGCCCTGGCCGGCCCACTCGACGGGCTCCGTGCCCTGCCGGTCAACTACGACGAGTCCGCCGCACCCCCGCACGTGACGAGCGGGTGGCACCACGACCACGTCACGGTGGAGCTCGGACGCGAGGCGCCGGGGCCGGCGCAGCCCGGCGGCCTCGCCGAGACCGCTCACGCCCTCGTCGACCGCTACGAGTTCAGCAACCCGCACCAGCTGCGGGCAGTCTACCGGCCGACCTCGGATCTCCTCGGGCGCGACATGCTCCTGGAGGGGCGCTTCCTGCGCCTGCGCTTCCTGTTCGGGGTGCGGATCACCGAGCAGCACGACGAGGTGCGCGACGGCCCGCACGGGCCGGAACGGGCCGTGGGCTGGGCCTACCAGACCCTGGCGGGGCACCTGGAGCAGGGCCGGCTGACCTACGAGGTGGTGAAGGAGCTCGACACCGGGCTCGTCACGTTCTCGATCATCGCCTACTCGCGGCGGGCGCCGGTGCCGAACCCGCTGCTGCGCTGGGGGTTCCATCTGTTCGGCCGCGCGAACCAGCGCCACTTCTACCGGCACGCCCTGCGCCGGCTGCGCGCGCTCGTCCACCAGCCGCTGCCCCCGGCGCGCTCGCAGCCGGACGCCGACGGCCTGCAGCACGCGCCGTCGGGCTCGGCCCCCGGCCGCGCCGAGTCGCTGACGCTCACGTTCCACAACCCGGGCCGATGAACCGGGGACCGTGTGTGGACCGCCGCCGACGGGGTAGCCGACAGCCATGAGCGACGAACAGAACACGCTGACCGGACGCCGGGTCGCGATCCTCGCGGCCGACGGTGTCGAGCAGGTCGAGCTGGAGAAGCCCCGCGACGCCGTGCAGGACGCCGGCGCCACCACCGAGCTGCTGTCGCTGTCCGACGGCGAGATCCAGGCCGTCACCGGCGACATCCACCCGTCCGACACGTTCCCGGTGGACCGCACGGTCGCCGGGGCGTCCGTCGAGGACTACGACGCCCTGATCCTGCCCGGGGGAGTGTTCAACCCCGACAACCTGCGCCAGGACGACGCCGCGGTGGCGTTCGTGCGCGACTTCGTCGGGTCGGGCAAGCCCGTCGGCGTCATCTGCCACGGCGCGTGGACGCTCGTCGAGGCCGACGTCGTCAGGGGCCGCACGCTGACCTCCTACCCGAGCATCCGCACCGACATCCGCAACGCCGGCGGTACCGCGGTGGACGAGGAGGTCGTCGTCGACGGCACCCTCGTCTCCAGCCGCACCCCCGACGACCTGCCCGCGTTCACCGCCGCCATCGTGCGCGTGTTCGCGGAGAACACGAAGGGCAACGCATGAAGGCACTCGTCTACCAGGGCCCCTACGACGTCGCCGTGACCGACGTGCCCGACGCGCGCGTCGAGGCACCCACCGACGCCGTCGTGCAGATCACCACCACGAACATCTGCGGCTCCGACCTGCACATGTACGAGGGCCGCACCGACGTCGAGCAGGGCAAGGTGCTCGGCCACGAGAACATGGGCGTGGTCGTGGCCGTCGGCGAGGCGGTCGGTCGCATCCGGGTCGGCGACCGCGTCTCGCTGCCGTTCAACATCGCCTGCGGTACCTGCGGCAACTGCTTCAAGGGCCTGACCGGCTTCTGCCTGCGCGCCAACCCGGGCAGCGCGGGCGCGGCCTACGGCTACGCCAGCATGGGCCCCTACGACGGCGGCCAGGCCGAGTTCCTGCGCGTGCCGTGGGCCGACTTCAACGCCTTGCGGCTGCCCGAGGGCACCGAGCACGAGAACGACTTCACGATGCTCTCGGACATCTTCCCCACCGGTTGGCACGGCGTGGAGCTGTCGAAGATGCAGCCCGGTGAGTCGATCGTGATCTACGGGGCGGGCCCGGTCGGGCTCATGGCCGCGCACGCCGCGCAGATCAAGGGCGCCGCCCAGGTGATCGTCGTCGACCAGCAGGCCGACCGGCTCAAGCTGGCCGAGGGCCTCGGGGCCGTCACACTCGACCGCAGCGCGGGCGACGTCGTCGAGAAGATCTCGGACCTCACCGGCGGCGGGGCCGACCGCGGTGTCGACGCCGTGGGCTACCAGGCCCACGAGATCGACGGCGTCGAGCACCCGGAGATCGTGCTCAACGAGCTCATCCAGGTCGTCAAGCCGACCGGCGGCATCGGGGTGGTCGGGGTCTACGTGCCCGAGGACCCGGGCGCGTCGAGTGACCTGGCCAAGGAGGGCAAGCTCGCGTTCGACTTCGGCACGTTCTTCTTCAAGGGCCAGTCGATGGGCACCGGGCAGTGCAACACGAAGCAGTACAACGCGATCCTGCGGGACCTGATCGTCGCCGGGAAGGCGACACCCGGGTTCCTGGTCTCGCACGAGCTGCCGCTGGCCGAGGCGCCCGCGGGCTACGAGCACTTCGACAAGCGTGAGGACGGCTGGACGAAGGTGCTGCTGCACCCCGGCGCCTGACAGGCATGCCCCGCCGCGGCTGCCGCCCGCCCGTCAGGGGCGGGCGGTGTCGCGCGGCTGCGGAAGCACCGCCGCCACCCGCTCGGCCTCGGCGACGGGATCCGCGGAGACGATCAGGATGAACTCCGTGACGCCGACGGCGACGAAGCCGCGTACCTGGTCCGCGAGGTCGTCGAGCACGTCCGGGACGCGGATCTGCACCGACCGGCGGATCTCGGACGGGTCGCGGCCGATGTCGGCGCAGTGCCGGTCCAGGACGGCGGACAGCTCGCTGACCTGCCCGGGGGTGCCACCGAATGAGTTCCAGACCGCCGCGTGCTCGGCCGCCATCCGCAGGGTGCGCCTGCGGCCGGTGCCACCGATCCAGATGGGCGGGTGGGGGGACTGGACCGGCTTGGGTTCGGCGACGGCGTCGATCAGCCGGTAGTGCCTGCCCGTGAACGTCGTGCGCGGCGCGGTCCAGAGGGACCGGATGACGGGCAGGGCCTCCTCGAGACGGTCGGCGCGGTCGCCGGCCGTCCCGAACGGCAGGCCGAGCATCGTGTGCTCGTTCTCGGCCCAGCCCGCTCCGATGCCGAACTCGAGCCGACCCCCGGACAGCTGGTCGACGGTCACGGCCGCCTTCGCGAGCACGGCCGGGTGCCGGTAGGTGTTGCCGGTGACCGAGCAGCCGATCCGGGTACGGCTGGTCAGCGCGGCCATCCCGGCCAGCAGCGTCCATGCGTCGAAGATGTCCAGGCCGTCGTCGGGGCCGAGGCTGGCGAAGTGGTCCATGTTCCAGCAGTGGTCGAAGCCGGAGTCGTCGGCGACATGCCAGACCGACCGCAGGGTGTCGAGGGTGGCGGCCTGGCTCAGCTTGAGCCCGAAGCGCAGTGGGTGCATGCCCTCCGTCCTAGCAGCCCGTCCACCGGGTCGGGCCCGCCGAGACCCCCTGACGGAGAAACGGCGGTCGACACCGGCCGGTGTCCGAAGACGTCCTGCCTGGTCGACCGCCGTTCTCAGCCCGACCCGCAGGTCGGGCGAACGCCTCGCTCTACACGTCGTAGTACAGCGCGAACTCGTACGGGTGCGGGCGCAGGCGCAGCGGGTCGATCTCGTTGGTGCGCTTGAGGTCGATCCACGTCTCGATCAGGTCGGGGGTGAAGACGCCACCCTCGAGCAGGTAGTCGTGGTCCACCTCGAGCCGGTCGAGCACGGCGGGCAGGCTACTGGGGACCTGGGCGATCTCCTTGGCCTCCTCGGGCGGGAGCTCGTAGAGGTCCTTGTCGACCGGGGCGGCCGGCTCGATCTTGTTCTTGATGCCGTCCATGCCGGCCATCATCATCGCGGAGAACGCCAGGTACGGGTTGCCGGACGAGTCGGGGCAGCGGAACTCGAGGCGCTTGGCCTTCGGGTTGTTGCCGGTCAGCGGGATGCGGATGCACGCCGAGCGGTTGCGCGCCGAGTAGACCAGGTTCACCGGGGCCTCGAAGCCCGGGACCAGGCGGTGGTAGGAGTTCACCGTCGGGTTGGTGAACGCCAGCAGCGACGGCGCGTGGTGCAGGATGCCGCCGATGTAGTAGCGCGCGAGATCCGAGAGCCCGCCGTAGCCGGACTCGTCGTGGAACAGCGGCGACCCGTCCTTCCACAGCGACTGGTGGGCGTGCATGCCCGAGCCGTTGTCACCGAAGAGCGGCTTCGGCATGAACGTGGCGGTCTTGCCCTGGGCCCACGCGGTGTTCTTGATGATGTACTTGAACAGCATCAGGTCGTCGGCCGCGTGCAGCAGCGTGTTGAACTTGTAGTTGATCTCGGCCTGGCCGCCGGTGCCGACCTCGTGGTGGCCGCGCTCGATCTCGAACCCGCTGTTGGTGAGGTTCGTCGTCATGTCGTCGCGCAGGTCGGCGTAGTGGTCCACCGGCGGGACGGGGAAGTAGCCGCCCTTGTAGTTGACCTTGTAACCCAGGTTGCCGCCGGCCTCCTCGCGACCGGTGTTCCACCAGCCCTCGGCCGAGTCGATGTGGTGGTACTGCTGGTGCGGGTCGGACCCGAACCGGATGGAGTCGAAGATGTAGAACTCCGCCTCGGCCCCGAAGAAGCAGGTGTCGGCCACGCCGGACGCCGCGAGGTACTGCTCGGCCTTGCGGGCCACGTTGCGGGGGTCGCGGCTGTAGGGCTCGCCCGTGATCGGGTCGTGCACGAAGAAGTTCATGTTGAGCGTCTTGTGCTTGCGGAACGGGTCGAGCCGGGCGGTGGCGGGGTCCGGGAACAGCGCCATGTCGGACTCGTTGATGGCCTGGAACCCGCGGACCGAAGAGCCGTCGAACGCAACGCCGTCTTCGAGGATGTCCGCGGCGGTGGACGCGGGCACGGTCAGGTGCTGCATCACGCCGGGGAGGTCGCAGAACCGGATGTCGAGGTACTCGACGTTTTCGTCACTGATGTAACTCAGGACCTCTTCGGAGTTGCTGAACACCCTCACTGTCTCCTTCGATCGGGGTACGTGCGCGCGACGGTATGACCGCGGTGTTGCCTGGTCGTCACTCGCCCGTTTCACAGAGGTTAACGGGGCCGCACTCGGGCGACCCCGCCGCAACGAACCTAAGCTAGTGGTCATGGCCCGCTGGATCGAGTCCTGGATGCCAGGATCAGCCCCCCTCCCGGGTGCCGGGAACGCCGGCGCGTACCCGGGGGAGAAGTTCGGGCTGCCCGCCGAGGGCGTCAGCTCGGCCGCCGGCTTCGGCCGCCGGTTCGGGGCGCTGGCCGTCGACTGGATCCTCGGCTACCTCATCGCGCTGCTCGTCTCGGGACCCGATCCGCTCGCCACCCCGGACTTCAACTGGTACGTCCTGGGCATCTGGTACCTGCTGACGGCGGTGCCGGTGGCGATCTTCGGCGCCAGTGCCGGCATGACCGCGCTGGGCATCCGGGTCGCCTCCATCGACAACTCGGTCGTGGTCGGGGTGCCCCGGGCCCTGCTGCGCACGGCGCTGATCGCGGTGGTGGTCCCGCCGCTCGTCCGCGACTCCGACGGGCGCGGCTGGCACGACAAGGCCACCCGCACGATCGTCGTCCGCACCCGCGCCTGACTCCTCCCGGCGGGCCGTGGCCTTCTAGCGGCGGCGGGCCGTGCGCTGCACGCTGCGCATCTTGGCGCCGGCGGGCATGGGGCCCTTCGGCATCGCCTGGGCGCGGGAGCCCAGCGCGTCGAGGCGCTTCTCGATGTTGTCCATCTGGTCGCCGCTGATGTTGCGGGGCAGCTTCATCATGTGGCGCTGCAGCTTGTCGAGGGGGATCTGGCCCTCCTCGTTGCCGACGATGATGTCGTAGATCGGGGTGGTGCCCGCGACCCTCGCGATGCGCTTCTTCTCCTGTGCGAGCAGGCCCTTGACCCGGTGCGGGGCACCTTCGGCGACGAGGATGACGCCGGGGCGGCCGATCACCCGGTGCACCGCGTCGAGGTGGGTGGTGCCGGCCACGCCCTGCGCCACGCGCCACTGGCCACGCATGTTGTCCAGGGCCCAGCCCGCGGCACCCGGCTGACCGTCGGCCTTGCCGTACACGTTCTTCTGGACGCGCCGGCCGAAGATGCTGACGGCGGCGAGCAGGCCCAGCGCGATGCCGACGGGCAGCGTGATCCACTCGAGCCCGAAGAACAGCGTGACGACGAAGACGACCACGATCGGGACCAGGAACGCGCCGAGCATCCAGGGGATGAGCGCCTTGTCCTCCCGGCGCTGCATCTTGAACGCTTCCCAGATCTGCTTGTAGCGCGCACGGGAAGCGGCGCGCTTCGCAAGCTTCGCCTCTTTTTTCGCTGCCTTGTCGGGCTTACCACCGGCCATACGGCCAGGATAGGCCGTCACGGCACCTGACGGGCGAGCAGGCTGCTCGCCTCCTGCGCGGCCGCGCCGCCGTCGGCGAGGTGCTCCATGCCGGCGGGCAGCTCCTCGCCGCGGTGGGCCTTGGTCTGGGCGTAGAGCCGGCCGGCGCGGTACGACGAGCGCACGAGCGGCCCGGCCATCACCCCGGCGAACCCGATGGCCTCGGCGGCCTTCGCGTGCTCCACGAACTCCTCGGGCTTCACCCACCGCTCGACGGGGTGGTGGCGCGCGGAGGGCCGCAGGTACTGGGTGATCGTGATGATCTCGCAGCCGGCGTCGTGCAGGTCGCGCAGCGCGGACACGACCTCCTCGGGGGTCTCCCCCATGCCCAGGATGAGGTTGGACTTGGTGACCAGCCCGGCCTCGCGGGCCTTCGTGATCACCTCCAGCGAGCGCTCGTAGCGGAACGCGGGGCGGATGCGCTTGAAGATCCGCGGCACCGTCTCGAGGTTGTGCGCGAGCACCTCGGGGCGCGCGTCGAACACCTCGTTCAGCTGCTCGTCGATGGAGTTGAAGTCGGGGATCAGCAGCTCGACGCCGGTGCCCGGGTTCAGCTCGTGGATCAGCCGGACGGTCTCGGCGTAGAGCCACGCGCCGCCGTCGGGCTGGTCGTCGCGGGCCACGCCGGTGACGGTGGAGTAGCGCAGACCCATCTGGGCCACGGACTCGGCGACGCGGCGGGGCTCGTCGCGGTCGAGGTCGGCCGGCCTGCCGGTGTCGATCTGGCAGAAGTCGCAGCGCCGCGTGCACTGCTCGCCGCCGATGAGGAAGGTGGCCTCGCGGTCCTCCCAGCACTCGTAGATGTTGGGGCAACCGGCCTCTTCGCAGACGGTGTGCAGGCCGCCGGAGCGGACCAGCGACTTGAGCTCGGTGTACTTCGGGCCGGTCCTGGCCCTGGTCCGGATCCAGGCGGGCTTGCGCTCGATCGGGGTCTCGCTGTTGCGGACCTCGAGGCGCAGGAGCTTGCGACCTTCGGGTGCGATCGTCACGTTCCCCAGGCTACGCCCGGGGCTGCCGCGCGGCCCGGGTGCTCCGTCAGGTGGGATCGGGCGTGACGCCCGTGGCCCCGGCGGTGACCTCCCACAGCCGACGGGCCAGGTCGGGGTCCTGCGCGGTGGCGCTGCGCCGCGCGGTGGTGGGCCTGCCGCGCATCCCGCCGAGGCCGCGCGGCCCGATGTAGTCACCGCCCCTGACCTGTGGTGCCGTGGCCGCGTAGAGCTGCGGCAGCACCCCGGTGCGCAACGGCTGGGTGGTGAGGAGGTTGATGACCCGCGCCAGCGGGGCCCGGCCCGGGGCGCCCCCGCGCATCGACTTGTCGAGCAGCTCGGTGTTCGTCAGGCCCGGGTGGGCAGCAACGGAGATCACGTCCTCGCCGGCCGCACGGAGCCGGCGGTCCAGCTCGGCGGCGAAGAGCAGGTTGGCGAGCTTGGACTGGTTGTACGCGCGCATCGGCGTGTACGGGCGACGGAGGAAGTGCAGGTCGTCGAGGTCGACGGTCCCGCCGCGGTGGCCGAGGCTGGAGAGCGTCACGACCCGGGACCCGCCTGCTGCGCGCAGGGCCGGCATCAGCAGCCAGGTCAGTGCCGCGTGACCCAGGTGGTTGGTGCCGATCTGGGTCTCGAAACCCTCGACGGTCAGCCCGGGCGGCGTGCCGAAGACCCCGGCGTTGTTCATCAGCACGTGCAGGGTGTCGCCCGTGCGCTCGCGGCGTCGGCGGCGGCGCGGCGGACCGAGTCGAGATCGGCCAGGTCGAGCTCCACCAGCTCGGCGTCCGCTCTCGCACAGGCCTGCCTGCCCCGTGCGGGATCGCGGGCCGTCAGCAGCACCCGCGCCCCCGCGGTCGACAGCGCCGTGGCGGAGGCGAGCCCGAGACCGGACGTGCCGCCGGTGACGAGCACCGTCCGCCCGGTCTGGTCGGGCATGTCGGCGGTCGTCCAGCTCATGAACCTATCCTCGGTGGGTGGACCTCAGGATCTTCACCGAGCCCCAGCAGGGCGCAGGTTACGACGACCTGCTCCGTGTGGCGCGGGCGGCCGAGGCGGCCGGCTACGACGCCTTCTTCCGCTCCGACCACTACCTCAAGATGGGCGACGTCTCCGGCGAGCCCGGCCCCACCGACGCGTGGATCACCCTCGCGGGCCTCGCGCGCGAGACGTCCACGATCCGGCTCGGCACGCTCGTCAACTCGGCCACGTTCCGGCTGCCCGGCCCGCTCGCCGTCGCGGTGGCGCAGGTGGACGCGATGTCCGGCGGCCGCGTCGAGCTCGGCCTGGGCGCCGGCTGGTTCGAGAGCGAGCACGCCGCGTACGGCATCCCGTTCCCCGGCCTGGGGGAGCGGTTCGACCGGCTCACCGAGCAGCTGGAGATCCTCACCGGGCTCTGGGGCACGCCGGCGGGCGGGCGCTACTGCTTCGACGGCGCGCACTACACGCTCACCGACTCGCCCGCGCTGCCGAAGCCGGTGCAGAGCCCGCTGCCGGTGATCGTCGGCGGGCACGGGAAGAAGCGCACCCCCGAGCTGGCCGCCCGGTTCGCCGCCGAGATCAACATCGCGTTCTCGCCGGCGGACGTCGTGGCCGCGCAGTTCGAGCGCGTCGACGCCGCGTGCCAGGCGATCGGGCGCGACCCGAAGGAGCTGGTGCGCTCCGCCGCCCACACGATCGCCGTGGGCCGCAACGACGCCGAGGTGGCCCGGCGCGCGGAGGCAGCCGGTCGTTCGCCCGAGGACCTGTCCGGCAGCCCGGTCGCCGGCACGGTCGCGCAGGTCGTGGACGCGCTCGGGACGTGGCGCGAGCAGACCGGCATCACGCGGATCTACCTGCAGCTGCTCGACCTCACCGACCTCGACCAGCTGGAGCTCATCGCGTCCGAGGTGGCTCCCCAGCTCCGGCGCCCGTGATCGGCCCGCGCCGCACCTCACCGCCCCACCGAGAGCGCTCCGGTGCGACTCGCGACGATCATGGGTCACCGCAGCTGCCCGGCCACGTCCGCCGCGGCGCCCGAGTAGCGGACGACGCCGGCGCCCGGTTCGGTGGCCCGGGCTCGGCGGGGCGGCGGCGCCGGGGGACGGCCGGCGGGTGACGGTCATCGGTCACTCCTCCGTGACTCCGGAACTACGAAGGGGAACTACGAAGGAGCCGGCCCGCGGCGTAGCGTGGGCGCATGGGTTCCTGCCGTCGCGCGTCCGAGCCGATGCGGGTCGACCGCCTCGGCACCGTCGAGTATCTCGCGGCCTGGGACGTCCAGCGCGGCCACGCTCTGGCCCGCCGCGACGGCGGTCCCGACGTGCTGATGCTGCTGGAGCACCCGTCGGTCTACACCGCGGGCCGGCGCACCCAGCCCGAGGACCGGCCCGTCGACGGCACGCCCGTCGTCGACGTCGACCGCGGTGGCCGCATCACCTGGCACGGCCCCGGCCAGCTCGTCGGCTACCCGATCGTGGGCCTGGCCGAGCCGCTGGACGTCGTCGACTACGTGCGGCGCCTGGAGGAGGCCCTCATCCACGTCGCCCACGGCCTCGGCGTCACCGCGGCCGGGCGCATCGACGGGCGCAGCGGGGTGTGGCTGCCCGCCGGGGCGGGGCGGCCGGAGCGCAAGATCGCGGCCATCGGGGTGCGCGTGCAGGGCGGCGTGACGCTGCACGGGTTCTCGCTCAACTGCGACCCCGACCTCGCCGCGTTCGACCGCATCGTGCCGTGCGGCATCGCCGACGCCGGCGTCAGCTCCCTGTCGATCGAGCTGGGGCGCGACGTCGACACCGCCGACGTGATCGACGCGGTGCAGGCCGCGGTGCTCGACGCTCTCGACGGCGTGCTGCCGGTGGCGGTCCACGAGGTGCGGCGGGCGGGGACGACGCCCGCGAGCCTGGATCTGCAGCTCCACCCGTCGCTGCGCTGAGCGCCGGACCCACCGGGGAGGCCCGCCGGCGCCCGGGACCGGTCGGCTACTTCCCGGGGCCGCGGCGGCGCACGCCGAAGGCCGCGCCCAGCGAAGCGCCGATCGCGATCCCGATCCCGATGCCGAGACCCACGTTCCCGATCGCGGCCCCGATCCCCGACCCGAGCGCCACCCCGATGGCGATGCCGAGGGCCATGCCCTGGCCGGCTTTCGCCTTCTCGTCGTCTGTCATCGATGCCTCCGACGCCCGTTTCGTGGCGGATCAGCCGCCGAGCGCGGCCAGCACAGCCTCCGCGGCCCGGCGCCCGCTGACCAGCGCCCCCTGCTGCGACGGGGTGTCGCGGTGGTCGCCGGCCACGAACAGGCCGTCGCCCAGTGCCACGTCGCTGCGCAGCGGGCGCCCGGCCGGGAACGCGGGCAGCGCCTCGCGGATCTCCGACGTGCGCAGATGCGCCCAGTCGTCGGTGGGCACGCCGTAGATCCGGGCGAGCTCGCGGCGCACCACCGTCTCGTCGATCGCCGGCCCGAGCAGCGTCGACGACACGAGCGCCTGCCCGGCCGGGGCGTACTCGGTGGCCGCCGCGGTGAGGACGACGGTGTTGGCGACCGGCCCGCCCGCGGCGTCGAGGTGCAGCAGCGGCGAGCGGGTCGGGGCCACGGGCGGCACGTGGTAGTAGGTGGTGAGGGCCAGCATGTCCGGGGTCGCGAGGCCGGGCAGCAGACGGCCCGCCGTCACCGGGTCGGTGGCGACCACCACCGCACGGGCCGTCAGCTCCTCGTCGGAGGTGTGCACGACGCCGGCGCGGACGCCGGTGACGCTGCGCCCGAGCCGCAGCGTGCCGGCCGGCAGGGCCGCGGCCAGCCGCGCGGGCAGCGCGCCCATCCCGCCCCCGGGCACCGCGACGGTGCCGAGCGCGAAGCTGCGCCACACCAGCCGCACGTACGCCGACGACGTGGTGAGCGCCGACTCGCCGAGCACCCCCGACAGGAACGGCCGCAGGAACCGCTCGACCACCGGCCCGTCCAGGCCGGCGGCGGCGAACTCCTGGGCGGCGGACCGGTCGATGAGCTGGGCCGTCCGGGCGGGTGGTGACGCGAGCACGCGCGCGGTCCACGCCACGAGCTTCGCCTTGTCCCACACCGGGAGCAGGCTGTCGGTGGCCGTTGCCCACGCCTGCGACGGGCGGCGCGCCGGGTTGGAGAACGTGTGCAGCCGGCCGTCGCCGCCGCGGATGGCCGCACCGGACTCGAACGTGCGCAGCCGCAGCGGCCCCAGGCGCCCGCCGAACGCCGCGCGCAGCGCCGGGTAGGAGGTGTTGAGCACCTGGAAGCCGCGGTCGAGCCGGAACCCGTCGACGACGTCGGTGGCGATGCGGCCCCCGGCCCGGTCGGCACCGTCGAGGACGACCACGTCGACGCCGCGCCGGGTGAGGACCTGCGCCGCGCGGAGGCCGGCGAGGCCCGCCCCGACCACGATCACATCGTGCGCGGCCACGTCAGGAACCGATGGCCGCCGCGAGGGCCTCGCTGACGGCGTGGTGGCGGAACTGGTAGCCCGCGGCCTGCAGCTTCGCCGGGATGGCCCGCTGGCCCGACAGCAGCATCTCCTCGCCCATCGCGCCGAGCACACCCTTGATCGCGAACGCCGGCACGGGGATCGACGTGGGCCGCCCGACCGCGCTGGCCAGCGCCTTGGTGAACTGGGCGTTGGTGACCGGGGTGGGGCCCGTCAGGTTGATCGGGCCGCTGATCGTGTCGTGCTCCAGCGCGAAGCGGATGCCGCCCACCTCGTCGTCGAGGGAGATCCAGGGCTGGTACTGCGTGCCGGAGCCCAGCCGGCCGCCCAGGAACGCCTTGAACAGCGGCTTCAACGTGCCGAGCAGGCCACCCGCGGGGGACAGGACGAGCCCGGTGCGCAGCAGCACCACCCGCGCGCCTGCCTCCTGGGCCTTCTGCGTGGCGGCCTCCCACTCGCGGCAGACCTCGGCGAGGAACCCGGTGCCCGACGGCGCGGTCTCGTCGATGGCCTTGCCGCCGGCGTCGCCGTAGTAGCCCACCGCGGATCCCGAGAGGAACGCCGGCACGCCGTGGTCGGCGACGGCCGCGGCCAGCACCTCGGTGGGGACGGTGCGGCTGTCGCGGATGAGCTGCTTGCGCGACCCGCTCCACGGCCGGTCGGCGATGCCCACCCCGTTGAGGTTGATCACCGCGTCGACGCCGTCGAACGTGCCGTCGTCGATGCGGCCCGCCGGTGGGTCCCACCTCCGCTCGTCGGGGGCGGCCGGCGCCCTGCGGACCAGCCGCAGGACGTCGTGGCCCGCCGACCGCAGGTCGGAGACGAGGGCAGTACCGATCAGACCGGACGAACCGGCGATGACGACGCGCACGTCGTGATCCTCTCGGACATGAGAGGGACGCGCGACCTCAGGCCGCGCGTCCCTGGTGGAAGCGGCTACAGACCGAGGTCGGCCTCGAACGCACCTTCCTCGAGCCGGGCCTTGATCGCGCCGACGAACCGGCCCGCGTCGGCGCCGTCGACCAGGCGGTGGTCGTAGGTCAGCGGCAGGAAGCACATCGAGCGGATGGCGATGACGTCGTCGCCGTCCGCACCGGTGATCACCGCGGCCTGCTTGGTGATCGCGCCCGTGCCGAGGATGCCGACCTGCGGCTGGTTGATGATCGGCGTGTCGAACAGCGCACCGGCGGAGCCGATGTTCGTGATCGTGAACGTGCCGCCCGACAGCTCGTCGGGGCCGATCTTGTTGTCGCGCGTGCGGGCCGCGACGTCGGCGATCTTGCGCGCGAGGCCCGCGATGTTGAGGTCCTCCGCGTTCTTGATCACTGGTACGAGCAGGCCGCGGGGGGTGTCCACCGCGATCGCGATGTGGACGTGCTCGTGGTAGGTCACCTCCCTGGTCTCGTCGTTGATCGACGCGTTGACCTGCGGGAACTGCTTGAGTGCCTCGACCGTGGCCTTCACGAAGAACGGCAGGTAGGTGAGCTTGACGCCCTCGCGGCGCTCGAACTCCGCCTTGGCCCGCGCACGCAGCTTCGCGATGCGCGTGACGTCGACCTCCTGCACGGTGGTGAGCTGCGCGGACACCGCGAGCGACTCCGACATCCGCTGGGCGATGACCTGGCGCAGGCGCGGCATCTTCACCGTGGTGCCCGGCGTCGGGGCGCCCGCGGCGGGCTTGGCCGGAGCCTTCGGAGCGGACGGTGCGGCGGCCGGGGCCGCGGCGGCCGCGGGTGCCGCGGCGGGCTCGGGCTCGGGCGCCGGCTTGTTCGCCTCGGCGGCGGCGAGCACGTCCTGCTTGCGGATGCGGCCGCCGACCCCGGAGCCGGTGAGCGTGGAGAGATCGACGTCGTTCTCCGCGGCGAGCTTGCGCACCAGCGGCGTGACGTACGGCGCGCCGGCGGGGGCGGAGTCGGCCGGGCGGTCGTCGTTGACGCGGTCGTCGTTGGGGCCGGCGGGCCGCTCCGAGACCAGCTCCTGCTTCTCGGCCTTCTCCTCGGCGGCGGCCGTGGCGGTGGCGCCGTTCGTGGCGGGGGCCGCGGCGGGCTTCTCCGGGGCCTTCTCCGGCTCGGGTGCCTTCTCCGGCTCCTTCTCGGCCGCGGGGGCCGCGTTCGCGTCCCCGATGACGGCCAGCTGGCCGCCCACGTCGACGGTCTCGTCCTCCTGCGCGGTGATCTCCAGCAGCGTGCCGGCGACCGGCGAGGGGATCTCGGTGTCGACCTTGTCGGTGGAGACCTCGAGCAGCGGCTCGTCGACCTCGACGCTGTCGCCGACGGCCTTGAGCCAGCGGGTGACGGTGCCCTCGGTGACGCTCTCGCCCAGCTCGGGCATGGTGATGGCCTGGCCGGAGCCGGTGGGCCCTGAACTCGTCGGCTGGGCGTCCGCGACGGGCCGGGGCGTCGGCTCCGCCTGCTCCTTCTCGGCGGCCTCGGGCGCCGGCTCGGCGGCCTTCTCCTCCGCGGGCGCGGCGGGCGCGGGCGTCTCGGCGGCCCGACCATCGGACTCGGCGCCGTCCCCGATCACGGCCAGCTCGCCGCCGACCTCCACGGTCTCGTCCTCGCCCGCGACGATGCGCTGCAGCACACCGGCCGCGGGGGAGGGGATCTCGGTGTCGACCTTGTCGGTGGAGACCTCGAGCAGGGGCTCGTCGACCTCGACGCGGTCACCCTCCTGCTTGAGCCACCGCGTGACGGTGCCCTCGGTGACACTCTCACCGAGGGCGGGCATCTGGACGGAGAAGGCCATAACGGGTCGGAGCTCCTCTAACTTCGCGGTTCGGGGGACTGGTCCGGTCAGGAGTGGCTGTGCAGCGGCTTGCCGGCCAGCGCCAGGTGGGCCTCGCCGAACGCCTCGTTCTGGGTGGGGTGGGCGTGGATCAGGGCCGCGACGTCCTCCGCCTGGGCGTCCCAGTTGTAGACGAGTTGGGCCTCGCCGATGAGCTCGCCGACGCGGGCGCCGACCATGTGCAGCCCGACCACCGGGCCGGGGGTGCCCTCGGCGCCGGTCTTGATGAGCTTGATGGCGCCCTGCGTCTGCAGGATCTGCGACTTGCCGTTGCCGGCCAGGTCGTAGGTGAGGGTCTGGATCTCCCCGTACTTCTCCTTGGCCTGCGCCTCGGTGAGGCCGACGGAGGCCACCTCGGGCTCACAGTAGGTGACGCGCGGGATACCGGCCTCGTCGATGACCGGCGGGTTGAGGCCCGCGATGTCCTCGGCGATGAAGATGCCCTGCGCGAAGCCGCGGTGGGCGAGCTGCAGGCCGGGGACGATGTCGCCGACCGCGTAGACGTTCGGGAGGTTGGTGCGCAGGCGCTCGTCGGTGAGGACGAAGCCGCGCTCCATGGTGACACCGGCCTCCTCGAAGCCCGAGTTGGCGGTGTTGGGGCCGCGGCCGACGGCGACGAGCAGGTAGTCGGCCTCGATCTCCTCGCCCGACTCCAGCGACACCGTGACGGCGTCGTCGGTCTGCTTGGCCCCGGTGAACTTCACGCCGGTCTTGAACGCGATCTTGCGACGGCGGAACGCCCGCTCCAGCAGCTTGGACGCGAACTCGTCCTCGTTGGGGACCAGCCGGGGGAGCGCCTCGACGATGGTGACCTCCGCGCCGAAGCTCTTGAACACCGACGCGAACTCGACGCCGATGACGCCGCCGCCCAGGACGACCACGCGCTGCGGGACCTCGTCGAGGCGGATGGCCTCGCTGCTGGTGATGACGCGGCCGCCGATGTCGAGGCCCGGGATGGACTTCGAGTAGCTGCCGGTGGCCAGCACGACCTTCTCGCCCACGTAGGTGTCGTCGCCCACGACCACGGTGTTCGGGCCGACGAACTTGCCGGTGCCCTCCACCAGGGTGATCTTGCGGGACTTCACGAGCCCCTGCAGCCCCTTGTAGAGCTTGGCGATCACGCCGTCCTTGTAGGAGTTGACCCCGGCCATGTCGATGCCCGACAGCGAGCTCTTGACGCCGACCTTGTCGCCCTCGCGGGCGCTGTCGGCCACCTCGGCGGCGTGCAGCAGCGCCTTGGTGGGGATGCAGCCGTAGTGCAGGCAGGTGCCGCCGAGCTTGTCGCGCTCGATCAGCACGACCGACTTCCCCAGCTCCGCTGCGCGCAGGGCGCAGGCGTAGCCGCCCGATCCACCGCCCAGAATGACCAGGTCCGCGTTGTGCTCGGGCACGTCTGTAACTCCCTACCGGATAGCCGACTCGCGGCATGTCACGCCGCAGACGTCATCTTGTCACCCGCACCCCCCCGATGCCGGAACTGGTCACCTTCGAGAGACGTTCATCGCCCATGGGCTTGTTCGAGAAGCTGCGCGGAGGCCGCCCGGGGGTGCTGCGGGGCGGTGACAGCGGCGACGAGGCGCACCTGCGCGAGTGGACCGCCACGCACCGGGGCGTCGAGGCGTTCGTGGAGCCGCGCACGGCCGTCACCGAGACCACGATGCTGCTGGTCGACTCCGGCGGGGAGTGGACGCGGCGGCGCATCTCCGGCCCGGACGCCGCCCGCAAGCTGGCCCGCAGCCTGAAGATCCCGGTCTACGACGCGCAGATCCTGGGCTACCCCCAGCGCATGCGCGACCACGACGCCCGCCAGCGCATCCTCCGCGACCGCGAACGTCGCGGCCGCGACCTCTGACTCCGGCCGACCGTCGGCGAGTCGACGGTTCCGGCACGCGAGGTCGCCGTCCCGCCACGCGGGTTCCGGCTCGACGCGGGGAGACGGCGATCCGGCCGGAGGCGGGTGGGACCCGGGTGACCTGGCCGGTACCACCGGGCGCGGACGACCCGCGGATCCGACGTCGGGACCCGTGGCTGATCTCGGGGGCGCGGCGGCGATGACGCGACGCGGTTGGTCCTGATCACCGGTGGGGGACGCGGAGCTGTCGACGCTGCGGTCCGTCGTCCCGAAACGGTGATCATGGGGGCTCGGCCGGGGAGTGCGGACCGGCCCAGCCGCGTCGCGGACGACCCGGCGAACTCGCGGCGTGAGACGGCGAACTCGCGTGTCGAGATCGCCGGCGCGTGGCCGGACGGCGAACTCGCCGGGGTGCACGGCGAACTCGCGTGGCGAGACGGCGAACCGCCGGGGTCGTCTCGTCAGCTCGCCGGGCGGCGCGGCCGGGTCAGCCGTTCGCCGCGATGTCCTGCAGCACCGCGAGCAGGGTGCGGACCGGGACGCCCGTGCCGCCCTTCACCGTGTAGCCGTAGGGGCCGCCGGTGTGGAAGCTCGGGCCCGCGATGTCGAGGTGGGCCCAGGGCAGGCCCGCGGGCACGAACTCGCGCAGGAACACCCCGGCCACCAGCATGCCGCCGAAACGGGCCCCGGTGACGTTGGCGATGTCGGCGACGCGGGAGTCGAGCTCGGGGCGCATGTGGTCGAGCAGCGGCATGGCCCAGCCGTCCTCGCCGCAGGCGCGGGCCTGGGCGGCGACGCGGTCGCGGAACTCGTCGGACCCCATGACCCCCATCGTCCGCTGCCCCAGCGCCACGAGCTGGGCGCCGGTGAGGGTGGAGGTCTCGATGAGGTAGTCGGGGTCGTCCTCGGCCGCGCGCACGATGGCATCGGCCAGGATCAGCCGGCCCTCGGCGTCGGTGTTGAGCACCTCGACGGTCTTGCCGCCGTACATGCGCAGCACGTCACCGGGCCGGTAGGCGGTGTCGGACGGCATGTTCTCGGCCATCGGCACCGTGGCGGTGACGGCCACGGGCAGCTCGAGCGTGGCGGCCAGCACCGTCGTCGCGATGACGGCCGCGGCGCCGCCCATGTCGGAGGTCATCTGGTCCATGCCGGCGGCGGGCTTGATCGAGATGCCGCCGGTGTCGAACGTGATGCCCTTGCCGACCAGCGCCACCTTCGCGCGCGGCGACGGGCCGCCCGCGTAGCTCAGCCGGACCAGCCGCGGCTTGCGCGAGCTGCCCTGGCCCACGCCGGTCACACCGCCGAAGCCGCCCTCGGCCAGCTGCGCGTCGTCGAGGATCTCGACGGTGATGCCGACGGCCTCGGCCAGGGCCTTCGCCCTGTCGGCGAACACGGCCGGGTAGAGGTCGTTCGGCGGGGTGTTGACGAGGTCACGCGCGGTGCGGACGGCGGCACCGACGGCGGCGGCGGTGCGCACGACCGTCTCGGCGTCCGCGGCGTCGCTCAGCAGGGAGACCTTCCCGACCGGGGCCTTGCCGTTGCCGTTCGTGCGGTACTCGGTGAACGTGTACGCGCCGAGCAGCGAGCCCTCGGCCGCCGCGGCCAGGTCGATCCGGCCCAGCGTGCTCACGGCGTGCCCGGTGCCGGCCAGCGCCCGCGCGGCCGCGCCCGAGGCCCGGCGGACCTGCTCGGGGGTGACCTCACCCGTGCCCAGCCCGACGGCCACCAGCAGCGGCGCGGTGATCGTGCCGCGGGTCGGGATCTTCACGACCTCGTCGGCCTTGCCCGTGGCCCCGGCGACGGCGAGCAGGGCCGCCAGACCGCCGTCGAACGCCTCGTCGACCTCCGCGGAGCCGGGCGCCAGCCGCGGGCCGTCGGCGGCGAGCACCCCGATCACGACCGCATCGGCCTCGACGGTGGCGGGCGACCCGCTGGCTGTGTGCAGATCGGGGGACACGATGCTCCGTTCAGTTCGTTGATCTCGGATTGCGAGACCGCTTCGAGATGCTAATGACACCCGCGGTTGGCCGGATCCGGCAGGGCGGGTGCTTGGGTGGGTCGGTGTCCTCGAGCGTGCAACGCCGACTCGGCACGGCCGACGCGGTCGTCCTGGGTCTCGCCGCGATGCTGGGCACCGGTGTCTTCGCCGTCTGGGGGCCCGCCGCGGCCGCCGCCGGGCCGTGGCTGCTGCTCGCCGTGCTGCTCGCGGGCGTCGTCGCGGCCTGCAACGCGGCCTCCACCTCCGACCTGGCCGTCGCCCACCCGGAGAGCGGCGGCGGCTACGTCTACGGCCGCGAACGCCTCTCGCCCGGCGCGGGGCGGCTGGCCGGCGTCGCGTTCCTCGTCGGGAAGTCGGCGTCGGCCGCGGCAGCGGCGGGGGTGTTCGGCAGCTACGTGCTGCCCTCGGCGCCGCACTACGCGTCGCTCGTCGCGATCCTGGCCGCCACCGCGCTCAACGTCACCGGTGTGCGCTGGACCTCCCGCGGCGCGTACGCGCTGGTGGGCGGCACGCTCGCCGTGCTGGTCGTCGTCATCGTGGTCGGGATCTCCGGCGCGGGTGGGTCCGACCCGGCCGCGGCGCCGTCCGCTCCCGTCCCCGTCACCGGGGGTCTGCTCGGCACGCTGACCGCCACGGGGCTGCTGTTCTTCGCCTTCGCCGGCTACGCGCGGATCGCGACGCTGGGCGAGGAGGTCCGGGACCCCGGCCGGACGCTGCGCCGGGCCGTCGCCGTGGCGCTGGGCGTCTCGCTGGTCGTCTACCTGCTGGTCGGGATCGCGCTGCTGGTCGGGATGGGGGCCGACCAGCTGGCCCAGGAGACCTCGCCGCTCGTGGCGCTCGTCGACTCCGGGAACGCCCCCGGCCTCGGCGTGCTCGTGCGCGTGGGGGCCGCGGTGGCCGCGGGGTCGGCGCTGCTGTCGGTGCTCGTCGGGATCAGCCGCACCGGGCTCGCGATGGCCCGCCGGGGTGAGCTGCCGCGCTGCCTCGAGGTGATCGGCCCGAAGGGCACGCCGTGGCGCGCCGATCTCGTCGGCGGCGTCGTGACCGTCCTGCTGACGGTGGTGGCCGGGCCCGCCGCGGCGATCGCGCTGTCGGCGTGCTCGGTGCTCGTCTACTACGCCGTGATCAACCTCGCCGCGCTGCGGCTGCCGATCTCGGCGCGGAGCTGGCCCGCGTGGACCGCGGGGCTGGGTTTCGTGATGTGCGTGGGGCTGGCGGTGCTGTTGCCGCTGGCCCAGGTGCTGATCACCGCCGCCGCACTGGCCGTCGGCTGGACGGCGTGCACGGTGCTACCGCGTCGTTAGATCAGCTCACGGAGGCTCCCGGTCCGGATGTCGCCGTCGAGCCCGCGCAGCGCCGCCGTCGTCGCGCCCGCCCGGCCGCCCGGGCTGCGTCGGCACCGGTGACGACGGCCCGGGGGCTCGTGAGCGAGGCGAGCAGGTCCGACGCGCCGGGCGTCGGGACCACGTCGCTCAGGTCGTCGTACTGGAGGGCGAGCCGGCGGGGCCGACGCCGCGCCCACCTGCGCGGCGTCGGAGTCGACGAGGTGCCGTCCATGTCGAACAGCACGGGGTCCCATCTCATGGCGTGTATCCCGGCAGGTGCACCTCGGCGGCCGCCCGCACGCCCTCGACGTCGCCGGTGGCGAGCAGGTCCAGCAGCAGCCCGCGGGCCACGGCCAGCCGCAGCCGGGCGTGGGCCCGGGCCTGGTCGCGGGGGATCCCGCTGCGCACCGTGAGCTCGGTGAGGGGACCGAGCCAGTCGTCGACCACCCCGTCGAGCAGCCCGACGGCGTGCGGCCTGCCCTGCAGCGCCTGGCCGTAGAGCTCGAAGAACAGCCGCTCGGACGGCCAGCTTGCGGGGTCGGCGAGCGGTTCCCAGAACCGGCGGGCGAGCTCGCCGGGGGAGAGGTCGGCGTCCATCAGCTCGGCCAGCCGGTCGCGCTGCCGCCGTTCGACGGCCCGCACGATCTCCACGAGCAGGCCCTGTAGCGAGCCGAAGTGGTAGATGACCATCCGGTGGCTGGTGCCCAGCGCCGCCGCGAGTCCGCGCAGGCTGGGCTCGCCGACGCCGTGCGCCGTCACGTACGCCAGGGCGGCGTCAAGGAGATCGTCCCGGGCGGTCATGTACCAGACGGTACATTCGGCGCCATGAGGTTCGAGTACGCCGTGTCGGTCGACGCGGACCCCGGGCGGGTCTGGTCGGTGCTCGCCGACGTCGAGCGCTGGCCGGAGTGGAGCGACTCCACCGACGAGGTACGCCGGCTTGACGACGGCCCGCTCGCGGTGGGGAGCCGGGCGCTGGTCCGCCAGCCCCGGCTGCGGCCCGCGGAGTGGCGGGTCACCGAGCTCGACCCGGCGCGCGGCTTCACCTGGGAGTCCCGCGCGCCCGGCGTCCGCACGGTCGGCGGGCACCACGTCGAGCCGGATGACGGTGGCACGGTCGTGCGGCTGGTGCTGGAACAGTCCGGCCCGGTGGGCGCCGTGGCCGGGCTGCTGATGGGCGGGCTCGTGCGGCGCTACGTCCGGATGGAGGGTGACGGGCTGAAGCGGCGCTGCGAGCAGTAGCGTCCCGGTCCGTGGACGATCTCCTCACCAGCCCCCTGCACGACCGTCATGTGGCCCTCGGCGCCACCCTCGGCGCGTTCGGGGGGTGGTCGATGCCCATCTCCTACCCGGACGGGACCGTCGCCGAGCACACCGCCGTGCGCGAGGCCGTCGGCGTGTTCGACGTCAGCCACCTCGGCAAGCTCGCCATCACCGGTCCGGGCGCCGCGGAGTTCGTCAACCGCTGCTTCACCGCCGACCTCGCCAAGATCGGCCCCGGCCACGCGCAGTACACGCTGTGCTGCACCGACACCGGCGGCGTCGTCGACGACATCATCGTCTACCTGGTGGGTCCCGACGAGGTGCTCGCCGTGCCGAACGCGGCCAACGCCGCGCAGGTGGCGCAGATGCTGCGGGCCGCCGCACCCGAGGGCGTCGCGATCACCGACCGGCACCGGGAACTGGCCGTCGTCGCCGTGCAGGGGCCGCTCGCCGGCGCGCTGCACGCCACGATGTTCACGGGCTTCGAGGCCGTCTCCGATCTCGACTACATGGCCTTCGGCGACGCCGGTGCCGTGCGCGTGTGCCGCACCGGCTACACCGGCGAGCGCGGCTACGAGCTGCTCGTGCCGTGGGACTCCGCGCCGGGGATCTGGGACGCGCTGATGGCCGGCGCCGAGTCGCTCGGCGGCCGCGCGTGCGGCCTCGCCGCCCGCGACACCCTGCGCACCGAGATGGGCTACCCGCTGCACGGCCAGGACCTCTCGGTGGACATCTCGCCCGTGCAGGCCGGCAGTGGCTGGGCCGTCGGCTGGTCGAAGCCGGAGTTCTGGGGCCGCGAGGCGCTGGTCGCCGAGAAGGAGATCGGGCCGGCCCGGCGCCTTCGCGGGCTCAAGGCCACCGGGCGCGGCATCCCGCGTCCCGGCATGGACGTGCTGGCCGACGGCACGCGCGTCGGCGTCACCACGTCGGGCACCTTCTCGCCCACGCTGAAGGCGGGCATCGCGCTCGCGTTGATCGAGACCTCGTCGGGGATCGGGCTCGACGACACCGTCACCGTCGACGTCCGGGGCCGCGGGCTCGAGGCCACCGTGGTCAAGCCGCCGTTCGTCGCGTCGCACGTGCGTTAACGTGAACCCATGAGCGCGTTCACCCGCACCCCGAACCCCACCCCGACCTCGCCGGAGCGGCGTGCGGAGATCCTGGCCGCGCCCGGCTTCGGCCGGTACTTCACCGACCACATGGTGACGATCCGCTGGTCGGAGGGGCAGGGCTGGCACGACCCCGCCGTGGTGCCGTACGGGCCGCTGCAGCTCGACCCCGCGTCGATGGTGCTGCACTACGGCCAGGAGATCTTCGAGGGGCTCAAGGCCTACCGCCAGCCCGACGGCTCCATCGCCTCGTTCCGCCCCGACGCCAACGCGGCGCGCTTCCGCGGCTCGGCGGCCCGGCTGGCGATGGCGGAGCTGCCGGAGGAGCTGTTCATCGGCTCGATCTCGGAGCTGCTCGCCGTCGACCACGAGTGGGTGCCCGCCGCCGGTGGCGAGGACTCGCTCTACCTGCGCCCGTTCATGCTGGCCACCGAGGTGGGGCTGGGCGTGCGGCCGTCGGCGGAGTACCTCTACGCGCTGATCGCCTCGCCAGCGGGGCCGTACTTCTCGGGTGACCTCAAGCCCGTCGACGTGTGGCTGTCCACCGAGTACACCCGCTCCGCCGCGGGTGGCACCGGCACCGCGAAGTGCGGCGGCAACTACGCCGCGTCGCTGCTGCCGCAGGCCCAGGGCGCGGCCCACGGCTGCGCGCAGGTGGCCTACCTCGACGCCGAGGAGCGCACGTGGATCGACGAGATGGGGTCCAACAACCTCTTCTTCGTCTACGGCTCGGGTGACCAGACGGAGATCGTCACGCCGTCGCTCACTGGCAGCATCCTCGCCGGCATCACCCGCGACTCGCTGCTCGTGCTGGCCAAGGAGCTCGGTTGCCAGGTCACCGAGCGGCGCATCTCGGGCCAGGAGTGGCTCGACGGCGCGGCCGACGGCACCATCACCGAGGTCTTCGGCTGCGGCACGGCCGCGGTGATCACCCCCATCGGCGGTGTGAAGCACACCGGCGGCGAGGTCGTGGTGGCCGACGGCAGGCCGGGGCCGATCACGACGCAGCTCCGCGAGCTGCTGACGAACATCCAGCGGGGGACGTCGCAGGACACGCACAGCTGGATGCACACCCTGCACCCCGCCCCCTGACCCGACGTGCGGCACTGTCGTCGGACCTAGGCGACGAGTGTGCCGCTCGTCGTGAGGGCGACCAGCACCGCGAGCACCGAGAGCTCGCTCGCTGCCCCCAGCACGTCGCCGGTCATACCGCCGAAGCGGCGGTTCGTGTGCCAGGACAGGGCGATCACCAGCACGGCACCCAGGGCCACCCCGACCACACCGCGGACGCCGGTCAGCGCGTAGCCCGCGCCGGCCAGCACCACCCACCACCCGATGGCCACCCACCACGGCTGCGAGCCGGCGACGGTGGCGCCCAGCCCGCCCGGTCGGGCCGCCGCCACCCCGCGCCGCGCGACCCACGCGAACCCGGCCCGGCCCGCGGCTGCGGCGAGCGCCAGGGACCAGGGCGCCGACCACGGGGGCAGGGACGCCAGCGCCGCCGCCTGCGCCCCGACCGCGACGAGCAGCGTCACCACTGCGAACGGGCCCGCACCGCCGTCGCGCATGACGGCCAGTGCGCGCTCGGGCGGGCCGTAGCAACCGAGGCCGTCGGCGGTGTCGGCGAGGCCGTCGAGGTGCATGCCGCGGGTGGCCAGACCCAGGAACCCGACGACGAGCAACCCCGTCACCAGGGCCGGGACGCCGAGCAGGCGTAGCCCCAGCAGCAGCGCTCCGCCGACCACACCGAGCAGCGCCCCCACCAGCGGGGCCCAGCGCAGCGCCGCGGCGGCCGTGCGGGCATCGGGGGCGCCGGTGCGGACCGGCAGGACCGTGAGCCAGCTCAGGGCGAGAGCGAGGCTCGTCACTCGACGGGCGCGCCAGCCGGCGTCCCGGCCGCCGACGGCACGGCAGCCGGTGGTTCGGCGACCGCCGTCTCGGCCACCAGCCGCGCCGCCATCTGCACGAGCGGGACGACCGCGGCCGCACCCGTGCCGTCACCGAGCCGGATGCCGAGGTCGACGAGCGGCGGCAGCCCGAGCCGGTCGATGACCAGCGACATGGCGGGCTCGGGGGAGCGCCCCGCGGCCAGCCACCACTCCTTGGCGCCGGGGGCGATCTCGTCGGCCAGGAGGGCCGCTGCGCCCACCACCAGCCCGTCGAGCAGGACCGGGGTCTTCCGCAGCGCGGCCTGCACGAGGAACCCGGCGAGCACGGCGAGGTCGGCGCCGCCGGCGGTGGCCAGCACCGTCATGGGGTCGCGCAGGTACGGCTTGCCCCGGCGCATCGCGTCGCGGACGGCGGCGGCCTTGCGCATCCAGCCGTTGTCGTCGATACCGCTGCCCCGACCGATCACGGCCACCGGCTCGACGCCGCACAGCAGCGCGACCAGGACGGAGGCCGGAGTGGTCGCCCCGACGCCCAGCGAGGAGGGGACGAGCAGGTCGGCGCCCGCGTCCACCTCCTCGTCGACGAGTGCGCGCCCGATCGCGACCGCCCGCTCGGCCTCGTCGGCGGTGAGGGCGTCCTCGCGGTCGATGCGCCCGCTGCCGCGCCGCACCCGGTAGCGCTCGAGCGCTCCGTCCTGCGGCTCGTGGTCCACGCCGACGTCCACGACGCGCACCGACGCCCCGGCGACGGTCGCGACGACGGTGACGGGCGCGTTCTGCTCGCGGATCGACTCGACCTGGCGCGCGGTCGCGCCCGGGGGATCGGCCGAGACACCGGCGGCGGCGATCCCGTGGTCGGCGGCGATCACGACGACACGGGGCCGGCCGGGCGGCCGCGGCGGGCACTGCCCCTGCACGGCGGCGAGCCACACGCCCAGGTCGGCGAGGCGACCCAGGGCCCCGGTGGGCACGGCGAGCAGGGAGTACTGCGCCACGGCGGTGCGCCGGGCGTCGGCGTCCGGGGCGGTGACGGCGGGGAGATCCACGGGCTCTTCCTACAGGCACCCTCGTGCGCGGATATCAGTGCCCCGGCACTGATATCCGCGCACAGGGGCTATTTGAGACGAACCGGCAACCCGGCCACCAGCAGCAGCACCTCGTCGCACACGGCGGCCAGCGCCGCGTTGAGCGCGCCGAGCTCGTCGCGGAACAGCCGCCCGGACCGCGTGGCGGGCACGACCCCCAGCCCCACCTCGGCGGAGACCAGCACGACCTCTCCCGGTGCGGACGCCACGGCGTCGACCAGTGCGGTGGTCGAGGGACCGATGTCGGCCCCGCCCTCCCACGCGCCGGCGTCGTCGAGGACGTTGGTGAGCCAGGTGGCCAGGTCGTCGACCAGCAGCGGCCCGCCACCGGCCGTCACGATCGCGGACACGTCGGGCTCCTCGACGGTGACCCAGCCGGCCGGGCGGCGCACCCGGTGGGCCTCCAGCCGGGCCGTCCACTCGGCGTCGTCCGCCCGGCGCCGCGCGGTGGCGAGGTAGCGGACGGGGACGTCGGCGGGCATCAGGTCCTCGGCGTAGCGGGACTTGCCGGACCGGGTTCCGCCGAGGACGAGCGTGCGGGTCACCGCTGCACGTTAACGTGGGGAACGTGGCTTTCTACTGGCGGTACCAGACCCCCCACGGCATCCCCGACGGCCCGCCCCAGGAGGAGTTCGACGACCAGGCCGAGGCCGAGGCGTGGTTCTCCACCACCTGGGAGGAACTGCGCGCGCAGGGCGTCCAGGCCGTCGTGCTGATGGACGGCGACGACGAGGTCTACGGCCCCATGAGCCTCGACGAGGGCTAGGAGGGTGCTGAAGAGCTCCGGCCGTAGCGCAGTAGGCCCGAGTTCTTCAGCGCGCTCCTAGGGGTTCGCGCCCCGCTGCACCCGCGGCTTCGGGATGCGCAGCTTGCGGAGCTGGCTGGCGCGGGTGAACGTGTACCAGCCTGTGGCCAGCCCGCCGATCTGCGCGTCGGGGAACTTGGCGCGCGCCTTCCGCGTGGTGGTCAGGCCGAGCAGGATGCCCTCACCGATCATCGTGACGAGCGCGATGAGGCTGAACAGGCTCAGGTACTGCTGCAGGCCCGGGAACGGCAGCACCACCGACAGCACGACGATCACCGCGAGCGGCATGAACAGGCCCATGAGGTGCGGGCGCGAGTCGACGACGTCGCGGATGTAGGCCTTGACCGGCCCGCGGTCGCGCGGCATCAGGTACTTGTCATCGCCCGCCGCCATGCGCTCGCGCCGCTCGGCCGACTGACGGCGCTGCTCGGCCTTGTCGGGCCGGTTGGCGCGCGCGAGGCGCGCGGCCTCGCGCTGGGTGCGCGGCGGGGGCGGGGCGGGGCCGCGCCGCTTGGCCTCGGCCTCGCGCCGCTTCGGCGTGGGGCGACCCTTGCCCCCGACGCGGACGGTGTCGGCCGGGCCCTGCGCAGGCGCGGGCTCGTCGACCTTGGCGGTGTCGCTGGACCGGCGCAGTAACCTCACGGCTCCCACCATACGGGCTCGTCATTAAGGTCACGCAGATGCGCGTGGTGGTGGCTCCTGATTCCTTCGGCGGCACGCTCAGTGCCACTGCGGCCGCCGAGGCCATCGCGGAGGGCTGGCGCCGCACCGCCCCCGACGACGAGCTGCACCTGCTGCCGCTGGCCGACGGCGGCACCGGATTCGTCGACGTCCTGCACGCGGCGCTGGGCGGCACCTGGCACGAGCGGGAGGTCACCGGCCCGTCCGGGGAGCCCGTCGCGGCCCGGTGGCTGCGGATCGGCGACACCGCCTACCTGGAGTCCGCCGCCGCGGCCGGGCTGCACCTCGTGCCGCGGGAGCGCCGCACCCCCGAGGTCGCGCGGGGCGTCACCACCCGCGGGGTGGGGGAGCTGATGGCCGACGCCCGACGGGCCGGCGTCACGGAGATCGTCGTCGGGCTCGGCGGCACCGCCACCAGCGACGGCGGTGCCGGGATGCTCGCCGCGCTGGGGGCCGTGCCCGTCGACGCCGCCGGAACACCGGTGCCCGACGGCTCGCCCGCCACCGCGGTCCGGCTCGACGGCGCCCCCGGGCTGGACGGCGTGCGGCTCGTCGCCGCGGCCGACGTCGACAACCCGCTGCTCGGTCCGCACGGCGCCGCCGCGGTGTTCGGGCCGCAGAAGGGCGCCGACGCGGCCACCGTCGCGGCGCTGGACGCGGCCCTCGCGCGGTTCGCCGACGTGCTGGCGGGCCTCGGCCGCGACGTCCGCGACGAGTCCGGTGCGGGAGCCGCCGGCGGGCTCGGCGCCGCGCTGCTGGCCCTCGGGGCCACCCGCGTCTCGGGCGCCGGGCTGGTGCGCGAGCTCGTCGGCCTCGACGCCCAGCTGGACCACGCCGACCTGGCGATCACCGGCGAGGGCAGCTTCGACTGGCAGTCGCTGCGCGGGAAGCTCATCACCGCCGTGGCCCGCGGCGCCGCCGACCGGGGCGTGCCGTGCGTGGTGCTGGCGGGGCAGGTCAGTGTGGGGCGGCGCGAGGCGGGGGCCGTGGGCGTCGACTCCGCCTACTCCGTGGCCGACGACGCGGGCGGTGTCGAGGCGTCGATGGCCGACCCCGCCGGGACCCTGGCTGCCCTCGCGGCCAGGGTGGCGACGCGCTGGAGTCGCTGATCGGTGGCGCGGATCACCGCACGCGTGCACCACCGGGGCGTTCGGGGCCTACTATGGGGCGGGAACACGAACTGCCCCGCTCGTTGTTGGGAGAGCCATGACCGTCGAGAACCAGACCGCTCCGGAGACCGAGACCCACGGAGTCGAGCTCACCGACACCGCTGCTCTCAAGGCCCGCACCCTTCTCGAGCAGGAGGGCCGCGATGACATGCACCTGCGCATCGCCGTGCAGCCCGGTGGCTGTGCCGGCCTGCGCTACCAGCTGTTCTTCGACGACCGCTCCCTCGATGGCGATCTCTTCCGGGAGTACAACGGCCTCAAGGTCGGCGTCGACCGGATGAGCGCGCCGTACCTGCAGGGTGCCGTCATCGACTTCGTCGACACCATCGAGAAGCAGGGTTTCACGATCGACAACCCGAACGCGGGCGGCTCCTGCGCCTGCGGCGACTCGTTCAACTGAGCCGTTCGTCACCCGAACCCCGGTCGTGATCCTCACGGCCGGGGTTCGCGCGTTCCGCACCCGGTAAGGTGACCCGACGTGCCCATCGCCGTGACCGGTTCCATCGCCACCGACCACCTCATGCACTTCCCGGGGAAGTTCGCCGACCAGATCGTCGCCGAGCAGCTCGACCGGATCTCGCTGAGCTTCCTGGTCGACGACCTCGCCATCCGCAAGGGTGGGTCGGGCGCCAACATCGCCTTCGGGCTCGGTGTGCTGGGGCAGCGGCCGCTGCTCGTCGGTGCGGTGGGCGGTGACTTCGCCGAGTACCAGCAGTGGCTGGAGTCCCACGGCGTCGACTGCTCGGCCATCCTCGTGTGCCCCGACGTGCACACCGCGCGCTTCGTCTGCACCACCGACGACGACATGCGCCAGATCGGCTCGTTCTACACCGGCGCGATGGCCCGCTCGGGCGAGGTCAGGCTGGCCCCGCTGGTGGACCGCAACCTGGACCTCGTGCTGATCGGCGCGAGCGACCCGGGCTCGATGGTGGCGCTCACGCAGGAGTGCCGGGACCTGGGCCTGCCGTTCGCCGCGGACGTCTCCCAGCAGGTCACCCGCATGGAGGGCCCGGAGATCCGGCAGCTCGTCGAGGGTGCGCGCTACCTCATGACCAACGACTACGAGTGGGACCTGCTGCTGCAGAAGACCGGGTGGACCGCCTCCCAGGTGGCCGGCGTCATCGACACCCGCATCACCACCCTCGGCGAGCACGGCGTGCACATCGTGGGCAAGGACGGCGAGCTCAAGGTCGGGGTCGTGCCCGAGACCGGCAAGGTCGACCCCACCGGCGTCGGCGACGCCTTCCGCGCCGGCTTCCTCGCGGCCATCGCCGGCGGGTTGTCGATGGAGCGCGGCGCCCAGCTCGGCGCGCTCGTGGCCGTCCAGGTGCTGGAGACCGACGGCGGCCAGGAGTGGGTCTGGGACCGCGCCCACGGCGTCGAGCGCCTGCGCGACGCGTACGGCCCCGACGCGGCCGCCGAGATCGAGGCCGTCCTCCCCACCTGACGGCCACCGGCGAGCGCGCCGTCCCGGGTTCCGGTCGCCCGCCCACGCGAGGATCGTGATCGTCCGCACGTCGACTCCCCGCGCACGGCGGCGTGGTGCGACCGGCTCCGGTCATGCTCGGCCACCCGTCACCGTGATCGCCGTGCACGGCACGTCACGGCCGTGACGGGGCCGGAACGTGCGGTCGGCGACGATCACGGCCGGGAGGGGCGCGACGCCATTCCGGCAGCGGCCGCCGCCGGTTCACGGCGGGTCAGAGGCGCACGGGGTAGGCCGGCTCCGGGATCTCGGGACGGATGCGCTGCTCCACGAAGATGCCGTGCCAGATCAGGAACACCAGCAGCGTCCAGATGCGGCGGCTGTGGTCGATCGGGCCGACGCGGTGCGCGTCGAGCATGCGCTGGACGGCGACGAGGTCGACGAGGTGGTCGGCCTGGGAGTCGCGGATGATGTCGCGCGCCCAGGTGTACATCTCGTCGCGCAGCCAGTGCCGGATCGGCACGGGGAAGCCGAGCTTGCGCCGGTGCAGCACGTGGGCGGGCACGATCCCGGCCAGCGCCTTGCGCAGCGCCAGCTTCGTCGTGTTCTCCCCGAGCTTCTCCGACTGCGGCAGCCCGGACGCCACGGCGAACACCTCGGGATCGAGGAACGGCACGCGCAGCTCGAGCGAGTTGGCCATCGTCATCTTGTCGGCCTTGACGAGGATGTCGCCGCGCAGCCACGTGAACAGGTCGACGTGCTGCATCCGCGACACCGGGTCCCACGCCGCCGAGTCGCGGTAGTGCGGTGCCGTGACGTCGGTGTGGCTGCGACGGGGGTCGTACTGGCGCATCACGCCGCCGAGCTGGTCGTCGTGGAAGATCCGCGCGTTGCCGTAGTAGCGCTCCTCCAGCGGGAGCGCGCCGCGGCGCAGCAGGTCCTTGCCGCGCATGCCCTCCGGCAGTCGCGTGGAGGCCTTGCCGATCAGGCCGCGCAGCGAGCCGGGCACCTTCTCGAACGGCGCCAGCGACAGCGGCTCGTGGTAGATCGTGTAGCCGCCGAACAGCTCGTCGGCGCCCTCGCCCGAGAGCACCACCTTGACGTGCTGGCGCGCCTCGCGGGCCACGAACCACAGCGGCACCAGCGCGGGGTCGGCCACGGGGTCGTCGAGGTACCAGACGATGCTCGGCAGCGCGTCCATCATCTCGTCGGGCTTGACGGTGCGCACGACGTGCCGCACACCGATGGACGCGGCCGACTCCGCGGCCACGTCGACCTCGGAGTAGCCCTCCCGCTCGAAGCCGGTGGTGAACGTGATCAGGTCGGGGTTGTGCTCCTTGGCCAGCGCCGCGATGGCCGTGGAGTCGATGCCGCCGGAGAGGAACGCGCCCACCGTGACGTCGGCGCGCATGTGCTTGGCCACCGAGTCGCGCAGGGCGTCGGCGATCTTGGCGTGCAGCGTGGGTCCGGTGCCGCCGCCGGTGTGGAAGACGGGGGTGAAGTAGCGCTCGTGATCGGGTTCGCGGCCCGGCCGGGCGGTGACGTAGGTGCCCGACTCCACCCGGCGGATCGCGCGATGCATCGACGCCGGCTCGGGCACGTACTGGAGCAGGAGGTAGTGCTGCAGCGCGACCGGGTCCAGGTCACCGGCGAGCCCCAGCGACGGCAACAGCTCCAGCAGGCTCTTCTTCTCGCTGGCGAACGCGATGCCCGCGGGGCCCTGCGCCACGAACAGCGGCTTGATGCCGAACGGGTCGCGCGCGCAGAACAGGACGCGCTCCTGGGCGTCCCAGATGAGGAACGCGAACATCCCGCGCAGCCGGCTCACCGCGGCCGGGCCCCAGTGGTGGAACGCCGCGACGACGGCCTCCGTGTCGCCCTCGGTGGCGAACGTGGCCCCGTGCTTGCGCGCCAGCTCCTCGCGCAGCTCCAGGTAGTTGTAGATCTCGCCGTTGAAGACGATGGAGTAGCGGCCGTCGAGGTAGTGCAGCGGCTGGTGGCTGTGCTCCACGTCGATGATGGACAGCCGGTTGAACCCGAACACGACGTCGGGGTCGTGCCAGGTGCCCGTCTCGTCCGGTCCGCGGTGGCGTTGACAGCGCATGGCCGCAGCGACCGCGTCGGTTCGGGCGGCGGCGTCGCCGCCGGTGGTCAGCAGTCCCAGCAGTCCACACACAGCGAGTCAGTATGCCGACCCCGCCACGACGCCCCGGGGCCCGCACCCGACAAGCGATTCCGGTACCCCCTCGGCTAGTCTCTACGCGTGGTCGAAAGAGAAGAACGACGCGGGGGCTCGACGAGGGCCCGGGCGGCCAAGCTGGGCGCACTGGCGCTGCTGGTCATCCCGCTCACCACCGGGTGTTCCGTCCAGGACGTCATCCGCTTCGGGTGGCCGGTAGGGGTCACGCCGCAGGCCGAGTCGATGCGACACCTGTGGACCTACGCCGCCCTCGCCGCCCTCGCGGTCGGGGCCATCACCTGGGGCGCGATGTTCTGGGCGATGGCGTTTCACCGCAAGAAGAAGGGCAGCGACGACACGCCGCCCCGCCAGACGCAGTACAACCTGCCCGTCGAGATCGTCTTCACGGTCATCCCGACGATCATCGTGGCGGTGCTGTTCGCCTTCACGATCAACGTGCAGAACTACGTCGAGAAGGACACGGCCACCGACGTGACCGTGAACGTCACGGGCTTCCAGTGGAACTGGCGCTTCGACTACCCCGACACCAAGGCGCCCACGGGTGGAATGGTCAGCACGCTGGGCACCAGCGAGACCATCCCGATCCTGGTGCTGCCCACGGGCAAGAGCATCAAGTTCGTCCAGCGCTCGAACGACGTCATCCACAGCTTCTTCGTTCCGGAGTTCCTCTTCAAGCGCGACGTGTTCCCGATGCCCGAGGTCAACGACCAGGACAACACCTGGCAGATCGACAGCATTGACAAGGAAGGCGCCTTCGTCGGACGCTGCGCGGAGCTGTGCGGCAGCTACCACTCGCAGATGAACTTCGAGGTCCGGGCCGTCTCGCCCGCCCTCTACGACCGCTGGATCGCGCTGCGCGAGCAGAACAACCCGGCCACGGGTGCGCCCTACACCGCCGGTGAGGCGCTCGGAGCCCTCAACTGCGGCCAGCTGTGCACGCCGCGGGCCTACACCACCTACCCGTTCACGACGGACCGCACGCAGCGCTCGGCGTCCGAGCCCGCCGCGCTGCAGGTCACGGGAAACTGAGGCGCAGCGATGAAGGTCGAATCCCGCATCTTCGAGATCGTCACCGCGTTCTTCTTCCTGTGCGCCATCGTCTACAGCGTGCTGGCGCACGAGCCGGTGGGGATGGCGGCGCTGTTCCTCACCGGTGGCCTCGCGCTCATCGTCGGCACCTACTTCCGGTTCGTCTCGCGGCGGCTGGAGGAGCGCCCGGAGGACAACCCGGAGGCCGAGGTCTCCGACGGTGCCGGTGACCTGGGCTTCTTCTCCCCGGGCAGCTACTGGCCCGTCACGCTGGCCGCCTCGGCGGCGCTGGTGGCCATCTCGCTGGCGTTCTTCTACATCTGGGCGCTCGTCATCGCCGGGGTGCTGCTGATCATCTCGGTGGGTGGGCTCGTGTTCGAGTACCACCTGCGTCCGTCCGACCACTGACGTCTAGATCGTCCTGCGTCTACCCTTCGCCCGTCAGCACCGGCGAAGGGAGACCGTCGTGGTCGATGTTCAGAAGTCCGGCGGCCTGAGCGTCGAGGCCAACGGCATCAACGTGATCACCGACGCCGAGCGCAAGGGCCGGCCGGCGCAGCTGTTCTGGCCCTGGTTCGGCGCCAACGTCTCGGTCTTCGGCCTGACGTACGCGGCGTTCGCGCTGCAGTTCGGCATCTCGTTCGTCCAGGCGCTGATCGCGGGCCTCGTCGGGATCGTGTTCTCGTTCCTGCTCTGCGGGTACATCGCGCTGGCGGGCAAGCGCGGCTCCGCGCCCACGATGGTGCTCTCGCGGGCCGCGTTCGGCGTCAACGGCAACAAGCTGCCCACCGCGATCTCCTGGCTGTTGACGGTCGGGTGGGAGACGGCGCTGACGATCCTGGCGGTGCTGGCCACGTCCACCGTGTTCACCCAGCTCGGGCTGGGTGGCGGCACCGAGGTCAAGCTCGTGGCGCTGCTGGTGGTCGCCGGGCTGACGGTCGGCGCGGGCGTGCTCGGCTTCGACGTCATCATGCGGCTGCAGACGATCATCACCGTCATCACGGGGGTGCTGACGGTCGTCTACTTCGTGCTGATCGGACCCACCATCGACGTCTCGGCCGTCATGGCGCTGCCGTCCGGCTCCTTCGAGGCCGCGATCGGCGCCTTCGTGTTCCTGCTCACGGGGTTCGGACTGGGCTGGGTCAACGCGGCGGCCGACTACTCCCGCTACCTGCCGCGCTCGGCCTCCTCGCGCGGTGTCGTGGGCTGGACGACGTTCGGCTCGTCGGTGGCGCCGGTGGTCCTGCTGCTTCTGGGTCTGCTGCTCGCCGGCTCGTCGCCCGACCTGCTGAGCAAGGTCGGCGCCGACCCCGTCGGCTCCCTTGCCGCACTGCTGCCCACGTGGTTCCTCGTCCCGTTCGCGCTCGTGGCGGTGCTCGGGCTCGTCGGTGGAGCGGTGCTGGACATCTACTCGTCGGGTCTGGCGCTGCTGACCCTCGGCCTGCGCACCCCGCGCTGGACGGCCGCGCTCATCGACGGCGTGCTGCTCGTGATCGGCACCGTCGCGGTCGTGTTCTTCGCCGGCGACTTCATCGGCCCGTTCCAGGGGTTCCTCTACACGCTCGGCGTGCCCGTCGCGGCGTGGGCGGGGATCATGCTGGCCGACATCGCGCTGCGCAGCCGCGACTACGCCGAGCCCGAGCTGTTCGACGCGGGCGGCCGCTACGGCAGCGTGCAGTGGACGGCCGTGGGGCTGCTCGTGGTCGGCACGGTGCTGGGCTGGGGGCTGGTGACCAACACCACCACGGCGATCCTGACGTGGCAGGGCTACCTGCTCGACCCGTTCGGCCTCGGCGGTCGCGAGGGCGCCTGGGCGTTCGCCAACCTGGGGGTCCTCGTGGCGCTGGTCGTCGGCTTCGTCGGCACGCTGCTGCTGAGCCGGGCGCGGGTGCGCGCCCAGGAGGCCCGGTGACGGCGTACCTGGCGGTGATCGACATGCAGCGGGTGTTCGGGGAGCCGTCGAGCCCGTGGGCGACGCCCGGCTACGCCGCGATCGTGCCGGCCGTGCAGGCCCTCGTGGCGGCGTTCGGCGACGCCGTGACGTTCACGCGGTTCGTCGCCCCCGCGCAGCCGCAGGGGGCGTGGGCGGAGTACTACGCGCAGTGGCCGTTCGCGCTGCAGCCGCCCGATGCCGCGCTGTGGGATCTGACCAGCGGTCTCGCCGGTCCGACCGTGGACGCCACGACGTTCGGCAAGTGGGAGGTCCTCACCGACCGGGTCGGGGACGCGACGCTCGTGCTGTGCGGGGTGTCCACCGACTGCTGCGTGCTCTCCACCGCGCTGGCCGCCGCGGACGCCGGGGTGCGCGTGCAGGTGGTGGCCGACGCGTGCGCGGGCGTCGACGAGGCGAGCCACCGCAAGACCCTCGACGTGCTCGCGCTCTACGGGCCGCTCGTGGAGGTCGTCAGCAGCGAGGACGTGCTCTGACCGCGACTCGCGCACGCGAAAGCGCCGACTCGCGCACGCGAAAGCGCCGACTCGCGGGCGGGAAAGCGCCGATCGGCGACCTGTTCGAGCAGACGGGAGAGCTGGGTCCTGGCTTCGTGGATGGTGACCTTCACCGTCACGGCGCCCTCCTCAGCGTCCTTGGCTCAGTCCAGTCCGGTCACGCGCGGGCGGCCTTGCCCAGGGCGCCGCGGGCGATGATCACCTGCTGGATCTGGCTCGTGCCCTCGTAGATGCGGAACAGCCGCGCGTCGCGGTAGAAGCGCTCCACCGCCACCCCGCGGATGTAGCCCGCGCCGCCGTGGATCTGCACGGCGCGGTCGGCCACCCGGCCCACCATCTCGCTCGCGAAGTACTTGGCCGCCGACGGGCCCTGCACCGTGTCGGTGCCGGCGTCGTAGGCCCGGGCGACGTCGAGCACGAGGGCGCGGCCGGCGTAGTGGTCGGTGACCGAGTCGGCGATCAGGCCCTGGATCAGCTGGAACGCCGCGATGGGCTTGCCGCCCTGCTCGCGGGTCTGGGCGAACTCGACCGACTCGTGCACGAGCCGCCCGGCCATCCCGACGCACAGCGCGGCGATGTGGGCGCGGCCGTGGGCGAGGCACTTGGCGGCGATCTGGAAGCCCACGTCGAGGCCCTCCTCGCCGCCGACAAGGGCCTCGGCGGGAACGCGCACGTCGTCGAGGTAGACGTCCGAGGTCCAGGTGCCCATCTGGCCCATCTTGTGGTCGCGGGCGCCGAACGTGAGGCCCGGCGTGCCGGCCGGAACCAGGAACGTGGAGATGCCCTTGTTGCCGACCGCGTCGGGGTTGGTGCGGGCGAACACCATGACGACGTCGGCGACGAGCGCGTTGGTGATGTAGCGCTTGGAGCCGTTGAGCACCCAGTCGGTGCCGTCGCGCTTCGCGGTGGTGGACAGGCCGGACGGGTCGGAGCCGGCATCGGCCTCGGTGAGCCCGAACGAGGCCGTGACCTCGCCGGAGGCCAGTCGGGGCAGCCAGGACGCCTTCTGCTCCTCGGTGCCGCCCTTGATCAGCACCTGGCCCGCGATGCCGTTGTTGGTGCCGAACAGCGAGCGCAGCGCGGGGGTGGTCCAGCCCAGCTCGAAGGCGAGCTTGGCCTCCTCCTCCAGCGTGAGACCCAGCCCGCCGTAGGACTCGGGGATGGCGAAGCCGTAGAGGCCCATGTCCTTGCAGGCCGCGATGATCGCGTCGGGGACCTGGTCCTCGGCGTCGATCTGTTCCTCGAGCGGCACGACCTCGGTGCGTACGAAGTCGCGTACCGAGGACAGGATGGCGGTGAGGTCGGCGTCGTCCACGGGCAGAACGTTACCTCCCGGTAGGCACCCCCGCCCCGACCGATCGCATCCCTCCGACAGGCGCCACTCGAAAGGCCGTAGCCACACACGCATCTCAGAGCCTGGCGCCGTTCACGTCGCCGTCGCAGATCGAGCCGACCGCGGTGAGGAACCGGAACGTCAAGCCGGTCGGCATCCGCCCCGGCACGGTGCCGGTGGTGGAGCAGTTCGCGTCCGACCGCCGCTGCGGCCCGCGACGCGGGTGGTGGGATCGTCGCCCACGACGATCCCACCGAGCAGGTGACGCCGTCCGCGCCGCACGCGCTGACCGTGGACAGCACGCCGCAGCCGGGCGGGAGACGCTGCCGGCGCAGCCCGAGATGACTGATGCCCAGGTCGATGGTCGTGGGCCTGAGAGTGATCGTTGGACGGGTTGGCCGGGGTGGTGGTTGTGCCCGATCGCGGCGGTCGGGGCGGGTGGTCGGTGGTAGGCCCGGGCGGCGGCACCGGTGATGGTGTGTCCGCCGTGTT
>NZ_MKVV01000089.1 GCF_001899645.1 Pseudonocardia sp. 73-21 | reverse complement strand
CCCAGCATGATCATCTGGGGTGGCGCGCCGAGTTACGCGACAGGCTCGATCAGGGCACGAGCGACCGGCGCCCACGTGGCGGACGTGGGTGTGTCCTTCGTCCGTCACCTCGGCGTCGGGGTGCAGAGCCGGACAGCCGTGTCGACATCGTGCACCCGGTGTACGACCAGGTAGTCGGTGATCGGCTCGGGGAGCTCGGCCGGGGGAAGGTGACTGCTGTGGTGTCCCTGCGGCCACCGTGATCTCTCTCGCTGCGGGAGGGTCAAGGTCCACCGTCGATGAGTTCGGGAGAGCCCGGCGGTCTACATCCTCATGGGCATCCTCAGCTACGCGATGAGCATCTCCCTCGACGGCTACATCGAGGACGGGACGGGCAGCATCGCCTTCTCCCGTCCGGACGAGGAGGTGCACCGCTTCGCCAACCAGCAGGCTCGCGAGACGGCGGCGTTCCTGTTCGGCCGCGGCCTCTACGACGTCATGGAGGAGTTCTGGACGGCGCCCGAGCGGGCCGACGGGCACGAGGTGGAGGCGGAGTTCGCCCAGCTGTACGTCGCGACGCCGCGGATCGTGTTCTCCGACTCGCTGGAGTCGGTCCCGCCCGGGTGCCGGCTGGTGCGGCGCGCCGACGCGATCGACGAGGTGGTCCGGCTCAAGCAGGAGACCGACGGCGACCTGGCCGTCGGAGGTGCCGGCCTGGCCGCGTCGCTGCTGGACCTGATCGACGAGTTCCGGCCGAGGGTGTTGCCCGCAGTCCTCGGCGGTGGCAAGCCGTACTTCCCGACGGGCTCGGACCTGCGGCTGCGGCTCGTCGAGCAGCGCGTCTTCCGCGACGGCACCGTGCACCTGTGTTATCGGAGGATCGACCGGTAGCTCAGCCGCACACGACCGTTGCGGCGAGCGCAGTCCCCCTGGTGGTGGGCCAGCGCCGAGGACGTTGGCCATGACCACGGCGCGCGGTGGGGGTGGTGGCGCCGAGCGGGTAGTCGAGCACG
>NZ_MKVV01000088.1:824-971 GCF_001899645.1 Pseudonocardia sp. 73-21 | reverse complement strand
GGCGGCGGCCACTCCGGGCCTTGGCGTTGTCGGTGAGGATCCGCAGCACCCGCACCCCGTGCTCGCGGAACCAGGTGACAGCCCGGTGCAGGAACCCCGCGCACGTCAGGTCGCGTTCGTCGGGCAGCGCCTCGATGTAGGCGAGGC
>NZ_MKVV01000088.1:0-764 GCF_001899645.1 Pseudonocardia sp. 73-21 | reverse complement strand
TCCGTCCGCGGACCTCCTCGCAGCGGCCGTGCAGCCGCCACCCGCCACCATCAGGGACCGGCCCAGCTTCTTGACATCGATGTGGAGCAGATCCCCCGGGTGGGGCGCTCATAGCGGATCCCGGAGTGCCGCCGCCGCACCTCCGCACCGGTGATCGGGTCGATCGCCGACAGGTGCGGCACCTGGTGGCGCGCGAGGACCCGCCCGACGGTGGAGGCGGCCAGGCCGAGCTCACCGGCCAGGTAGACCGCGCCGCGGCGGACCTGCGCGCGCAACGCCAGGATCGCCGCCTCGACGACCGTGCGGTTGGCGATGGTGTGCGGGCGCGAGGAGCGGTCCTCCAGCCCGGCCCAGCCCTCGGCCCCGAACCGGGCGATCCACTTCGACACCGTGGCACGGGAGACCCCCGAGCTGCTCTGCGATCCGCGCCTGCGGCCAGCCGGCCAGATGACGTTCCACCATCAGCCTGCGGGCGAACACGGTGGTACGGGCGTTACGGTGCGACCCGGAGGGCCTCCTGTGGCCGAAGTTGGTGCGTCAGACACACCCACATCGCCCGGAGGCCCTCCCTCGTTCAAGCCGACACGCCGTCAACAACGTCCTGGGTTACTACATCGAGTGCGGCGACGAGACGGGCGGCGTGCCGTTCGGGGCCGGCGGCTGCATCGGGTAGGCGACGGGAGCCGGGCCCGGCTGCTCCGCCGCGGCGCCCGCCTCCCGGGCCAGGAACGACCCCAGCTCACCGATCGTGCTCATCAACGGCG
>NZ_MKVV01000087.1 GCF_001899645.1 Pseudonocardia sp. 73-21 | reverse complement strand
GATCCGAACCTGGACCGATTACCCGGCCAGGGCTGCGTGACAAGCCACTAGTTTGCACCCAGGCCCGCACCATCAACGAGGTCGACGACATGGCCCGCGACCTGATCGCGATCATGACCGGCCTCGAGCCCGGCTCCGTCGACCTCGACGTACGGATCCAGCTCCCCGACAGCGTGCGAGCACACCTCTCGGAGGTCGAGCGAGCCCGCGACGCCGAAGCCCAGGCCCGCTCGCACGCCGCCACCGAACTTCGAGCGGCCGCCACCGAACTCAAGAACGCCGGACTGTCCGTACGCGAGCTCGGCGCCGTCCTCGGGATCTCCTACCAACGCGCCAGCCAGCTCACCTGCGGAAACAGCCTTCCCGCAGAGCGGCGCCGCGCCAGCTGATACGTCTACGGGATAGGGCATTCCCAGCCGCAGTTGCGCACCGAATCGAAGACGACGACGCCCCGGCCGGCGACCGCGGCGAGTCCACCACGGCGTCGACGCTGCAGAAGCCGTTAAGGCTCAAATCGTGCGGTGCATCCTAAGTGGACATGCAGTGGCTCGGTCGGGAAGCAGTTCCGCGCCATCAACGGCTACATGAACACCCTACGGTCGCTATGCGAGACGCTGGAGAACGTCGCTCGACCCGTGGACACCATCAGCCATTCTGACGACTCCACAGCCGCCTGATGATCATTCGGTCGTAAACGACGTCTCACGAGACTCGGGACTTCCTGCAAAACCCGCGAAGCCGCGACAATCGCACGAGCATGATGATCGCCCTGGGTTTCTGCCGTGCGACTAGTACTGCAACGGCGCTTGCCGTCGGTAGTGGCAGGTTCGGGCGACCACGACCTGGACGCGGCCCGGCCGCTGGTCATCGACGTGGACGCGACCCTGGTCACCGCGCACTCGGAGAAGGAAGGCGCCGCGCCGACGTTCAAGCGCGGGTTCAGGCATCACCCGTTGTGGGCGTTCGTCGACCACCGCCCGAGCGGCACCGGGGAACCGCTCGCGGCGCTGCTGCGACCCGGAAACGCCGGCAGCAGCACCGGCCCCCGGATAGCCTGCAAGACTTCGGACCGCTCACCGGTGTCACTTCACGGTGTCATTGAGCTCGCCTCAGGTCGACTACGGGTTCGGGCACTCGTCTGCGCTCTGCGGCCGGCCCGGGGACAGGCGGCGCGATGCCTGGATAAGGCTGGGCCGGTTTGAGACACTGAGCTCTTTCAACCTGGTCGAGCGGATTGCCTGGTACTGCAACGGCGCTTGTCGTTCAGAGTGGTGGGCATTGACCTCGCCGTCGGTAGTGGCAGGTTCGGGCCTGGTGTTGTCGTCGGCGTCGCCAGTTCGACCAGGTGATCGCGCTGGTCACGCAGGCCACGGGCGCCAGGACCAGGGCAGCGAGCAGGCGGCGGATCTCGTTGCCCGACAACGGGATCAGCCCGCCGTGACCGGCGTCGGGTCCCCCTTTTCGGCCTCCTGGGCGTGGGTGGCGGCGAGGTAGGCGGCGGCGAGCATGGCCAGGGTGATGTGGGCGTGCCAGGCCCGCCAGTCCCGGACCTGGTACTGATCGAGCCCGGCCTCGTTCTTCGCGGTCTGGAAGCACTCCTCGATCGCCCACCGCGCGCCGGCCACCCGGATCAGCTCCCGCAACGGAGTCGCGATGGGGCCGGCGCAGCGGTAGAACGCCAACTCCTTGCCGGTCTTGCCGGGCGCAGGTGCAGTCTGTCGGCGGAGCAGCAGCCAGTGGCCCCACCCAGCAGGCAGCCCAGTGGGGTCAAGGGTGACCCCGATCCAGTCGTAGATGCGTTCGCCGTGCGCGCCGGGCCCCATCGAGCGCCGCTCCCACCCACCGCCCCGTCCGGCGATGGTGGCCAGCACCTTGGCCTGGCGGCGGTGCCCGTCCGGGCTGGTCAGCACGTCGTCGTTGCGGGTGGCCAGCACGAACGGCACCCCACGCTCGGCCAGCCACGAGCGGAAGGTCGGGTTCTGCCCGTACGCCCCGTCCGCGGTCACCCATCCCGTCAGCACCCCGTCGGCGTGCGCGCGGGCCAGCATCGCCACACCCTGCTGCGGCGTGGTCACGAACCCGGTCCCGTCCGGGATCCCCGCGTCGGCGCACCGTTGCGGGTCCTCGGTCCACGAGGTCGGCAGGTACAGCTCCCGGTCGATCAACGCCCGGCCCTTGTTGCTGGCGTAGGCCAAAAACACCCCGAGCTGACAGTTGTCGATCTTCCCGGTGGTGTCGGTGTACTGGCGCTGCACCCCGGCCGAACGCACACCCTTCTTGATGAACCCCGTCTCATCGACGATGAACACCCCGGTCACGTCGTCACCGAGCTGGTCCAGGACGTAGCCGCGCAGGTCGTCACGCACGCCGTCGACGTCCCAGTCCGCGGTACGCAACAACCGCTGCATCCCGTCCGGCGACACCGCCCCGGAGTGCTCGGCCAGCGTCCAGCCGTTCTTCCGTTCCAGCCCGGCCAACAGCCCCCGCAGGTAGATGCCGACCCGCCGGCGCGGCTCGGACCTGGCGAATCGCCCCGAGATCAGCTCCACCACGGCATCCAACGACGCCACCCACCCGGCAACACCCACCACGGGGTGATGATCACCGCCAGACAGACCTCAGCATCCCACGACGCGCCGCAACTGCCGTTGCAGTACTAGCGATAGGGTCTGACGGATGTCGACCACGCGCGGCGAAGGCGTCGAGCGGCTGCGCCGGATCGACGCACTCTTCGGCGGCGACCTCGGCCATCTCAACCTCGAGGACCTGCTCAACACTCTGGTCGAACGGGTACGCGCCGTGCTCGACGTCGACACGTCCGCCGTACTGCTACTCGAGCATTCCGGTGGAGAACTCGTCGCGACCGCGGCCCGCGGCATCGACGAAGAGGTCCAGCAGGGTGTGCGCGTCCCACTCGGCGTCGGGTTCGCCGGTCGCGTCGCTGCCGGGAAACGAGCGGTCGTCCTCGACGACGTCACACCTGCGAACGTGCACAACCCACTTCTGGTGCGACGCGGCATCCGGTCCCTGCTCGGCGTGCCGTTGCTCGTCGGGGGCGACGTCCTGGGCGTGCTGCACGTCGGAACACTGACACCACGGTGCTTCACCGACGACGACGTGAACCTGCTCCAACTCGTCGCGGACCGGGTCGCGCTTGCACTCCAGGCACAGATCTCCCAGGCCGAGCGCACGGCCGCGGCCAGACTGCAACGCAGCCTGCTCCCACCCGCGCTGCCGTCGATCCCCGGTCTTCAGCTCGCGGCTCGCTACGTGCCAGGCGAAGGTCAGGTCGGCGGCGACTGGTATGACGTGTTCCCGCTGCCGTCCGGTCAGGTGTGCATCGTGGTGGGCGATGTCGCGGGCCGCGGGCTCCCAGCGGCCGTCACCATGGGCAGGCTGCGGACAGTGTTCCGCGCGTACGCCCTCGACGGCGAGGAGCCGGCCGGACTCCTGACGCGAGTCGACCAGTACATCCGCTACTACGAGCCCACCACGCTCGCGACCGCCCTGTGCGCCGTCCTCGACCCCCGACACCAACGGATGCTCATCTCGACCGCAGGTCATCCACCACCGATGCTGGCCGAGCCCGGTCGCGACACCGCGCTCGTCGACCTACCCCACGACCTGTTGCTTGGTGTCGACGCCACACTTCCCCGCCATGTCACCCATCTCGAACTCTCCGTGGGCGCGGCCGTCTGCTTCTACACCGACGGGCTCGTCGAGCGTCGCGACACAGACATCGACACCGGTCTCGACCGGCTCCGCCGCGCCATGCCCACCCAAGGCGCCGAGACGGTAGCAGCGATGATCATGGCCGAACTCGTCGGCCGCGACCAGACCCACGACGACGTCGCACTTCTCGTCCTGACCCGACTGGAGTGACCCCAGAGCCGAAGCCCGACCGATACGGTGACATCCCGTGCCCGGGATGCAAGATCAATCAGCCGAGGACGAGCAGCGTCGCGACCCGGGGAGGGTGACCGCGGGCTCGCGGGCGCAGAGCCCCTCTTCGGCGACTGTCGCGGTGGCTCCAGGATCAGCTTCCCGGTCCCTACCTGACGCCTCTCTGACCCCTCAAGGACGAAGGTGTTCCAGTTCGGTGGTTGTTGGGGCGTGATCCACCAGCGCCCCGGACCCAGGGACGAAGATTGCGCTGTGGCCGTCCTCCCAGCGCATCACATACGGCGGCTCCCCGTCCGGTCCCAAGACTTCGAGCACCTCACCGAAGCGGCTTGCATCACCGACATGCTGGCCATGGACTGTGATGTGATCACCGATTGTCGCTTTCACTTTTTCTCCCTGTTCGAGCACCTGCCGCCTTCCGGCGGACCCTCCCTCCAACCCATCGATCAACTCACGTGAGTGCGGATTCAGCTGGTCACCGCCAGATCAAAACCGAGGTACTTGGCGGCGTCCTCCGGGTTTGCGAACATGATCGTCCGGCCGTCCTCATGGACCATCCGACCGTAATGGGTCGACATGTTCTCCTCGAACTCGGCAGCGTCGAACCACTCCTCGTCCTCGCCGGCGGCCTCGTCGATCTCGGAGTAGACGAAGTCCATCCGCTGCGCCGCATCGACGCGGATCATGGAGGGCAGGTAGGTGATGGTGACGCCGTCCTTGAGCCCCATCATCTCGGCCACGATCGCCCCGACCTGATTGTTCATCAGCGTCACCCCACACATGTTGGAGGGTGAACTGTTCGAGGCGAACGGGCTCTGCGCAGTTGCGGTCGTCATGTGTCCGGCTCCTGGGAGAGTTCCAGCCCGAGTTCGGTGACGATGCCGGCGAACCGGTTCCGGGCGCGGTCGAGAGCGTGCTCGAACGTTCGGGGCTTCATGTCGGGCAGGGACCACAGTGGTTCCATGGTGCGTGCCGCCTCCAGACAGCGCGGCACCCAACGCGACAGCCAGCCCTGCATGATCGTCACGTTGTGCGCGGCGAACTCCTTGTCCGCGGTCAGCGGGCCGAAGCAGGCTTGGGTCCAGCGCAGGTCACGCTGGGAGTAGTCGTACTCGGTGGCGCCCACGATCGTCGGGGTCACGAAGTCCCCGTTCGCGGCGGCGAACTGCTGGACCATGTGGCTGCGGAACAGCTCACCCAGCAACGGCTCGAAGACGACGTTGGTGGCGAACATCGACTCGCCCCAGTCGTCGTCGATCGCGGTCAGGGCCTCCACGACCTCGCGGACGCCCTGCCACTCGCCGTCGTTGTTCCACGCATCGAGGTGGGCCCGGCCGTCGAAGTCTTCGATCTCCTCGCTCAACGTCAGGTTGTACAGCGCGAGGTCCTGAGCGGACCGGATCTTGTGCATGCTGTTCACGGCGATCGCGGTGTTGTGCATGTTCGTCGGCGCGGACCGGTTGCACGCGGCGAACACGTACAGCCCGAGGATGTGGTCGATGTGCATCCAGGCGCCGATGTGGCGCTCGACGAAGCGCACCCAGTTCGGTGACCACTGCTCGAACGCCTTGGCCTCGCGGGCGTTCTCGATGTTCTGGTTCAACTGGCGCACGACGTTGGCGTTGTAGCGGTAGAGGGTGAACTCCCACTCCTCGTTGGGGTCGCGGAACTCGTGCCAGCCGTGGGCGGGCCACTCGAAGTCCTTCGGGAGACCGCCGGAACCGGGGCCGCGCTGCGGCTCGGGCTTGTCGACACCCCACGCCTTGAGCGTGGTCCAGGTCAGCGGGTAGCCGGCCTCACCGTTGGCGAAGCCGTAGAGCCAGCCCTGGGCGAGGTAGTGTCGGGGGTCGGGCTGGACCTCGACGGTCACGTCCTCGTAGTGGGTCTGCTTGCGCTTCGCCGGAGTGAAGTAGTTGTACCTGCGCGCCGACGCCCCGGAGTCGGGGAACACTTTCGCGCCGGCCTCGGCGTCGGTGAAGCTCACCGTCGGGACGCTTCTGACGGGCTGCTCCTGTGTCGTGGTCATGGTCCGTCCGCTCCTTCCGGTCTCTGCTGCTGGTGAGCTTGTCGCGGTGGTTGTGCTCGGCGGGCACACGACGCCAGGCGCCTGATCCGCGCGATCAGGCGGTGGGGGGTGCCGGTCGTCCGGCCGGGCCCTGACGGCGGTAGTCGTCGATGAACGCGGCGCGGCCGGCGTCGTCCATCTCGTTGAACAGGACGTTCGGGCTGCCACACGGCGGGCAGCGACGCAGGTGGTCCAGCGTCCACATCTTCTTGGGGTTCAAGTCGAGGTGGGGCTGTGCCGTC
>NZ_MKVV01000086.1:71946-92437 GCF_001899645.1 Pseudonocardia sp. 73-21 | reverse complement strand
GGGTCAAGGACCGAGATCAATTACCCGGCCAACGTTGCGTGTCGAGCCACTAGCGCCGGCCGGAGCCGTCCACGTTCAGGGATCCGCAGACAGCGAGGGGTTCCAGCCCGACGCCGCCGCCCACCACTCCCATTCCACCCGCCAGCGTCGCCGGATCAAGCCCCGTCGCAGGCATCTGTGGACGGCTCGAGGATCCGCAGCGAACTGTGGACAGAATCCCCCGGAACGCCCCCGTTCCGGCACTCCCACCCAGGGCAAGGTCGGAAGTTCCACTTCCGGCATATCTTGCTGCCCTGAGACCACACATCAACCACAGGGGAGTCTGGCTGCTCGGGCCTAAAGATCCGCTCGGGCCCGCCGCAGAGACCACTTGCTGGGTGGAGCAGAGCTATCGGGTCGTGGCCGTTCGGTACACGTCAGGAAGGACACGATCGCGCAACATCATGAACATGCTGGGGTTCGCCCCGAGAACGTGAACCAGAGCTGACTCAAGCGCGGTCGCAATCTCCATCGTGCTCAGAGCACAACGGATCGCCTCTTGGCCCTGGAGGGTAGTTAGCCCACCGCCCCGCACGACGGCGACTGCACGTTGCAGGATGTCCCGGGCGGCTCCCTCGACGGGGGCGGTGTCGATCTCGGCGGCAAACTCACTCCAGTCAGCCGCGGGGTCAGGAGCCAAATGTGATGCCGGCTCCTTACGCACCGCCCACAATCCACGGGCGATCGGCCGGACATTTACCTGAATCTCTGCGGCCTTCACTTCCTGATCCTGCATCCGCTCGACGGTCGTCCGGGTAGTCGTCGGACCAGCGAGAAGGGCGCGGATTCCGGCCGCCACTGCCGTACGCTGGGCCTGGCCGTTGTCGGAGTAGCGCACCAGCACGCGTGCGATCGCCGACAGGTCCGGTGGGTGAGGTTCGTTCAGCACGGTTAGCCCGACGCCTAGCAGACGGTTGCTGTGAAGAGGCCAGGATCGGGCCATCCCGTCATCGATCAGGTCGAGCGCGAGACGTGGGCCGATCGGCGCGACGCGGCCCAATCTTCGTGGTGCGGCAACGTCGAGGGTCTCGACGAGCTCGACGATGCGGGGTAGCAGGTGGTCCTGGTCCTGAGCGAAGATTCGGCCTGCAGCGAAGATCCATGTATTACGCCAGTGCGGGCTGGCGGCGATGAGGCGCAAGCGCTCGGCGACGTCGTCGAACTCGCCATTCGTGATGTGCAGGGCAGCGCTAAGTTCCTGTAGCGGTCGCACATCGAAGCCAAATCCGTGCTGGCCACGCGGGGCGATAAGGACCAGGCGCTGCGTCGCGGCGGTGAAGAGACGTTCCAGTAGATCATTGTCGCCCTCGCCGGACTTGTGCCCGGCATCGGCCAAGATGTCACGGATAATTCGACGCAGCTCGTCTTCAGTAAGGGCAGAAAAGGCTCGGCCGCCGTCTTCGCTACGCCGTTGCAGCTCGTATCCAACGCGCTCGTGGAGCTTCGTGATCTGCGGTCGGTGATCACGAAGCAAGCCACGAAGTGTGGTGCGTTTGTTGCGCTCACGATTGAACACAGTGTTGTAGTAGCTCCAGAACAGGCTGAACCGGTCCGGCGCAAGGTTGCCAGCACTGCTGTCAATGATGATCGTGAGAATAAGGACCTGCAACGGGGTTCGCAGCAAGTGGCGAAATGATTCCGATTCCGCAGCCTCGCTGAGCTGCTTGATCACGACGACCCGGCGCTCCTCGTCGTCGCGCAGGCGCAGATTCGTGACAGCGGTGCCGTAGCTGATTGCCTCCGCAGGCGTCAAGTCTGCGAGGGATAGAGTTCGGAACTGGGCCGGTGAAATGTTCTCGATATACCCGAAAGGCCGCGTCGTGAGAAGCACGAAGACATCGCAGTTGTCACCCTCAGCCTCGTTTACGAAGCTGACGACCCGTTCGATGACGGTCGCACGCACGCTTGGCTCGGTCACCTCATCCAGTCCGTCAAGCACGACAAACCAGGGCCACTCGCTCTGCCAGGTCGCCATCGCCCGAGGAGTCACCGTGCCAGTGTTGGACGAAGCATTCACCTTCTCGGCGACCCACCGAATCAGTGTGTCGTCAATCAGATGCCCGCGTTCTTCCGCGTACTCGGCCAGATCAATTCTGATCGGCCAGCGCGGATGCCGAGGCAATGTCCGTCCAAACCGTGACAGGGCCCGTACGGTACCGTCGACGACCATGTGATGATCGGCGCCCAGATTACTGGCCTCACGAAGCAGTGCCGCGCGGTAGGCCTGCGTGAGCAACCGCGAGATCGTCGTCTTACCGTTTCCCGGATCGCCGGTCAGGATCAGGTGCCGCGGGGACTGCTGCGTCGTCACCGCTGGTTTCAGGACATGGTCGGCCTGATCCAACACCAGGTTGATCAGCGATCGACGGGCCGGCACCTCGGGACTCACCCGGTCTTCGGCTGGATCCTCAACCGCCAGGACCGGCAGGTCGACTGCGACGTCGTGGACCTGAACCGACGAGCTGTCTCCACCTGCCTCGGCAAAGTATAGCCGTCCGTCGCTGAGCAGCGCGGAGCGAGCGTGTCGGCGGAGCCCGTCCTCGAGCTCGTTCGCTGGCAGCGCGTCGCTCAGAGCGGCCAGATCAGAAAGCACGTCGGGGACACTCATCAACCCCTTGAATGCCTTGCGCACGCCGCCGTGCAAGTTCAGCAGTGCGGTGAGCTTGTTGCGATCCCAGAACCTGATCTTGTCGATGCGCCGAAGTCGCCGCAGCCGCTGCCGACGGGCGGCGCCGTGATCGTCAACGTCCCTGGACGGATCGGCCAGTGAGGCGCCGTACTCGGCGATCTTCTGCAGTAGGTAGTCGTGTCCACCGCTCCCCGGTGTCGGCGTCAGCGCGATGTTGGTAATGAAAACCAACTGATTCGGAGTCCTGTCCCTGCCAGCGGACGGCTTGACCCAACTGTCGAGTTCCTTGCGTACTTCGGACCAGAGCCAGGCCGCATTGTCCTGCGGGCGCGCCGCGAGAACGGCCTTCTGCTTGACCTGGAACACGGTATACCCAGTCCACGTCTCCGACCTCACACGATTAGCATCGTGCTGATGCCCACCATCCCGGTCGTCGTGATCACCGGCGTGCAGCTCGGTCCAGGTGCAGCTGCCCTCGAGGTACATGTCACGACCGCCATCGCGGCCGGCGCCCATCACCTGGACCGACGGACCGAACACGGAGACTGCAAGGCTTGCGGCAAGGTCTTGGAACCCGGAGCTGCCGAGCTGTTCGAGGTCATAGGTCACCTCGGCGCTACGCCTCACCTTCGAGATCAAATCGCTGACCACGGGCCGGTGATCCCTGAACCGCCCCTTGAGACCGAGCTACGCGCGGCCATGGCGATCGTCCGACTCTACTCAGTGCGGGTCCAAGCCACTCTCGTCGCACTCCAGACCAGGTCGGTCAACCTTGGACAGCATGGAAGCCTGACGGCGTCACCGCGCCGTCGATGGCATCTGATCATGGACCCGACTACTGACCAGCAGCGCCGAACGCAGATGCTGCATCACACACTTGGCGCAGGCGACTGGTCCTCGAGCAGGATGGGTGACCGAACGACCGCCGTCCAGCGGGTCGCAGGGTTGATGTGATGATGAACGGCGGGCAGCACACGAACCCCAGCGCGAAGATCACCTTGAGTCGGGCGGGATACTTCTTCGATGTCGACAGGCGCGGGCGGAGGCGACAACGATCCAACGCCCGAACCTGCAGATCCTGGCGCTGCAGAGGCCCGGCAAGGCGCAGTCGATCAAGGCGTCGTTAGCCGATGGGTCGGCCTCGCCGCAGATGTATCCGCGATCGTGGCCCTGTTCAGCGCGACCGCCACCACGGTCACCGTAGTTATCTGCGGTGTCGGGGCTGTGGCCAGCTTAGATGCAATGTTCAAAAGGAGCCGGCCGCAAGCGCGCAACCGCCGTCCTAATTGTCGCCGTAGTCGTCGCCACGATCGCACTGTTCGGCGGGCCTGCCGAAATGATTGCGGTTATACGCGGCGAAAAGGCCACACCTACGGTAGCGCCGCCTGCGGCGTCAGGCCCAGCAGCGGAGGGAATGACCGGCGGCTGCGCACCCTTCCGCGTGTTCGCCCAGGATCGCTGGGACCCCCTTGGCGCAACAATCAGAGCCGCTCCGCGAATGACGGCCGAACCGATTGGCACCGTTGCCGGGAACTACACGATGTTCTCCGATGGATTTGTGCACAGCGAGGTCGCCTACCCACTCAACACTGCACCGTGGAACAACGATGTTTGGTTCCATGTCGCATCGGGCGGATGGGTCTCGTTCAGCGGCGTCAGAGCGGTGCCGACTGTGCACGACCCCACAGGACTGGCGGACGGCGGACTGCCGGTGCCAACGCTCGACTCATGCTTGGGCATCCTGCAGTGAGCAACACGGAGGCTGACCAATCTTGCCAGAGGAAACCCGTGCGCCCCAAATGCGCCCTTGATGGACTCTTGATGTTCATCCGCGCAGCGCACGACCATGTAGGTGGCATACCTACGACGTCTGATCGACAGGTTCAGCTGACCTCGTGGTCGACACCGGAGCGGCAATCTACCTGCACGAACGCCATATGACGTCGTCCAGTGTCAACCGTCGTTCTCGTTCTCGGTGCGCCCCGGGCCCGGCAGACCTGCAACACCGGCCGCCCATGGAGCGACGGTCCTCCTGAGACCGCCACGCGCTATCTGCGCAGATGGGCGTTCGCAGGGACGGGTGATATCGGTGGCCATCTTCGGTGCTCGGCGGCGAGTGGAAGACCTCGAGCTCGAGCTGGCCCGCATGCAGGCCACACTCGCTGAGGTCGGGGCCCTTGACCACCTGCACCTCGCAGCCCGCCGTCGCGACGCCGAACAACGGCTCAACACCGTCCTGGCCGAGGAACACGTCGCCCGGACACGGGTCGCTCAGATCGAACGCGAGGTCACTCAGGTCCGCTCCGAGCTCGTGGAGACCCGCGACGAACAACTCCTGCAGGCCGCCGGCGTGTACGAGTACACCCACCCGCTCGACAGCGCCGTCGCCTACAAGGACCGGCTCGTCCAATTGCGCACCGAGACCAAGGACCTGGTGAAGACGCGACGGGCGGTCACCGGCAGCGTCGACTGGACCGTCAACGGCTCCCGCACCCAGGGCGCGAAGATGGTCAAGGACTTCTCCACCCTGATGCTGCGCGCCTACAACGCCGAAGCCGACAACTGCGTGCGCACCGTCAAACCCCACACCCTCGCCAGCGTCGCCCTGCGCCTGGACAAGACCCGCACGACCATCGCGAGACTCGGCGCCACGATGACCATCGCTATCACCGAGCGATACCACCGGCTGCGCATCCGCGAGATCGAACTGACCGCCGACTACCTCGCCAAGGTCGAGACCGAACGCGAACTCATCCGCGCCCAGAAGGAAGCCGCCCGCGAAGAGGAACGCGCCCGACGCGACTTCGAACGCGAGAAGGCCAAACTCCTCAAGGAACAAGCCCACTACCAAGCCGCCTACAACCGGCTGCTCACGCAGGGCCCCGCCGCCGACGCCGCGGCCGTCGAACAACTACGCGGCCAACTCGAGCGCCTCGGCGCCGACATCGCGACCGTCGAGGCCCGCGCCGCGAACACCCGCGCCGGCTACGTCTACGTCATCAGCAACATCGGCTCCTTCGGCGACCACATCGTCAAGATCGGAATGACCCGACGCCTCGAACCCATGGATCGCGTCCGCGAACTCGGCGACGCATCGGTCCCCTTCCGCTTCGACGTCCACGCCCTCGTCTTCAGCGACGACGCCGTCGGTCTCGAGACCACCCTGCACAACGCCTTCGCCGAGCAGCGCGTCAACAAGGTCAACCGGCACCGCGAGTTCTTCCGAGCCACCCCCGCACAGGTTCGCCACCGCCTCGCACAAGCCGCCGGCAGCCACCCGCTGGAGTTCACCGAGACCGTCGAGGCCATCGAATGGCGCGCCAGCGGCGCCGAGACGACCCTCGCGCCGCTGCCCCCGGAACAGGTCATCGCACCTCCCCTGTCCGAGGACGCGGAGGACCTCGACAACCCGGAGCAGGTCGTCCCTACCGCGACCCTGCGATCCGGACAGCTCCTCCCCCTGCTCGGGCTCCAGCGACTGCGCCTCGTCCTGCAGACCGACGGCGACACCGACATCGACCCCGTGGCGTTCCTGCTTACCGATCAGGGTGTGATCCGCTCCGACGAGGACATGGTCTTCTACGGCCAACCCGACCACCCCAGCGGTGCGATCACGCTCGCCTCCGACGACACCGGCGCCGCCACCGCCCTGCACGTCACCTTCGACGCCACCCCCACCGACGTCACCGAGATCCTCCTGACAGCACAGCTACCCACCGACCGGCCTGCCGGCGCCACCTGCCTCCGGGTCCTCGACCTCGACACCGGCCACGACCTCGGCCGACTCGATCTCCCCACCCCCGGCCCGACCGGCCTGCTCCAGCTCGGCGCGCTCCACCGCGAGGCCACCCACTGGTCACTCCGAACCCAACTCGACGCCCTCGACCTCGACCTCGCCGCACTGGCCACAGCAGCCGGCATCGACATCAACTGACCCACCGCTGTCCTTGGAGCGGCGGGCGACGCTCGCTGGGGGTGCCGGCCGCGAGCAGAACTACCGAGGCACCAGTAGTACCGACGCACCAGTAGTACCGACGCGGGTAGTCGGCGGCGCCAAGGCCAGCACAAATGCAGGAAGCCACGCTACGAACCACGTCGAACACGGATCAGCGACGACGCGGCAATGACACCGTCAAGTTGTCCACATTGACGATCTCATGTCCGGAACCAGCAGCCGGCGCCCGAGGATTGGAACAATGCACCGGCTCCTCGATCACAGCTCGAACCAGCCTGCGATACGTGTCCTGACCACGCGGGCAGTCACCGCGCCTCACACCCTTCCCTGCATCTCGGCGGCCGACAGCGGACCGCTGGCGCACACGGGAGGCGGATATGCCCAACAACCGGAACTCCTTGCAGCCATGACCGACAAGGAGATGTACCGCATCGCCGAAGCCATGGAGATCCTCTCGCTCAAGCGCAGCGTGATCTACGAGCAGCTGCGCAGTGGCCGACTGCGCTCCGTCCACGTCGGCAGAACCCGGCTCATCACCGCCGCCGCCATCAACGAGTACGTCGCCCTCCTCGAAAGGGAGGCCGCCGCCGCCGACACGTCCTTCGGAGCCGCATCGTGACTGCCCGCCGCAGCCGCGGCGAAGGCGGCCTGCACTGGGACGAAACACGGGAACGGTGGATCGCCACCATCACTACCGGCTTCGACGCCCGCGGCAAGCGCATCACCCGCAAGGCCAGCGGCACCACCAAGACCGAGGCCAGGAACAAGCTCAAAGAACTCCTGCGCGACCACGACGACGGCGTCGCCGTCGCTCCGTCGAACTACACCCGTCGCCGAAGCCGTCCGTGACTGGCTTACCTACGGCCTGCCGAACAGGTCCCCCGCGACGGTGGCGAACTACACGACGATCGCCGAGACCCGCATCGTCGCCCCGTTGGGCCGCTGCCGCCTCCGCGACCTCTCCGCCGACGACGTGGACCGCTGGCTCCGCGCGCAGGCCCACGAGGTCAGCACCCGCACCCTGCGCCTGATGCACTCCATCCTCAGCCGTGCGGTCATCCGCGCCATGGCCCGCGACAAGGTCAAACGCAACGTCGTCGCCCTGTGCGCCGTCCCCACCGGGCAAGCCGGCCGCCCCTCCAAGTCCCTGACATGGGAGCAGGCCGAACGACTCGTCGCCGCCGCAGACGGCTCGTCGCTACACGCCTACATCGTGCTGTCGCTGCTCACCGGGGCCCGCACCGAAGAGGTCCGAGCCCTCCGCTGGGCCGACGTCGACCTCGTCGGACAGCCCGACATAACCCCACCCGTGCCGCCGGCTATCTCGGTTCTGCGCTCCGTCCGGGTCGGCGGCGACACCAAGACCCGCAAGTCCCGCCGCCGGTTCGCCCTGCCCCGCCGATGCGTCAACGCCCTCACCGCCCACCTGGCGCGACTCGGGCGCACACCGGACCCGGCCGCGCTCGTGTTCGCCACAGCCAACGGCACCGAACTCGACCCGCACAATGTGCGACGCGCCTTCCGTGCCATCGTCCACAACGCCGGCCTCGACGCCACCGCCTGGACGCCCCGGGAGCTACGCCACAGCTTCGTATCGATCCTCTCGGACTCCGGCGTACCCATCGAACAGACCGCCCGGCTGCTCGGACATAGCGGCACCGCCGTCACCGAACGCGTCTACCGCCACCAACTCCGGCCCGTCCTCGAAGAAGGCGCCGCGACCATGGACAGCCTGTTCCCCAGCGACGACGCGGGATAGACACTCAGATAGTCACTCAGCCCGTTCCCCGACCCCGTCGAACCGAAAATGGGATCGTCTGTGGGACCACCGCATGCGTCGGACCTGGACCACGTTTCCGCTGGTAGAACGCAGAACGGGCGGCTCCCCCGTCGAAGGGAACCGCCCGTTCCGGCCGTCGGGACGACAGGATTTGAACCTGCGACCCCTTGACCCCCAGGCGAGCGGAGCTGTTGGCCCCTGGTGGTAGTTGTTGGCGTTCGTCCTGCTCAGTCGGGAAGACGTCGACCGGCCGTTGGCCCCTATTGGTGCGTGTAGGGGGTGGTGAGTGGCAGTCACGTTGACACGCGCGTGACACGAGGAAGATCCACAAGTAGGCGGCCCGGACCGGTGCTGGAACACCGGCTACCCGGGCCTTGATCGCCCCGGGAGGCGACCCATGTCAGATCCAACCACCTACCCGCCGGACGGCGGGAAGGCTGAGCACGTCGTCGTGCTCGTCGTCCGCGGCCGAGACGGTGTCACCGTCCATGCGGTCCTCGACGGCCAGCAGTGCGGCACGCCCAGCCCGATCACCGAGCGGGCCGCGAGCCGCTACCTGCGCGTCCTGCTGCCGTGGATCACCCGATGAGCGGCCGACGGCGCCTGCTGCGCCTCGTCACCGTGGCGGGCCTGCTGCGCGTGCGCGTCTGCCCGTTGTGCGCGGCGCTGGTGGTGGCCGCAGGTGCGATGCAGCACGACCGAGTCCACATGATCCAGACCACCGACGAGGAGAAGTGATGACCAACAACGACAAGGTGCGGCAGCCGATCAAGTGGAACGGCGACGCGCTGGCCCGCCTGATCACCGACGTGATCGCCACGGCGAAGGTGCGGCAGGGCATGTCGACCAGCCGCCGGACCACGGTGGAGGTCGACGCGGAGCTGTTCGAGCGGCTGCAGATGGTCGGCTCCCAGGTCGCGGCCGAGAACGCCCGCAAGCGCATCTGGGAGGACTCGGCCGAGGGCACCACGGTGCGCCCGGCCGACCCTGTCACCCACGGCAGTGAGGCGATGGACATCCTGCGCACTCACGGCGTGGCCGCCTACCGGGAGTCCCTGAGGCGCTGAGAGCACCGTAGGCACGAGCAACGGCCCGGCCCCATGTCCGTGGGTGCCGGGCCGTTGTCGTTGGGCCCTCAGTCGGTCATGGCGTACGCCGAGAGGTCGGCGATGCGGGCACTGGACAGGCCCATCATCGAGAACACGTCCCGGCCGTGCATCGCCGACCAGAACAGCACCTCCCGCTTCAGCGCCACGCCCTCCTCGGTGTCGACGCCGTCGCTACGCAGCATCTCAGCGGCCTCGTGGCTCTCCCCCGCGGCGCGCAGAGCCTCCTCGATGAGCCAGTCGGCCACCTCGTGGGGGCTGCGTGCGACGCCATGTGAGGGGCGGTGCCGGTCCGCGGCTCGGCGCTCGTTGTCGAAGCGCTCACGGTCGTTACGGCCCCAATCCCGGCGGAGCAGGTTCCAGTGGGTGACGCCCTTCTCCCGCCACCGTCCCGAGTCCACGAACCCCCCCTGGGCATCGACGGGGACCTCGATCTGGACACAGCGTGGCTTCAGGTGCTCGGCAAGCATGGGCGCATGTTGGCGGGGCACACCGACAGTCTTGGGCCGCTCTGCCCTGTGCAGCGTCATGGGCCCCTTGACAGGCTGTCAGGTGGTCACCAAGTAACCCCTGCTCAGACGGCATGTTGACCAATGCTTGTCACTGGTTTGTCAACGCAGGTCGAGCCTGCGCCCATGGTCATCGCCTGCGCAGCGGCTGCCGTACCGGCGATCGTGACGGAGCTTCGGCGCCTGGTCCGCAGGCGGCACCCGGCGAGGCCACCGCGCCGACGCTATGCCCAGCAAGGCGGGCTTGGCCGCGACCTCGGCGGGCTCCATACCCAGCAGCTCGGCGGCAGCGACGATCCGCGCGTGCTGCCACACCGCCAGCCGCTCACGGTGCCGGGCGAGATCGTGTTCGACAGACCGCTCGACGGCCGCCTGGAGCGCGCGCTGATCGGCCCGTCGGCGGACCTGCGCGGCCCGGCCGCCGTGGGCGTGGCAGATGGTGCTGTGGTTCATGGCGAAGTTGCGGCACGGCTCGCCGTTGGTTCTGCGTGCGCTGCACGGTCGGGCCTGCCGAACACGTGCCATCGGGGCCACCTCCACAGGTCATCCGGTGCAGACCCGCAGCAGGTGGTGCCCGGCGCAGGCCCGTACGTGGGGTCCTCCGCCGTGGTGGACCACGGGGCTGGGATCTGTTACCGGATCGGGGCTGGGTACGGGCTGCTGTGTGGTCGATGCGGGGGTTGGGGTGGCTGTGGGGGTTGGGCTGGCTGTGGGCGGGGCGGGCACGACGGCAACCGGTGTCGGCGCCGCAGTGGCGATGCCACCGACGGCGAGGCCAAGGACGACGGCCAGGCCCAAGACCACCTTCTTTGTGTAGGTCAGGGCTTCCATCCCCTCGGCATCTCGCGTAGGGCGTACTCCACGAGGTGCACCAGCGTGGCGGTGCGTGTCAGGGCCTCGACGCGGGCGCGGTCGATCACGGCGGCCTGGACGTCACGGGGTAGGTGCACCGGTGGTGGTGCTGCCGGGCGGGCGGGGTCGGCGCCGATGTCGGGCGGGCCGGAGTTGAGCACGTTCTACTCCTTGATCATGTAGGAGGTGACCGGCGCCCGACGAGGCGGCTGCGCCTCGCCGGGGCCGGTCGGGGTGGGGCAGGTGCACGAGGTGCGGTCGGCGGGTCAGAACCGGTGCGAGACCCCGTCGGTCGCGGTGCCCTTTCGATCCCCCGGGCCGAGAAGGAGCTAACGAGGCCCCGGGGTGACGTTGACCCCTGCGTGCCCGACGGCTACTTCGCCGGACGCGCACGTCGTGATCAGACCAGCCCGAACTGCCGGGCGTAGTCCGCGGCGTCGGCCCGGGACGCCCACTGGCGGGGCTCCAGCGCGTCCTGCTCGGCCACCCGGATGCGGCGCTCGGCGTCGGTCTCCCCGGGCCGGGTGAACAGCCGGTCGTGGGTCTCGCACTCGCCGACCGGCATCTGGTCGTGCCAGCCGCGCTGCCCGGCGGCGTCGAAGCCCTGCCCGACCCTGGGGCGGCGGCGCTCGACGGCCTCGATGGTGGAGGCGATGTCGGAGGCGCTGGAGAACATGTACGGGTTGTTCTCCCGCAGGTGCTTGATCATGTCGAGCGTGTCCGGGCTGGGCGGCAGCGCCTCGGGTCCGTAGCGGTCGTCGTCGGTCTGGACGTGGGGCACTACCTCGCGCGGGGAGGTGCGGTCAGACGGTGCGACCGTCGACACAGGGCCGGACAGCTCGATCACGTGGCCGGTGGCGGGGTCGATCATGCGGGTGTCCATCGTGGACTCCTTCGAGAGTTGGGTGGTGTTGCGGATCGGGGTGGCCGTGCACCGGCACCGGGCGTGGACGGTGCCCGGGTAGGTCCCGCCGGGCGGGCGCGCGACGTCGAAGACCCGGCCGTCGAGCGCGGCACAGTCGGGGGTGACGCGGTCGTCGTGGACCGTGCGCCAGCGCAGCAGCGGCGAGACCGCAGCCGCCTGGTCGACCTGCCGGGCGGCGGCGGCACGGTGCGCGGTGGCCGACCTGTGCGCCTGCCAGTGGGTCCGCTCCGCCTGCAGGGCCTCCTCCAAGGGGGTGCCGGATACGACGGCGTCAGTGACCCTCTGAGCGGCGTTGAGCACGTACCTGGCCCGCAGCACGGCGTTGCGCAGGGCGATCCGGCGGCGGGCGAGGACGCCGACGGCGGAGCTGGGTACCGGGGTGGACGCGGTGACGAACTCGGCGATGCCCGCGGCCACCGGGCCGGTGAAACCCGCCGTCAGCAGGCGGCCGGCTACCGCGAGAGCGAGGTCGGCTCCCCCGGCGAGCAGTACCGCGGCGAGCGTGGCCACGGCGGCAGCGTCCACCACGGGGTGATCGTCGGCGGGTGGACCTTGCTGGGGTGCAGGGGGCGCGTCGGGCGGTGCGGGGGCGGCCAGCTCCACCGGCTCCCACGGCGTCGCGTCGATCGGGCCGTGGATCGTGCCGACGACGTCGAGGATGCTCACGACTTGACCCACTCGGCGATCTTGTCGCCGCCGGTGCCGACCCGGTAGACCGGCGGGGCCGGGCGGGGCTTGACCGCTGGCGGGGGCGGCAGCTGCGCGCGGGCGGTGTCGGCCTCGCGCAGGGCGTCGTCGGTGCGGCAGTGGCTGCACACGGCAGGGTCGGTGTCGAGCACGCGGTGACTGGTCCAGGACCCGCACCGCGAGCACGGGACCGCGGCCACCCGCTCACGCTCGTGCTCGGCGCAGGCAGGGTGCTGGCCGTCGGGGTCGTCGGCGGGCAGGGTGCAGGTGCGGCAGGGGATCATCAGTCCTCCAGGTTGTCGGAGTCGGCATCGAGACCAACCACGGCGGCGGCAGCGCCGATGGCGGCGGCGGTCAGAGCGTCGAGGGCGTCGATCAGGTAGTTGGGAAAGCGGTCGTCGTCGGCCGTGCACGACCAGGTCTCGACGAGCGCGATCAGGTCGGCGACGTCGCGCCGGACGCGGGTCAGTCGGACGCGCACGGCGTGCAACTCGATGGGGTCGGCGGCGAGGGTCAGCATGGGGACCCCCCTTCGAGTCCCCTGGGGACACCCGTGTCCACCGGAGACACCTTGGAGACACCCTCATGCGGACTCTGACCTGCGTCGGAGACTCCGGAGACCGGAGAGACAGCGGAGTAGCTGCCCCGGGTCGGTCTGATCAGCTGTCCCTCGTCGGCCATGCGGTTGAGCGTCTTCTTCACCAGGTCGTGGCCCAGCCCGGTCGCCTCCGCGATCGATTTGGGTGATGAGTCGGGGTGCTCGCGGACGTAGGTGAGCAGCTTCTTGCGGGTGTCGCTCACGAGGTGGTCCAGCGCGGGCCCCGGCAGCACCTTCCACGAGCCCAACTCGGCATCGAAGGTCAGCGCGTACTCGGTCTCGTCCACGTCGCGACCGGTGACGTGCAGGGCTCCGTCGGCCTCGCCCCGGGACCGTTTCAGCACCAGCACGGCGTCCGCCGCTCCGGCGATGCCGTTGGTGCCGCTCACCTCGGTGAGGTAGTCCTCGGAGGCGGCCTTGCGCACGTGGTGCACCAGGACCAGGGCGATGCCGTAGTCGTCGGCGATCTGCTTCACCTGCGTGACAGCGGCGTAGTCCGCGGAGTAGGCCGAGGTCGAGTTGTCCACCCCGCGCATCCGGGCGAGGACGTCGACCACGACCAGTCGGGCCTCCGGGCGCTCGTCGAGCCAGGCCCGGATGTGGGCACCGCCCTCGGGGAACCGGGGGCACTCCGTCTCCAGGGTCAGCCGCTCGGGCGCGTCCCGCTCGTCCAGCACTTTGCACAGGCGGCTCTGGAGCCTCCGGCCCGTGTCCTCTAGGGCGAGGTACAGCACGTCCCCCTCCGGCACGTCGATCGAGCCGAACGCCTTGCCGCCGGTGGCCACGGCCACCGCCAGCCCGAGTGAGAGCCAGCTCTTGCCGATCTTCGGCGCGCCCGCCAGTAGGTTCACCCCCTCGGCGATGACGCCCGGTACGGCGTACTTGGGCGCCTGGAACTTCTCCTTCATCAACTCGGCAGCCGTCCAACGGTGTCTCCGCTGTCCCTGCTGTCTCTTCGCCTGGTCAGAAGCCGGAGGAGGTGTCTCCGGGGGTGTCTCTGCGCCGGAGGGTGTCTCCGGCGTCCGAGGAGGTGCCGGGCGGGTCGTGGGTCTGGGACTCGGCGCGGCGCCGAGCGGTCGCAGCGGTTTGAGCGCGCCCCGCTCTGCGAGCAACCGCTCCGAAACGGCCGCGCCGTCAGTGGCCGTCATTCGGCCTCCCGGCGGCAGACAGGCCCCATGCCGCGCTCGGTCGACTCCGGGGCCGTCAGGGGGCGGTGGCAGCGGCTGCACCGGCAGGACGCGGCTCCGATGGCCCCCAGACCGCGCTCCGCGGCGCGGCGATCGCGCTCCACCCGGGCAGCGGCCATCAGCGTCCGGGTGCTCTCGACATCGGCCCGGGTCGGCGGCAGGCACCGCAGCGCCCGGCGCAGAGCGCGCTCCCCCTTGCGGTACTGCTCCAGCACCTCGTCGGGGGCGTCGAGCACCGCCCGGATGCCGTTCTCGTCATCAGGAGGACCGGCCGCATCCGGTACGGTGAATACAGCCGTAGGTGGCTGATCGCAGATCATGTGCGTGTTCCGTTCGGTGATGAGACCCCCGACCCAGGGAATCGGAGAAATCCCGGGTCGGGGGTCTTGTCGGTTGGTCGATTCCGCGTTCCCGAGGTGCCCCTGCGGTGGGCGATTGGGCTACGCGACGTCGGGCGCGGTGGCGGGGTCGATGCCCAGGCTGCGGAGCACGAGCGCGGTGGGCCACCTGAGCTTCTTCCCCACCCGCAGCGGCTGGACCGGTACTTTCCCGGTCTTCACGGCCTCATACAGCGCCCACGTGCTCATCCCGTAGAGGTTCGCGACCTGCCCGACGTCGAGCGTGGCGGGGAGGTCGCCGATGACGGCGGCGATGGGTGCGGTGTTGCTCGACATGTGCATCTCCCGGTCGGGGTTTTCTTGGTTCCAGCTAAGTCTGACACGGCTCCGGCGGCTTCACTTGCATCTGATCACGGCCTGACCACGGCTCATTCCTGAGATCGCAGCAATAGGGCACATTATTGATCCTTAACGGTTCTTCCATGTAAGTAGAGGGCCTTATGGGGCAGTGGTCGACGTCACAAAAATGGCGAACAGCCCGAAGGTTGCCTCCACGGTCAGACGTCAGGATTTAGTAGCGTTGAGATACCATCGTGCTACCATCGTGACCGTGGGCAACGACGACGAGAGACCACGGCAGGTAGTGCACCTCCGCGTGGAGGCGGACCTCTACGACGCCATCCGGGAGTACGCGATGAGGACTCGTAGATCCGTCAACTCGGCGGTGGTCTACCTGATGGAGCAGGGCTTAGCAGCGGAAGAGGAGGGGCGATGACAGGTTCGGTTCGGAAGCGCGGTGCGACGTGGACCGCGTACTGGTGGGTCACCGACGCCGACGGCAAGCGGGTGCAGCGGTCCAAGGGCGGCTTCAAGCTGAAGAAGGACGCCCAGAGCCACCTGACCACGGTGCTGGCCGCCATCGGCGACGGCACGTACACCGAGGTGCAGGACAAGACGATGACGGTCGCGCAGTTCCTGCGCGACCACTGGCTGCCCGCGGCGCGCACCGGTGCGACCAAGAGCGGGGCCCCGCGCAGGGCGAGCACCGTCGCGCAGTACGAGATCGCGGTGGAGAAGTGGATCATTCCGCACATCGGCGGCGTTCGACTGGTCGCGCTCAGCCCGAAACAGGTTGAGAGTGCGCTGACCGCGCTCGCCGCGACCGGCGGCAAGGGTGGCCGACCGCTGAGCGGCCGAAGCTGCCAGCTCGCACACGGGGTGCTGAAGATGGCACTGGAGTACGGCGTCAGGGCCGGGTACTGCCAGAAGAACAGCGCTTCATTGGTGAGCAGGCCCGGGGCGAAGTCGCGGGAGATGGCCTGCTGGACCGCAGGTCAGGCTCAGGCCTTCCTCGCCGCCGTCGCCAACGACGCGCTGTACGCGGCGTGGGTGCTGTTCCTGGCTCGTGGCCCGCGCCGCGGCGAGGTGGCCGGGCTGCGGTGGGCAGATGTCGACCTGGAGGCCGGGACGCTACGCATCACCAAGACGCGCGTCTCGATCGGCGGCAGGGTCGAGGAGAGCGAACCCAAGACGGCCGCAGGGCGGCGCACCCTGCACCTGGACGCGGGGCTGGTCGCCGTACTGCGCGCGCACCGCAAGGCGCAGATGCAGGCGCGCATGGCGGCCGGTCCGGGCTGGACCGAGACCGGGTACGTGTTCGTCCGGGAGGACGGGCTGCCACCCCACCCTGAGCACTTCTCCGACCGGTTCGAGGTGCTGTGCCGCAGGGCCGGGGTGCCGGTGATCCGGCTGCACGACTGCCGCCACACGGCGGTGTCGCTCGCGCTGGCGGACGGCACGCCGGTGAAGGTCGTCCAGGAGATGGCCGGGCACAGCAACCCGGCGATCACACAGGGCGTCTACGCCCACGTCATGCCCGGCCAGCACGAGGCCGCTGGAGCCCGTCTGAGCGGGCTACTCGGCCTGTCCGGCTGAGCTGCGTTGACAAACCATTGACATCGAGCCCAGCCCGGGTTCGACAACCGAGGGAGGACTGAACCAGTGAAGATCACCAGATGCAGCTCAACTTGCCCGTTCCCGCAGGTAGAACGCAGAACGGGCGGTTCCCCCGTCGAAGGGAACCGCCCGTTCCGGCCGTCGGGACGACAGGATTTGAACCTGCGACCCCTTGACCCCCAGTCACTGGCCAGAAGCCGCTGCACCAGGGCGATACGGCGTCTGAGCTGCTGGAACTGTCCACGTCGGTCCGCCGCCGTCCGCTCCGCCGCGCTGTCGTTGTCACTCAGTTAGTCGCTCATCTCAGCGGGGCAGGGCGCTCGATTGCGACCGATCGTCGGCGCTCTCACCGCGCTGCTCGACGTCCTGACTATTCTTCCGGCGGCCGCTGCCCTCGGTTGCGTTGCGACCGCGGCCGACCACGCGTTCCAGGAGCATCCCGGAACTGTTGATGGCGATCCGTGTCTCGACGGGGCGGCGGCGTCACCGGTCACCTGACGCGTCCTCGGCGGATCTGGCTCGGCGCCGGCGCCGCTACGGGGCTCAAACTGGTCGGCGTCGCTACCCCGCTTCGCCTCGACGCCGACGGCGGGGTTGGAGATGACCGGCGCTCCACGCCGCCGGCCTCCCCTGACGACACACACCTGCACGAGGAGGCCTTCGCGTTCTGATCATCATCCGAGGGCGGACACCAGGTTCTTCAGCGCCGCGGTCTCCGTGGACGGATTCGGGCTCGACGCCCGGAGCTCGCGCAGCACCGTGTCGATCTTCCCGTCAACCTCGGTCCATGCGGCGCCATCCCTCGCCTTCAGCCGGGCCTGGGCCTTGTCCCACTCCGTCTCGAGATCGGCGATCCGGGTCGTCGCGCCGGCCTGATCGCCGTGTCCCAGCATGTCGAGGGTGTCCTGGGTGATGGTGCGGAAGGACGACAGATCTCCCAGCGGTGAAGCGGGGGCTCGAACACCACCGGCGCTCGGCTGCCCGGCCACCGGTGCTGCCACCGACGCGGCGGCGTCGGCCTGGAGTGCGGAGACCCGGGCGGTGTAGCCGACACCCGATGCGACGAGAACCACCCCCACGACCATCGCCGTCTGCCACGCCCCACCCCGCTCCATCGGCTCGTCGCCGCCCCGATCCCCGTCGCCCGAGATGACGTCGGCCTTCGTCAGGGACAGGTAGACGACGATGCCGAGGATGCCCGCGACGAAGATCAGGCTCGTCACCGTGGGGCCGAGGCCCAGGCCGCCCTCGTTGGGCGACTGGGAGAGGTAGTCCCCGATCGACGCTCCGAGCGGGCGGGTCAGGATGTAGATGAACCAGAACGCGAGAACCGAGTTGAGCCCGAGCCGCCAGCCGACGGCCATGACGGCGATCAGTCCGGCCACGATGGCCCCGGTGAGCAGGTAACCCAGGCCGAGGCCCTCCGACATGAGATCACCGGTCGCCGTACCGAGCGCGAAGGTGAACAGGATCGCGAGCCAGTAGAACGTCTCACGCCCGACGCTGAAGATCGAATGGATCGAGAGCGTCCTCTCCGACGCGTACCAGACGACGAACGTCAGGGTGAGCAGGGCACCGAAGATCAGCGTGCTCGCCTCGAGTGGTAGGCCTGCGCTCGTGGTCAGGTTGTCGGTCACGAGCGTGCCGAAGACACTGACGAGCGTGACGGTCAGCCAGTAGCGGCCCGGGACGTAGCGGCTCGCGCTGAACTGGAGCACGAGCGCGACGACCAGCAGCACGCCGGTGGCGACGGATGTTCCGGTCAGCCCCAGGTTCAGGCTCACGTTGAGGTAGTCCGCAGCCGTCTCACCGACGGTCGTGCAGAGGACCTTGATGATCCAGAAGTAGAGCGTGACCTCCGGAACCTTGCTGAACAACTGGCGTGTGGAGGCGGTGGCGTGGCGTGAAGTCACGGTGTCTCTCGGTCCGTTCGTCGCGGAGCCGGATCAGAACGGGGAGATCCGGCGGAGGTGACCAGTGACCAGGGCTGTGGGGAGGAACCGTGGTCGCGTCAATCCGGACGCTAGGAGCGGGCCGGTTCGTGGACACACATGCCGTGGTGAGCGCAGGGCAAAACTTCCCGCCCAACGCCTTATCCGACCTACCGGGGCAAAGAGACGGTTAAAGATCGGAGATCCGCGGATCCAGGCCGACCGCACGGTTGACAGGGACTGACCGGAGAACTGAGGCTGGCCTCTCCAGCAGTGAGGCTGTACTTATCCGTGGAGGTCCGGTCGTGAACGTCGGTCAGACAGTGTTGCTCGGGGTCATCGCCGGCGCGACGATCCTGCTCGGCCTCCCACTGGGCCGCCTCCGGGCGCCCGCCCCCGGGCTGCGCCTGCTGCTCAACGCCTCCGCGATCGGGATCCTGGTGTTCCTGCTCTGGGATGTGCTCGCGCACGCCTGGGAACCCGTCGACGCTGCGCTGGGCGCCCTGCACGACGGATCCGGTGGGCTCGGGCCGGTAGTCGGCTTCGGGCTGCTGTTCCTGGGTGGGCTGGCGGTCGGCCTGCTCGCACTGGTCTCCTACGAGGGTCGACTCGCACGCCACCGCTCGCCCCGGGCCGCCGGACCCGGGGCGATGGCCGCCACGGAGCTGACGGGCCGCGCGGGCTGGTCGCCCGCCCGTCGCCTGGCGCTGCTGATCGCCATCGGGATCGGGCTGCACAACTTCGCCGAGGGCCTCGCCATCGGCGGCAGCGCAGGCCAGGGCGAGATCGCGCTGGCCACCCTGCTCGTGATCGGGTTCGCCCTGCACAACGCCACCGAGGGCTTCGGGATCGTCGCGCCCCTGGCCGCGGCCGGTGAGCGCCCGAGCTGGGGCTTCCTCCTGCTGATGGGCGTCATCGGCGGCGGGCCGACGATCATCGGCACGGTTGTCGGCCGCCAGTTCAGCAGCGACGTCGTGAGCGTGCTGTTCCTGACGCTGGCGGCGGGCTCGATCCTGTTCGTGATCATCCAGCTCATCGGCGTCGCCCTGAAGGCGCAGCAGCGCCACCTTCTCTACTGGGGTGTGCTGGCCGGGATGGCAGCGGGGTTCGTCACCGACATGGTCGTCACGGCGGGCGGTGCCTGAACCGGGAGCAGCAGCGTGAAGGTCGGAGGCGAGGGGCGGGTGAGCCGCAACCGCCCGCCTTCGGCCTCCGCGAGGCTCCGCGCGAGGGCCAGGCCGATGCCGTGCCCGGTGGCCCGCGACGAGCGGCGCACGAACAGCTCGGCGTCGGGCACCTCGATGCCCGGGCCCTCGTCGGCGACGTCGACGGCCAGGGCACCTCCCGCGTCACGCACGGAGACCGACACGGCACCCCGGCCGTGGACGGCGGCGTTGTCCAGCAACACGGTGAGCACCTGGCGGACCGCGGCGGCCGACGCCATGGTGACCGGCAGCGGGGGGTCCGACCGCACGGTGAGGATGCGCCCGTGGCCCCGGTCCCGCCACTGGATGCGGGCCTCGTCGAGCACCGCGTCCACATCGAGGGGGTCGGTGGACCGTGGCGTGTCGCGGGCCAGGGCGAGCAGGTCGTCCACGGTGTCCTGCAGTCGGTCGGTGGCCGCGAGCCCGGCCACGATGGCCGCTCGCGGGTCCCGGTCGGGGTTCTCCATCGCCGACTCCAGCTCGAGCCGCAGCCCCGCGAGCGGTGTCCGCAGCTGGTGGGAGGCGTCGGCGGAGAACGCCCGCTCCCGCTCGAGAAGCGCCCCCAGCCGCTCGGCGGTGCTGTCGAGCGCACCGCCCACCGCGTCGATCTCCTCGACGCCGCTGCGCGGGCCCCGGACGCTGAAGTCGCCCTCCCCCAGTTGCCGGGCAGCCGCCGCGAGCTCCTCCAGCGGACCGGCCAACCGCGCGGCGAACCGCCGCGCCAGAACCCAGACCGCCGCCAGTGCCACTAGCGCGAGCCCTCCCATCGCCGCCCACACGAGGCCCGCGCGGAT
>NZ_MKVV01000086.1:0-71926 GCF_001899645.1 Pseudonocardia sp. 73-21 | reverse complement strand
GCCACGGGGTCGTCGCCGACCGCGGCCAGCACCGGCCCGTCGGCCGTCTCCGGGCCGGTGCCGACCAGGCGGGCGCCGGACGTGTCGTACACGGCAAGCGTGCCCGCGTCGTCCTCGGTGGTGTCGATCCCGGCGAGCGTGGCGGGGACGCGGCCGGTGGCGATATCGGCGGCCACCGTGATCGCGGCGACGTCAGCGCCGCGTTCGAGCTCGGCCCGCTCGTCACCGAGGAGATAGGCCGCCACCCCGACAGCGAGCGGCAACCCGAACAGGACGATCGCCAGCACCGCCGCCGCCACGGCCAGCCCAGCGATCCGTCTGCGCATCACGCGATCCTCCCAGCACCCCGTCGTCTCCCTCTCCACCGCCTCGGAGGTCAGCGAGCTCAGCGAAGGGTCACCGCGACGAAGTCGCGCTGGTCGGGCACTAGGTAACGGTCGCTCCGGCCGGGCATGGTCGGAAGCAGCTTCGTCGCCACCGGAGCGTCCGAGCCTGCCCCGTGTCGATAGGAGAAGAAGTCCACCATCTCGCTGTGGATGTCGAGCTGCATCCCGCGGACGGCACCCGCCTGCAGGAGCGCCGCAGCCAGGGTCACGAGGTTCATCCCGTCACCGGCCACGTAGACCAGGTTTCCCGACGCGTCGATGCCGATCCCGGAACGCCACGTGTACTGCAGCTGATTCTTCGCGGTACCCCAACTCTGAGAGGTGTTGCCGTCCAGCCCCGGCGCCGGACGGCCGTTGTCGACGACGAGATCGAGGTTCTGGCGGACCGCGACGACATCCGGACCGGCGACGGCATCCTGCCCCCATTGCCCAACGGTGGCGCTGCCGTCACGGCGCACGACGAGCGACGCGGCGCCGTCGCGCAGCGGTACAGCTACATGCCCGTCGGCGTAGAAGCCGCCGTGGGCGTCCTGCATCTTGAACCCGGAGTTAAAGGTGGCCACCAGCGATGACTGCAGCGCATCGGGAACGCGGGCGTCGTCGGCCCGGGTCTGCGGGAGCGGCTGACGGGTACCAGCGATGAGGTGGGTGACAATCGCGCGGCTCTCCAGCAGCGCGACCCCGACCACGACGCCCCGGTGCCGGGCATCCGGACGCTCGAACGTCGTGTAGATCGCGGGTTCACCGAGGGAGGACGAGGCGCCGGCCACCCACTGCCCCTCCCCCGGCAGAGCCGGGACCAGGGGCGCCAACACCGGCGGCGAACCGGTGGCCACCGCCGTAGGAGGCGCGGGAAGATCGGCCGGTGCCAGGGACGCGACGACGGGAGGCCTTGCGTACCACCAGTTCTCGACGAGATCGACGATCCCACCACCCCCGTGCTCGCGGGCCCACTCGACGAGCCTGACGGTGGTGCTTGCCTCGCCCGGATACGTCAGCGCCTGGACCAGCGACGCCGACGGCACCACGACCCCACCGAGGAGCACCGCGAGCGCAAGCACCACGACGCCGGGGTGACGACGGGCCCCGGGCGGCGCAGCAACCATGACATCGACGGTAGGAGCGCAGCGGTGTTGACCCGGCCAGCCGCAGGTCAGAGCACGGCAAACTCGTCGCGCCGGTAGGTTGGTGCCCATGACCGGGCTGCTGATCGTGGAGGATGACGAGACGATCGGTGGGGCCCTCACCACGAGCATGCGTTCCCACGGCCACGACGTGACGTGGGCGCGCACCGGCGCGCAGGCGCTAAGCGCGCCGGGGCCGTTCGACCTCGTGCTGCTGGATCTCGGGCTTCCGGACCTCGACGGCGTCGAGGTCTGCCGCCGGCTACGGCTCGAGAACCCGGCTACCGTCATCGTGATGCTCACCGCCCGCGGCGAGGAGATGGACATCGTCGTCGGTCTGGAGGCGGGCGCCGACGACTACCTCGTCAAGCCCGTCCGCCTCGCCGAACTGCACGCACGTGTGCGGGCGCATCTGCGCCGGGGTGCCACGACGCCCAAGAGGTGCCTGATCGGGGATCTCCTGGTCGACAGCGCCAGCCGTCGCGTCACCGTCGCCGGCCAGGAGGTGACGCTGCGGTCCAAGGAGTTCGACCTGCTGGCCCGACTGGCCGCCGAGCCCGGTAAGGCCGTCGACCGCGAGACGCTGATGACCGACGTCTGGGACGAGCACTGGTTCGGCTCCACCAAGACCCTCGACGTGCACATCGCCACCCTCCGACGCCGGCTGCGCGAGCACTCCGGCGCCGGAGCCATCCCGGCCATCACCACATTGCGGGGCCACGGCTACCGGCTGGAATCCACGACCTAGGCCCGTCGCTCCCGCAGAACCTCGCGCAGCAACGGGATCAGCGACACCACGACCACCACGGCGATCACCGGCAGCAGGTACTGATCCACGCCCGGCACGAACGACCCCAACGCGTAGCCGGCCACTACCAGGCCGACGGTCCACACGAGCCCGCCCACGGACTGCCACAGCGTGAAGGTTGCGGTCGGGGTGTGCAGGGCGCCCGCGAGGGGGTTGAGCACCGTGCGGACCACCGGGATGAACCGGGCCAGCACGATCGCCTTCGTCGGCCCGTACCGGGTGAACAGCTCCTCGGCCCGACGCAGCCCGGCCGCCAGGCGCGGGCGCCCGGCGCGCGCGGTGAGGGCGTCACCCGCGCGGCGGCCGATCAGGAACCCGACCTGCGCGCCTGCCAGCGCACCCGCACCAGCGGCCACCAGCACCCACGGCAGGCTCAGCCGCAGCCCGCCCGCCCCGGTCGCGCAGAGCAGCCCGGCCGTGAACAGCAGGGAGTCCCCGGGCAGGAAGAACCCGATCAGCAGACCCGTCTCGGCAAACAGCACCACCAGAATCCCGATCGTGCCGAACGACGACAAGTAGTCGGTGGCGCTGAGGGGGTTGAAGGCGAGAACGGACGTCATGTCCCACTCGTACCGCCCGCCCAGCAAGCGTCCGGCAAAATCTCGATGTCGCCCGCAACGGGCGCCCACCCCGTGGCGATCCTGTCGGGGTGAGCACGCATCCCACCGAAGTCACCCGCGTCCGACGAACCCTGGTCAAGGTCCCGGAGATCACCGTCCTGTTCTGGGTCGCCAAGGTCCTGACCACCGGCATGGGCGAGACCGCCTCGGACTACCTCGTACGCACCATCGACCCCGTCATCGCGGTCGGCGCGGCGGGGCTCATGCTTGCCGTCCTGCTCGTCGTCCAGTTCACGGTGCGCGGCTACCGGCCGTGGATCTACTGGGCCGCGGTCGCGATGGTCAGCGTGTTCGGCACGATGGCCGCCGACGTGACGCACATCGTCGTCGGCATTCCCTACCTGGTCTCGACCGTGGCCTTCACCGTCGTCGTCGCCGCGGCCCTCGCGGTCTGGCACCGCACCGAGGCCACCCTCGACGTCCACAGCATCACCACCCCGCGCCGCGAGGCGTTCTACTGGATCACGGTGCTGGCTACTTTCGCGCTCGGTACCGCCGCCGGTGACATGACCGCCACCACCCTGCACCTGGGCTACCTCGCGTCCGGCGCGCTGTTCGCCGTCGCCATCGCGGTGCCCGCGGTCGCGCACAGGTGGTGGGGCCTCGGCCCCGTCCCGGCGTTCTGGATCGCCTATGTGCTCACCCGGCCGCTGGGCGCGTCGTTCGCCGACTGGATCGCGGTGCCGCCCGCCCGTGGTGGCCTGGATCTGGGCACCGGCCCCATCAGTCTCGTCCTCATCGCCGCGATCGTCGCGGTCGTGGCCCAGCTCGCGCGCCGAGAATCGCACTAACCGGTCGACGGCCGCTTCTCGGGCGAGGCGACGCCGTCCGGGCACCCGACCCGCGCCGATGGCCGCGCTCGATTCACCTCCTGTTCATGCCTGCACCCCTCACTCGCCAGCTTTGTCACAGACTGTACCTAACGGCTGTTACATCAGCTGTAGAACAGATGCGATCGAGGAGTCGACCATGACAGCTCGCCCACGTCGGTCCTGGGGTGCCCTCACGGCGGTCGGGGTAGCAGCCGCACTGGCCATCGCCGGATGCGCCAGCCCGACCGGCAGGGACACAGCGGCTGCGGCGGGTGCGGCCGCGGCGGGCCCGGTCCCGCTGGTCGTCTACTCCGCGGAGGGGTACGACGCGCCCGTGACCAAGGCGTTCACCGCGGCCACCGGGATCCCGGTGAGCCTCGTCGACGACAGCACCGGCCCACTGCTGACGAAGGTCGCGGCGGAGAAGAACAACCCGCAGTGGGGGGTGTTGTGGGCGGACGGCGACACGGCGTTCGCGGCGCTGGATCAGCAGGGACAGCTGTTGCCCTACATCCCGTCCGCCCCGCTGAACGCGGTCGGTAAGGCCCTCGTGCCTGCGAGCCACGCCTACACCCCGGCCGCCACCACCGTGATGGCCGCGGTGATCTACAACGCGGCGAAGGCGCCGGGCGCGCCGACGAGCTACCAGGACCTGCTCGGCCCCGCCTACAAGGGGCTGGTCGGCATGAACGATCCGGCCCAGTCGGGTCCGACGTTCCCGTTCGTCGCCGGACTGATGAATCAGCTCGGCGGCCAGGCCGGCGGTGTGGCGGCCGGCGAGGACTACCTGCGCCAACTCAAGGCCAACGGCCTGCACGTCTACCCGACCAACGGCGACACCCTGCACGCGCTGGAGACCGGCCAGATCGCCTACGGGATGATCCAGAGCTCCGCCGCCACGGGTGAGCTGGCGAAGGTGCACGCCAGTGCCGCGTTCAACCCGAAGATCGTCTACCTGCCGGAGTCGACGCTGCTGCCGAGTGTGATCGGCATCGACAAGGGCGCTCCGCCTGCGGTGCAGGACGAGGCGAAGAAGTTCGTTGACTTCGTCATGTCCCCCGCGGGACAGAAGGTGATGCAGACCGGTGACCCGAGCGGCGACTCGCTGTACTGGCCGGTCGTGGACGGGGTCACCGCATTGCCCGCGCTGCCGGCGTTCCCCGCCGCCTACCAGCGAATCGACCCCTACTTCTGGGGCCCGCTGGAAGGTGAGATCAACACCTTCTTCGACTCCACCATCAAGTAGCGCTGTGACAGCCGTCGCGTTCGTGGTCCCGGACCGGGTCCGACTGGGTCTCACCCGGTTCCGGGGCGCCCCGCTGCTGGCGTTCTGGGTGCTGATCGTCGCGATCCTGGTCGCCCCGATCCTGCTGTTCCTGCTGGTGGCGTTCTCGCCACGGCTGTTCGACCAGGGCCCGGAGTGGTTCACGCTCTCCGGGTTCGGGGAGGCGCTCCGCGGGCCCCTGCTGCAGGGGCTGCTCAACTCATTGCTGGTCGGGATCGCCACCGCACTCGTCGCCACAGCCATCGGGTTCGGGGTGGCCTGGGCGGTGGCGCGCACCGACGTCCCGGCCCGGGCCGTCTGGACCGGTGCGATGTTCGGCCTGCTGCTCGCCCCGTCCTACCTGGTCGCGCTGGGCTGGGAGCGGCTGCTCGAACCGGCCGGCGTGCTGGAACTGCTCGGGTTGGACGTCACCGCCGTGCGCGCGCTGTTCTACGGGCCGGTGGGCGTGGTCGTCGTGCTGGCGGTGAAGGGTGTGCCGTTCGCCTACCTGGCGATCTCGTCGGCGTTGCGGGGCCTCGGCGAGGAGTTCGAGTCGGCCGCCCGCGTGCACGGCGGCGGCCGGGTCGCCGCGCTGCGGATCGTGGTGGCGTTGCTGGCACCGGCGGTGTGGTCGGCGGTGGCGATCGTCTTCGCCGAGTCGATCAGTGACTTCGGCGTGGCCGCCACCCTCGCCAACGACGCCCACTTCCCGGTGGCCACGTTCACCCTCTACGACGCGGTGGACAGCTTCCCGATCCGCTTCCCGGTGGCCGCCGCCGTCGGCTGGATGCTGATGGCGATGGCGGGGCTCGCGCTGCTCGCCCAGTCCCGGGCTCTGAGCGGGCGCAGCTACCGCGTGCTCGGCGGCCGCAGCCGGCCGGCCCGCCGGCACCGGCTCTCCCCGCCGGCGACGGCCGCCGCCACGACGGGCCTGGCCGTCGTCGTCCTCGCGGGCCTGGGCGTGCCGGCCTTCGGCGCGGTGTCTGCGTCGCTGATCGACGGTCTCGGGTCGCTGGTCGGGGACCACCGCCTGACCCTGGCGAACTACGCGCGCGTGCTCGCCAGCCCGGAGCTGCGCGATCCCCTGCTCTACTCCGCGCGGCTCGCGCTGATCACGGCCACGGTGACGGCCGTCATCGGGCTGGCCGTGGCCCGCATCCTCAGCGCCCGCGGCACCCGGCTCAGTTCCCAGGTGCTGGACCTGCTGCTGCTCACGGCGGTGGCCCTGCCGGGCATCGTGTTCGCGGCGGGCTACATCTTCACCTACAACCTGCCGCTGATCAACGACCTGGGCATCCACCTCTACGGGACGACGGCCCTGCTGGTGCTGGGCTACCTGGCCACCGCGCTGCCGTCGACGTCCCGAGTGCTGCTGGGCAGCGTCGGGCAGGTCCAGGAGTCGCTGCGCGAGGCCGGCCGGGTGCACGGCGGCGGCGCGGCCGGATCCTGGCTGCGCACCGTGCTACCGGTGCTGGCGCGGCCGGTGCTGGCGGCCTGGGTGCTCACCTTCGCCGGGACGCTGCTCGAGCTGCCGGTCTCGCAGCTGCTCTACCCGCCCGACCATCCGCCGGTCGCGATCGGCATCACCAAGGCACTGGCCAACTACGACTTCGGCGGCGGCACCGCGATGGAGGTCACCGCGGTCGTACTCGCGCTGGCCGTCGTCGCGGTGGCCTTCGGCGGGTTCCACCTGCTCGCCCCCACGGGCTGGCGACGCATCGGGAGAACACATGACTGACTACCAGGACAACGGCACCACCCTGCAGGTCCGCGGCGCGGTCAAGCGCTACGGGGCCGTGCACGCGCTCGCCGGCATCGACCTCGACGTGGCCGCGGGCCGCTTCCTGGTGCTGCTCGGCCCGTCCGGGTCGGGGAAGTCGACGCTGATCAGGACGCTCGCCGGCGTGGAGCGGCTCGACGAGGGCGAGGTCCGCCTCGGCGACCAGGTCGTCGGCGACGGCCGCCGCCACGTCGCCCCCGAGAAGCGTGACCTGGCGATGGTGTTCCAGGACTACGCCCTGTGGCCGCACCTGACCGTGCTAGGCAACGTCGGCTACGCCCTGCGCCGCCGGCGGCTCCGCGGCCCGGAGGCGGCGCGGCGCTGCGAGGAGGTCCTCGACCGGGTCGGACTGGGTGCGCTGGCCGGGCGCTACCCGCACGAGCTCTCGGGCGGCGAGCAGCAGCGCGTCGCGCTCGCCCGCGCCGTGGTCGCCCGGCCCGGCCTGCTCCTGTTCGACGAGCCCCTGTCGAACCTGGACGCGGACCTGCGCGAGCGGCTCCGCGTCGAGATCGCCACGCTCACCCGCGAGACCGGGGCGACGGCCGTCTACATCACCCACGACCAGTCCGAGGCTTTCGCGCTGGCGGACGTGATCGGCGTGCTCGACCACGGCACGCTCGTGCAGCTCGACCGCCCGGAGGCCGTGTACGCCCGCCCGGCCACGCCGTTCGTCGCGCGCTTCACCGGACTCGCCGGGGAGCTGCCCGGCCGGGTGGTCGCCGCCGACGGCGGGGACGTCATCGTGCAGGTCGGCGACCGGCGGCTGCGCAGCCGCACCGCGGGCGTTCTCGCTACCGGGGATGTCGTGTCCGTGACGGTCCGGCCCGCGGCCACGACGATCCTGCTCGCCGGGGCCACGGCGCCGCACGGCTCGGTGTCGGGCACGGTCACCGACGTGGCGTACCGCGGGCGGGGCTACGACCACGTCGTGACGGGTCCCGTGGGCGCACTGTCGGCCGTGTTCGACCAGCACGCCCGGCCCCGGGGGTCGGCCGTGGAGGTCGCGGTGGACCCGGACGGCTGCGTCGCCTACCCGACCGGCGAACGGGTCGAGAAGGTTCGTTATTCAGAAGACATAACCGCTGTTAGTATTGCGAGCTGACGCAGTGAGGAGGTGGGTTCGTTGAGCGGTGGCGCTCTGTTCATAGCGGTGTTCCTCGCCTGCACGGTCGAGGCCGTCGAGGCCCTGACGATCGTGCTGGCGGCGGGAACGAGCAGGGACTGGCGGTCGGCCATCACGGGGGTCGTCGCCGGCGTCGTCGTGCTGGCGGTGGTCGTGGCCGCGCTCGGCCCGGCCGTGACGGCGATCCCGCTCGAGGGGCTCCGCCTGGTGGTCGGCGGGTTGCTGCTGGTCTTCGGCCTGCAGTGGCTACGCAAGGCGGTGCTTCGGGCGAGCGGTCTCAAGGCCCTGCACGACGAGGACGCCATCTACCTCCGGGAGCGGGCGGCGGCCGAGGCCGCCCCCGCCGGCCGGCGCGGCATCGTCGCGGACTGGTACTCCTTCACCCTGTCGTTCAAGGGCGTGGTGCTCGAAGGCCTCGAGGTGGCGTTCATCGCGCTGACGTTCGGTGCCAACCAGCAGAACATCCCGCTGGCCGCGGTGGCGGCACTCGCCGCCGTCCTCGCCGTCACGGTCGCCGGCATCGCCGTCCGCGCACCGCTGGCGCGGGTACCCGAGAACACGATGAAGTTCGTGGTCGGCATCATGCTGACCTCCTTCGGAATCTTCTGGGGCGCCGAGGGCGCCGGCGCGCAGTGGCCCGGCGCCGACGCCGCACTGCTCGTCGTGGTCCCGGCCGTCGCACTGTTCGCGCTCGGGCTGGTCGCCGTCCTGCGCCGCGCCGGGAACGCCGTTACCGCGGCGGTGGCGTCGTGATCGGGAAGCTGAGGGCGTTCGGGGCGTTCTGGTACGACTTCGTGGTCGGCGACGACTGGCGCGTGGCCGTCGCGGTCGTCGTGGCGCTCGCGGTGACGTTCGCGGTCGCCTCGGCCGGTGTCGCGGCCTGGTGGGTGCTCCCGGTGGCCGTGGCCGTCGTGCTGCCGCTGAGCCTGTGGCGCGTCGCCCGCCCCGGCCGGGGAGGGTGACGGTCCGACGCGGCAGACTGACGGCGTGAGCGATGCCGAGGTCTCCGCCCGCGCCACGAACGGCGCGCCCGCCGGCTGGCTCGTCCTGATCTACCGGATCCCGTCGGAGCCCACCCGGCTCCGGGCCACCGTGTGGCGGCGACTCAAGGGCCTCGGGGCGATCTACCTGCAGAACTCCGCCGCAGCACTGCCCGCGGGGCCTACGGCCGAGCGGGCACTGCGGCTGTTGCAGCGCGAGATCCTCGACATGTCCGGTACCGCGTCGCTGCTGTCCTGTGCGGTGCTCGCCGGCGAGCAGGAGATCCGCGCCGCGTTCCAGGCCGCCCGTGACGACGAGTACGCCGAGATCGTCGACAAGTGCCACGACTTCGTCGCGGGCATCCGCAAGGAGTTCCGTCAGGAGCACTTCACCTACGCCGAGCTCGAGGAGAACGACGAGGATCTCATCAAGCTGCGGAACTGGTTCGCCAAGATCCGGAGCCGGGACGTCTTCGGCGCCCCCGGCCGGCAGGCGTGCGAGGAGGCCCTCGCCGTCTGCGAGAAGGAGCTCGAGGGCTACGGGGCGTGGGTCTACGCCGGGGAGTCGGACGGGGCCTGAGCCGCCGGGCGGGTCGTCGCCGACCGGCTCAGCGAGGATGCGGGCGGTAGCGGTGCTGGGGTCGGCCGGTCGCACCGTAGGTGAGGACCAGCTCGAGAACCTGATTCCGCGCCAGATCGGCGAGATGGCGCTGCGCGGTCGGCCTGCTCGCGCCGAGGGCCTTGGCCACGTCCACAGCACTCACGGGAGCCGTCGCCTCCGTGACGATCTGCAGGACCTTCGCCATGGTCGGCTCCAGTGGCCGGGCCCCGGGCCCACCCCGCGGTCGGGCCCCCCGCAGGCCGAAGAGGTCGTCGACGTCGTGCTGGTCGGCCTCCGGCACCTCGGCGAGGCGCCTCTGCCAGACCGCGTAGGCATGGAGCTGCTCGCACAGCGCGGCGTGGGTGAACGGCTTGACGAGGTAGTAAAACGCACCCACCTGCATCGCGGACCGGATCGAGTCGATGTCGCGTGCCGCGGTCAGAAGGATGACGTCCGCGACCGGCCCGCCGGCCGTCGACATGCGCCGCACGAGGTCCAAGCCGCTGAAGTCCGGCAGGTACATGTCGAGCAGGAGCAGGTCGGGCGCGGCGGAGGCCACCATGTCGAGCGCCTCCACACCGGAGTGGGCCTCGCCGACCACGGTGAAGCCGTCGACGGTGCCCACGCTCCTGGCGTGCACACGGGCCACGTGGTAATCGTCGTCGACGACGAGAACCCGGATCATGGGACTCCTTCACGTTCTCGCAGGGGCAGGACGACATCGAAGCGGGCTCCGCCGGTCGACCCGACGGTGATGGCGCCACCGCACCTCGTCACGAGCCGGTGCACCAGGGCCAGTCCCACCCCGCGGCGCATGCCGGAGCGCGGCTCCTTGGTCGAGAACCCGTCGACGAACACCTCGGCGAGGTGATCCGCCGGGATCCCCGGACCATCGTCGGTCACGACCAGCCGGAGGCTCCCCTCGGAGTGCGCGAGGGCGATGGTGACGGTGCCGCGGGGGTGCCGGCCCACCGACGCCGGATCGCCGGCGATAGCGTCGACGGCGTTGTCGACGAGGTTGCCCAGGACCGTCACCACCGGCATGTTGTCCCCCTCGAGGTGCCCAAGTCTGCTGCCGGGATCAACCCGGATCACCACATCACGTTCCGCCGCGACGGCCGTCTTGGCGATGACGAGGGCTGCGATGACCGGAGACCCGATCCTGGACCGCACGTCCTCGCTCGCCAGCGCGGTCTCGGACTGCAGCCTCCGGCTGTAGCCGGCAGCCTCGTCGAACTCACCCAGTTCCAGGAGCACCGACAGCACGTGCAGGCGGTTGGCGAACTCGTGTTCCTGGGCACGCAGTGCGGTGGTGAGCCCCTCGACCGCGTCGAGCTGGCGGACCAGCGCCTCGAGTTCCGTCCGGTCGCGGATCGTCACCACCCAGCCGATGTTGCGCCCGGCCACGATCACCGGCATCCGGTTGAGGACCAGCAGGTTCTCGTCGGTGACGACCACCAGGTCCGGGCCGTTCACCTCGCCGGCGACGATCCGGCGGAGCTGCCCCTCGGGTAGGAAGTCGGACGGCTGCTGCCCGAGCCGCGCCGCGGGGATCGCCAGGAGACGGCGGGCCTCCTCGTTCAGGACGTTGAGCCGACCCAGGGTGTCGACGGCCAGGACGCCCTCCCGGATCCCGTGCAGCATGGCCTCCCGCTCCTGCACGAGGGCCACGATCTCGGCCGGCTCCAGGTCGAAGGTCGCACGCGTGATCGCACGGGACAGGACGAGCGACGCCACGACGCCGAGCCCCAGGGCGAGGAGCGTGTAGAGCGCGATGTCGCCCATCTGCTGGGTGAAGCGCACACCCACCTCCGACTCGAGGATCCCGACCGACACCTCCCCCACCGGGCGCCCGCCGGCGTCGACGATCGGGGCGCGGGCGTTGGCCGAACGGCCGAGGCTTCCCACGTCGATGCCCGTGCGCACGACGCCGTCCAGAGCGACGACGGGTTCTTCGATGCGTTGGCCGATCAGAGCCGCGTTGGGATGTGAGTAGCGGATCCCGGAGCGGTCGATGATGACGACATAGGACGCCACCGAGTCACGACGGACCCGTTCCCCCAGGCCGGGCAGCTGGTGGTGCGGATCGCCGGCGACGACCAGTTCTGCGAGCCCGGGGGCGTCGCCCAGGGACACGGCGACGCTCCGCGCCTGTTCAACGGCCTGGTCGTCGTTCGCCACACTGGTGAGTCGCGAGTAGAGCCCGAGCCCGACCAGCATCGTCACGACGATGATCCCGAGTGTGGCCACCAGGATCCGGGCCGACAGGGTCATGCCTTTTCGCTGCATGGCACCCCTGACCGATGAATGAGCAGAACGCACAAAACCGTGGGAAATGCGACGAACGGAGGTAACGCTCCGAAGTCTTCCACCGCCATGGGATCTGTTTCTACTGTACCGGCGACTCACCGTCGAGGAGAGGAGTTCGGACCCTATGGCGGCCATCGAGCTACGCAATGTCACCAAGAAGTTCGCGACCGCGGACGGCGGTACCTACACCGCGCTCAAAGATCTGTCCCTGACGGTCGAGGACGGGCAGTTCTGCGCCGTCGTCGGGCCGACGGGATGCGGCAAGTCGACGACGCTCACGCTCGTGTCCGGCCTCGAGCTCGCATCGGCGGGTCAGGCGGTCGTCCACGGGCAACCGGTCCGGGGCGTCGACACCAGCACCGGGTTCGTCTTCCAGCAGGACGCCGTGTTCCCCTGGAAGTCGGTGCTCGACAACGTCGCGGCCGGACCTCTGTTCCGCGGCACCGCACGACCTGCCGCGAACGGGCTGGCCCGGGACTGGTTGCGCCGCGTGGGCCCGGCCGGTTTCGAGGACCGCTACCCCCATCAGCTCTCGGGCGGCATGCGCAAGCGCGTCGCGCTGGCGCAGACACTCATCAACCAGCCCCGCATCCTGTTGCTCGACGAGCCGTTCAGCGCTCTCGACGTGCAGACGCGGGCGATCATGTCCACCGAGCTGCTGCAGCTGTGGGACCAGACCAGACCGGCGGTCATCTTCGTCACCCACGACCTCGAGGAGGCCATCGCCCTCGCCGACAAGGTCGTCGTGATCACGGCGGGCCCGGGAACGGTGAAGGCCGAGTTCGACATCGACCTCCCCCGCCCGCGCGTGGTCCAGGAGATCCGCTTCGACCCCACCTTCGTACGGCTCTACGGGCAGATCTGGGAAGCGCTGCGCGACGAGGTCGACGAGGCGTACGCGCGCACCACGACCCTGTCGACGGTGGCGTCGTGAGCGAGACCCCGCTGCGAACCGACCTGCCCGCAGCGGCGGCTCCCGCGGCCGCCCCCACCACTCCGCCCGACCCGTCGCCGTCGCGTCGCCGCCGGGGCGGTCGGCGCCGGCTGGCGCTGGCGGCGGCGCGGACCGCGATCGTGGTCGCTCTGCTGACCGCCTGGCAGGTCGGTGTGGCCACCAAGGTCGTGGACCCGTTCTTCTGGGGGGAGCCCACCGGCGTGTGGGACCAGCTGGTCACGTGGATCACCGAGGGGACCCCACAGGGTTCCCTCGCGGAGCAGATCTTCGTGACCCTCGAGGAAGCCGTCCTCGGCTTCGTCATCGGCGTGGTCCTCGGCATCGTGTTCGGGATCGCGCTCGGCCGGGTCCAGTTGCTCGCGGAGCTGTTCGCGCCGTTCCTGAAGGTGGCGAACTCGATCCCCCGCATCATCCTCGGCGCCATCTTCACGGTGGCCTTCGGATTCGGCATCCAGTCGAAGGTGATCCTCGCCGTGGTGCTGGTGTTCTTCGGGGTCTTCTTCAACGCCTTCCAGGGCACCCGCGAGGTCGACCGCAACCTGCTGGCCAACGCGCGGCTCCTGGGCGCCTCGCCGTGGCGCGTCACCCGCGAGGTGGTCCTGCCGTCGGCGTTCACCTGGATCCTCGCGAGCCTCCACATCAGCTTCGGCTTCGCCCTCATCGGCGCGATCGTCGGCGAGCTGCTGGGTGCGGACAAGGGGCTCGGCCTGCTCATCCGGTCTTCCCAGAACAACTTCTCCATGAACGGCGTACTCGCCGGGATGGTCCTGGTCGCGATCATCGCGCTCGTCGCTGAAGCGCTGATCACCGTCCTGGAGAACCGGCTGCTGAGCTGGCGACCGCCTCAGTTCCATGGCGGCGCGGCCGTCGAATGACCTCGCTCCACCCGTTTCGACCGAGGAGAGACTCGATGAAGAGCAAGTACCTGGCGTCCGCCATCGGCGTCGTACTGGCCGCCGCCGCGGTGACCGGATGCGCGAACAACGCCTCCGGCGCTGCGGGCTCGTCGGCGGGAACCGTCGCCAACGCCCCCACCCTGACGATCATGGTCGGCGGACTGAGCAAGCAGATCTACCTCCCGTTCATGCTGGCCAAGCAACTCGGCTACTACGACAAGGCCGGGGTCAACGTCAACCTCATCGACGAACCCGCAGGCGGGGACGCCACCCAGAACATGCTCGCCGGCCAGGTCCAGGGAGTCGGCGGCTTCTACGACCACAACATCGCCCTCCAGGCGCAGAACAAGTTCTCCGAGTCCGTGGTCTCCATGCTGCAGATCCCCGGCGAGGTCGAACTCTGCCGCAGCGATCTCAAGGGGGTCGTGAAGAGCCCCGCCGACTTCGCGGGCAGGTCACTGGGCATCACCGACACGGGATCGTCGACCGACTTCCTCACCCAGTACCTCACCACCAAGAACGGCGTGGATCCGGCGCGGACCACGCGGCGCGGGGTCGGTGCCGGTCAGACGTTCATCGCGGCCATGAAGCAGAAGGCCATCGACTGCGGCATGACCACCGAACCCACGGTGTCCCAGGCGCTGTCGGACGGCACCGCGTTCATCCTGCTCGACATGCGCACGGCGGAGGGATCAAAGGCTGCGCTCGGCGGGACCTACCCGGCGACGTCGCTGTACATGACCACCGAATACGTCAACGCCAACAAGGACACGGTGCAGAGGCTCGTCAACGCCTACGTCGCGACGCTGAAGTGGATCCAGGGCCACAGCGCCCAGGAGATCGCGGACAAGATGCCCGCGGACTACTACAAGGGCGTCGGCAAGGACGCCTACGCCGCCGCTCTCACCAGCGAGAAGGGGATCTTCAACCCGACCGGGGTCATGCCGGCCGACGGGCCCGCCACCTGCCTCGCGGTGCTCAGTGCCTTCAACGCCACGGTGAAGGGCAAGTCGGTCGACCTCACCAAGACCTACACCGACGAGTTCGTGAAGGCGGCGCAGCCCATCACCTGATCGCGGTCGGCCGTCGGGCCGGGAAGGACCTGCGCCGCTCCGGGTCAGCGGCGCAGGTCCTGTGCGATGCGGGCGGCGATCCACGCATGGCCGGACGGGGTGGGATGCAGGCCGTCGCGGATCCGGGGGAAGGTCCATCGCTCACCGAGGGGATCGAACACGACCACCGCCCCGTCGGCCGAACGCGCTGCGCCGATGATCGTGCGGTCCAGCGCGACCGCCGCCGGCGTCGGACCCGCACGCGTGCTGAACACCGACACCAGACCGAGGCGGGCATGCGGCGCCGCGCGACGGATCGCCCCGAACAGGGCTGCGACCTGCGACGCGACCGCCCCCGGCGGACGGCCCACGTCGTTGTAACCGCCCTGCACGATCACCATGGCGGGGTCCAGCCTGGCCAGATCGAGGCGCCCGAGCAGGCGGGAGAACGGTCCCAGGTGGTGGGCACCGGGGTTGATGAACCCGGCGCCCGGATCCGCGACGACGACCACTCGCCAGCCCTCCGCGCGTCCCAGGAGGTAGGGCCACCCGCCGTGCGGTCCGGCGGCGCCCACGCCCGCGGCGATGGAGGCTCCGATCACCGCCAGCACCGGTTCGGCCGCGGCAGCCGTCGGGACAGGGTGCCCGGGCACCGCGACCGCCGCAGTCGCGGGACGCACGAGCGCCAGCCCTCCGCCCGCCAGCACCACGACCAGTGCGACGAGCAGGGCCGTGCGGGTCGGCGGCAGCCGGCCCGCCACCCGGGACCACGTCCCGCTCTTCATGATCGGCCGCCGGCTACCCGGCATCGGCCACGCGGAACGGCCCGGCGTCGATGATCACCACCACCGTGACGCCGGTGACGAGAACCGTGGCCACACCGGCCAACCCGAGCCATCCCCCGATCGACGCCAGGCCCAGGACGAGAACCGGCAGTGCGAGGACCAGTACGACAAATGCCGCACGCCGTGGCGAATCGTTTCGCGTGAAGAAGATGTGCTGCGTCAATGCCACCTCGACATCCTATCCTCATCGCCACGGAACGCCACCGAACGATCGCAGGAAAATACTCGCGAAAAGTACCCGCCAGACCATGAGAAGGTTAGCGAAAAGCAAATTCGAGAGAGCCTTCCCGGCCGGCTCGAAACGGAGTGCCGCCTGGTTACCATCGAGCGGGAACCCGTATTCGACGACGAGGTGGTGCAAATGCAGGACTCCGCGGCACGGCGCCGATGACCGGCGCGCGACACGATCCGGCGCGGGCGCGACCTCCGGTCCCGGCCGTCGGCCGACCCCGGGCGGCGGCCGGCGCGGACCGGGCTCGCGGCCTGCCCCTGCTCACCCACGACCCCGTGACCACGGTCATCCGGCCGGCCGCCGGTGGCAGGACCCGGACGGGCCGGAAGCCCGGCTCCAATCGGAGCGCCCGCACCACGGGGCAACGAGTGCGGCGCTGGCTGTGGCTCCTGCTGTCGGTGCTCGTCTTCGGACCGCTGCTCGCCTTCGCGATCGGGTGGATCGTGTTCCCGGTCCCCACCGCGGCGGCGGCCACCCTCACCCAGACCGCCACCTTCACCTACGCCGACGGCTCGCCGCTGGCCGTTGTGCGGCCGGACAACGTCAACCGCACCGACGTCACCCTCGACAAGGTGCCGATCACGGTCCAGAACGCCGTGCTGGCCGCCGAGGACCGCACGTTCCGGTCCAACCCCGGCTTCGACATCATGGGCATCGGGCGCGCCGTGGTCAGCCAGCTCACAGGAGGCGACGGCGGGGGGTCCACGATCACCCAGCAGTACGTGAAGAACGTCACCGGCCAGGACCAGGCCACCCTCTGGCGCAAGTTCCGCGAGGCCGTCGTCGCGATCAAGATCTCCAAGGTCGAGACCAAGGACCAGATCCTCGAGAACTACCTCAACACCATCTACTTCGGCCGTGGCGCCTACGGCATCCAGGCCGCGTCGAGGGCCTACTTCAACACCGACGTCAGCCGGCTCACGGTCTCCCAGGCCGCGATGATCGCCGGTGTCATCCAGTCACCCAGCGGCGGCGACCCGGCCAACGACCTGGTGCAGGCCAAGGCCCGCTGGACCTACGTCCTCGACGGGATGACGCAGGCCGGATGGCTGACCCCGGCCGACCGGGCCCGGCAGGTGTTCCCGACCGACTGGCTCCCCGCTCCCCCCTCCGCCGCCGGGGTGCCGGACGACGAGAGCTTCCACATCTACGCCGCCGCCAAGGCCGAGTTGGCGGCGGCCGGCATCTCCCAGGACCAGATCGACACCGGTGGACTCACCGTCACGACCACAGTGGATCCGGCCATGCAGCGGGGGGCCGTGGCCGCCGTCAGGGCGACCATGAGTAGCCAGTCGGCGGGTCTGCGCACCGCGCTGGTGTCGGTCGACCCCCGCACGGGGGCGATCGTCGCCTACGACGGCGGCCCGCAGGGGCTCGGCACCGACTACGCGCAGTCGCTGCGTCAGCCGGGGTCGGCGTTCAAGCCGTTCGTGCTCTCCGCGGCGCTGCAGGCCGGCGGCGGCGTGGGCCTCGGCTCGATCTACGACGGCTCGTCACCGCAGACGATCGCCGGGCAGGTCGTCCGCAACTCCGACGGCGTCAACTGCGACCGGTGCAGCGTCCAGACCGCCATGACCGAGTCCATCAACACGATCTTCTATCGGATCGGGGTCCAGACCGGCGTGGACAGGGTCGCGGCCGCAGCACACCAGGCAGGGATACCGGCCGGTCTGCTCCCCGTCGCCGACGGCGGCATCTCCCTCGGCGACCAGGAGGTGCACCCGGTCGACATGGCCGCGGCCTACGGCACCTTCGCCGCGGACGGCGTCCGCCACGACCCCTACATCGTGTCGAAGGTCGTCGCCTCCGACGGACGTGTCCTCGTCGACCGCACCGGCTCCCCCGCCGGCACCCAGGCCGTCCCGCAGCCGGTTGCGCGCAACGTCACGGAGTCCATGCTCGACGTCGCGCGAACCTCCCGCATCGCCCTGGACGGCGGCCGGCCCGTTGCGACGAAGACCGGCACCGTCCAGCTCGGATCGAGCAACGACAACAAGGACACGTGGACGGTCGGCTACACACCGTCGCTGTCCACCGCGGTGTGGGTCGGCACCGACAACTCCGACCCCGTCCGGACCGCTTCGGGCGCTCCCGCCTACGGCCGTACCCTCGCCGGAGCCATCTGGCAGGGCTTCATGAACGGCGCCCTCGCGGGCACACCGGTGGAACAGTTCTCCCCGTTCGTCCCGGTCGGCACCCCGCCGAGCACCACGGCACCGACCACCGATCCCACCGCGGCACCAACGGCGCCGGCGGCACCGCCGAGCACCACGAACGGGCCAGGAGCCGGCGGCGGGTACTACGACCCCAACTCCGGCATGAACTACTACCCGGACGGCACGTCCAGCCCGGCGGGGGGACGACCGCGAGGACAAGGCGGTGGCTGAGGCGAGCGGCTTGCCGAGGTCCCGGCGCCGGGCTCACCGGGTTCTCATCGGTGTCTCATCGCCTCCGCGCCAGGGTCTGGCCATGACCAGAACGCACCCCGCGGTCGGGCCGGGCGGCGACACGTCGCACTCCGCCGACACGACGCGCCGTCGCCCGCCCTCTCGCCGCTCGCTCGTCGGCGCCGTGGCCGGCCTGGGGGTGGCACTGGCCCTCGCCGGCTGTGCCGGCACGGCGCCCCCCAGCGGTTCGACGGCATCGGCGGGCCCGGCCGGCGCGCCCGCGGCCGCGGCGAACGCCCCCGACCCGAACGCACCCGAGATCATCGCGGCGGGTGACATCCCGGACAACCAGGTCTTCGTGCCCGTGACCCCGGCCGGGGCGCGGTTCACGGTGGCGGTGCCGCAGGGCTGGACGCAGTCCGTCGACGGGACGGCGACGGTGTTCACCGACAAGTTCAACAGCGTGCGTCTCGAGTCACGTCCGCGGACCGCGGCGCCGGACGTCGCGTCCGTCCGGGCCCAGGACGTGGCCCCGCTGCAGTCCTCGGCGCCCGGGTTCGCCCTGGGTGACGTGCAGGCCGTCTCCCGCAAGGCCGGCTCAGCGGTGCTCATGACCTACACGGCGACCTCACCGACCAATGCGGTCACCGGGAAATCGGTGACCGAGGCGGTGGAGCGCTACGTGTTCTGGCGGGGCGGCCAGGAAGCGATCCTGACGCTCTCGGGGCCGAAGGGTTCCGACAACGTCGACCCGTGGCGCGCGGTCACGGACTCGTTCCGGTGGCAGCCGTGAGCGCCGACACCGCGATCGAGGCGAGGTCTCTGTACCGGTTCTTCCGGGCCGGTGAGGAGGAGACCCTGGCGCTACGGGGGGTCTCGCTGGCCGTGTCCGGGGGCGAGCTCGTCGTGGTCGTCGGCCCGTCGGGCTCGGGCAAGTCGACGCTCCTCGCGTGCCTGGCCGGTCTCGACGAACCCGACGGCGGCACGGTGCTGGTGGCCGGCCGTCGGATGAGCCACCGGCCCGAGCCCGAACGGGCCCGCATGCGGGCCCGCGGGATCGGCGTCATGTCGCAGTCGGCGAACCTGTTCGAGCACCTCACCGTCCGGGCCAACCTCGCGTTCGTGCACACCGTGGCGGGCACCACCGAGACCGCGTCGCCCGGTGAGCTCCTCGACCAGGTCGGCCTCACCGGGCGCGCCGATGCCTATCCCGGCGAGCTGTCGGGCGGCGAGGCGGCGCGGGCGGGACTGGCGGTGGCGCTGGCCGGGAGCCCGGTGGTCGTCCTCGCCGACGAGCCGACCGGTGAGCTCGACAGCACCACCGAGGCGTCGGTCCTGGCGTTGCTGGTGGGGGCCGCGCGGCGAGGTGTCGCGGTGGTCGTGGCCAGCCACAGCCCGGCGGTCGCCGGAGCCGCGGACCGGATCATGCGCCTCGACGACGGGCGGGTGGCCGCGTGAGCGAGCTTGCGAGCTCACCATCGACGCAGCAGCGCCGGGCAGATCCGCACGCACCGGGAGACGCGATGCATCGCGGCCAGGACGCCGATCTGGACCTGGTGATCTGCGATGGTGCAAGCCGCACCTTCCTGCGTGGCACCGTCCGGGTGCCGGCGGTCCGGCCGACGTCCTGCACCGTCGTCCCCGGGATGCGGGTGGCGCTCACCGGGCCGTCCGGCTCGGGGAAGTCCACCCTGCTGCACCTGCTGGCCGGACTGGAGACCCCGACGGCGGGAACGGTGTCCTGGCCCGGTCTGGGCGGCCCACCGCAGGGCCGGCCGGGCGTCGTCGGGCTGGTGTTCCAGGGACCGAGTCTCGTCCCGGCCCTGGACGTCGTCGAGAACGTGACGCTGCCGCTGCTGCTCGCCGGGGCCGATGCCGTCGACGCCGTCAGCTGGGCGCACGAGGCCCTGGACCGGCTGGACATCGGCGGGCTGGCGCGCAAGCTGCCCGAGGAGATCTCCGGCGGTCAGGCCCAACGGGTGGCGATCGCGCGGGTGCTCGCGTCGGCGCCCCGGCTGATCCTCGCCGACGAACCGACCGGGCAGCTCGACCACGCCACCGGCGAACGGGTGCTCACCGTGCTGCTCGAGACCGCCGACGAGCTCGACGCCGCACTCGTCGTCACCACGCACGACGAGCAGGTCGCCCGGCGACTCGCGCTCCGCTGGCGGATGGCCGACGGCGTGCTCGCCACGGAGGAGATCTCGTGATCAGGATCTGGCTCGCCGGTCTCGTACGACGCCGCGCCGGGCGGCTCGGGGTGGCCGCCGCCGGTGTCGCGGTCGCCGTGGCACTGCTGGCGTCCCTGGGCGCGTTCCTCGCGTCGTCGCAGGCGTCGATGACCGCACGGGCGGTCCGCGACGTGACCGTGGACTGGCAGGTGCAGGTCCAGCCCGGCGCCGACCCGGCCGCTGTGCTCGACACCGTCCGCGCCGCCGCGGGCACCACGCAGGCGGTGCCGGTCGGGTTCGGTCAGGCCGACGGCCTGACCGCCACGACAGGCGCGACCACCCAGAACACCGGCGCCGCAGTGGTTCTCGGCCTGCCGTACTCCTACCGGGCGACGTTCCCCGGCGAGCTGCGCACCCTCGCCGGAACCGACCAGGGCGTGCTGGTGGCCCAACAGACCGCCGCGAACCTCGGCGTCGCGCCCGGTGGCACGATCACCGTGAACCTGCGGGGCGGTGCGGCCACCTCGTTGCGGGTCGACGGGGTCGTCGACCTCCCGGCCGCGAACTCGCTGTTCCAGACGGTCGGAGCCCCGCCGGGCAGCCAGCCGAACGCGCCACCGGACAACGTGGTGCTGCTGCCCGAGGCACGCTGGCAGGACCTGTTCGCGCCGCTGGCGTCGGGCGCGGCCGCCGCGGACGGGGTGCACACCCAGATCCACGCAGCGCGGTCGCACGCGCTGCCGGCCGACCCCGCCTCGGCGTTCGTCGCGGAGTCCGGGCAGGCCCGCAACCTCGAGGCGCAGACCGCCGGGGCCGCCGTCGTCGGGGACAACCTGGGCGCTGCCCTGGACGCGGCACGCTCGGACGCCGCCTACGCCCAGGTGCTGTTCGTGTTCCTCGGGCTCCCCGGGGCGGTGCTCGCCGGGTTGCTCACCGTGGCCGTGGCCGCGGCCGGGGCCGACCGGCGCCGCCGGGAGCAGGCCCTGGCCCGCACCCGCGGGGTGACCACCACACAGGTGCTGTGGCTGGCTGCCCTCGAGGCCGGGCTGGTCGGGCTGCTCGGCGCAGCAGGCGGGCTGGCGGCGGCCGCGCTGGTCGGATGGTCGGCGTTCGGGGCGGTCCGCTTCGGAGCCACGCCCGTGGCCGCAGTCGGCTGGACCGCCGGTGCCGCGCTGGTCGGGCTGCTCGTCGCTGCAGCGGCGATCCTCGCTCCGGCGTACCGCGACGTGCGGTCGGCCACGGTCGCCGCATCCCGCCGCACGGCCCCCGACGCCCGCTCGCGGGACCGGTCCCCCTGGTGGGCCCGCTACGGCATCGACGTGCTGCTGCTGGCCGGCGGCGGGCTGATCGTGTGGTCCACCACGGGCACCGGCTACCAGTTGGTGCTCGCCCCCGAGGGAGTGCCGACGATCTCGGTGTCCTACTGGGCGTTCGCCGGGCCGGCGCTGCTGTGGGTCGGGGCCGGTCTGCTGATCCGATGCCTGGTCGAGACGACGTTGCGCCGGCGCCGGCTGGTCGGCCGCGTGGTGGGGCCGGTCGCGGGCCGGCTGGCCTCGACCGCGGCGGCGATGATGGCGCGGGGCCGCCGTCCGCTGGCGCGATCGGTGGTGCTGTTGGGCCTCGCTCTCGCATTCGCCGTGTCTACCGCCACCTTCAACGCCACGTACGCGGCCCAGGCCGAGGCGGACGCGCAGCTGACCAACGGCGCCGACGTCACCGTCACCCAGTCTCCCGGCGTACGCGTCGGGCCAGAGGCGGCTCCGCCGCTCGCCGCCGTGCCCGGCGTGCGCGCGGTGGAGCCGCTGCAGCACCGGTTCGCCTACATCGGCAAGGACCTGCAGGATCTCTACGGGGTGCGCCCGGACACCATCACCGGCGTCACGGCCCTGCAGGACTCCTACTTCCAGGGCGGCAGCGCCCGCTCGCTCATGGCCACCCTCACCACCGCACCGGACTCGATCCTCGTCTCCGCCGAGACCGTCAAGGACTACCAGCTCCTGCCCGGTGACGTGGTGAACCTGCGCCTGCAGGACTCCACCACCAAGCAACTGGTCACCGTGCCGTTCCACTACGCCGGGATCGTGACGGAGTTCCCGACCGCGCCGAAGGACAGCTTCTTCGTCGCCAACGCCTCCTACGTGGCCGCGAAGACCGGCAACAACGCGGTGGGGGCGTTCCTCGTGGACACCGGCGGCGGCGACGTCACCACGGTGGCCGCACAGATCCAGGCCCGGCTGGGCGCCTCCGCCACCGTCACCGACATCGCGCACACCCGCTCGCGGGTCGGGTCCAGCCTCACCGCCGTCGACCTGGCCGGGCTGACCGCCGTCGAGCTGGGGTTCGCGCTCGTACTCGCGGCCGCCGCCGGTGGGCTGGTGCTGTTCCTCGGCCTGGCCGAGCGGCGCCGCACCTTCGCCATCACCACCGCGCTGGGCGCGACGCGACGCCAGATGCGCGGTCTGGTGACCGCCGAGGCGGCCGTCCTCACGGTGGGCGGACTCGTCGCAGGGGCCTCGGTGGGCTGGCTGTTGTCCCAGGTGCTCGTCGCCGTGCTGACCGGCGTGTTCGATCCACCCCCGGCATCTGCGACGGTGCCATGGGCCTACCTCGGCATCGCCGTCGCCGTCACCCTCGGCGGTCTCGGGATCGCCACCGTCGGGGCGCTGCGTCCCGGCCGGCGAGCACCGGTCGCTCTCCTTCGGGAGCTGTGAGGATGCCCCAGTCGGTGACGGAGGCCGTCGGATCGACCCCGACCCGGCCGTCCCCCCGGCGCCAAGGTCTGTGGCTCCGGGGGGCTGTCCGGGCCGGCGTGGCCGCGTCCTCGATCTCCCGGAACGTCGGGCTCGGCGCCGGGGCGATCATCGGTGGCCGGGTCACGATGGCCCTGGCCCCGTCGGCGCTGGCCGGGCTGGCCGCCGGCCGGCAGGTGGTGCTCGTCACGGGTACCAACGGCAAGACCACCACCGCCCACCTGCTCGCTGCCGCGCTCCGCACGGTCGGGCCGGTCGCCCACAATGCCACCGGGGCGAACATGCCCGACGGCGCGGTCGCGGCCCTCATGGCCGACCCCGCCGCGCCGGTCGCGGTGCTCGAGGTCGACGAGCTCCACCTCGCCGACGTCGCGGACGCGGTGGCACCGGCGGTGATCGTCGTACTCAACCTCACCCGCGACCAGCTCGACCGCGGCAGCGAGGTCCGCTCGGTGGCCGCCGCGGTGAGCGCAGCCCTCGCTGCGCATCCCGACACCGTCGTCGTCGCCAACGCCGACGACCCGATGGTGGTCTGGGCCGTCGGAGCGACGGCACGGGTCGTGTGGGTCGCGGCCGGGAGCCGATGGACGGGCGACGCGAACGCCTGCCCGCGCTGCGGCGGAACCGTGCACCGCGACCGCGGCGGTGGGGCGTGGCGCTGCGGCTGCGGGCTGACCCGGCCAGTACCGGACTGGACGGCCGGGAGCGCATCGACCGTGACCGGCGGTCGGGTGATCGCCCTGCCGCTGCGGCTGCCGGGCTCGTTCAACGTCGGCAACGCGGCGGTGGCGACCGCCACCGCCACCGCACTGGGCCTCGACCCGGACGTCGCGGCTGCCGCGATGTCCACGACGTCGGAGGTTGCCGGACGGTACGCCATGACGACCCTGCACGGTCGCCGGGCCCGGATGCTGCTGGCCAAGAATCCCGCGGGGTGGGCGGAGACGCTGCACCTGCTCGGCGAGCATCCCGTCCTGCTGGCCGTCAACGCCCGCGAGGCCGACGGGCGCGACAGCTCCTGGCTGTGGGACGTCCCCTTCGAGAACCTCGTCTCCCGGCACGTGGTCGCCAGCGGGGAGCGCGCTGCCGACCTCGGCGTCCGCCTCACCTACGCCGGGATCGACCACACCACCGTCCCCGACCCGATCGCCGCCCTCGATGCCCTTCCCCCGGGCCCGGTCGACGTCGCGGCCAACTACACCGCGTTCCACCGCATCCGCCGCCGCATCGACACCGAGCGCGGGAGTGCGGAGTGAACGGACGGGATGCGCTGTCGATCGCGGTGCTGCTCCCGGACGTGCTGGGCACCTACTCCGACGCGGGCAACGCCGTCGTCCTGGCCCAACGGGCCCGCTGGCGGGGCCTCGACGCCGACATCGTCCCGGTACTCGCCGATGACACACCACCGGCCGGTTGCGACATCTACCTGCTGGGCGGTGGGGAGGACACCGCCCAGGTCTTCGCCGTGGACTGGCTGGCCGGGCACCGCGACGTGCTGGGCGCCATGTCAGGCTCGGCGGTCACGTTCGCGGTGTGCGCCGGCCTGCAGATCCTCGGCACCACGCTCATCGACGGAAGTGGCTACAGCCGCGACGGGCTGGGGCTCCTCGACCTGTCGACGGCTCCGGCACGGGCCCGCGCCGTCGGTGAGCTCGTGAGCGAGTGCGACGTCCCGGGAGTCGGACTGCTGACCGGGTTCGAGAACCACCGCGGCACCACCACCCTGGGACCGGACGCGCGCCCTCTCGGCAAGGTCTGTTCCGGCATCGGGAACGGCGCCCCCCATCCGGGCGGAGCCGTGGACGGCGCGGTCCAGGGCGACATCGTGGCGACCTACATGCACGGTCCGGCGCTGGCCCGCAACCCCGCGCTGGCCGACCACCTGTTGTGGCGGGCCACCGGCGCGCCCTTCGACGACGCCGACATGCCCGACGTGCCCGATCTGCCGGCCCTGCGTCGAACGTACCTCGCCGCCACGGGCCGGATCCGCGCAACTCCCCGCGCAGCCCGGCCGGGTCGACGGTGAGCAGACCTCGTCGTCCACACCGGTCACTCATCAACCTCTCATCGACCGGGGCGCATGGTGGAACCCAGAGCAGCGTTTCCCGCCTGGTCCTGCTCGTCCTGGTCGCTACCGGGGCGACGCTTCTGCTGGTCCTGGCCCTGCTGGGCGTGCGCTGGTGATCGGGGGCGCCGCCGGCCCCCCCAGCCCGGACCGAGAGGAGATGACCGTGCCGCTGCCCGTGGCCGTGCCCGGTTCCGTCGGCGCCGCCGTCGTGCTGGCCCTGCTCTCGACCGTGTGTTTCGCCGGCTCGGCGGTCCTGCAGGAGCGCGAGTCCCGACAGGCGGACAGCGGCAGTCCGACGGCGGGTTGGTCGGTCCTGCGGCGGCCCCGATGGTGGATTGCCGTCGGTATGACGGTGGCCGGTGCCGGTCTGCACATCACCGCGCTCGCCTGGGGTCCTCTGAGCCTGATCCAGCCGCTCGGGATCTTGACGCTCGTCCTCGCTCTGCCCCTGGGCGCCCGCATGGCCGGCAGGATCGTGACCCGCCGGGAATGGGTGGCCGCAGCAGCCGCGGTCGGTGGGCTGGCTGCGGTCCTGAGTGTCGCCCCCCACGGTGCCCCGACCCCCCATCTCCCTGCAGCGGTGATCCTGACCACCGCTGCGGTGGTCGCGACCGGCGCCGCCGGGCTCTACGCACTCGGTACCCGCATGCAGGGACACCGGATCGCCCCGGTGATCCACGCCGTCGCCGCGGCGGTGCTGTTCGGCGCCGGCTCGGGGATGGCTCGGGTCGCCGTGACCGGAGGCCCGTTCCCGCTCGCCGCCGCGGTCGCCGTCCTGGGCTCGGTGAGCGGCCTCGCGGTCGCGCAGCGTGCCTACCGCGCAGGCGGGCTCGGGGCTCCGCTAGCCACGATCAACCTGGCCGACCCGTTGACCGCGGTGATCATCGGGGTCGTCCTCCTGGGCGAGCCGTTCGCCGCCACACCGGGCCGGGTCCTGCTCGGCGCAGCCGGGCTGCTCGCCACCGCCGCCGGCATCGGCGCGCTCACCCGTCCCCGCCCATCCCACGTCATCGTCGCGGCCACCCCGGCCGCCGGGAAACTCGAGGTTGTCCATGTGGTTCGCTGACATCGGGATCGCGATGGCTCTGGTCGCCGTCGCCGGCTGGGTTCTCGTCGCGACCCTCGCCTTCGTCCTGCCCCGGTTCGGGCGCACCGTCCCCGCGCTGCTGCTGACCGCGCCCACGCGTCTGCCGCTGCTGGCCGGTACCGGGGCGGTGGTCCTGCTGTTCGCCGCCCAGGCCGGCGTGGTGGACACCGTGGCCGACTCCGCCGGTGCCGGGTTGCTGGACCGATTGGTCTGGGCGTGGTTCGTCGCCCATCGCGATCCGGCGCTCGACCAGGTGATGATCGCCGTCAGCACCGTCGGCAACACCGTCGGGATGGGGGTGCTGGCGCTGATCGGTGCCGCGGTCCTGTGGCGCCTGCGGCACCGCGTGGAGGCCGCGCTGGTCGTGATCTCCGCAGCCGGGTCCAGCCTGCTCATCACGGGATTCAAGAACCTCTACGGCCGCGGCCGGCCGCCGGTGGCACAACAGCTGACCGCCGAGAACACGGCTGCTCTCCCGTCCGGCCACTCGCTCGGCTCGATGGTGGTGCTCGGGGTGCTCGCCGCGGTGATCGTCCTGCTGGTTCGCCGCCCGGTCGTTCAGACGCTCGCGGTTCTCGCCGCCGCGGTCGGCATCGTCACGATCGGTGCCAGCCGCCTCTACCTGGGAGTGCACTGGATGACCGACGTGCTCACCGGGTGGCTGTTGGGCGGTGCGTGGCTGGCGTTGTGCGTCACCACGCTGATCGTGTTCCGACACCTCCGACCCGTCGCCACACCGATGACCTCCCAAGCTGATCTTGTGGACGGTCTCCCCCGCAACGGAGCGGCGCGATGATCCTGCAGTTGCTGCAGCGGGCCGGCGAGCAGGTCGGGGCATGGATGTACCTGATCGCCGGGTTCCTCGCCTTCGCCGAGGCCGCGCTCATGATCGGCGTCGTGTTCCCCGGGGAGACCGCGCTGCTGGTCGCGGGCCTCGCCGCCCACCAGGGCTACATCGGACTCTGGCCGATGATCGCCGTCGCGGTGCTCGCCGCCGTCCTCGGCGACAGTGTCGGCTACGAGGTCGGCCGCACCCTGGGTCCGCGCCTGCGGGAATCCCGGCTGGGCGTCCGCATCGGTTCGCGACGCTGGGCCGACGCCGAGGACTTCCTCGGTCGCCACGGAGGCAAGGCCGTGCTGCTGGGCCGGTTCACCGCGGTGCTGCGGGCGTTGACCCCCGGCATGGCCGGCATGACCCGGACGCCCTACCTCCGAACGTTCCTGCCCTGGAACATCGCCGGCGGAGTGCTGTGGGGCGCCGGTTGCGTTCTGCTCGGCTACACCTTCTCGGCCTCGCTCACGACCATCGGCCACTACCTGACGTGGGCGCCGCTGGTACTCATTGGGCTGCTCGCCGCCGGTTACGTGACGGTGCGTGCGCGACGCCGGACCCACCCCGTGAACCAAGCCTGATGCCCGACGCCCCGACCACCCACCGGAGGACGATGACCACCCCGACCCCGCTTCGCGACGGCACCGACAGCCAGGTACCCCGCATCGGAGCCGACCGGCGTCGGTGGCGTCCCGAGCTGCGCCGCGGCATCGGCACGGCCGCGCTCGCCACGGCCGTGCTCAGCATCGGCAGCACCCTCGGGGGCCTGCACGCCCCCGAACTGTCCACGAAACTGACCGTCATCGGCTTCGCCGTCGCGTTCGTCGTCCTGGGTGTGATCGCGACCCGCGCGATCGCGTCCCAGGTGGCGGCCGCGGCCACCCGTGCGGGTGCCGGTACGGCAGGCGCGGCGAAGCTGCTGTTCCAGCTCGTCGGCTACCTCGTCGTCACCCTCGGTGTGCTCGGGCTGTTGACGATCCCCCTGCAGCAGCTGCTCATCGGCGGCGCCCTCACCGGCGTGGTGCTCGGCATCGCCGCCCAGCAGTCACTGGCCAACCTGTTCGCCGGGCTCGTCCTGCTCGCGACCCGGCCCCTCATCGGCCGCGGCCGGGTCCGCGTGCACTCCGGTGCCCTGGGCGGGCCCCTCGACGGGCACGTCGTCGAGATGGGCCTGATGTACACGATCCTCGACATGGACGGGGAGAACCTCCACATTCCGAACTCAGCGCTGCTGGGAGCGGCGATCAGCACCCTCCCCGACACCAGCACGGACGACGCCCCGGACGGGGTGTGATCCGGCCGCTGGTCACCGCGGGAGCGCACGATCGAGTGCGTCGGTCGCCATGGACCACGAGTGCCCGCCCGGGAGCTCGACGAGGCCCACGGTCAGTCCGGCCCCGCGCGTCGCGTCCGCCGCTTCCCGCGCCTGGCTCCGGAAATCGGCGTCGTCGCGCCCGACGGCGAACAGCCCCGCCCCGGACGGGTAGCGGGTCCTCCGCAGCTCGTCGACGGGGTTGACCGCCCGGAACGCCGCCTCGTCCCCGCCGAACGCAGCGCGGACGGTCTGGGCGCGATCTCCGAGCGTGGGCTCGGCCTGCCCGGCGATGTCCAGAAAGCTCGGGTAGACATCCGGCCGGCGGAGCGCGAGCTGGAGCGCGCAGGTGCCGCCGAAGGAGAACCCGCCGATGGCCAGCCGGTCGCGGTCGACCTGCAGGTTCGCGGTCAGCCACTCCGGGACGTCCACGGCGAGGTAGGTCTCGGCCGCGCCGAGCCGGGAGTCCAGGCACAGCGTGTTCCCCAGTGACGACCCCGTCGCGTCCGGCACGACCACGACCGGCGCGAGCCCGTCGTGCGCCGCGGCGAAGCGGTCCATGACCTCCGCGAGGCGACCGGCCAGGAGCCAGTCCTCCGGCCCGCCGGGTTGTCCCGGGACCATCACCAGGACCGGTAGCCGCGGTCGCGGGGACGCCAGGTAGGCGGGCGGCAGGTACACCCACGCCTGGCGGTCGGGGAACCGCGACACCCGGCCGGGGAGGTCGACACGCGCGATCCGTCCACCGCGGGGCATGCCCGGCGGGCTGCGCCACACCGCCGACATCGGCTGGCCGGCCGGTGCGGTGGCGAGCGGCGCGATACGCGGTACGTCGGCCAGATCTACCTCGTTGCCCGCCGGCAACCCCAGGACGCCGGCGAGGTTCGGCCGATACCCGTAGAACGCGTTGACCTTCACCGCCGACGTCGCGACGACCGCCAGCAGGGCCAGCACGACGGCCACACCTCGCCGGCGCCGGATCGAGCGGCGGGCGAGTGCCAGACCGGTCGCGGCGGCGGCCACCGCGACCCAGAACACCACCCGCAGCGGCAACGGGTCCGGGAAGGGCCGCGCCACCTCCACCACGGCGGCCGACAGCGCCCCGACCACGGCGCCCGCGGCCACGCACACCACCACCGTGCGCAGCCACCACCGCCGCCCCCGTCCGATCACCAGCGAGACCGCGGCCCACCGCCCCGGCCGCCGAGATCGCCGTCGGCAGCGGGCCTGCGATCAGCGGCGCGTCCAGCAGCGGCGCAAGCAGGAACTCGCCGATCAATCGCGATCCACCGTGCCCAAGGGCGCGCCGCCCTCACCCTGCACGCCCTCGGGATGGGGAACGGCGCCGTCGTGCCGGTGCTCCGTGGCGACGGACGCCACGGCACCGAGCGCGACCCCGGCACCGCCCCCGAGCGCCGCCAGTGCCGCGAACAGCGCCGCCACCACCACGACCGCCCGCCCCCGCCGGGCCCGGTTCGGCGGACCGGTGCGGGAGCCGTCGGCAGCGGGTGCGGACCGGGGATTCACCAGCGCCGCCATCAGCCGAGCAGCCCGGCGGCGAAGCCCGCGAGCAGGCACACGACGGCCCACAGCGCCGCCGCGGTGAGAACGATGGTTGCCGCTCGCCGCTGCGCCGCGTCCGGCGGAGCCGGCGCGACACCCCGGGCCCGGGCCGAGGACGACCACGCCTGGTCGACGAGCGCCCGCCACACCGGTGGCCACCCGCCGACCGGCGATGCGGGTTCGGGCCCCGGGAGGTCCGCCAGGAGGGGCGGCAGTTCCAACCTGAGCCGCGCGGCGTAGACCGCGCCGAGCCGATCCTCGGTCTCAGCGATGTCCAACCGACCCTCGACGAGCGCTGTGTGCAGCCGGTCCGCGGCCGCGGCCCGCTCGGCGTCGGAGGCCCGCATCGCCGGGGCTGTCGAGGCCGGCTGAGCCGCCGTGGCGCCGTGCCCGCTCGTGTGTTCCACCGACGCGCTCTCCTCGGTCATCGTCACCGTCTCTTTCCTGCTCATCGTGCAGCCGTCCGGGTGGAGCTGATCTGACGTTCCCAGAGCGCCGCGATCTTGCGGTAGCCGGCGGCGTCGGGGTGCAACCCGTCGAAGAGGTCACCGGTCCGCAGGACGGTCGCCGCGTCCATGAAGGTCACCGCTTCGCCGCGGGCCCGGTGGCGGCGGACGACGTCGGTCGCGAGGGGGGTGTAGGCCGCCCGTGCCGCCGCCCGGGTGGGCAGCGGCGCCCACACCCCTGCCACGACGACCGACGCCGGGGACACCGACCGGAAGGTGGCCAACATGGTGTCGAGGCGCTGAGCGGTGGCGGCGGCGCTGACCCCCGACAGCAGGTCGTTCGTCCCCACCTGCAGCAGGATCACGTCGGGCCGCGCGGCACTGACCCACCCGGCGACGAGTGGCTGCATACGCGTCATCGTCCAGCCGCCGTGACCCTCGTGGTCGAGGTCGGGCACCGACGGCGGGCCGGAGTGCTGTGACCCGACCATGTCGAAAGCGATGCCGTCGCGGGTGAGAAGGGCCTCCAGCGGTCCGCGGAAACCCGCTGTCCGGGGGCTACCGCCGCCGACGGTGCTCGAGGTGCCCAGCGGCATGATCCGCAGTGGGCGGGAGGACGAGCTGGAGGCGACCTCCGTGGCGTGGCCGCTCACCGCGCTCGGCGCCATCCCGGCCACCACCGCACCGGCGACCGCGGCAACGGCGAGAACCGCTGCGAAGGCGGTGGCCACCAGCCGACGCGGCCGACGACGTCCCGATGCCCGTTCGCTCTGCATGACGCGATCCTGGACGGGACTCCATGAACGGATGATGAGAGCAGCATGCGCAAGCCCGCCGACGACGGTTCGGTTCAGTGTTGCCGGAGTCTGCGCAGCAACCGCACCGAGCCGAGCACCCCGATGTCGGGGACGTAGGCGCGGGCGATCGCGGTTCCGATGGCGGGCAGCGCAGCCGCGTCGGGATAGGCCATGTGCAGGGGTCGGTACTCGGGTTGGAACTTCGCCTTGAACGCCAGCAGCGACCGGAACCCGTACACCGGCTCCAGGGCACGCCCGGACAGGTCCAGCAGCCGCTGCAGCGTGTCCGGCTGCCCGCCACGGTCCAGCCGGGCCAGCGGCGCCCCGGACAGGCTCAGGAACCGTGCGTTCTCCTTCTGGAAGCAGAGCGCCGCGGAGGCGATGAGGAACTCCATCACCCCGCGGAACGCCGTCGCGCCGTCGCCGGTGTCGCGGCGGCGCATGAAGTCCAGGGTCCACCCGACGACGGTGGCCGGCCCACCGTCGGACTCGTACACCGGAAGCCAGCTGGTGACGCCGTGCACGGTGCGGTCGGCGTCGACGGCGATCAAGCAGTGGACCTCGTCGTCGGCGAGCTCGTCGAGGCCGCCGAGGGTGAAGCCCATCTCCGGCAGGCCCTGGTCGGCGACCCACTCCTCGGAGATCGCCCGGATCTGGTCGGTCACCACCAGCGGCGCCCGCGAGTACGTGATCCATTCAGCGGTGATGCCGGCCTTGCCCGCCTTGTTCAGCGCGGTGCGGATGTCCTGCCACTTCTTCCCGGTGAACGCCAGGTCGGCGAGCGGGACCACGGTCTCCTCGGCCACCTGGACGGAATCCCAGCCCAGGCGGACGGCCTGGTCGCGGACGGCGTCGCCGACGCTGTAGAGGCACGGGGTCCAGGCGTGCTCGGCGCAGAACCGGGCGAAGCCCTCGACGGCGCCGGCGCGCGCCGCGGGGTCGCCGAACGGTTCCCCGCTGGTCACCGCGACGCGCCCGATGACGCGGTAGGCGATCGCGACGCGGCGCCCGGCGTCGAACCAGTAGCTGTTGCCGTCCCAGGTCGTCTGCCACGACAGCGACGACCCGCCGCCGCGGACGAGCAGGTCGCGGGCGGCCCCGACGTCGCCGGTGACCGTGCGGGTACGGCGCAGCACCCACAGCGTCGCGCCCAGCGCCACGCCCCAGAACGTCACACCGGTCCACTCGTAGAGCACCGTCGCCGCCATGCCGGTGGGCAGGAACGCGACCTCGACCTCACCGAGATAGCCCGGCGGCAGGAAGCGGGTCGGCAGGTCAGCGACCAGGTCGGCCCACCCCGGAACCGGCGCGAAGCGGTCGCGCACCAGCATGCCGCCCAGCACGTAGACGCTGCTGACCACGAGGAGAACCGCCGCCACGAGCAGGCCGGGGCCGCGGTACGCGGCCGCCGGAGCCCGGACCCGGAACCGGTTCCGGGTCACCACCAGCAGCGCCACGATCAGCAACGGCTGCACCACGCTGGTCACCACGCCGGTGTAGAACTGCCGGTCCGCCGCGCCCCCGAAGGCGACGAGCCGCTCGGCCGGCACGCTCGTCGTCACCACGGCCAGGGCTGCTCCGAGCAGCGCGAACCCCAGGTTGAGGCCGGTGGCGGCGAACCAGGCGAAGCGGCGGCCCCTGCGCAGACCGTCGGCCAGGACCAGCAGCACGAGCACGGGCAGCACCGACATGACTGCCGGTCCCACCCCACCCAGGCGCAGCCGGTACAGCAGGCTCGTGCAGTCCTCGACGTTGGCCGGGTCCGCGCACACCGCGGCGACCGCGGCCGGGTCCGGCAGCGTCGGCAGGACCAGGAACCGCAGCACGGACAGCGGACCGATCGCGGTGCCGGTCACCGCCGCCACCAGCGGACCGATCGCCGACGCCGCGACGACCAGTGCGACGAGCATGCGCGTCTCCGGGCCGGACACCGCCAGCCGCGGCCGCCGACGGGCCCGGCCGAGCGCGGCCGGACCGAGCAGCAGGCCGGTCACGCCACCCAGCAGGCGCAGGATGTCGTGCAGGGCACCCGAGTACAGGGTGAGCATCATCAGGACCCCGAGCAGCACGACCCGCACACGGCGGCGCCACAGCGGGCCGAACCGGCAGCTGGTGGCGAGCAGGACACCCACCGCGGCCGTGGAGGGCCCGACGGCGAGGTCGGTGGCCAGGCGCCGGACCCAGTCCCCACCCGACGCCACCGTCAGCGCGACCACACCGATTCCGATGCCCGAGCCCGCGGCCTGGCACACGACCATCAACACCGCGGTCCGGCGGGAACCGATGCGGCTCTCCGCCGGCGCGACCAGGCCCAGCAGCAGCACCGACGCGGTGACGTAGCTGATCGGGCCGGCGCACCACAGCGCACCGGACACGAGCGTCCACCAGTGACCGGCCGCGAGCGACGGAACCCCCGCCCCGATCACGGCCCGCAGCGCGCGCGCCGGGCCGTGCGCGATGCTCCCGGTCGCGGCACCGATCACCCACAGCAGGGTGACCAGCGAGATCGTGACCGGGGCCCGGCGCACCAGCCGGGCGAATCCGCACCCGGCGTGGCCGATGCGTGACACCGGTCGCCCTGGTCGCGGCCCGGTCGTGATCCGTCCGGGCGGTGCTGTGGGTGCGAGGTCGGGCGGGGCCATCGGCTCCTCGTTCGAGTGGGGTGAGCTCACCCTGTCAGGTGCAGCCGGGTCGCCAGCCACGGGAGCGCGGTCTCCAGCCCGGTGCCCGACAGCCGCCAGTCATGGCCGCCAGGCAGCTCCCGGTACCGGACATCCATGCCGGCCCGCCGGGCCGCCGCGACCACCTGTTGCGCCTGGGGCCGGTACACCGGGTCCCCGGTACCGGCCACGAGGAACCCGGCGGTCGCCGGGTAGCGGTTGCGGGCCAGCTGGTCGAGCGGGTCGACCGCGGCGAACGCGGCGGTGTCACCACCGAAAGCCGCGGCGACCGTGCGGGGACGGTCGCCCAGGGTCGGCCCGGACTGGCCGGAGATGTCGACGAATGTCGAATACACCGCCGGCCGGTTCACCGCCAGCTGCAGCGCGCAGGTGCCGCCGGCCGACGACCCACCCACCGCCCACCCGGCCGGCGACGGGTCGATCTGCAGGTGGCCGCGGATCCACGCGGGAACGTCGACGGTCAGATAGGTCTGGACCTGCCCGAGCCGCGAGTTCAGGCACAGCGGGTTGGCCATGGCCGACCCGAGGGCGTCGGGTACCACCACCACGGGGGCGAGCCCGCCGTGTGCGGCGGCGAACCGGTCCATCGTCACGGCCAGCCGCCCGCCGTCGAGCCAGTCGCGCGGGCTACCCGGCTGTCCGGCCAGCAGCACCAGCACGGGCAGCTGGGGTCGCGGCGATGCGGCGTAGGCGGGCGGGAGGTACACCCAGGCGGGCCGGGCCCGGAATCCGGACAGCGGCCCCGGGACCGGGATCTCCGAGACCGTGCCGGCGCCCGGCATGCCGGGCGGGGGGCGCCACACGGCGTCGAGCGGGCCCCCGGACGGCCGGGTGACCAGGACCGACGCCGCCCGGGTGACCTGCGGCAGGTCGACCTGGTTGGCCGCGGGCAGCGCGAACAGGGCCCGGGCCGTCGGGAACTGGGCGAAGTATACGTTCACCTGGCTACCCGCGGCGACCGCCACCAGCACCGCGGCCGCCACCACCGCCGACCCGAACTCGGGCCGGCGCGGGCGGGTCGCCACCACCATCGCGGCGACACTCGCCGCCGACAGCACCACGCCCAGCGACCACCACACCACGGCCGGGACCGGATCGGGGAACGGTGCCGCCAGGGCGACCGCGGCCATCGCTGCCGCCACCCCCGCGCCAGCCACCGTCGCCGCCACCATCGCGGTCCGCCCCCACCGCCGCTCCGGACGGGGCCAGAGCAGGAAGACCATCGCGACGCACCCGAGTACGAACACCACGGCGGGGACCACCCCGGTGACCAGCGACCAGTCCAGCACCACGTCACCCCGCCGCAGCGCGACAACGCGACCGGACGCTCACCGGGAACCTGCCGGGACCGACGAGCTGAGGGCGGCGGCCCCGGAACGCACCGTGACGGCGAAGAAGTCACGCTGATCGGGCTGGAGGTACCGGGTCGCGGGCTGCGGCATCGCGGGAAGCAGCTTGGCCGCGGCGAGCCCGAACGGTCCGCCGGGCGCGGGATGGAAGGTGTTGAAGGTGACCATGCCGGGGTGGATGTCGAGCTCCATGCCCCGCTGCACTCCGGCCTCGACCATCGCCTGGGCCAGCCCGGCGAGCGTCAGCTTGTCGCCGGCGACGTAGACGAGGTTGCCGGAACGGTCGGTCCCGACCCCCGAGCGCCAGGTGTACTGGAACTGGTTCTTCGCACTCCCCCACGCCCCGCTGGAGTTGTCGGCCAACCCGGACACCGCTCGCCCCTGGTCCACGACCAGGCTCAGGTTCTGGCGCACCGAGGCCACCTGGGGCGACATCGAGACGTCGCGGCCCCACTGCCCGACCGTCACCCGACCGGCGGTGTCGATGACCAGCGACGCCGCACCGTCCTGCAGGGGCACGGCGGTCCGTCCAGCCGCGTAGAAGCCGCCGGAGATGTCCTTCATCTTCCAGCCGGAGTTGAACGCGGCCACCAGCGTCGGGCGCAGCTGCGGGGGCACCTGCGCGCCGTCCGGGGAGGTGCCGCCCGGCTCGCGGGTGCCGGAGATCAGGCGGGTGGAGGTCAGCGACTGGTCGAGCCAGGCCGCTCCCACGATCTGGCTCGGGTAGGCCGGGTCGGGCCGGAAGTAGCCGGTGTCCATCACCGGTGCGCCGGCCACCGTCTGCGCGCTGGGCACCCAGACCCCCTCCCCGGTCAGCGGAGTCACCCCGCTCAGCAGCGGCAACCGGGGCGGCTGCGCCGCAGCAGCCACGGCCGGGGCGCCGCTGCCGGTGACCGTCGGCAGTGATCCGGGCGCCGGGGCGGTACCGGTCGGGACGTTGTGGGCGAACCACCAGTTCTCGACGATGTTGACCAGCCCGGCGCCGCCGTTGTCGCGCACCCACTCGACGGTGCGCACCTGCCAGCTCGCGTCGCCGGGGAAGGTCAACGCCTGCGTGTAGGAGATACCGGCCGTCCCGAGCACCAGCGCCAACACCACCGCGACGATCAGGCGCGGGCGCCGCCCACGGCGGCGGTGACGGGGCGCTCCGGCGGCCGGGCGCGGGGGTTCCTGGAGCAGCACCTCAGGCCACCGATCCGGCGCGCAGGGCGACCGCCGCCGCCCATGTCTCGCCGGCAGGCGTGTCGCGACAGCCGGGCAGCACCACCAGCCGGTCCCGGGCCTCGAGCACGTCGCGGGCCAGCTCCCGACGACCGGGCGAGGTGAGGGTGAACCGCGCCGGGTCCAGGACCGCCTCCGCGGCGTAGCGGTGGACGTCCAGGCCGCGCCGGGCAAAGGGGTGCGGGTCGGCCACGTCGACGAACAGCGGCAGCAGATGCTCGGCGCGCAGCACGTCCAGGTAGCTCGACAACGCGAGCTCCCGGTCCGACGGGCGTGCCTGCACACCGGCCGACGTGACTGCCCACCGGCCGCGGCGCCGGTAGCGACCGGTGGCCCTCCCACCGAGCAGCGAGACCCGATGATCACACCGAGACGGTGACGACCGCTGCGTCGCACGCGTTCCCGCACGCTGGTCGGTGATGCTCATCGGGTCTACCTCCGCTGAGGGCCGGGTGGGACTGCACCACCTTCCGCCGCCGAGCATTGGCCCAGGATGTACGCCGGATGAGAACGCCCTCATCACCCGCGCGGCCATCGCCCGCGGTGTCGGATCGCGTCACGACCGCGTCTGTCACGATGGAGGCCGAGCATCTGGAGGACGCGTGTCTCTGGCCTACCTGCCCAGCCCGGCCCAAGGGGTCTGGTACCTCGGGCCGGTCCCGATCCGCGCCTACGCGCTGTGCATCCTCGCCGGCATCATTCTCGCGGTATGGCTCACGCGGCGACGCTGGTCCGATCGCGGAGGCCATCCCGACGACGTCGTCGACATCGCGATGTGGGCCGTGCCGTTCGGCATCGTCGGCGGACGGCTCTACCACGTCATCACCGACCCGGAGTTCTACTTCGCCCCGGGGCAGCAGCCCATCCGCGCCCTCTACATCTGGGACGGAGGGCTCGGGATCTGGGGCGCGGTGGCCCTCGGCGCGGTCGGGGCGTGGATCGGCTGCCGGCGCCGCGGCATCCGGCTCGCCGACTTCGCGGACGCCATGGCGCCCGGCCTCGTCCTGGCCCAGGCCGTCGGACGCTGGGGCAACTGGTTCAACCAGGAACTCTACGGAGGACCGTCCACCCTGCCGTGGGCCCTGGAGATCGACCCGGCCCACCGCCCGCCGGACAGCCCGCTCATCGCGACGTACCACCCGACGTTCCTCTACGAGTCGCTCTGGGACGTGGGTGTCGCGGTCCTGCTGATCTGGGCGGGACGACGCTGGATCCTGAACAACGGGCGGCTCTTCGCGCTCTACGTGGCCGCCTACACCGTGGGCCGGGCCTGGATCGAGGCGCTACGCGTCGACCACGTCAACCACTTCCTGGGCCTGCGGCTCAACGACTGGACCAGCCTCGTCGTCTTCATCGCCGCCGCCGGGTTCGTGGCGTTACGCGCGTCGCCTACGACACGAGCCGGCACCGCCGATCGTCCGACGACACCAGGTCGCACAGGTTAGTGCCCTCCGGCCTACGCGGTCCGGTTCGGCATCGAACGTCCACAGCGCAATCGGATCGGGCCGGGACGATGTCCCGACGGGGCCGACATCGAGCGCCCGCCTTCACAACGCGATCACATGGCGCTGGCCAAGAGGACGAATCCGGCGCCGACCACCAGGCCCAGCTCGACGCGATTGAGCCATGCCAACCGGAGAAGTCGGCGCCGGACGTCCGGGTGGTCCGGGCCGTGGGTGGAGGCGAATGTCATCAAGCGCAGGTATCCGGGCGCGCTGACGGCCGAGCCGGCCACCGCCGTCACCAGGTACAGACCGAGCGGGACGGCGACGACCGGACTGCCGAACGACGCGCCGGCTTGCACGACGAGGCCGAGGCCGCACCCGAGCGCGACGAGCCCCAGTGGCACATAGAAGCGCGGGATGATCCACATCAGCAACCGCAGGTAGTCCAGCACGCGCCGGCCGTCGCCACCGTCGAGCAGACGGGCCATGAGTACCTGACCACTGATCGCACCGCCCACCCACAGGACCAGCGACCCACCCACGCCGAGGGCCAGCCACTGGGTTGCCGTCACCCCGACCACCAGCCCGACCGCCACGGCCAGCGCGAGGGTCACCAGTCCCGTGATGACCACGTGCGCGAGCTCGGTCGATGTCGAGCTGGTCGAGCTGCGATCAGCAGGTCCGCGAGATCTCCTCACTGACAACATATTGACAGAGTAGCAGCATGTTGTCAGAGGGCCGGGCGAGACGGCACGATCGAGCGCGTGACGAGCACCTCGCAGACACCCGGCCCGCCGGCACCGACCGCGGAGCGAAACGGCATGGCTCCCCCACCTGCGATGCGGATCGACCCGGACAGCCACCTGACCTATCTCATGGCGAAGGTGGGACACCTGCTGGAGCGACGCGTGGACAGCGCACTGGCCGACATCGGCCTCACGTTGCGCCAGTTCAGCGCTCTGGCCCACATCGCGAGCCGACCCGGACTGTCCGGCGCCGACCTCGCCCGCGCGTTGCTCACGAGTCCGCAAGCGGTCAACACCCTCGTTCAGCGACTGCTCGCCGCCGGGCTCATCGAGCGTGCCGACGGTCCCTCGCGACAGCCCAGAGCCCTGACCCTGAGCCCGGCCGGGTTGTCCACAGTGGAGCGCGCAGCTCGGATCGCGACGCGCGCCGAAGCCACCGCGCTGAAGCTCATCGATCCCGACGGTGTCGCGACCACGCGCCAGGCCCTGCAGTCCCTTCTACGCGTGCTCGGCGCGGGCTGAAGCAGACGCTCAGTCGAGCTCCGCGTTGAAGGTCCACAGCGCCATCGCGGCTCCGGCGTGGCGCCAGGTGATCTGGGCCGCGCCGGCGTGGACCTCCGCCGTGACCCGCAGGGTGGCCGGTGCCGCTCCCGGCACCGACACCGCCGTGGCGGGCCCCATCGAGGTGAGGACGAGGGCACGCCCGTGGTCGTCACGGCCCGACAGGTCCGTCGCCGCGACCGCGACCGTGCCCGAGCCGGCGGCGACCTGCACGGTGAACGCGGCCGAACCCTGCTCAGGCGGACCGGTCGGGCTCGGGGCCGGCGTGATCTCCGGCCCCAGCACGCTCACCCGCGCCGCGCCTCCCGGCACCGTCGCGTCGACCGGCTCGCCCATGGCGAGGACCTGGGGATGGGCGGCGTCGGCCCGTTCGACGGGCGCGACGGCCGGCGCCGTGGGGATCGGGACCGCCCCCAGCCTGGCGACGACCGAAGCCGCATCGTCGGGCGCCGCCCCGGCCGAGCATCCGGCGAGACCGAGCAGGACGACCAGCGTGAGCGCCGGGACACCGTTCCTCACTTCGGGGCCGGCACGGCCGGGACCGCCGGGTCGTCCGAGCTGGCGGTCGCCGGGTAGACGACGGTGCCCGACGGCGCGGGCGGCAGGGCCTTGCCCGACGGGTTGTTGTAGACGTCGGCACCGAAGGGACGCAGGCCGTCTGCTCCGGCGAACCCGAGGTGCCCGTCGCCGTCGCTGCCGCCCTTGCGCACCCCGAACAGGTCCTCCGTGCTGCGCAGCCAGCTGTAGTGGTTGTAGGGCTGGTCACTGATCGAGCCCGGGGTGATGTAGCGGCTGATGAACACCGCACCGGTGATGCCACCGCCGGGGGTGGTGTCCTGGCCGAACGCCTGGAAGCCGGGCTGGGCGGTGTTGGGGCCGGGCAGCTCGTTGCAGCAGGCCACCACCGACTGCGAGACGTCGGTCGGGACGTTGAGCGATGCGGTGGCGTTGCCGGCGAAGTCGGCGATCGAGTTGCCGTACATCTTGTACGGCGGGAACGCCTCGTCGAAGATCACCTGGATCAGGCCGTCCTTCTGGAACGCCGGCGACGCCATGATCTGCGGGACGACCTTCTCGAGGAACAAGTCCGCGGCGTAGAGCCCGCCCTGGTGGTTGTTCGGGTCCCCGGAGAGGTTGTCGCCCTTGCAGGTGGCGTCGTGGGCGTCGGAGCAGTTGTTCGGGCTGATCCACGAGAACTGCGGCGTGGACTTCTCACTGGCCAGGTCCTGGGCGAGACCGTTGACGGCGGGGTGCCCGGTGGCGGCGGGCAGCCCGTCGAGCGGCACGACGTTCTTGCAGTCGTTCGGGTTGTCGGTCACCGAGTGGAACCAGGGGGCAGGGTTGTGCTTGGCCACGTACTGGTCCTGCGCGGTGGCGCTCGGCGGGTCGGGGACGCCGGCGCCGGCGGGGTTGCCGGGGATGCCGCAGTGGTAGGGGTCCTCCCGGCCGGGGGTGTTGCCCATGTCCTGCGCGTAGATCTTCCACGGCACCCGCGCCTGGTCGAGCTGGTTGAACAGCGTGGGCACCGACGCGGGGTAGACACACCCGGACGACACGTTGACCTGGCCGTCGGCGGCCTTCGTGGCGGGCTTCGCGTCGACGTAGGTGGGGCAGTCGTTCTGGTTGTCCGGTGCCGGGGACTGGCCGCCGACCAGCGAGATGTAGTTGTCCAGGCTGAAGTGGCCGGTGCCGTAGTACTGGCGCAGCAGCAGCCCGTAGCTGGGGAGGGTCTTCCACAGGTAGTCGTTCTGGTTCAGCCCGGTGAACGTCGCCTCGTAGGACTTGTTCTCCAGGATGATCGTCCACACGTGCCCCACCCTCGGCACGTCGCCGCGGCCGTCGCGTGCCTGGGCCACCCCCGGGGCGACCACGGCCAGCCCCGCCGCGGCCAGCAGCGCGATCAGCAGTGCCACGAACCGGGACCGCGTCATGCGTCCAGCAATTCCCGCCATCGGTGACAGACCCTCCGCTTGCATCCGCCGAACGCCGCCCGCCCGGCTGGCTGGCACAGCATTCCCGACCCCGATCGGGTGACAACAGGTCTACCGTCGGCGAACAAGCGACGACAAGATGAATATTTCCTCAGAATGCGATCAATCAGACGCCTGGGCCAGAACCCCGTGAATTGCGACGTTGCGACCGAAACTGACATGATCTAGTGGTCGATGCCGACTCCGTTGAACACCTTAACGTGGGATTACGGCTGATCATGCGGCGTTGCGGCTACCTCGCCCGTCGAGTTTCGATCACCCCGTGTCGTCGAGGAACGGGCTGAGCGCGGCTGTCACGCTTCTGGTGATCGCCGGGCTGGGCGCACTGGCCGCCTTCATGACTCTGCCGCCGGCGGCTGCCGGGAGGGACGCTCCGGAGGCCGAGTTCTCCGCGCAGCGGGCGATCACCCGCCTGGGGCCGATCGTGGGAGACCCGCATCCTGCCGGATCTGTCGCGAACGAGAAGGTCCGTGACTACCTGGTCGACCAGCTGCGAGGGCTTGGCCTCCGACCGTCGACCGACACCCGGGTGGCAGGTCGGGCTCATGCAGACCAACTGCATGTCGTGGGTACCGTCACCAACATCCGAGCACGGCTTCCCGGTTCTGCGCCCAGCGGACGGATCGTGCTGGTCGCGCACTACGACTCGGTGGCGTCGGGGCCCGGCGCTGCCGACGACGGTTCGAACGTCGCCGCGATCCTGGAGATCGTCCGTGCGCTGAAGGCGGCGCCACCCCTGCGCAACGACGTGGAGATCCTGTTCACCGACGGCGAGGAGGTCGGCGACCTCGGCGCCCAGGCCTACGTGGACTCCGGTGGCGCCGCCGATCCGAGGCGCACAGCGGTGGTCAACATGGAGGCCAGGGGGACATCCGGCCCGGCGATCATGTTCCAGACGGTGGGTGCGAACGCAGGGCTGATGCGCGCGGCCGGTGCGAGCGGCGCGCTCGCGACCTCGGTGTCGGATGACATCTACGAGCTGCTGCCCAACTACACCGACCTGACCGTCTTCGGCGAAGCCGGGTTACGCGGGCTCAACTTCGCGTTCGTCGGCGGATCGGCGAACTACCACACCCAGCACGACGACCTCGCACACCTGGACGCGTCGAGCGTGCAGGACATGGGCGCCTCGGTCCTGGCCGCGGTGCGCGAGCTGGGCGGCAGCGATCTCGGCGCACTGCCCGACGGAGACGACAGCTACTTCACGGTGCTCGGCCTGTTCGTGCACTACCCGGCGTGGCTGGTGTGGCCGCTGGCCCTGCTGGCGGCGTTGGCCGTCGTCGCCGCGATCTGGTCCCACCGCCGCCGCGGCGCCCGACCGGGTCGGATCGGTGACGTCGCCGCGTCGTTCCTGGGGCCGGTGATCGCAGCGGCGGCGATCGGAATCGCACTGTGGCTGTTTCTCCTCTCCGTCCGCCCGCTGTACGCGTTGCTCTACATCGGCGACACCTACCGGTCGCAGTACTACGCGACGGGTTTCACCCTGCTCGCTCTCGTGGCGCTGACGATCTGGTACCGCTGGGCCCGCCGCCGAGCAACGGTCGCCGAGGTAGCTCTCGCGTCGTTGAGTTGGCTTGCCACGCTCGCGCTGGTGACGGCCGCCGTCGCGCCGGGAGGGGCGTACCTGTTCACCTGGCCGGCGGTGATCGGGGCGTCGGCGATGGCGGCCGCGCAACGCTGGGCGGGCGAGGGCTCACCGTGGCATGCGATCGCGGCAGGCGCGGCCGCAGCGCCCGCGATGCTGCTCGTCGTGCCGATCGTGCTGCTGCTGTTCCCCCTACTGGGCATCTCACTGGCGGCGGCGCCACTCGTCGCGGCCGTGCTGTTCGGCGCGACCGCCCTGTCGTTGCTGCCGTTCACGCCGCGCGTGTTCACCGTGATGCAGTCGTTCGTCCTGGTGGCAGCGGTGACACTGGTCGGGGTCGGTCTGGGTGTGGACGGCTTCGACATCGGCAGGCCGCGCCCGGTCAGTCTGGGCTACGCGGTGGACGGCGACACCGGTCGGGCGTACTGGGTGACGACCGGCGAGCCGGACGAACCCATGGTCGCGCCCCTGTTGGCGCAACGAGTGACGCTGCCCACCGGTAGCTTCCCGAACCTGCCACCGCGGCCCGTCCTGGCCACCGTTGCTCGTCCTACGCGGTCGGTCGTGGTGCCGACACTGCAGCAGCTGGGCGACCGCCGCCGGTCCGACGGAGCCCGCGACACATCGGTCCGCGTCCAGGCAGGTCCGGGCGCCAGCTACGTCTACGTCTACGGCGACGCGATCGAGGGTGCGACCGTCGGCGGCATCGCGTTGCCGGGCGGCACGAACGTCGGAGGGAGATGGGGCGCCGGCTACGCTGCGCCGCCCGCCGACGGCATCGAGATGACATTCACCACGCATGGGCCGCTGACCGTCAGGGTCATCGCTCTCTACGGCACCTTGCCCGCTGATGCCGGCGCCCCGGGCCTGCCACCCGATGCGAGCTGGGTGACCATGTCCGCGCTGGCCGGGCAAACCTCTGCCACCCGCGAGTTCACCGTCTGACAGTCCCGCATCGGGACCGGTCAGATCACGCCGAAGGTGTTGGCGGCGACGTCAAGATCGCGAGAGCCGCACGACGGTGAGGCGTCGGCGACGTCGAGGTTCGCCACGTCGACCAGTGCCTGCTCGCTTATCGCCGCACCGTGATGTGCCGCGATCTGGTTGACCGGGCCACCACCGAGACCTACTGTCATTTTATATGTCCGGACATTTCAACGGAGGGTCCGCATGCTGAACGTCGAAGTGATCGCCACGGAGGAGCTCGGGGACCGCAGCTACCTCGCGCACGACGGTGCTGCCGCCGTGGTCGTCGACCCGCAGCGCGACATCGACCGCATCGAGGCCCTCCTGGCGGAACGCGGCCTCGTCCTGGAGATGGTGGTCGAGACCCACATCCACAACGACTACGTCACCGGCGGCTACCAGCTCGCCGCGCGCACCGGCGCCCGCTACGTCGTCAACGCGGAGGACCCCGTCTCCTTCGACCGGGTCGCCGTGCGCGCCGGCGACGAGCTGACCGTCGGCACGATGACCGTGCGCGTGATCGCCACTCCGGGCCACACGTTCACCCACCTCGCGTACGTGGTCAGCGGCGCCGACAGCGACGCCGCACCGGCCGTGTTCACCGGCGGATCCCTGCTCTACGGCAGCGTGGGGCGTACCGATCTGGTGGACGCCGACCGCACCGACGAGCTCACCCGCGCGCAGTACCACTCCGCCCGACACCTGGCCGAGAGCCTGCCGGGGGATGCCGCGGTCTACCCGACCCACGGCTTCGGCAGCTTCTGCTCTGCGGGACCGGCCGCCGGCGGCCGCGACGGCACCATCGCCGACGAGCGCACCCGCAACGACGCGCTGCTCGAACCCGACGAGGACGCGTTCGTCGCCCGGCTCGTGGCCGGCCTCACCGCCTACCCCGCCTACTACGCCCACATGGCCCCGGCCAACCTGGCCGGCCCCGCCGCGGTCGACCTCTCGCCGCTGCCCACCCTCGAACCCCGCGAGCTGGCCAAGCGCATCGCCGCCGGTGAGTGGGTCGTCGACCTGCGCGACCGCACCGCCTACGCCGCCGAACACATCGCCGGCAGCGTCGGCATCGGCCTGGGCCCGCAGTTCGCCACGTGGCTCGGCTGGGTCATCCCGTGGGGCACCCCGCTCACCCTCATCGGCGAGAACCCCGACCAGGTCGCCGAGGCCCAGCGTCAGCTCGTCCGCATCGGCATCGACCGCCCCGAGGGCCGGGCCACCGGAACCATCGACGCGCTGGCCGACGGCCAGCCCACCCGCAGCTACCCCACCGCGACCTTCGAGGACCTGCACGCCGGACGCAGCGACCGCGGCGAGGACCCGGTGATCGTCGACGTCCGCCGCGACGACGAGTACGCCGCCGCCCACATCCACGGCGCCCTGCACATCCCACTCCCCCAGCTCGCCGCACGACTCGACGAGCTCCCCGACCGGCAGCTGTGGGTGCACTGCCAGAGCGCCTACCGCGCGTCCATCGGAGCCGGCCTGCTCGACCGCGCCGGGTTCGACGTCGTCCTCATCGCCGACGAGTTCCCCCACGCCCAGGAGCTCGGCCTGACCACGAGGAGTGCCGAATGACACCCCGCACGCGTCCGGCCGGGACCACCACGACCACTCCCATCGACGGCGACGACCTCCCGACCGGAGCGGCGCCGACGACCAGGGTGAGCCGGATCGGCCACGGCTTGCCCGGGCTCGCGGTCGCCCTCGCCGTCGCGGTCGTCGCCACCCTCGCCGGCATCGAGGTCCCGGTCGTCGGCGGGCCGGTGTTCGGGATCGTGCTCGGGGTGCTGGTCGCCGCCGTGCTCCGGCCCGGCGAGACGCTGCGCCCCGGGCTCGCCTTCGCCTCCCGGCCCGTCCTGCAGGCCTCCATCGTCGTGCTCGGCGCGACCCTGTCGCTGCAGCAGGTGGCGCAGGTCGGGGCGTCGTCGCTGCCGGTCATGCTCGGCACCCTGGCCGTCGCGCTGCTCGGGGCCTGGGGGCTGGGCCGGCTGCTCGGGGTCCGCGGGCCCACACAGTTGCTCATCGGCGTCGGCACCGGCATCTGCGGCGCGTCGGCCCTCGCCGCGACCCAGGCCGTCATCAAGGCCAAGGACTCCCAGGTCGCCTACGCCATCGGCACGATCTTCACCTTCAACATCGTCGCCGTGCTCGCCTTTCCCCAGATCGGGCACCTGCTCCACCTCGACCCCCACGCGTTCGGCCTCTGGGCCGGCACCGCGATCAACGACACGTCCTCGGTGGTCGCCGCCGCCTACGCCTACGGCGGCGACGCCGGCTCGTACGCGGTGGTCGTCAAGCTGACCCGCAGTCTCATGATCATTCCTATCGTGACGGCGCTGGCGCTGTGGGTGGCCCACCGCGAGTCCGGCGGAGAGCGGCGTGAGGGCGGGTTCAGCCTGCGGGCGCTGCCGTGGACGAAGCTGGTCCCGCTGTTCCTCGTCGGGTTCGTCGTCGCGGCGGCCCTGAATTCGGCCGGTCTGGTCCCCGCCGGCTGGCACTCGGCGCTCACGTTCGGCGGAACGTTCCTCATCACCACCGCCCTCGCCGGGATCGGGCTGACGCTGCGCCTCGGCGACATCCGGCGCGCGGGGGTCCGTCCGCTGCTACTCGGCGCGGTTCTGTGGGTGCTGGTCGCGGCCGCGAGCCTCGGACTGCAGGCCCTCACCGGCACCCTCTGAACGCCCGACCGACGACGGGAGAGCGGCGAGCCGCCCGGAGTAGATCGAGTACCCGTCCACCCGGCGGGCGACCGCGGTGGCCAAAGCCGTCGCCACCACCAGCGGCACCGTCAGCCCGAACCCGGTGCCGGTGAGCTCCAGGACCAGCACCAGCGCGGTCAGCGGCGCCTGCATTCCGGCCCCGAGCATCGCCGCCGCCCCGACCAGCGCGAACACCCCCACCGGCGTGCCCGGCCACAGCGCCGACCACACGATCCCCAGCAACCCGCCAAGCGCCGCCCCGGTGGCCAGCGTCGGCGTGAGCAGCCCGCCCGACGCACCACTGCCCAGACACAGCGCCGTGACCAGCGGTTTGAGCACGAACAGCGCCAGCAGCAACCACACCCCGGTCGTGCCGAGGAACGCATCCAGCGCGATGCCCTTCCCGTTGCCGAACAGCTGAGGGAACACCTGCCCGACCCCGGCGAGCACCCCGAACGCCACCAGCGGCGCGACGAGCACGAGCCTCCCGCTCGCCCGGTGGTGCGACACGACCGCGACCATCCGGATGAACGCGACCGCCACCAGCCCGATCACCGGCCCGGCCAGCATCGCCCACACCAGCGCCGACGGGGTGAACGCGTAGTCGGGGACACCGAGGTACGTGGCCTGCGCCGGCAGGTACACCCACGCCGTCACCGTGGCCACCCCCGAGCACACGAGCGCCGGCAGGGCCACGGGCAGCGTGATCACCCCGATCATGATCTCCGCTGTGAACAGCGCCCCGGCCAGCGGCACGTCGTACACCGCGGCCAGCCCGGCACCCGCCCCGCACGCCACCAGCAGCCGTCGCTGGCCCGCGTCCATCCCCGTCCAGCGCGCCAGCACGCTGCCCGACACCGCCCCCATCAGCTTCGGCGCCGCCTCCCGCCCGAGCGACGCCCCGAGCCCGATCACGATCTCCGACAGCACCGACGTGCCCAGGCTGCGCGGCCACGACAGCGCCGAACCGAACCACGCGGCCTCGTCGGCCTCGGCCCGCTGGCCCTTCGTGCAGCGCCGCAACAGGTACCAGCCCAGACCCCCGATCACCCCCGCCACCAGCAGCGCCACCACCCTTCGCAGCCCGGACGCCTGCTCCACCCCGGAGGCGAAGCTGCCGCTGTCGTAGCCGAACCCGATGTGCTCGACGGTGGTCAGCAGCGCCATCATCGCCACCCCGAACAGCCCCGCCGCCACACCGGTGAAAAGCACCGCCCCCCAGAACCGCGGGGTCAGGGCGGCCTCACCGTCACCACCGGCGTTGGGCTGCTCCGTGGCCCCACGCCCGGAGGCGATCCGACGCGAGATCAGCGGTGGGGGCACCCGCACCCGTTCCGACGGGCGATCCGCGGGATCGGGCATGCCCACACCGTAGGACGCGCCGAGCTCGGAGGCCACAAATGTCCGTACCTTGTTGGCGTGCGGCCTCGAACACGTAACACCGGCGACGACGCCGGCGATCAACCGGCGTGAGCAGCAAGGCGCCTCGCCGACGTGGAGCCTGGACCCGATCGGGACCGGTCCGATGGAGCGACCGGCTGATCGGCTCCACAGTGGTAGCCGCCACGGTCATCGCCGCCGTGCTGATCTTCGCGCAGTGGCAGGACCCCACCCCGGCCCCGCCGGTGTCAAGGTCACCTCAGACCGGCCCGTCGCTCGCGGCTACGGACCGACTGGCCCTCGACACACAGGACTGCCTGAAGAGCACACAGACCCTCGAGGACCTGTCGCAGGCTGTCGTCGCCGCCGGAGGCGCGAAGGGAGCGGCCGTCATCGCGGCCGCCGACCGTGCCGAGACCCGCATGGACCGCCGCCTGTCCACCCGGAACGAACAACTGCACGCGGTGTTCGCCGACCTGAAGGACTCCGTCGCCCAGCTCCGTGAAGCTGCCCGCACGGGCCGCGACGGCACGGCAGCCATCGACCACGTTCTACAGCTGATCGACACACTCGACGCGCGCTGCCAGACGGCTCTGGTGCCGACCGGATCGGCCACCGCCCCGAACGGCTGACGGCGACCCGTCCCACCGGTCGGCGCGATCGCCCGCCTCACGACAGTGCAGCAGTCGTCGGGTGCTCGCCGACGACCCCGCACCCTCGGCTGGCCGACCCTCGTGAAGGGCCGGGCCGCCGCCTTTTCTCATCGTTCTCACATCGAGCCTGAATAGGGTTCTGGGCGTGCGGGTACTGGTCGTAGAGGACGAGCTTCGGATGGCCGCACTGCTGAAACGGGGCCTCGAGGAGGACGGCTACGCCGTCGACGTCGCCAGCACGGGTCCGGGCGCCCTGTGGCAGGCAACCGAGCTTGACTACGACGCGGTGCTGCTGGACGTGATGCTGCCCGGCATGAACGGCGTCGAGGTGTGCCGCAGCCTGCGCTCAGCGGGGCGCTGGATGCCGGTGCTGATGCTCACCGCCCGCGATGATGTGGACGACCGGGTGCGCGGACTCGACGCGGGTGCCGACGACTACCTCGCCAAGCCGTTCAGCTTCGCCGAGCTCTCCGCGCGGGTACGGGCACTGATCCGGCGGGGCGCGGTGGAGCGGCCCACCGAGCTGCAAGTATCGGACCTGCGGCTGGACCCGGCCACGCGCCGCGCGTGGCGTGGTAACACCGAACTGGAGCTCTCGAGCAAGGAATTCGCGCTGCTGGAGCTGTTCCTGCGCCATCCCGGACAGGTGCTCACCCGCACCCGGATCCTCGACCACGTGTGGGACTTCGCCTACGACGGCGTGTCCAACGTGGTCGACCAGTACGTGCTCTACCTCCGCCGCAAGATCGACCGACCGTTCGGGGTCGAACAGCTGGAGACCGTCCGCGGTTCGGGATACCGGCTCCGCACGGAGCCGTCGGAGATGTCGGCATGACGCCGCCGCGGCCCGGCGGACGGACCGTCCGATGCCGCTGAGGTTCCGCCTGGCCCTGCTGTTCGCGCTGGCCACCGCCGTGGTGATCGGGTTGGCGGGGGCCACGTTCGTGCTGCAGCTGCGCGTCAGCGTCGACGCCTCCCTGGACCCGGGACTGCGTGCCCGCGTGGCATCCGTGGCCGACGAGCTCGGGTCGGAGGGCGGGCTCCCGCGGGCGGGCCTGACCGACGAGATCCTGCAGATCAGCGGACTCGACGGGCAGGTCGTGACCTCCTCCGTCGAGGCAGGTCCCCAGCCCTTGCTCGACCCGGCGCAGCGCGCACAGGCCGCTGCAGGTGAGGTGTCGTTCACCGCGACGGTGAACGGCGACCGCAGCCGCGTGCTGGCCACCACCGTCGTGACCGGTGGACGTCGCCAGCTGATCGTGGTCGGAACCGGGACCGACGTTTCCGACGCGGCGGTCGACCGGGCGACGTCGGCGCTGATCATCGGCGGGCCGCTCGCGGTGTTGCTGGCCGGCGTCGGGGCGTGGCTGCTGGCCGGAACCGTGTTGCGACCGGTGGAACGGATGCGCGGCCAGGCCGCCGAGATCAGCGAGCAGAACCTGAACCGCCGGCTCGCGGTGCCCTCGACCCGCGACGAGATCGCCGCGCTGGGCACCACGATGAACGCGCTGCTCGATCGGCTGCAGAAGGCCTTGGACCGCGAGCGCGGGTTCGTCGCCGACGCCGGACACGAGCTGCGCACCCCCCTGGCGATCCTGCGCACCGAACTCGAGCTCGCGGCCCGTCCCGGGCGCAGCCGCGACGACCTCGTCGAGGCGGTCACGGCGGCCGGCCAAGAGACTGACCGGCTGATCCGGCTGGCCGAGGACCTGCTGCTACTGGCCCGCGCGGACAATCACCAACCATTCCTGCGCCCGCAACGGTTTTCCCTGCCGGACCTTCTGTCAACCGCCGCCCGCGGGGCGGCCGCGCGCGGCGGCGCACGGATCACGGTGGTCCGGCACGGCCCTGCCGAGCTCACCGTCGACGCCGACCAGGACCGGCTCCGTCAGGCGGTGGACAACCTGCTCGACAACGCGATCCGCCACGCTCCGGCCGGCACAGTCGTGGACGTCACCACCGCGGCAGGGCTGAGCGGCCAGATCACGATCGAGATCGCCGACCGCGGAGGAGGCTTCCCGCCGGAATTCCTGCCGCACGCCTTCGAGCGGTTCCACCGCGCGGAAGCGGCACGAACCCGCGACAGCGGCGGCACCGGGCTGGGTCTGTCCATCGTGGCGGCCATCGCGCAGGCCCACGGGGGCCGGGCCATCGCCGCGAACCGCGAAGGTGGCGGCGCCGTGGTGACAATCGAGCTGCCGGCGTCGGTGTGACGCCCCGGCAGCGATCCCCCGATCACCGGCACGGTCACCATCGAGGTGCCCATCGATCAGGCGTTCGCGGTGATCACCGGCTCGATCGACTCGTGGTGACCGCACCAGTTCCCGCATCGGAGCGTCGGCCGCCGGAAGGCGACCTGACGTCGAAGGGCCGGCTGAATCCCTGCTCATGACGATTGCCGGGCGCCGCGGCACCGCCCAGGAGTTGTCCGGCCCGGTACAGCCGAATCTCGCCCGCCGCCTCGACCCCTGACGGGGCTAACCGCGCCGCAGCGACGTCGGGGCCACGACCATCTCTACGCGGGTGGCCGTCAGGCGCGACGGAACAGCCGCCGCCACCCACCGCCCGAACTCGGCGTCGCCGCACAGCTGCAGCGCTGCGCCGCCGGAACCCCGGCAAGAACCTGCTCGACGTGCTGCCCACAGCCACGAAAGGTGGCCTTCCCGCACGTCCGGCACGTCGCCCGCTGACACATGTGAAACCTCCGAGTCCAACGCCATTGATACCCCACTGGGTATCGAATGTACGATTGGCAGCATACCCCCAGAGGTATCACTCGGAGGAGTCGGAATGAAGATCGAGGACGATGTCGTCGGCAGCGTGGTCAACCGACTGCGACGCGCCGAAGGCCAGCTCGGCGGCGTCATCCGCATGCTGCAGGACGGCCGCGACTGCAAGGACGTCGTCACCCAGCTCGCCGCCGTCTCACGAGCTCTGGACAAGGCCGGGTTCGCGATCATCGCCGCCGGACTGGAGCAGTGCATCAACGCCGGCGAGGAAGGAAGACCCGACCGGGCCCAGATGGAGAAACTTTTCCTCTCCCTCGCCTGACATCCGCCCGAACACAGGAGACAACGATGTCCGCACACACCGTCACACTCGCGCTATCGCAGAGCGACGCCATCGATGCCGTCACCGCGGCACTGGCCACCCAGGGCTTCGGCGTCCTCACCACCATCGACGTCCGCGCCACTCTTAAGGCCAAGCTCGGCGAGGACGTCGAGGACTACACCATCCTCGGCGCCTGCAACCCCGCCCTCGCCCACCAAGCCCTGTCCACCGACCCCGAGATCGGCCTCCAACTGCCCTGCAACGTTACCGTCCGCCAATCCGACGGCCGCACCCTCGTCCAGGCCGTCGACCCCGCCGAACTGCTCGCCATGGCCGGCGACGGCAACAACCAGCAACCGGCCGAGCTCGCCACCGTCGCCAGGGACGCCTCCACGCGCCTCCGCGCCGCCCTCGACTCACTGACCGCCAGCTGACATCGTCCGGCCGATCACTGATTCCGCGCGGCAACAGCTGCTGGACCACACCTCCGGGATCTCCTGCGTGATGCGGTCGAGGCCTGGCGCCGTTCGCGACGACGTCCCGCCCGGCGCACTCGCGACCCACCGCCTGCGCGCGATGCCGTCGCGGAGCAGCAGAGGACTCGTCGCCGCCAGCGAGGCGATCCCGAGCAGCACTCCAGCGGCGACTCGCTGGGGTAGTGGACGGCCACGACGACCGCACCGAACACCGCTGCGCTGCCCGCGGCGTGGCCGGACGGGAAGCGTAGACCGGCAGCGTGAGCCAGAGGATCGGTCAGTACCGGCCGCGGCCGGTCGACCAGGTCCTTGACCGCCGTTTCCACCCCGAGCTCCAGCAACCGGGCCACCACGACGACGGCCGCGACCCGGGTCAGCCGTGCGCCCAGCAGGACGACCGCAGCCACGGCCGTCACGTGGGCGGCAAGCCCGCCGACCGTGACGATGCCCCCCTGGTCACCTCCGCGGATCCGTCCCGGTCCTGGCCTCGATCAGCGGGCGAAAGTACATCCTGAGCAGCCGCTGGGCGACGGCGGTCGCCGGACCGCGCAGGCCGGGGACCACCACCGCGGCCACGACCGCCCCGAACAGCAGACCCACCGCCACGTCGCTGGGATAGTGCACGCCGACGTAGACGCGCGAGAACGCGACCAGCAGCGCGAGCGCCGCACCGAGCACGCCCAGCCTGCGCTGCAGGACCCACAGGCCGACCACGAGCGCCCCGGCGACGACGGCGTGGTCGCTGGGCATCGAGTAGTCCGCACTGCACGGTGCAGGCCCGCCTGGCCGGCGAGCCGCTCGTCGACTACATCAAGCCCCACGGCGGCGGCTACTTCTTCGCGCTGCCGGGCGTCGTCGACGAGCGTGACGGGTTCGGGCGGGCGCTGATCAGTGGCTCGGCGTAGCGCTGTCGGCGAGGGACACCGGCTCGGGCCACCTGTCCGTGGCCGGGAGCCGGACGCCCCGCACGCCGCTACCGGCCGAGCAGCGGCAGGACGGCTCCGCCGGCGATCCCGAGCACGACCGACGCCACGGCCGCGGTCACGGCCACCGTCGTCGCCACCGGCGTGCGGCCCCCCGGTAGCGGGTGCTCGGGGTCGGGAGCGGCGAAGGCGGGGGCGATCCAGCGCAGGTAGTAGAAGACGCTGGCGACGGTGTTGACAACGGCGAGCACGGCCAGCCACGCCATCCCGCCGTCCACGGCGGCGGTGAACAGCGTCAGCTTGCCCAGGAAGACCGCGGTGGGCGGGGTGCCGACGAGCCCGAGCAGCCCGACGACCAGCGACGCGGCGAGCAGCGGCCGCCGACGGGCGAGGCCGCGGTGGTCGTCGAGGGTGCGGGCGGTGGGGACGGCGGCCGCGACGGCGAACACGGCCAGGTTCGTGACCGCGTACCCGGCGAGGTAGAACAGCAGCCCGGGCAGCGCGAGCGTGGACCGCCCGGCCACAGCGACGCCCATCAGCAGGTAGCCGACCTGGGAGATGGTGGAGTAGGCGAGCAGGCGTTGCACCGAGGTCTGGAAGAAGGCGCCGAGGTTGCCCAGCGTCACCGACGCCGCCGCGATGACCGCCACGAGCAGCGGCCAGTCGACGACCGCGGCGGGCACTGCCTCGACCAGCAGTCGGTAGGTCGCGACCAGGGCGCCGATCTTCGGGATCGTGGTGACGACGGCGGCGACCGGGGCGGGGGTGCCGTCGGTGACGTCGGGAACCCAGAACTGGGCGGGTACGGCGCCGGCCTTGAACATCAGCCCCGCGAGCACCGCCACCAGCCCGACCGCGGCGACCGCGGCCGGGCCCGCTGCGAGCCCGACGCGCAGGGCCGGATAACCGGTGGCCCCGCCGGCGCCGTAGAGCAGCGTCACCCCGGCCAGCAGCGCGACCCCGGTGAAGGCACCCGACAGGTAGTACTTCATGGCGGCCTCGGTGGCGCGTCCGTCGGCGGCCCACCCGGCCAGGGCGTACAGGGGGACGCTGGCGAGCAGGAACGCGGCGGCGAGCAGCAGCAGGTCCTGGGCGCCACCCATCACGATCGCGCCCAGGGCCGCGAGCTGCACCAGCACGGTGTACTCGGCCTCGCGGGGGTGCCCGGCGACCGCGTCGGCCGAGAGCCAGATCGCCAGCAGGGTCGCGACCAGCACGATCGCCCGCGTCGCGGTGGTGGTCGGGTCGATCGCGTAGCTGGCGCCGAACACCAGCTGCGGCGGGGCGAGCGCGCCGGCCGCCGTGGCCGCGAGCCCCGCCACGCACGCCGCGGTGGCCAGCCACCGGATCCGGCCCTGGTGGCGGCGTGGCGTCCACGCGCCGAGCAGCAACCCGAACACCGCGCTGCCCAGCAGCAGCAGCTCCGGCAGCAGCGCGACAGGGTTCTCGTTCATCCCCTCCACGGGCGCACCCCCGTCATCGCGACACCAGGTCGACCAGTGTTCGGGAGGCGGGCTCGATGACGTCGAGCAGCACCCGCGGGACCACGCCGAGCACGACGACCAGCACCAGTAGCGGAACCACGGCCAGCGCCTCGCTCACCCGCACGTCGGGGAACGGCCGTGGCGTGCCCGGCGCGTCCGGCACCCGCAACGGGCCGAGCAACAGCCGCTGGACCGCCAGCAGGAACAGCCCCGCGGTGACGACGATCCCGGTGACGGCGACCGCGGTGGGGACCGGGGCGGCGCCCAACGCGCCGGTGAAGATCTGGAACTCGGCGATGAACCCGGAGAACCCGGGCAGCCCCAGCGACGCGAACGCGGCGATCACAAACAGACCCGCGAAGCGTGGCACGCGCGCGGCGAGCCCGGAGTAGGCGCCCATGTCGTAGGTGCCGCCGCGGTCGTGGAGCACCCCGGCGAGCAGGAACAGCGCGCCGGTGATCAGCCCGTGCGACACCATCTGCGTCACCGCGCCCGTGGTGGCGAGCTGCCGCGCCTGCTCGTCGCTGCCGGCGACCAGCCCGGCGGCGCCGACACCGAGCAACACGTAGCCCATGTGGTTGATCGAGGTGTAGGCGATCATGCGTTTCAGGTCGGTCTGGGCGAGTGCGACCAGCGCGCCGTACACCACCGACACCACCCCGACGATCACGACCACCATTGCGTAGTCGCGCCAGGTCGCGGGCAGCAGCGGCATCGCGATCCGGACGAAGCCGTAGGTACCCATCTTCAGCAGCACCCCGGCCAGTACCGCCGAGCCGGTGGCCGGGGCCTCGGTGTGCGCGGGCGGCAGCCAGGTGTGGAACGGCACGCTGGGGGTCTTCACCGCCAGCCCGACGCCGATCGCGAGCAGGGTCAGCCCTGAGTAGAGCCCGCCGCCGGCGAGCGGGTTCGCCGCGACGAGCTCCGGGATGTCGAAGGTGTGCGGCACGGCGGCCAGGAACAGCAGGATGAACCCCAGCAGCAGCGCCAGCGAGCCGAGGAAGGTGTAGAGGAAGAACCGCAGCGCCGCCCCGCGGGCCGCGGCGCCGTGGCCCCAGCCGGCGATCACGAAGTACATGAATACGATCGACAGGTCGAAGAAGACGAAGAACAGGATCAGGTCCAGCGCCACGAACAGCCCCAGCGACACCGCCTGCAGCGCGAGGAACAGCGTGACGTACGCCTTCACCCGGCGGGTCTCGCGCCAGGCGAACACCGCGCAGGCGGTGAACAGCACACCGGTCAGGGCGAGCAGCGGCAGCGACAGTCCGTCGACGCCGACGTGGTAGGAGATCCCCGCCGTCGGGATCCAGACCACCCGTTCCTCGAACCCGTAGCCGCCGCCCGCGGGCAGGCCCACCCACACGACGCCGATCAGCACGAGATCGACGAGGCTCGCCGCGATCCACGCCCCGACGAACACCTTCGGGGGCACCCGGGCGGGCACGCACAGCAGGACGGCAGCGACCAGCGCCGGCCAGAACACGATCAACGACAGCATGCCTCAGCTCACCTCACGACGATCACGAGCAGGGCCAGGGCCGCCAGCAGGGCGAACCCCACGGAGGTCTGGGCGTAGTACTGGTGCAGCTGCCCGGTCTGCGGGCGCCGGGCCCAGCGCCCCAGGACCCGGGCCCCGGCGGCGACCGCGCGCACCGCACCGTCCACCGAGAACTCGACGCGCCGGTCCAGCGTGCGGGCGAGGCGGACGGTGGCCAGCGCGGTGTCGTCGGCGCCCCTGGCCAGTACGCGGTCGTCGAAACGGGCCAGCGCCGAGGCGAGGGCGAGCACCGGTGCCACGACCGTGGCGTGCGCGGCACGTTCCAGGCCGACCCAGCCGCGCAGCGGCGCCGGGCGCGGCATCCGCTCCCCCAGCCGCCAGGCCAAGGCCACCGCCGCGACCGCGACCACGCCGGACACCACGAGCTCCGATGCTGCGGGTGCGGGATCCAGTGCGAGCCCGCCGCCCAACTGCGGTAGCAGCCCCAGCACCGCGGCGAGCACCGCGAGCCCGATCAGCGGCGGGCGCATCGGCGCGCTCACCCGACCGGCGACGGGCGCGTCATCGGGGACGGCCTGCCACACGTACCAGAGCGCGACGCCGCTGTAGAGGCCGGCGACGGCGGCCGCGACCAGACCCACGCCGTACAGCGCCGGTGAGGCGTCCAGCGCCGCGGCGAGCACCGCGTCCTTGCCGATCCACAGCGACAGCGGCGGCACACCGGCCAGCGACAGCGCCCCGACCGTGAACGTCACCCCGACCACCGGGAACCGGCGCGCGGCGCCGCGCAGGCCGTCGAGCTGCCGGGTGCCCAGCGCCGCCAGCCACGCCCCCGCGGCCAGGAACAGCAGGCCCTTCGTCGCGGCGTGCGCGACGAGCGCCACCGTGCCCGCGGCCGTCCCGCCGACCCCGGCGGCCAGCACCATGTAGCCGATCTGCGCGCACGTGGACGCGGCCAGCAGCTGTTTGAGGTCGGTCTGCGCGACCGCGACCAGCCCCAGCACCAGCGCCGTCGCCGCGCCGACCCACGCCACCAGTGGCCCGGCCCAGCCGGATGTGCCCAGCAGCGGCGCGAGCCGCAGCAGCACGTACGCCCCGGCCGCGACCATCGTGGCGGAGTGCAGGAGCGCCGACACCGGGCTCGGGCCGCGCATCGCCCCCGAGAGCCAGAAGCTGAACGGCAGCTGCGCGGACTTGCCCAGCGCGGCCACCACCACCCCGGCGACGAGCAGGTGCAGCCACGCGCCCCGCGCCGCGGGCAGGTCGGCGAGCGCGAGCGACCCGACCCCGCCCGCCAGCGCTGCACCCGCGGCGAGGTAGAGCCCCAGGTCCGCGGTCCGGGTGGTCAGGAACGCCGTGTGCGCGGCGCCGACGGCCGCGGGGTCGCGGAAGTGGTAGGCGATCAACGCCCAGCTGGTGGCGCCCATGACCTCCCAGGCCATCAGCAGCGGCAGCAGCCCGGTGGCGGTGACCGTCACCAGCATCGCGCCCGCGAAGACCAGGACCAGCCCGACGAACCGGGCCGTGCGCAGCTCCGCCTCGCCGGCTGCGAACACCAGCACCGCGAGCACCGCCACCGCGACCGTGACGAGCATCACCGCCGAGAGCCCGTCCACGCCCAGGCCGAACCCGATCCCCGCCAGCAACGGGGCGCCGGTCGCCGGGCGCAGCACGGCGGCGGCGATCCCCATAGCCAGCGTCACGGCGGCCACCACCAGCCCTGACGCCGTGGCCCACCGGTCGGTCCGGCGCGTCACCAGAGCGGCGACGACGAGACCGGCACCTCCGAGGAGCGGCACACCCACCAGCAGCCAGAGCACGCCGTCAGCCCCTCAGGTCCGCGGCGCTGTCCGTCACGTCGACCTGCCGGGACCGGTAGATCGCCGTGACGACGGCGAACCCGGCGGCCATCTCGATCGCCATCGCGGTCAGCACGACGACGATCAGGACCGGGCCGTCGTTGCCGGCCGGGGTGAGGAAGTACCACAGCGCGGCCGCGGCGAGGATGATCCCGTTGAGCATCAGCTCCAGGCCCATCATCAGCATCACGATCGACTGCTGCGAGAGCGCGCCGTAGAGCCCGATCGCGAACAACCCGGCCGCCACCAGCAGGAACAGCTGCAGGCTCATCCGACACCGCCCCCGGCCGGGTCGTCGGCGCGAGGCGCGGCGAGGTCGTCCCCGTACCGGTCGTAGCGGCCCCGGCCCGTCGAGAGCACCACCGTGGCGACGATCGTGGCGAACAGGGTGACCCCCAGCGTCATCATCGTCAGCATCTGCCCGCCCATCAGCGCCAGTCCCAGCTGGTAGGTCTGCGCGGGCGCCGGGACGCCGCGGCGGACCGGCCAGTCGGTGAGCAGGATCCCCACGGCCAGCACGGCGAAGGTGCCCACGGAGATCGCCATCGAGCCGGCCTTGTTGTGGTACATCGACATCGGCATCAACCCGGCCGGGTTCATCATGTACATGATCATGAAGACGGCCATGACCACCATCTCGATCACCATCATCAGCGCGGTGACCACGCCCAGGTAGCCCAGCCCCAGCAGCACGACCAGCCCGGCCACGGCGAGGAACGACGCGAGCAGCGCGAACGTCACCCGCGCCATCGAGTTGAGCCGGAACACCGCGAACCCCGACAGCACGGCCACGATCCCCAGCACCCAGAACGACACGTCCGCGAGCACTACATCCCCCTCCCCAGCACGACCAGCGCCACCACCAGGGCCTGCGCAACCGTCAGCGGCACCAGTACCACCCACGACACCTCCGTGAACCGGTCCATCCGCACGGTCGGGAACCGACGGCGCAGCCACAGCACCGACGTGAGCAGCGCCCCGGCCTTCACCGCCACCCACCCCCACGCCGGCAGCCACGGGCCCGCTCCACCGCCGAGGAACAGCGGCACCGCCATCGCCACGGCCACCACCAGCAGCAGCCACCGTCCGCCCGCGAACACCAGCCGGTCCACACCGGACAGCTCGGCCGCCGCCCCGCCGGCGAGGTCGCGGCCCACCGCGGCGTCGAACGGGCCCCAGAACGCCATCGCCACCGCCGAGACCAGATACGCCACGAACGCAACCGGCATGATCACCACGAACCACAGGTCCTGCTGCGCGGCGACGATGTCGGTGACGCGCAGGCTCCCCGCGGCGAGGGCCGCGGTGATGAGGGCGAACATGTGCGGCAGCTCGTAGGCCAGCCCCTGCGCGACGAATCGGTAGCCGCCCACCAGGGAGAGCGCGCTGTTGGCGCCCCAGCCGACCATCCACACCGCGGCCCACGCCAGCACCTCCATGGCGTTGAACCACACGACCCCGTCGGTCAGATCCGCCACCGGCCGCGACCCCAACGGGACCACCGCGGCGGCGAGCAGCGCCGCAACCGGGAGCGTCGCACCACCGATCCTCCACAGGACCGAGTCCGCGGCGACGGTCCGGCGACGCTGCCCGACCAGCAGCCGGGCGCCCTCGCGCAGCGGCACCACGGCCGACCCGAGCAGGCCCTCGCGAGCCCCCCGGGCCCGCGCGGCCGCGGCCTCGTCGACGGCCACCACCCCGGCGGTAACCACGATCAACAGGACCGGCAGCAACGGCACCCACCACAGCGGCAGCGCCATCCGGTCACCGGTGTCCATGTGACCGGGCCTCCTCGACCGGAGTGCGGAGATGCGGGTCGAGCGCGGCGACGACCAGCCTGGCCGCAGCCAACTCCGCGCCGACGAGCGCGGCCGCCAGCCCCGCAGGTGTGATCACCGCGTCGTCGAGGGCCCGCAGGTCGACGTCGGTGGCCGGGCGCGGGTCGTCGAGCAACGCGAGCGCCGCCCGCAACGCGGCCAGCCGCGCGGCCAGGAGGCCGGCGACCTCGCACTCCCCGGCCGGCACACCGCGGATGAGCCAGCGCAGGGTGCGCGAGCGCTCGACCCGCGTGATCAGGTCCCGGACCGGTGCGCCGACCTGCCCGGTCGGCTCCCCGGCGAGCACGGCATCGCGCCACCGCCGGGCGCGGTCCGCCGGATCGGTCCAAGCGGCGACCCCGAGGAAACGCGCCAGCCCGTCGAGGTGCCGCGCGGCCGCCCGCCGGGCGACATCCCCGACGGAGACCGGCTCGCCGGCCCCGGCCCGACGCCGTGGTTCCGCCCAGAACGACGGCCCGGCTCCGCCGTCCAGGACCTCGGCCTCGGCGTCGACGACGACGTCGCCCTGCAGCACCACCCGCAGCACCAGCCCCGCCGGCCAGTCCGGCAGCACCGGACCCAGTGCCACGTGCAGCGCATCGAGCCGCAGCCCGTCGCGGTCCTCGCCGAGGTCGGCCATCGGGACACCACCGGGCATCTCCATCCCCTCCATGCCCCCGTGACCGGAGTGCATGCCGTGCCCACCGGCCATGCCCGGCTCCATCGCCATGCCATGACCGGCTCCTCCGGACTCCGGTGCCGCGGCGATGTCGTGAACGGCGCGGTGGTCGGTGACCGCCGCGTGCGGCAACGCCGCTTCGGGTGTCGCCACAACGTGCCGTTGCAGCGCGGCGTCCGCCAGCTCGCGCTCCCCCGCGTCGAATGCTCGGGACAGGTCGGAATCCCCCGCGACGTCGACGCGCGCCCGCGGGGCCGGGAGCTGCGCCCACACCGTCTCGGCCACCGCCGCCAGCTCCGGCCCCGGAGTGCCGGCGACCACCAGCAGGTCCGCTCCGGCCGGGGAGTCCGCGACAGGCCAGCCACGCCGGCCCAGCTCCATCTCGACGGCCAGCCGGAGCCCGGTCTCACCCGGCACCGCCACCACCAGCGCGTGCGGGCGCCGCGCGGCCACCCGCAGCAGCCACCCCGTCAGGTCCACCGCAGGGCCCCCTCCCGCCAGGCGTAGGCCACCCCGGCCAGCAGGATCGCCAGGAACAGGAACATCTCGATCACCGCGGGCGCTCCCACCCTGGTGACGACCAGCGTCCACGGGTACATGAACAGCATCTCCATGTCGAAGGCCAGGAACACCATCGTCACCGGGTACCACCGCACGTGGAACCGCGAGAACGCGTGCTCGACCGGCGGGAGCCCCCCACCGAACGCCACCGCGTCCACAACGGGCCGCGCCACCGCCAGGAACGCGGAGAGCCCGTAGACGAGCACGACCAGCACGACACCGACCAGCAGCAGCACTCCAACCGGGCCGAACTGCACCATCTCCACCCTCCCGTCGTCACGACCCGCACACCTCACCGCACGGGCAACCTAGTCGATCTCGGCAACAGTTTGCGTACCGTACCCCCCTAGGGTATTACTGTCCAGGGAGACCAGGAGGGACCGGGATGAACGGCTACACCGAGGACAAGGACGCCTACCTCAAGCGGTTGCGGCGGATCGAGGGCCAGATTCGCGGGATCGCCAGGATGGTCGAGGAGGACAAGTACTGCATCGACGTCCTCACCCAGGTCGCGGCCGCGAACAAGGCCCTGCAGGCCGTCGCCCTCGGGCTGCTCGACGAACACCTCGCGCACTGCGTCACCGAAGCGGCCGCACAGGGCGGCGACGTCGCGGACACGAAGATCGCCGAGGCCAGCGCCGCGATCGCGCGCCTGGTCCGGTCCTGACCCCACCCCGAACCGAGCGAGAGGACAGCACATGAGCGACACCAGTCACTACACCGTCACCGGGATGACCTGCGCGCACTGTGTCGCGTCGGTCACCGAGGAGATCAGCGACATCCCCGGCGTCGAGGCGGTGTCGGTCGACCTGCCCACCGGGGCGGTCACCGTCATCAGCGAGGGCCTAGTCGACACGGCCGCCGTGCGCGCCGCCGTCGAGGAAGCCGGCTACCGGCTCGCCGGCTGACCCCGACCCCGCCGCCCACCCCGACCATCTGGAAGGTGCACGATGAGCACGACCCTCACACCCGACGCCGCCGGACTCGCCCCCGACCGCCACGACATCGAGCTCTCCATCGGCGGTATGACCTGCGCGTCGTGCGCCAACCGGGTCGAGCGCAAGCTCAACAAGCTCGACGGCGTGGCGGCGACGGTCAACTACGCCACCGAGAAGGCCAGGGCCACGGTGCCCGACGGCATGGACCCCGCGGTTCTCGTCGCCGCCGTCGAGTCGGCCGGTTACACCGCGCTGATCCCACGGCCCGCCGTTCCGGAGGCGACCGACACCGGCGGCGGCGAGGAGCCGGACCCGACCGCGGCGCTGCGCACCCGGCTCGTCGTCTCCTCCGTGCTCGCGGGGCCGGTCGTGGCCATGGCGATGATCCCGGTCCTTCAGTTCACCTACTGGCAGTGGATCTCCCTGGCCCTGGCCGGGCCGGTCGTCGTCTGGGGCGCGCTGCCGTTCCACCGGGCCGCCTGGACGAACCTGCGCCACGGCGCGGCCACCATGGACACGCTGATCTCCCTCGGCACCCTCGCCGCGCTGGGCTGGTCGCTCTACGCCCTGCTGTTCGGGATGGCGGGGATGCCCGGGATGACCCACCCGTTCGAGCTGACCATCACCCGCGGCGACGGCACGAGCAACATCTACCTCGAGGTCGCCGCCGGCGTCACCACGTTCATCCTGGCCGGGCGCTACTTCGAGGCCCGGTCCAAGCGCAACGCCGGCGCCGCGCTGCGCGCACTGCTGGAGCTGGGAGTCAAGGACGTCGCCGTGCTACGGGACGGCGTCGAGTCCCGCATCCCGGTGGTCCAGCTCGCCGTCGGCGACCGGTTCGTCGTACGACCAGGTGAGAAGATCGCCACCGACGGCACCGTCGTGGAGGGCTCCTCCGCCGTCGACGCCTCGATGCTCACCGGCGAGTCCGTCCCGGTCGAGGTGCGGGTCGGCGATCCCGTCGTCGGCGCCACCGTCAACGCGGGCGGGCGGCTCGTCGTCGCCGCGACCCGCGTCGGCTCCGACACCCAGCTCGCGCAGATGGCTCGGCTCGTTGAGGCCGCCCAGACCGGCAAGGCCCAGGTCCAGCGGCTCGCCGACCGGGTCTCCGGGGTCTTCGTCCCGATCGTCATCGCCCTCGCGCTGGCCACCCTGGGTTTCTGGCTGGTCACCGGGGCCGGCGCGGCGACCGCGTTCACGGCCGCCGTCGCCGTCCTGATCATCGCCTGCCCGTGCGCGCTCGGCCTGGCCACGCCGACCGCGCTGCTGGTCGGCACCGGACGCGGCGCCCAACTCGGCATCCTGATCAAGGGCCCCGAGGTGCTCGAGTCCACCCGGCGCGTCGACACCGTCGTGCTCGACAAGACCGGCACCGTCACCGCCGGCGCCATGACGCTCGTCGCGGTGCACGTCGCCGGCACCGAGGACGAGGACGCGGTCCTGCGGCTTGCGGGAGCGCTGGAGGACGCCTCCGAGCATCCCATCGCCGCGGCCGTTGCCCGCGCAGCCCGCGAACGACACGACACCCTGCCCGCCGTCGAGGAGTTCACCAACCATGAAGGACTCGGCGTCCAGGGCGTCGTCGACGGTCACGCCGTCCTCGTCGGGCGTCCCGCGCTGCTGGCGCAGTGGAGCCAGCCGCTCACCGGCGATCTCGCCGACGTCGCGCACACCGAGTCCGCGAAGGGGCGCACCACGGTCGCCGTGGCCTGGGACGGCGCGCCCCGCGCGGTGCTCGTGGTCGCCGACGTCGTCAAGCCGACCTCGGCGCAGGCCATCGCGCAGCTACGCGGGCTCGGGCTCACCCCGGTGCTACTGACCGGCGACAACCGGGCGGTGGCCGAGTCGGTCGCGGCCGAGGTCGGCATCGACATCTCACCGAACACCGTGATCGCCGAGGTGCTGCCCGCCGACAAGCTCGCCGTCGTGCGCCGGCTGCAGGCCCAGGGAAAGGTCGTGGCCATGGTCGGCGACGGCGTGAACGACGCCGCCGCGCTCGCCCAGGCTGACCTCGGCCTGGCCATGGGCACCGGCACCGACGTCGCCATCGAGGCCGGCGACATCACCCTGGTCCGCGGCGACCTCCGCGCCGCGGCCGACGCCATCCGGCTGTCCCGCTCCACGCTGCGCACGATCAAGGGCAACCTGTTCTGGGCCTTCGCCTACAACGTGGCCGCCCTGCCCCTGGCGGCCGCCGGGCTGCTCAACCCCATGCTCGCCGGCGCCGCGATGGCGCTGTCCTCGGCGTTCGTCGTCGGCAACAGCCTGCGCCTCCGCCGCTTCAGAAGCACGTCCATCTGAACCCGTCTACTTTCCGCGAATCGCATCGAAAATGACCGAGTGCGGGGCGTCCTTGGGTATACACCGACGCGCCCCGGCGTCAATTGCCTGGCGAGCGAGAACGCTTGTCGGTGAAGCGGTAAGGATGATCACTGCGATCCGAGGATTCCGCTTCAGAATCCGGCCGGCAGCCACGGCTCCGTTCATGATCGGCATATTGAGATCCATGACGACGACGTCGGGTCTCACGGTGTCTGCCATCCCGATCGCGTCATCGCCGTCGACGCACTGTGCCACGACGTCGAAGTCGTCCTGCAGATCCAGAAGCTGCGCCAACGACGTCCGCACAAATGCATGATCGTCCACCAGCATGATGCGCCTCACTGGCGCCTACCCGTTGTCATCGCGCTCTCCGGACGTCGACGGCCAGGTCCGAGTCGATCAGCGATCAGGGATTCGACCGAGACCTATGAATCATAGTAGTAGTCGGCCCCGCGGCCCGGTCGCGCGACTGGCGGGCAGCCAGGTCGCGGCGGGCCGTGTGGGTCCCACCGCACGTCCTCGCGGTCGCGGCCGTCGCGGCGGCCGCGCTCGTGTTCCACTGCGCGGTGATGTTCTTCGCCCCATGGACGGATGCGGTACCCGGGCTACAGCCCCCGGGCGCCGTGATCCGGGCCATGGGCCCGGCCAGCCGGTGGGCGTACGCCGTGCCCTCAGCGGTCCTGGTCCTGGCCCTGTTGCGGGTGTGGTGGCCGGCACCGGCTCTGCTGGCGGTGACCCTGACCGGCGTCGGCGTCACTATGTACGGCCGGTTCACCCTCGAAACGCACCTGGCCTGGTTGGCGGCCCTGATCGTGGTCGGCGTGCTGATCACGACGAACCTGCTCAGCGGCCGGAGAGCAGGTCCAGGCAGTGCCACGCAGGCCGCCTGACACGTCACCGGGTCGACCGCTCCCCGGATCGTCCCGCTACGGAACGCACATCTCCTACGACTCGTAGTAACCAGTTCCCGTGCCTGTCGTTACAGACACGGAAGTGCAGCCGAGTTCAGGAGAGTGCAACGTGCAGATGGCCTGGTGGCAGAGGGTGTCGATATCGAGGCCGGGGGTGCCGGGGGTCGCCGTCGCGGTGGTCGCGGCCGTCGCGGCCGGGGCGATCGGCATGGGAGTCGCCTCTGCGGCGCCCGGCTCCACGACCGACACCGTCGTGGCCGCGAGCCCGGTTGCGGGGACGCCCTGCTCGGTGACGGCCAAGGCCTGTGTGGAACTGGCCACCCACACCGCGTGGCTGTTGGACCAGGGTCGGATCGTGCGGGGTCCCGTGTCGTTCGCCGATGGTGATGTCAACGCTCCGACCCCCCGGGGCAACACGTACAAGGTGGAATGGAAGGCCCAGCACTGGGTCAGTCGCGAGTACGGCACGCCGATGCCGAACGCGGTGTTCTTCGCGCCCGGCGGGATCTCCTTCCACGAGGGACGCCAGGACACCCCCTCCGCCGGCTGCGTGAAGCTCACGGCCGCCGACGCCCAGGCGTGGTTCGACTACCTGAAGGTGGGCGACCAGGTCCAGGTCCGCTGAACGGCCACGGCCGCAACCGAATCCTCACATCGCACTACCCATGAGGGCCCGCCGGAACGGCGGGCCCGATCCAACGAACGGAGATCCATGCCCACCCACCACAGGAACGCACCGTCGCACTGGAGGACCACAGGGGTCGCGACGTCGTTGGCCGTGGCCGGCGCCCTGGCTCTGGGCGGTGTCGCGGCCGCCGCGCCCGGTGTCCCCGGAACCACCGGTTCACCCCAGGAGCCGTCGCCGTGCCAGACCGCGGTGAAGGCCTGCGTGCAGCTGTCGACGCACCAGGCGTGGCTGACCGACGGCGCCGGGACGGTGCTGCTCGGCCCGGTGGCCATGAACGACGGGGCGTCGGCGACCCCGACCCCGACCGGGATGTTCACCGTGCAGTGGAAGGACCGGGATCACCGCAGCCGCGAGTTCAACAACGCCCCGATGCCCTTCGCGGTCTTCTTCGACACCAACGGCCGGGCCTTCCATGCCGGCGACCCGGCGCGGCAGTCCGCCGGTTGCGTCCGCCTGGACCCGGCCATCGCTGAGCAGTTCTTCAACGCGCTGCAGCCCAGCGATCGCGTCCAGATCCTGCCCTGATCCCGGAGCCGCCGCCTGCCCGCCGGACGCCCTTCGGAAGCGCGAGATCCGAGCACCCGCGAATGCGATCCGGACCGGCGGCGTCGTGGGCCTTGCGGATGACCATCGACGGTTCGCAGCATGTCGGGAAGCACTGCGGACACCGTGTATGCGCTGCGCGACAACGCTTGGGTGAGACCTCCGCCGCTGCGCAGACCGCGCGCCGATGCAGCCGCAGCCGTCGTCGGCGACCGTATCGTGGTCGTCGGAGGTCAGGCCGACGGCGCGTTGGTGACGGCGACCGAGGTGTTCGACGGCGCCTCCTGGACCGACGCGGCACCCATACCGACCCCCCGCAACGTCCTGGCGGCGGCCACGGACGGCGCCTACCTCTACGCGCTCGGCGACCGCAACCTGTCTGCGGACAAGAACACCTCGGCCGCCGAACGGTTCGACCCCGCTACCGGCCGCTGGGTGACGCTGCCCGACATGCCGACCCCTCGTGGGGGCCTCGGAGCGACCTACCTGGACGGTCGGATCGTCGCCGTCGGCGGTGAGGAGCCCACCCGGGTCCTGGGCGACGTGCAGGTCTACGACATCGACAGCGGAACCTGGTCCACCTCGCCGCCGCTCGGGGTGGCCCGGCACGGCATGACCGTGGTGACGGTCGGTGCCACCATGTTCGCCGTGAACGGAGCCAGCCGCCCGACCCACACCGAGTCCGCGGCGACGGGCGAGGCCCTCGACTTCTCCTGACCACCGTTCTCGAGGCCACCGCCGGTCACGGCGGACCGGTAGGACGCAGGCGATAGCGTGGCGGCAAGGCCCGGTCGATCCGGTCCTCCGTCGCCGTGGCGCAGACCTGGACGCCCTGGCGGGCGGTCGTCAGCAGGGACGCGATGCGGCCGGTCTCGTCGTCGATGGGGAACGTCGCGTCGGGATAGCGCTCGGCGAAGCGCAGGATCACATCGGCGTCGCGCTCGATCTCGTTCCCGCCCGCCCGACCTGGCCGGCACCGGGCGTCGATGTCGTGCAGCGCGTCATGGACACCCTCCACGACCGCGGCCGGCACTGCGACGGGGGACGCGGCCGGACCCGGCGCCGATGCGAGGGCCGTCAGTTCGTCGACACGGGGACCGAGAACCGCGACGAGAACAACCCCGATCACGAGCAACGTCGCCGCCAGAAACGCCCCGAGCAGGACCGGCCGCGGCACGGGGCGATCCCCCGGACCACCGGCCTCTCGAGCCGGGCTCCCTGCGCGGGTGCTGTCGGCAGAATCAGACCCCCGGCCCTCGACCACGTCACCACCCCGTCCACCTGCCTCGTCGTCCGACGGCCCGCCCGTGACCGTCGACGTCCTCCGCGCAGGCCACGACCGTAGCTGCGCCGAAACCCAGTCGGCAGCCTGGTCCGCCCCCCGTCGAGGACCCCGGCTCACACCGTGGGAGTCCCACGGTCGAGGATCGACCGGCGGCCGTCGACCATCCGGGGCGGGGGATGACGAGCATCCCGGCGTCGCCGGAGACGTTGTACGGCTACCGAAGGACGATGACCCCGGTCCGCGGGAGGTGAGAGCCAGTGGACGACGCAGTGACCGAGCGGGGCGAACGCGGTTGGTCGCTCCACGGCCGCAGGTCCGCCGACGACGTCGACAGTCGAGGTGAAGGGTGTGTCCTGTGGTCGGTGGCGACGGCTCGCGAGATCACGGCCTTGATCGAGGAGGACGTCGCGGCAGGTCGCATCGACCGACCTCACGGCGACGACCTGATCGGGCGGGTATGGGATCGCGCAAGCCTCCGCTCAGCGATGGCTCATGATCCCGGACCCCGACCGGCGACTCACCCGGTGTTCTCAGCCGGCCTTCAGGAGCGAACCCCTACGGTCCGAGCGTGCCCTTCCGCGCCGGCGTCTTCGGAGAACGTCGAACCGTGACCGCCGCGTCGGCAACGGTGCGTTTCATCCCGGCCATCGGAACCCGCCTCGTCGCCCTCGTCCTCGCTGTCGCTGCGGCGCTCATGCTCGTGGTCGCCTGTCACTGGAACTCCGCCACCCGGCCTGATCTCGCCGGGAGCGGAACCGGTACGGCCATGGCGCTGCTCGGCTCCGCGACGCCGGCCGGGGCCGGGGCCGGGGCCGCTGAGCGTTCCGCAGCAGCACGGCCCGGCGGGCACGACGTCGCCGACGACTGCTCCGCCGCACACCCCGTTGCCGTGGCGGATCCCGTCCTCACCAGTGCTGCACGACCCGAGCTGCCCGCCGAGAGCGCGGCGGCCGCACGAGCGGTGCGGCCGGGTGTCGCTGCCATGCACTCATCGCTCGCGACCGACGACGTCCCGCTGGCCCGCACGCCGCATCTGCTCTGCGTGCTGCGCACATAGAGCCCGACCCGGGACATCGCGGATCGCTGCATCCGTGACTCGTCGCCGTCACGCACCTCAGCTGTCTCACGGACCTCGAGCCGTCGTCGCAGCCACCATCCTCGTTCCCCCTTGTCATGCAGGAGTAGTTCCATGTCGGTGTCAGAAGAGCCAGTGACCGAGGTCATGCAGCAGGTGTCCCCACCCCGGCGTGGCCATGCCGCGCCGTTGCGGGGTGACTCGCTGGGCAGGTGGGCCCTGACCGTGGCGGGTGTCGTCGCCGTCCTCTCCGTGGTGCGGGCCGTCCTGCCGATGCCGTGGCTGGGGGACATCTGGCGTCCGGCGGACACCGCGAGCATCGCCCACAACTTCTTCGTGGGCGGGATGAACCTCTTCTACCCGGCGATCGACTGGGGGGGTGCCGGCCCGGGCTACGTGGAAGCCGAGTTGCAGATCCTGCCGTGGATCTCGGCGGGGCTGTATTTCCTCTTCGGTGAGCACGCGTGGGTCGGCCGGCTGGTCTCGGTGGCGATCACGCTCGGTGGGGCGGCGGTGTTCTGGGCATTGGCCAAGCGGCTGGTGCCGGGGACGACCGCACGGTGGGCATTGATCGCCTACCTGGTGTCCCCAGCGGTGATGACATACGGCAATGCGTTCATGCCGGACGTGACGGTGCTGCTGTTCTACCTGCTCACGCTGCTGTTCTTCGAGCGTTGGCTGGCGCAGGACCGGCTGGTCTGGCTCGTCGCCGCGGCAGCTGCGGCGTCGATCGCAGGTCTGGCGAAGCCCACCTCGCTCCATGTGTTCCTGGTTCTGCTGCTGTGGCTGGTCGTAGCCGCGCGCGACCGGCTGCGGCGTCCGTCGCTGTACGTCGCCGGGGTGGCGGCGCTGATCCCGCCGGCGCTGTGGCTGTGGCATGCCCACAACCTCTACGTGACCTACGGCAACACGTTCGGCGTGATCTCCGGGGGCGACAGCAAGTTCGGCAGCATCGCGATCTGGACCTCGAAGCTGTTCTGGACCGGGAACGTCACGATCGAGGCCACGCTCATCTACGGGATCGTCGGAGTACCGGTCGCGCTGGTCGGAGCATGGCTGGCGTGGAAGAACCGAGGCCCGGCGATCCTCGCCGCCGGATTCCCCGCCCTGGCGGTGTTCTACTTCGCGGTCGCGCGCTACAGCTCCGAGCTGGGACCGCAGTACCACATCTTCTCGCTGCCCTTCGCGGCCCTGCTGGTCGGCATCGGGGCTGCGGGTGTGGCGCAGTGGTTGCGCGGTCGGGTCCCGCCCGTCGCCCGTGTCGGTGTGGCGGTCGTCGCCGTGCTGTTGCTGTTCGGACAGAGCGCCCAGATCTTCGCCGGATCGTTCCGCGACAACAGTGGCGTCTACGGGGCGTGCGCGGCGCAGCTCGACGAGGTCTCCGCGCCCGGTGACCTCGTCGTGATCGGCACGACGAGCCTGGCCGTCGACCGGGGGGTGTCCAACAACTTCCAGGAACCCACGATCTTCTACCTGGCCGGGCGGAAGGGCTGGAGCCTTCCGGCGGACTGGTACTCCCCGTCGTACCTGAGGGACTACACCGCGCAGGGTGCCCGGTACTTCGTCAACTACGACCCGGCGCTCGCCCCGGCCGGCAGCGAGATCGCCGACTGGCTCGCGACCGACGCGCAGCAGGTGCGATCCAGCGCCGCCAACGGCTGCGACATCTGGGCCCTGCGGCCTGCCGGGGCAGCATGAGCAGCCCCCGGGGCCCCGGGTCGCGGTTCGCCGCCACCCGGGTGCTGGTCGTCGACACCGAGCTACCGGCTCCGCGACTGTCGCAACACGCGGACCGCTATGGCCACGCCTGGGTCGTGATCCGCCGGGCCGACCGCCCGCGATCGCTCGTCGAGGTGGACCTCGGGCCGGACGGAGTGGCGTCCCGCGACCACTTCGCCACGGTGTTCGACCGTATCCGCACCGCGGACGACCTGATCGGTGGCATTCCGGTCGTCGCCGACGAGTTGCTACCGAGCCTGTCGGTCGTCATCCCGACGATGGCCGAGCGGCTCGCCGCATTGGAGGCCTGTCTCGCGTCGATCCACACATCGGGCCTGCCGTGGGTCGAGATCCTGGTGGTGGACAACCGGCCCACCGTGCCGGTGCCCGACCCGCTGCCCGGGCTCGTGGGGCAGTTCCGCGACGCGCGGGTCGTGCGCCAGTCGCACCCGGGCATCGCCGCCGCCCGCAACGCCGGGGTGGCGGCAGCGACGGGTGACGTCGTGGTGTTCACCGACGACGACGTTCAGGCCGACCCGGTGTGGCTGCGCGCCATGGCCGGCAGATTCGCGCTGCACCCCGAGGAGACGGCCGTGACCGGCCTGGTGCTGCCCTCGGAACTGGAGACCCCGGCGCAGATGTGGTTCGAGCGCTACTACGGCGGGTTCGCCGCTGAGCGCGCCTTCGAGCCGCTGACCTACCGCCTGGCCCGCCCTGACGCCTCGGCGTGGCGGCGGTCGACGGTCGTCGGTCAGGATTCCGACGGCCGCGTGGTGCGTCGCTTCGCCATCTACGGCGCGGGGGCCTGTGGGGCAGGCTGCAACATGGCGTTCCGCCGGGCAGCCCTCCGGGGTAGGTCCCCGTTCGACACTGCGCTCGGCACCGGTACGCCCGCGCAGGGCGGGGAGGACCTCGCGGCGATCATCGGCCTGCTGTGGAACGGCGGCCTCCTGGGTTTCGAGCCCGCTGCGCTCGTGTACCACCAGCACCGGCGCGACTACCCCGCCCTCCGTAGGCAGATGAGGGCCTACGGCGCGGGTTTCACCGCCATGCTGACCGGGCTCATCGCCCGGGATCCCACCCATGCCCTGGGCGTCGGTGCACAACTCCCGCGCGCGCTCGGCCGACTGGCCACGTCCACCGCCGTTCGGCTGCGCGGAGTCCGTCCCGCGGGCGATGACCATGTCGCGGTCCCGGAGGACCGCGATCCTCACGAGATCGGCGACGGCGACGAGTCCGGCCGCGGTTATCCGGCCGCACTCACCCGCGATGAGCTCGGTGGACTCATCAGTGGACCGGTGCTCTACGGACGCAGCCGATGGGCCGAACGTGTGCGGAGGCAGCGCTCAGTCCTGCAGGCTCCTGTGCCCGGAACGACCACGGCGTCGGTCGTCCTACGGCGGGACCGGGGTCCGACCGCTCCCCGGCCACCGATCCAGCTCACGATCGCGACGGAGCCCGCGGCGTCACGCCGTGGGCAGCCGTGAGCGCCGCAACCGACCGTTTCACCGAGCTTCCTGGAAGGGACGGCATGCGCACACTGATCATCGACAACTACGACTCCTTCACCTACAACCTCGCCCACTATCTGGCCGAGATCAACGGGTGCG
>NZ_MKVV01000085.1 GCF_001899645.1 Pseudonocardia sp. 73-21 | reverse complement strand
CAGCCCGGAGATCTGCTGTCCGCCAGCCCGGAGATCAACTTTCCATCCACCCGGAGTTCTCGATGACCGTTGACACCATGCGGCAGGAACGCGCATGGGGGTTGCCACCGCCAAGCTTGAGTAGCTCGTCGCGTTCGTGAAGTCGGGGAGGGAGACGGCGCGTGACACCACACGTGACACGAAACGTCGTCGACTGGTGTGCTTTTGGGGGCTCATGCAGTGTGCTCGTGTGGGGATCGTCGCTGGTCGAGGGGTTGGTCGGGGGTGGCGGATGGCCTTCCAAACTAGCTACGCGGGTTCGATTCCCGTCGCCCGCTCAAGCCTCTGACCTGCACTTATACTCTTTGGGTATGCATTCGCGGCAATCTGTGGTCTAGCCGAGTGAATGATGTGGCTGGTGCGTGACACGAAATCGAGTCGGCTGGTGATGCTGACTCCGCGCTGGTGAGGACTGTTGCTGCGGTGGGCCCCGGCCCTCCGACGGTGAGGCAAGCAGTATCCGGGTCGACTACGGGGTGGATACCGAGCTCAGGGTGTGACACCACGCGTGACACGAACTCTCCGTGGCGCCGGAGGTCGGGGCTGCCAGCGCGCTGGCCTGCAGGAGGCTGGCGAGGCGATAGCTCGCAGGCTCTAGCGATGCGCGTCGGTAACGTCGTATGACTGGTTGGCGACGTTCTCCCCGGAGTGACCGAGGGGGATTGCGTGGCGCGCAGGATCGGGGGACGCGGCGGCGGCAGTTCGAAGGGCAGCGGTGGCGCTGTGACTGCCCTTCTGGCGGTCGGCGTCGCTGTGGCGCTGGGAGTGGGCGGTACGAGTGCCGCCGGCTCGGGGTTGCTCGGACCGGGTGGTTCGGCGTCGGTCAGCGGCCGCGGGTCTTCCAAAGTCGGCAATCAGGACTCTGCCGCTGCGGAAGCGCGGATCGTCGCTCGCGGTGTACGGGTCACCGCGCGAGTCACTGACGACGCCAGCAACTGTGCCGCGCACGCATACGGGCAGGTGCGTGACTTCCTGACGGCGAACCCGTGCGTGGGTTTGCATCGAGCGTTGTTCGAGGTGCGCGACCGCAAGGGCGACGTCGTGCTTGTCGCGGCGTCATGGGTGGAGATGGCGGATGTGGCGACGGCTCGGCGCCTGAAGCAGCTCGTGGACGCCTCCGGGTCCGGGAACGTCGTGGAGCTGTCGCGAGAGCAGGGGCGATACCAGGCCGTGCGCTATACCGGTGACTTCTACGCCTCGCGACTTAACGGTGCGGTCGTGTCGAACGCTCAGGCCCAGCCGGTCGCCCGCGGTAAGACGGGTTTGGCATTGACCGTGGTGGTCAACGATGCCCTCGCTTGAAGAAGAAGCTCGCGTGGACGAACGAATTCGTATGAGGTGACTCCTGGACGTGGCACGGCCGTCGTCGTCGTCGTCTTCGACCCGGTGCGCAACGGCAGCCGGGAATGGCCTGTCCCGGTAGATGCCGTCAGCTGGCGCGGCGGCGCTCTGCGGATAGGCCGGCGCTGCTGGTGAGCTGGCTTGCGCGTTGGTAGGAGATCCCGAGGACGGCGCCGAGTTCGCGTACGGACAGTCCGGCGTTCTTGAGCTCGGTGGCGGCAGCCCGGAGTTCGGTGGCTGCGTGGGAACGGGCCTGGGCTTCGGCGTCGCGGGCTCGCTCCACCTCGGAGAGGTGTGCTCGCACGCTGTCGGGGAGTTGGATCCGTACGTCGAGGTCGACGGAGCCGGGCTCGAGACCGGTCATGATCGCGATCAGGTCGCGGGCCATGTCGTCGACCTCGTTGATGGTGCGGGCTTGGGTGACGCGGTCGATCTCGGGCACCTCGATGTGCCAGAACCGCCCGTCGCGCGACACCAGTGCGGTGTAGGTGCTCATCGTCGCCACCAGCCCTTCCCTAGCTTCTCCTGGCACTCGCGGTAGATCCCCTCGGTGGTGCGTTCGTTCACCTCGCGGTGGCGGGGGATCGGGATGATGACGCCGTCGAGCGAGTAGATCGTGTGGTTGGCGCCCTCACGGTCGAGGACGAAGTTGAGACCCTGCTGCTTCGCCTCCCTGGCGATGCGCTTCACGATGTCCCTCGGCTTGGTCACAGAGTAAGTCTATCCCACACTAGACGCAAGCCGTCAAGCCCGGCCTAGACGCATCGGATGCGGGCTGGCGCGTGACACCACACGTGAGACGAAACGCCGTCGACAGCTGGGGTTGCAGTGGTTTCTGGACTGCTCTGCGCGTTCGCTACCCTGCACCTCCTATGAGGGGGAGGGTCAATGCGGTCAATCCGTGCGCTCGTGGGTGTGCTGGGCGTTTCCGCCCTGCTGGCAGTGGCGATTACCGGGACAGCCACAGCTTCATCCGTGAAGACATGTGACGTGCCGATCCGGTACGTCACAAGCGACCTGGCCGGCTGCGATGCGCCAGCTCCTTCTATCGCCGTCGTTAAGCGCTACCGTCCCGCCACGTACGCGACGACTCGGGCCGCCGTGATTCGACATGTGTGCGAACTGCTCAAACCTCATGGATTGTCGAATCTGAAGATATGCAAGGTGCCCACCTACCTTCAGCATGTGAGCGCTGGAATTCTTCCATATAACCCTGCATCGGGGGATTCGCCCGATGTGATATTCAACAATAGCATCTACTGCAATCCAGGCGACACGGCGACGGGCGAACTCCGCAACGTCCAGATTGCGAGTGGTTACACGTACAGTTCGATGCAGTCGCCGGATAATCCGAACAGCATCTATGTGAAGGTCGTCCGGCCGCCGACCGACTTCGACTACACGAAGCACCCAACCGACGCGGACCTCATTAGCTTCACTTTCGATTTCGTGTGCCAGGACACTGCTCTGCCGGCTCACGCGTAGCGCTGCCGCCGTCCGGCCGGCGCGTGACACCACACGTGACACGAAACGCCGTCGACGGATGCGGCTGTAGCGGTTCCCGCAGTGCGCTCGTGTGGGGATCGTCGCTGGTAGAGGGCTTGGTCGGGGGTGGCGGATGGCCTTCCAAACTAGCTACGCGGGTTCGATTCCCGTCGCCCGCTCCACCTCTGACCAGCGGTTTTACCGTTCACTCTGGATCTTGTTGTCGGTGTCGTGATATTAAATGTAGCCTGTGTTGCTGCTGTCGTCCTGTGTCGGCTCGTGCGTGTGGAAGCAACAGGTGATGTGCAGTAGGGCTACTTGTGAGATCCGTGATGGGGTCGTCGTAGTCTCGCGCACTGGCGCCAGGGTATAGCGGAAGCTAAACTTGGGTCCGACGAGGCGATGTGTGGGAGGTCTACCTGGCCGACGAGGTCGATCGCTGGCTCGACGAGCTGGCGGTCAACGATCCGGAGAGTCGCCGGCAGGCGATCTACGCCATCGAAGCTCTTTCTGAGGGTGGTCCGAACCTGGGCCGGCCGTTGGTGGATCCCAGGCGATGGGAGTGACGGTTGGGAGGGTCAGTCAGATCGAGAACGGCGAACTGGCCGGGATCGATGTCCTCGACCGCTACGTGAGCGCGTTGGGTGGAGATCTGCAGATCGTCGCGAACTTCGGGGACGAGCAGATCAAGGTTGGCTGATTACGTGATGAAGTAGCTACCGAGTCCGGCGGCCTATGACCGCACAATAATGCACATCGCCGTAGGCGAATCCGTGCCAGGTCCGAATGCGGTTCGATTCCGTGCCGTGTGGCTCGGCCTGAGTGGGCTTGATCGAGCTGAGCGGGAATCTCGCTAGGCGCAATAGTCGCAGTTCTCGGATGTCGGCAGTTCGGTGAAACATCTTGGGCACTTGGGTCGTTGGACCGGCTCTTGTATGACCTGCCGTGCCCGCCGCTCGTGCTCGGATTTCGTTAGTGCTGGCTTACCGCCGTCGGCGGGCAAGTCGTCGGCGTACTTCTGGTAGCACATCAAGCGATGTTCCGCCGCGTAGAACTCGATGTCCTCGGCGGGCTCGTCTGTGGTTATCTTCGGCGCGTGGGCGTAGCCGGAACCGATCGTCCCGTCCTGATGTACGCACAGTGACGTCAAAGGCGGTTCGCGGTTCGCCTTGGCTCGGCGTGCTACCTCCTCCAGCAGCTTGCCGATCCAGTTTCGCCAGCAGCATCCGGGTCTTGATGCCGGAAACATGGGACGGATAGTAGTGCTGAGTGCGCTGAGTCCTTCGTCCGTGGTCGCGGACGCGCGCATGTCGCATGTCGATCATGCCGACCGATCCGTCGCACCGTGCACGCGACACGACCAGGCGGAACCGGACGGTCGTGGTCAGCGCCACGCCTTATGGTCATTGGATCAATCGTGGTGCGAAACATCGCTGAGCCAGGTCGGGTAGCCGGCCCAGCCAGTGGTGGGGCGTCCGTCAGCTTGCGAGCAGATCTTTGATGACGTCGTCGATCCACGCGCGATCGACGGCGCAGTCACCGCTGCCGGCGAAGTGACCCCACACGCCCGGGATGACCCGGACCTCCCCGTTGGTGATGTACTGCGACGCGTACTCCTCGTCCTCCGGCGGGAAGTACAGGTCCTTCAGGCCGGGCATGGCGATGAGCTTGGCCTTGATCGATTGCAATGCCTTGACGTGGTCGCCGTCGAACCCGGGCGTCTGGCCGATGTCGCCGTACTGCCAGGTCCAGAGCATCGACAGCAGGTCGTTGACGTCGCGGCGGTCGAGGAAATGGCCCTCCCAGTACTGGACGAGGAAGTCCTCGAGCGTCGGGAACGCCAGGTCGATGCCGAGCCGGTATGAGTGGCCCATGTCCGTGTAGAGGCGGTCCCAAAAGAAGGCCTGGGAGAACCCCCAACCGGCATACACGCGGCCCGTCCTGCGCAGGTTGTCCTCCGGCTTCGCGTCGTAGAAGCCGCCCTTGAAACTGTCGCCGCCGGTCAGGGCTGCCTTCACGCCCTCGAGGAAGACGAAATTGTGCTCGCTGGTCTTGGAGGAGCCGCAGAACGGGGCGGCGCGTTGCACCATGTCGGGATAGCTGACCGCCCATTGGTAGGTCTGCCCCGCGCCCATCGACCAGCCGGTGACAAGCGGCAACGTCTCGATCCCGAAGTGCTCGGCGACCAGCTTGTGCTGTGCCTCGACCTGGTCGTAGAACGTGACGTTCGGGAAGTTCGCCTTATCGTGCGGGGGCGGCGTGTTGCTCGGCGAGCTCGATAGCCCATTGCCGAGCATGTTCGGGATGATGATGAAGTACTTGCGGGGGTCGAGGGCCATGTCCTCGCCGACTAGCCACTCGTTGTCCCAGTGGAAGCCCGAGTACCACGTCGGATAGACGATCGCGTTGCTCTTGTCGGCATTCAGCTCGCCGAACGTCTTATAGGCGAGCTTCGCGTCCTTGAGGGTGTCGCCGTGCTGGAGCGTGAAGTCTCCGAGATCGAAGGTCTGGTAGTCCTGCACGAACTCTGCGGCCATCTGGGACGCCCCTCGGTCAGAGCGGAGGTACTTCGAACGGACGGTAACGAGCCACCGGGGGCCGTGTCTAGGGTGTCCCACTGACGGTGGTTGGTCACGCGGGGAGGACACGCACGCGCACTGTGGTGACCTGCCGGTCGTGGCGTCATCGGAGCGGAGCAGGTCGAGCTCGAGTGGCCGGGACCTTGGGGCTGTCATCAGTCGTGACGGCGAGTCGGTTGTGGTGTCGGCCGTGCAGGCGGCCTCGTGTCTAATCCCGACAGCGTGCGAGTTCGGTGGCGGCCGCTCGGATCGCAGCGGCGCGGCGTCGCCGAAGATGTCCTCGACGGAGGGACGGGTGGCTGCTTGGCCTACGGCTGTTGAGGATCGGTTGCCGACACGGTGCGCATCTCCCGACGGTCGAGGTATGCGTGCTCGGTAGGCGTGAGCGCGGCTCTGACCGTAGTCCCGAGCCCCTCGTCCGCGGTCGCGAATCGACCGACTCACCTGACAACTCCACCCTCGGCTGCTACGTCACCCTTGACAAGATCGCGCAGGCAGGTTGCGGTCGATTCTCGTCACAGGAGGTGACCCGATTGCCGAGCGGGTCGCTCGGTTGGCGGTCGTGCGGGTGGTGGATACGGAGTAGGGATGCGGGGGCACCGGACGGTCAGGACCTGGCCCGCGCCTCCTGTCCCGGATCGCCCGGGGTCCACGTCCGCTGCCGGTGGAACCAGCGCCACGATCCGGCTCCGTGGACGAGGGCAGACCACGGGGACCTCTGTCGTCGCCCCCGTCGTGCCGGCTCGCCGGGCGACGGCCCGCGGAGTGTGGAGGGCCCTCAGCCCACTC
>NZ_MKVV01000084.1 GCF_001899645.1 Pseudonocardia sp. 73-21 | reverse complement strand
GACGTGCGGGCAGCCTGGCCGGGTCAAGGACCGAGATCAATTACCCGGCCAACGTTGCGTGTCGAGCCACTAGCTACACGGGTTCGATTCCCGTCGCCCGCTCAATGTTCTCGGTATCGCTGCCCACCAAATCGGATCATCGAAGTGTCGGCGATCAACTCGAGCCAGAGATCCGCGGTTGACGCGATGGCGGAGGCCGCTGACGTCACCGCCGAGTGTTGCGCGAACCGCGCCGGGCCGGAGGGCGCCGTGCACCGTTCTTCTTCGGGGGGGCGGGTTTGTCCGGTGCCGGGATCTCGTCCCGCCGGGGCGTGCGTGAGCTGTTGACCGTGCGCCCCCGCACGATCCCGATGAACTCCTCCATCAGCTCCGTGTTCTCGGCATCCGGCCAGGCGAGCGCGACGCCCGACCCCGGCGCGTCGGCCAGCGGTCGGTAGGTGAGGTCGCGGCGGTGGTGGAGGCGGGCCAGGGACTGGGGGACGACCAGGACGCCGACGCCCGCGGCGACGAGCTTGATCGCCTCGGCCGTCGTCGCGGGGGCGGCCGCAGCCGGCCGCCCCGGCCGGTCACCGGGCCAGACGAGCGTGTCGTCCTCCGGGCGGAGGACGATCTCGTCGGCCAGGTCCGCGACCGTGGCCTCCTCGGCCGCGGTGACGACGTGCCCCGTGGGGACGACGGCCACGGTGGTCTCGGTGTAGAGCGGGATCGCGTGCAGCCCGGTCCGGTCGATGGGCAGCCGGACCACCGCGGCGTCCAGTGCGCCGGTCCGGATCAGCTCCACCGCCTCGTCCGTGGTGACCGTGACCAGCTCCAGCGGGACGTGGGGACGGCGCTCGGCCCAGATCCGTGCCCATTTGCCCGGCGTGACGCCCGGGACGTAGCCGAGCCGGAAGACGGGGGCGTCGCTCGGCTCGGTCACCGGCCCAGGCTATCGGCAGGTCCCGCCCCGATATCCTGGGTACATGACGCGGCAGAGGTCGACCCAGACGATGAAGCCCGCGACGGCGGCGAAGAAGCTCGGCGTGCACCCCGACGCCACACCCGAGGAGTTCCGGGCCGGGCCGGTCTCGCGCGAGGAGCTCGACGCCCTGCAGGCCGATCCGCCCGAGTGGTTGCGCGAGCTGCGACGCAACGGGCCGCATCCCCGCCAGGTCGTCGCGGACCGCCTCGGGGTGTCGATCTCCGGGCTGGCCCGTGCCGAGATCACGGAGCCGCTGACCACCGCCCAGATCGCGGCGTTGAAGGAGGAGCAGCCGGAGTGGCTGCGCCGCGAGCGCAGCACCCGGGCCGAGGCCCAGCGCGAGGAGGCCCGGCTGCGGGCCGAGCGGTCCGGGAAACGGCGCGCCGATCCGGTCGGAGGATGAGCACCCCGCTCAGGCGCTGCGGTGGTAGTGGAGGTGCGGGCAGCCATCGGAGCGGCCCGAGCTGAGGAGCTCGAAGCGCTGGAGGTCGCCGCCGTCGAACAGCCGCTTGCCGGCCCCGGCGAGGCTCGGGGTCACCACGAGGCGTAGTTCGTCCACGAGGTGGGCGGCGAGCGCCGAACACCACCGCACCCGGCGACCACGAGCAGCCGCGTCTGGCCGCGGCGGTCGTCGAGCCGGCCGGGGAACCAGCGTCCCGCGGTCGAGGAGGCCGGCTGCAGGAGCAGGGCGACCCAGGCGGTCTGCGTGGCGACCGCGAGCGGCAGGTAGGTGACGGCGACGCCGGCCGCGGAGGCGGCTCCCGCGACGATGACCGCCGGACGCACCAGCGCGGGGTTGCGCAGCCGGCCTGCGAACCGCGGGTGACGTCACGGGCGGGTAGTCCCGGCACGGTCGCGATCGCCACACGCTCCACCAGCGGCTCACGACTGCTCGGGCACGGCCGGCGGAAGCGGGCGCTCGACCTGCAGGTGCTGCTGGTCCTGCACGAGGCGCCGGGCCGGCTCGATGACCGGGGGCCGCGGCGGGCCCCGGTCAGGCGTGCTTGCGGAGGAACTCCGTCAGCGGGCCGGTGACGGACGCCGCATCGGTGAGGCTCAGGAAGTGTGCGCCACCCTCCACGACGACGAGCGGCTCCGCCGCCGGCAGGCCGTCGGCGATCTGGCGGGCCTTCTCCACCGGGTAGGCGGCGTCGGCGGAGCCGTGCAGGACGAGAGCGGGGGCCGTGATCTCCGGCAGCCGTTCGAGCAGGCCGTCCCGCTCGACGAGGACTCCGAGGATCCGGTCGAAGTGCTCACCGGAGACCGTGCGCCAGCGGGCTTTCCAGTACTCCGCGGGCAGGGTGCCGAGACAGATCGCCGCGACCGTGTCGATCAGCTGGTCGGCGGGGCCGTGGGCGACCCAACCCGCAGCCAGCTCGCGGTACTGCGCGGCCACCTCGGGGTCCTCGGGGGCGGCCGAGGTGCCGAGGAGGCCCAACGCCGAGATCCGGTCGGGCGCGAGGAGCGCCGTGCGCAACGCGATGAAGCCGCCCTGGCTCGTCCCGACCACCGCGGCCCGCTCGATGCCGAGCTCGTCCAGCAGCTCCAGCACGTCACGAGCGACGTCCCAGTAGTCGAACGGGCCGTCGGCCGGGGTGTCGCCGTGACCGCGTTCGTCCACCGTGATGACGCGGAGGCCTCCCCGCCAGGCCTCGACCTGCGGGGCGAACATCGTGCCGTCCATCAGGAAGCTGTGCAGCGCCACCACGACGGGGCCGTCACCTCCGTGGTCGGTGTAGGCGATGCGCTGGCCGTCGCGGACGATCGTCTCGGGCACGGGGAACCTCCGGTGTTCGACGGTGAACAGGCGAGCGGTCAGGCGACGCGACCCTGCAGGTCGTGCTTGGCAGTCTCCAGGTCGGCGCCGGAGAGGGCCAGTCCGCGGCAGACCACCCCGCTGACCGCGTGCAGGTTGGCCACGGAGGCGGTGGGATCGGCGTCGAGCAGCACCAGGTCGGCGTTCCTCCCTGCGGCCACCGTCCCGGCGGTGTCCTCCGCGCCCAGGAAGCGGGTCGCGTCCGACGTCGCGGTCGGCAGGATCCGCAACGGGCTCAGGCCGGCCTCGGCCAGCAGGTCGAACCCGTCGTGCAGCGACGCGCCCGGCACCACCCACGCCGCCCCCACCGCGTCGGTGCCCGCGAGCAGGCCGACCCCTCCTCGTCCTCGTCAGGCAGGTGTCGAGGGCGTGCCGGGTGGCGGTCAGCGACGCCGCTGACGTGCGCAGGGACGGGTTGACGACCGCCTTCGCCACGATCCGGCCGACGACGCGGTCCAGGAACGGCAGCCTGACCGGGGGGAGGGGATCCGCGGTCCGGTCGGCTGCTCGGCGAGGACCTGCGCCTCGGCACACGAGCAGCCCGCGATCACCCCGAGCCCCGGACCGACGTGCTCGATCGACCGGAAGCCCGCCCGCGAGGCGGCCTGCACGTCCACTCCCGCCGGCAGGTGGCCGAGCACCGCGATGCCGTGCCGGGCGGCCTCGGCCTGGGCGGCGGGCAGGAGGTCGGCGGTGATGAGGGCGGCCTTGACCAAGTCGGCTCCCGCCGCCGCCTGCCGGGCCACCTCCGCGGCCGCCGCCTCCGGCGTGCCGGCGTTCATCGGGGTGAGCAGGTCTCCGCACAGTGCGACCAGCCGCGGGGTGCGGGGACCGAAGTCGAGCGTGCCGGCGCGGCGCCGGGCCAGGAGGTCCGGGCTGCCCGCCATCTACCGGTTAGCCGGTGATCCCGAACGCGGTCATCAGCCACAGCGCGTCGGTCGGGTCCTTGCGGCCCAACGGGTGGGCGTGCATGTCGACGTAGCCGGGCACCGCGAAGCGCCCCGTGCCGTCGACGTCGTCCCCGACCGCCGGACCCGTCGACGCGCCGACCCCGACGATCCGGTCGGCCGCCACGGTGACGTCCTGGTGCGGGGTCAGCGTGCCGTCGCGGGGATCGACCACCACGCCGTCGGCGATGCGGACACCGGTGCCCATGAGAAGTCCTCGCCCACCCGCCTCGCGCGCGCGCCGACGTCCACGACCGAAGCGCGCCCACGCACGTCCGCTCTCAGGCTCCCGGGTCCTTCACGAGCAGGGCACGTCGGGAACCAGGCGCAGACGGGGGACCGGCTCGGCGGCCGCCGTGGCGTCCCGGCCGTGCAGGAGCACGCCGAGTACGCCGAACATCGCCCAGCAGAGGTCCTGCGGGGGACTGTCGGAATCGAGGTAGAGCACCCAGCGACGGGACGAGGTGTCGAGTCGCGCGACGGTGTCGGGCATCGGTGTGTGGACGACGTGCACCATGTGGCTGAGTTCCTCGGCGAGTACGTCGGCGGCAGCCGGACAGCTGATGACCATGAGGCTTGCGCGGTGGGGAGCACACCATGCAGCTCCCTTCGGTGCGGCGGGGCGCTGGCCGTCGCGAGGTCTGGACGCCTCGTCAGCACTCTGCGAATGGGCCACGACGGAGATGTGTCGCGGTGAAAGTGGTACTCCCCTACATCGCCTGCGCCCCACCGACGTTTCGGTTACCGGACTTCACTAACCGAGAAGCGCAGCCGCCCCGCTGAAGACGAGAAATTCTCACTTACCGTGATCGTCAGAGGCCGGCGCTGGGCCGTTCCGGTGACGGCGGGACGGCGCCGCGGACTTCGGCCACTCGAGGGACTGCTGGTCGCCGCGCTCGCCGTGGCGGTCGGGCAGATCGGCCACGCCGGCGCGGATCACCATCAGGATCGCGTCGCGCATTCTTTCGGACAGGCGGTCGGTGCCCGGCGGGAGCAGGTGGGCGAGGTCGCCGCCCACGGGCGTGACGGACAGACCTACGGCCTGGGCGGCCGCGAGAACGACAGTGGTGATGTCGACGTCCAGTACCCGCGCGATCACAAGGAGCGACGCCGGGTCGGGGAAGCGCTTCTGCTCCACGCCGGAGCCCAGCTGCTGCCACCGGCCGCGGCTCAGGGCGCCGTCGGACTGCCGCTCGAGGTCCGAGTAGGACCAGCCGCGCGCGTCCATGTGTGACCGTATGAGCTGGTGGAGGGTCAGCGACGGCCCGTCCGCGTCGGGTGGGTCGATCAACACTCCGCCTCGCCAATCTTCGAACTCTGTGCGCTCGCGACGGGACGGCCCGGTCCGGATCGGGGCCGATGCCGTGCCGCGTCGCGCTGGAACGTCACTGCCGCTTGCCACTCTGCGTAGCGCCGCTTGACACCTTCCCCTACAAAGGTGATTCTGTGACTTGTCAAGGTGCAAGCAGCGCTGGCGAACATGAAGCAAGTAGGGCCGGATCCTACCGGTAGCGGTGCGCGACTGGATGCGACCGCAATTCCCGACCTCACACATTTCCGCATGACTGTTCCGTGACGGCTCCGACGATGCAGTTCGCCTTCCGGAGCCGCGCCGGGACGCGGACCCGCTCCCCGGTGCCGCACGCACGCACCCTCACCGTTTCCGGCACGTCAACGACTCGAAGCCCGCTGGGGGATCACACGTCATGAAGCACTCCACACAGACCAGGCGCGGCCGCGTCGGCGCCGCGCTCGGCGGAGCGATCGCGCTGTTGACGTCGGTGCTGATGGTGGTGTTCAGCGGGTCCGCCAGCGCGGCGACGGCCGTACCACTGGGGACCGCGGCCAGCTTCGCGGTGCTGGCGGGCCAGCAGGTGACCAACACCGGGCCGTCGGCGATCTCCGGCGATCTCGGGGTCAGCCCGGGCACCGCGGTGACCGGGTTCCCGCCGGGTCTGGTGAACGGGTCGCAGCACTCCGCCGATGCCGTTGCGGCACAGGCGCAGTCCGACCTGACCGTCGCGTACAACAACGCCGCGGGACAGACCCCGACGACCAGCGTGGCCACCGAGCTGGGCGGGCGGACCCTGACCGCCGGCACCTACGGCAACGTGACCCTCGGGCTCACGGGGACCCTGACCCTGGACGGGCAGGGCCAGTCGGACTCCGTGTTCCTGTTCCAGGCCGGATCGACGCTGATCACCGCCTCGAACAGCAGCGTCGTGCTGATCAACGGGGCCAACGCGTGCAACGTGTTCTGGCAGGTGGGCAGCTCGGCGACGCTGGGCACGGGCACCGCGTTCATCGGCACGATCCTGGCCCTGACGTCGATCTCCGTACAGACCGGTGCGACGGTCCAGGGGCGGGCGCTCGCCCGCAACGGGAGCGTGACGCTGGACGACAACGTCATCACCAGCACCGGTTGCGCTCCGGCGACGCCGCCGACCACGACGACGACCACGGCGCCGCCGACGACGACCACGACGGCGCCGCCGACGACGACCACGACGGCACCGCCGACGACGACCACGACGGCACCGCCGACCACGACCACGACGGCACCGCCGACCACGACCACGACGGCACCGCCGACCACGACCA
>NZ_MKVV01000083.1:227856-234726 GCF_001899645.1 Pseudonocardia sp. 73-21 | reverse complement strand
CGCAACCGAGCCCTCGGACACGCCGCCTGAGCCCGGGGTTGACAGAGGGTGTCTCATCGCACGACCTCGCTGCGCTCGGTCGCTGCTTCGCAGAGGCGCTGTGTCGATGATTCGCTCACAAGCTCACTCATGTGACTAGCTCACTTCCTTGGGGAGGGTGAAGCGGACGTCCTCGGTGCCGGTGGTCGTCGTCTCGACGGTCACCGGCCCGAGGCCGGACAGGGTGGCCACCAGGTCGTCGACCAGGTGGGGTGGGGCGGACGCGCCCGCGCTGACGCCGATGCGGCGCGCGCCGGCGAGCCAGGCCAGGTCGAGCTCCCCGGCGTCGTCGACGAGGTGGGCCGGCACCCCGTCACGGGAGGCCACCTCGGCCAGCCGCACGGAGTTCGACGAGTTGGGCGAGCCGACCACCAGCACGAGGTCGGCGTCGGCGGCCACCGCGCGGACGGCGCGCTGGCGGTTGGTGGTGGCGTAGCAGATGTCGTCGCGGCGGGGCGCGTTGACGGCGGGGAAGCGCCCGCGCAGGACGGCGGCGATCTCCTCGGCCTCGTCGACGGCGAGGGTGGTCTGCATGGCGTAGGCGACGCGGTCGGGGTCGGGCACGGCCACGGTGGCGGCGGCCTCGGTGCTGTCGATCACCACGACCCCGGCCGGTGCCTCGCCGACGGTGCCCTCCACCTCCTCGTGGTCGGCATGGCCGATGAGGAACACGGTGTCGCCCCGGCTCGTGTGCCGGCGCACCTCGGTGTGCACCTTGGCCACCAGCGGGCAGGTCGCGTCGATGACCGCGAGGCCGCGGGCGTCGGCCTGCGCCCGGACGGCGGGGGAGACCCCGTGCGCGGCCAGCACGGTGACCGCACCGCGCGGGATCTCCTCCACCTCCTGCACGAACACCGCGCCGCGGCGCTGCAGCCTGCGCACGACGTGGGCGTTGTGCACGATCTGGCGGCGGACGTACACGGGCGCGCCGTAGCGGTCCAGCGCCCGCTCGACGATGTCGATGGCCCGCTCCACCCCGGCGCAGAACGACCGGGGCTCGGCGAGGGTGACCGTCCGCGGCCCGGTGGCGGCGAGCCAGTCGAGCAGGGCCGGCGCGGCCGCCTGCAGCGAGCGCAGTGCGGCGACCCCCCGGATCGCGGTCCCCGGCCGCAGCAACGGCGAGGACGGGGTGTCGACGACGGCGCGCACCACGGCGAACGCCTCGTCCCGACGAACGGCACCCTCGTCGGAACCTCGGTGACGAGAGTGTCGTCCGTCGGTGGCGGAGGTGGCGGAGGTGGCGGTGGCGGCCGCTGCGAGCCAGGCCGACTCCATGTCCACCGCCAGCGCGCCCGTCTCCGCGAGGGCCGTGCGTGCCGCCCCGTCCACCACCGTGGCCGACGAGACGATCGGGCCGACGTGCACGCGCAGGCCCAGCCTCCGCAGCGCGGCGGCCAGCGGTGCCGCGGTGGGCACGGGGATCGGGTCGGCCCCGTCGCGGCGGATCTCGTCGGCCACCACGAGATCACCCGGTTCGATCCCGTGCGCGAGTGCGCCCGCCACCCCGACGACGAGCACCGGCCGGGGTCCCCCGGCGGCGAGCCCCGCCGCCGAGGCCACCGACCGCTGTCGCCCCATCCCGGTGTGCCGCACGGTGAACGGTGCGAGCGCCCGCCGGAGCGCAGCCCACTCGATCCCGAGCGGAGCGCACACGACCGGCTCCGGCACGGACGCCGCCCCGGACCTGCGTCCCGGCGGGCTCACCGGGCGACCCCGGGCCGGGGGAGGGCGTGTCCGCCGTCGCGGCCGAGGTAGCGGCCCAGCGCGGAGATCGGGAAGACCAGCCGGTAGAGGTGGTAGTTGATGGAGAAGGCGCCCGGGAAGCCGGTGCCGGTGTAGTGGTCCTCGTCCCAGCCGCCGTCGGGGCGCTGGGTGTCCACCAGCCACGCGACGCCACGGTCGACGGCCTCCGACCGCTCCCCGGCGGCGAGCAGGGCCAGCAGTGCCCACGCCGTCTGGGACGGGGTGGAGGTGCCGCGCCCGATCCAGGACGGGTCGGCGTAGGAGCGGATGTCCTCGCCCCAGCCGCCGTCGTCGTTCTGGTGCCGCTCCAGCCACGCCACGGCGCGGCGGATCGGCGCCGAGCGCGGCGGGACGCCCGCCGCGACCAGGGCGGGGACCACTCCGCCCGTGCCGTAGACGTGGTTGGCGCCCCAGCGGCCGAACCAGGAGCCGTCGTCCTCCTGCGCGTCGAGCAGCCAGGCGACGCCGCGCCGGCAGGCTTCCGACCCGGTCCGGGCCTCCGCGGCGAGCATCTCCACGACGTGCGCCGTGACGTCGGCGGACGGCGGGTCGATCACGGCGCCGAAGTCGCAGAAGGGCAGCTTGGTGACCAGCGCGCGGGTGTTGTCGGCGTCGAAGGCGCCCCAGCCGCCGTCGCGGCTCTGCATGCCGACGTTCCAGGCCACCCCGCGGTCGACGGCGCCGCGCAGCCGCGCGGGGTCGGGATGGGCGACGCGCCGCAGCGCGAGGACCACCTCGGCCGTGTCGTCGGTGTCGGGGTAGCCGTCGTTCTCGAACTCGAACGCCCAGCCGCCGGGGGCGAGGTCGGGGCGGCGCACCGACCAGTCGCCGGGGACGTCGATCTCCTCGTCCAGCATCCAGTCGGCGGCCCGCACGACGTCGGGATCGGCCGGGTCGGCGCCGGCGTCGAGCAGCGCCGTGACGGCCAGGCAGGTGTCCCACACGGGGGACTGGCAGGCCTCCAGCCGCCGCACCACGCCGTCCGGCGTCTCCTCGCGGACGACGAACCGCTCCAGGCCGTCGAGCCCGGCGCGGACGGCCGGGTGGTCGAGCGGGTAGCCGAGCAGGTGCAGCGCGAGCAGCGAGTACACCCACGGCGGCTGGATGCCGCCCCAGGAGCCGTCGGCCTCCTGCCGGGCGAGCACCCACTCGGCGGCGCGGCGCATCGCGAGGCGGCGCAGCGGTCCGATCGGGCGGCGCGAGTAGCGGTGCAGGACGGCGTCGAGCCGTTCGAACGCGCCCGCCCAGGTGAGCAGCGGTGCGCGCTTCGGCGCGGGTGCGTGGGAGCGCAGCTCGTCGATCCCGAAGGGCAGCGGGCGCGCCGGCCGCAGCGTCGCCACCACCGTCAGCGGCACGACGGTCTGGCGGGCCCAGCACGCCCAGTCGTAGACGTTGAGCGGGAACCAGCGCGGCAGGAAGATCAGCTCAGGCGGCATGTCGGGCAGGTCGTCCCAGGGCCACAGGCCGAACAGGGCGAGCCAGATCCGGGTGAACACGCGGCTCTTCTCGACCCCGCCCCACGCCCGGACGAACCGCACCGCCCGCCGCATGTGCTCGTCCCCGGGATCGTCGCCGGCCAGCCGCAGCGCGACCCAGGCCTCGATCGTCGTGGACAGGTCGCCGGGGCCGCCGTGGAAGGTGGCCCAGGTGCCGTCGGGCCGCTGCTGGGAGCGGATCCAGCGGGCGGCTTCCGCCGTCTCCCGCGCGGTGCGGATGCCGAGGAACTCGCGCAGCAGCAGGTCCTCGGCGTCCATGGTCACGTTGGTGGCGAGCTCGCCCTTCCACCAGCCCGCGGGGTCCTGCTGCGCGCGGAGGTGGGCGACGGCGGCGTCGAGGGCCGCCTCGGTGGTGGTCGTGCGCGGCGCGGCGAGGGTCACGTCAGAACTCCCTTATCGCGAGGTACCGGCCCAGCGCGACGAGCTCCGCGCGGGGTCGGTCGGGCAGGTCGGCCCCGGCGAGGGCCTTCTCCGCGAGTGCGAGGCGGCGGCGCGCCTCGGCCGCGGCCCACTCCCGGCCGCCGCCCGCCTCGACGAGGGCGGCGGCCCGGAGCAGCTCGGCGTCGGTGGGCTCGGTGGTGCCGGCGAGCCAGGCCGCCAGCTCCCGCCCGTCGGCGCCACCGTGGTTGACCGCGTAGGTCACGGGCAGCGACTTCTTGCGCGAGCGCAGGTCCGACAGCACCGGCTTGCCCGTGACGGCCGGGTCGCCCCAGATCCCGAGCAGGTCGTCCACCAGCTGGAACGCCGCGCCGAGCTCGCCGCCGAAGGTGTGCAGGGCCGTCGTGACCAGGGCGGGCGCGCCGGCGAGCACGGCGCCGATCGACGCGCTGGTGGCCAGCAGCGACCCGGTCTTGCCGGCGGCCATGTCCAGGCACTCCTGGACGCCGACGTCGGTGCGCCCCTCGAAGGCGACGTCCTCGACCTGCCCGCGCACGAGCTCCCGCACGGTCGCCGACAACAGGTGCGCGGCCGAGGCGGCGTGCGGCGAGTCGGCCTCCAGCAGCACCTCGACGGCCACGGCGAGCATGCCGTCACCGGCGAGGATCGCCGACGGGGCGCCCCATCGGGCCCAGACGGTCGGTCGGTGGCGGCGTTCGGTGTCGCCGTCCATGAGGTCGTCGTGGAGCAGCGAGAAGTTGTGCACCAGCTCGACGGCCACGGCACCGGGCAGCCCGGCCGCGGCGTCGGCCCCGGCGGCCTCGGCCGAGAGCAGCGCCAGCGCGGGCCGCACGGCCTTGCCCGCGCCGGGTCCGGGGGATCCGTCGAGCCCGGTCCAGCCCAGGTGGTAGCGCGACTGCTCCCGGCTCGCGCGGTCGAGGCGGTCGACCGCGGCCTGCAGGGCCGGGGTGACGAGGTCGCGGCAGCGGGCCAGCGTGGCGGGGGCGCTCATGCCACACCCCTCGTGAGCGGAAATCGGTGCTCGGGCACCGATTTCCGCTCACGGGCGGCGGAGCCGCACGCCGTTTCCGCCGCGGCCTCACCGCTGCGCACGGCCCCCTCCATCGTGGCCGGCCATCCGGTGTCGGTCCACGCCCCGGCCACCGTGAGCCCGGGCAGCCGGGTGCGGGCGGGTGGGCGCAGGGCCGCGGTGCCGGGTGCGGGCCGGAAGGTGGCCTCCGGCTCGCGGGTCACGAAGAACTCCAGCACCCGGGCCTCGCGGGCGGCGGGCAGCAGCGCGGCCAGGGCGGGCAGCATCCGCGCCCGGATCGTGGCCACCGGCTCGCCGATCACGTCGTCGGCCGCCGACAGCGACACCGCGACGTACTGGGCGGGAGCCGGGTGCACGCGGTGCACGCCGGAGGGCCCGGTGCGGTCGAACACCCACTGCACGGGGGAGTCGATGCCCGCCGCGAACGGGGTGTCGAGCACCCGCCGGTCGTAGACGACGTGCACGTTGACGATCGGCGACCGGCCCAGGCCCTCGGCCCAGTCCGGGGGCAGGTCGAGGGCGCCCTCGGGCAGCAACCGGTGGGCCGCCGCCGGTGGCACCGCGCAGATGACCTGTTCGACCACGATGTCCTCCTTCTCGGTCCTGATCTCCCATCCCCCTGTGACGGGGCCGAGCGAGCGGACCTTCGCCCCGCGGTGCACCGTCACGCCCGCCCCGGCCAGCGCACGGGCGGCGGCGTCGTCGTGCAGGCGGCCCAGCGGCACGCGGGCCCAGCCGATGTCGCCCGCGGCGGTGTCGCTCAGCAACCCCAGCCGGAACACCGTGGCCGCGGGGGCGAGCGAGGCGTCGCCGGCGCGGGCGTTGAGCGTCGCGATCCCGACGAGGTCCCACAGCGCCTCGACCGCCCGCGGGCTCTGCCCGTGCCGGGCCAGCCACCCGCCGAAGGTCTCCGTGTCGGCGGTCCGCGGGTCGACGCCACGCAGCGCCAGCGCCGCGCCGACCAGCCGGACCCGGTCGGCCACGGGCAGCGGGCGGTACCGTAGGAGCGCCCCGGCCAGGTGCAGCGGCGCGGGCAGCCCGGACCGCCGCAGCCGGGCCGGTCGCCGACCGGGTACGTGGACGGGGATGTCGAGGCGTTCCTGCAGCGTCACGAGATCGACCACGCCGAGGCGGTCCAGCAGCGCCCGGTAGGAGGTGCAGCAGCGCAGGAACACGTGCTGGCCGGTGTCCACATCCAGCTCGCCGCGCCGGAACGACCCCGCGACGCCGCCCAGCCGCGGCCGCGCCTCCAGCAGCGTGACCTCGGCACCTGCGTCGGCACAGCGCAGCGCCGCGGTGACGCCCGCGAGCCCGCCGCCGACCACTCCGACCCTCATCCGCGCCCCGCGAGCGACCGCGCCGCGACGCCCGCCTTCTGCCACCCCGTCAGCGACCGCCGCTGGTGGTAGACCGACGGCGGGTCGGCCGCGATGTCGTCGAGCAGGTGCCGGTAGATCCCGGACATGGCGGCGGCGCAGGCTGCGCTGCGGCGGTCCAGGAGCGGCACCAGCCGCAGGCCGTCGGCGTACCAGCCCCGGGCGCGCTCGGCCGAGAACCGGATCAGCTCGGCCAGCCCGCCGGTCTTGTCCACCAGCACGCCGTGCTCGTCGAGGGTGAGCTCCGCGCCGAACCGGTCGAGGTCCTCGGCGGGCAGGTAGATCCGGCCGTTGTGCAGGTCCTCGCGGATGTCGCGCAGGATGTTGGTCTGCTGCAGGGCGATGCCCAGCTGGTCGGCGTAGAGCGCGGCTGCGCCGTCGGTCCCGCCCGCCCCGGGCCGGGAACCGAAGATCCCCAGGCACAGCCGCCCGACCGAGCCCGCGACCTGGCGGCAGTAGCCGACCATGTCGTCGAAGGTCGCGTAGAAGGTGGGATCGGCGCGAGCGTCCATCGCGACGTCGGCCTCCACCCCGTCGACGAGCTCGTCGAACGCGCCGAGCGGGATGGGGTAGCGGCGGGCCGCGTCGGCCACGGCGAGCACCACCGGATCGGACCGGTCCGCGTCCGCCCGCAGCGACGCGCGGACCGCCGCCAGCGCGGCCACCTTCTCGGCCGTCGGCAGGTCGCCGTCGCCGATGTCGTCGATGCGCCGGGCCAGCGCGTAGACCGCGCTCAGGGCGGAGCGTTTCGCCGGGGGCAGCAGGCGGATGCCGTAGAAGAAGTTCT
>NZ_MKVV01000083.1:222596-227800 GCF_001899645.1 Pseudonocardia sp. 73-21 | reverse complement strand
GTGGGGGGTGGCGGCGAGCACGTCGCCACCGCTGCGGCGCAGGGCGTCGGCCGCGGCCCGGCCGCCCGCGACGTACCCGCCGACGGCCACCCGGGCCCAGCCGTGCAGCTGAGGCAGCAGGGCGGACCCCTCGTCGAGCAGGGCGACGGCCCGGTCGGTCTCGTGCAGCACGAGCCGGCGCAGCGCCGGTGACGCGTGCGGCGCGTCGAGGTCGTCCTCCGTCACCCCGAACGCGACCATGTCCGCCGCCGGCAGGTAGGTGCGCCCCCGCGCGTGGTCCTCCGCGACGTCCTGCCAGTGCTCGAGCAGCTGCAGGGCGGTGCACACGAGGTCGGAGCGCCGTTCGACCTCCGGTGACGCGGCGACGCCGAACACGGCGAGCACCAGCCGCCCGATCGGCCCGGCCGACAGCGCGCAGTAGCCGAGCAGCTCGTCCCAGGTCCCGTAGCGGGTGACGTGCTGGTCCTGCAGGTTCGCCGCGACCAGCCGGTCGAACGGCTCCCGCGGCAGGCCCGGGTCGAGGGCCCGCAGCACGCGGGCCTCCGGTCGTCCACCCGACCACACAGCGGACAGGTCCTCGGCGAACGCGTGCAGGTCGGCGATCCGTTCGGCGGGGGTGCGGCCGGGATCGTCGCCGAGCTCGTCGATCGTGCGCACCACGTCGTAGACGGCCCGCAGCGCGCCGCGCACCCGCGCGGGCAGCACGCGCAGGGCGACCGGGAAGTTCTCGGCCGCCTCGGCCGCCCGCAGGTCGCGCGCCTGCAACCGTTCACCGTCCACGCCCACCGATCGTTCTCCGGGCGTGGTGCCGGTCTCTGCTTTCCTGTGGTCAATTCTGTGCCGCAGGACTTGTCGTTCCGGGACAAATCAGGTGGGTCGGTTCGCCCGACAGGCGTAGAACACGTCCGTGGACGAATCGGAGACGCCCCTCACGGCGCTCGTCCCGGCCATCGCCGACCGGATGCCCGAGCTGCTGGACGAGGTGCGCGCCGCGCTGGCGGACGACTGGCCCGACTACGCCTCCTTCCTCGCCGAGAACCACCTCGAGGTGGCGGTCGCCGCCGACGCGGCACTGCGCCGGCTCGTCGAGCTCGCGGAGGCGGCGGACGAGGAGGGCGGCGGCGAGCGGGAGCTGTTCGAGGAGATCGGCCGTCTGCAGTGGCAGCAGGGCCGCGACCTGACCCACCTGATGTCGGCCTACCAGATGGGCGCGCGGGTGTTCTGGCACCACGTCTCCGCGGTCGCCGTCGACCACGGGATCGCGCCCCGCGCCATCGCCGCGCTCGCCGAGGCCGTGTTCCTGTTCGTCGACCGGCTCTCGTCCTCGTCCGCGCGCGGCTACGTGCTCGCCCAGTCCGAGGCGGCGGCGAACCGCGGCCGCCTGCGCGACGAGCTGGTGGCGCTGCTGCTGTCGGACCGCGCCGACCGCAACGCCGTCGACGCGGCCGCGAACCGCGCCGACTGGCGGGTGCCCGCCGAGCTCGCCGTGGTGCTGGTCGGGCCGGACAACCCCATCGCCCACCGGGCGCTGGCCCGCATGGACTCCACGCACCTGGTGTTCCACCGGCCGCCGCTGCTGGGGGCGATCATCGCCTCGCCGTCGAGCCCGGGCCGGCGTTCCCGGCTCAGCAGAGCCCTGCGCGGCGCGGAGGCGGTGGTCGGGTTCGCGGTGTCACCGGAACGCCTGCCGGCCAGCCTGCACGTCGCGGAGATCGCCGCCCGGCTGCAGCACAACGGCGTGCTGACCGACGACCCAGTGTTCACCGACGAGCACCTCGACGCGATCATCGTGCACCGCGACGCGCGCATGCTCGAGGTCCTCCGCGGGCAGACGCTGGCGCCGCTGGACGGGCAGTCGCCGGCGTCGCGGGAACGGCTCTGCGAGACGCTCGCGGCGTGGCTGTGGCACATGGGCGACCGCCAGGCCATCGCCGCGGACCTGCACGTCCACCCGCAGACGGTGCGCTACCGGCTGGCGCGCCTGCACGAGCTCTTCGGCGAGCAGCTCGACGATCCCGGCACCCGGGCCCGGCTGTCGCTCGCCCTGGGCTGGGGGGCGCCCCAGGAGCCGGGCGGGCGCCCCGCGGCGCGGACGTCCGAGGCCCGCGGCCGGGCCCGCTGAGCTCGGGGCGCAGGGTCAGGACGAGCGGCGCCTGCGCAGTGCGGACGCCCCCGCCGCGGCGAGACCCGCCGCGCCCAGCACCGCCAGGAGCGCCACGCCGCTCACCGGCCCGTCCGACGGTGCGTCGCCGCCGGAACCCGCGTTCACCGACGCGGGGGGAACGGGCGGTGTCGAGGTCGGCGGCGGGGTGGCGCTGGTGGGCGCGGTGGTGGGTGCCGGAGTGGGCGCTGTGGTCGCGGTGGGCGGGGCGCCCGGGGTGCTCGGGGCCGCCGGGGGCGGCACCGCGGCGGAGGAGGTGCCCGGGGCCGGCGGCGTGGAGGGGGCGGGCGTCGGCGTCGCGGACGGGGTCGCCGCGACCGGCCCCACCGGCGGTGTGTTGCAGGACGCCACCCCGACGACGATCGCGATGATGATGACGACCAGCGCCACGAGCAGCCACCACCACGGCCGCCGCCGCGCCGGGGTCGGTGGGGTCGGGGGAGTGGGCGGGGTGGGGGGCGTGGGGGCTCCGTAGCCGCCGTCGGAACCGTAGGTCATCGTGCGCCGTCCTTTCGGGCCTCACCCGTCCGCGCCGACGATGATGGTTACGGGGATGTCCGTCAATAAGCCGTTCGGCCGCGGTGGTCACGCATTCACCATTCGTGGAACAATTGCGCGGCCGGTGGGTGCGGCACGGCGCGGCACGGCACGGAGAGGGTAAAGGGACGGCAAAGCGTGCGGGTTTCCGGGTGGGACGGTGTCCGGTGGGCGGTGCTCGGCGGCGCCGTCGGGCTGGTGTGCGCCGCCGCCGCGCCCGCCGTGGCGCCGCCGCCCGTGGCACCGCCCGCCGTCGGGCGGACGGTCGACGTCCGGCACGCGCCGGTCCCCTCCGTCGGCGGGCCGGGCGCGGCACCGGTGCGGCTGCGCATCCCCGTGCTCCGCATCGACGCACCGGTGCGGGCGGTGGCCACAGGCCCCGCCGGTGACCTCGGCGTTCCCGACGATCCGCAGGTGATCGGCTGGTGGGCGGCCGGCGGCGCCCCCGGCGTCCCCGGCGCGGCGGGCGTGCTGGACGGGCACGTGGACAGCGCGGCCCACGGCCCGGGTGCGCTGTTCCACCTGGCGGCGCTCGTGCCCGGTGACGTCGTGGCCGTCGTGACGGCGCAGGGCGCGGTCGTGGCCTACGCGGTGCAGGAGGTCCACCGCTTCCCGAAGACGGCCTTCCGCGCCGATCTCCTCACCCCGGGCGGCGCGCCCCGGTTGGTGGTGGTCACCTGTGGCGGCGTTTTCGACCGGGCCACCCGCAATTACGAGGACAACGTCGTCGTCGTGGCCGTTCCGGTGTCGTGAATGGGCCGAACACGCTCCGCGTGGCCTCCGGACGTCCTATCCGGCCGGCGCATTCGGTCGCAGGCATTCGCGTCCACGAGGGGGTACGGTCCAGGGGACTGTCGGACCCGCCGGCGACCCGCTCGTCGTGCACACCTGCCGCGGCTGGTTCTGCCGGTTCGCCGCGGTCAGTCCGGCGGCGACCCGACCGGCAGCACCGCCACCGTGATGTTGTCGCGGCCGCCCGCCTCCAGCGCGACCGCGGTGAGCTCGGCGGCCACCCCGAGCGGGTCGGTGAACGCGCCGGGCAGCGCCACCGCGGCGAGGGCCGCGGCGTCGGCGAGGTAGTTCCACAGCCCGTCGCTGCACAGCAGCAGCACGCCGGGACCGTCGGGGGTGAAGGCGGCCAGGTCCGGGATGGGCTCGCCGCCCGCGCCGAGCCAGCGGGTGATCGCGTGCGCCCGGCGGTCGAGTGCGGCCACGGCGGCGTCCATCCGGCCGGCGGCGACGATCTCCTCGGCCCACGAGTGGTCGGTGGTGAGCAGGCGCGAGCCCGTGGCCGAGAGCCAGTAGGCGCGGCTGTCGCCGACCCACGCGACGACCACCTGGTGGCCGGGCACCTCGTGGCGGGGCTCGACCACCGCGGCCACCAGCGTGCAGGCCGGCCCGTCCTCGGCCGGCCCGCCGTCGAGGGCCAGGGCCTCGACGGCCCGGGCTCCCGCCGCGACGGCCGCCCGGACGCGGCGGGGACCGGCCGGCTCGGCGTCGTCACCGCCCAGCAGCACGTCGAGGGTGGCCTCGGTGGCCACCTGGGACGCGAGCTGCGGGTTCGGGGAGGACGACACGCCGTCGCAGACCACGGCGGCGCGCAGCCCGGACTCCCGGCGACCGAGGGCCATGGCGTCCTCGTTGCGGGAGTGCACGAGCCCGCGGTCGCTGATGCCGGCCAGCGTCGTCAGGTCGCTCTCGACGCGGTCGGTGCCGTCGGGGAGCGGGCGGCCGCAGCCGGGGCAGCTCTCCCCGTCCTCGACGGCCGGTTCGCGGGAGCAGCCATGGCACGTCCGGAGCCCGTCGAGTGCGTCGGCGGTGCCGCCGCGGTGCACGCGCAGGGCTCCGCTGCTCGTCGTCGTGCCCGTTGTGGTGTCTGTCATCTCCCGTTCATCATCCCCGCGGCCCCGTCGCACCCGGGGCCGGGGGCGGGGGAACGGTCAGCCGGCGAGCTCGTAGCCCGCCTCGGCCACGGCGGCGCGCACCCGTCCCTCGTCGAGGGGGGCGGTGCTGATCACGGTGACTGCGCCGGTCGGGAGATCCACGCGGACGTCGCAGACGCCGTCGATCTCACCGATCTCCTCGGTCACCGACGCGACGCAGTGCTCGCACGTCATGCCGGTGACCGTGTAGCTGTTCTCGCTCATCGGATGAACCTAACATAGGGGGGAGGGGTATCTGGACGCCGCCCGTCGCATCCAGCCGCGTCCTGAGCGCAGCCCCGCACGGGTGGAGCCGACCGGCCCGGTCTCCGGGTAACGTGCCGGGCCAAGGACATGCGACCGGCCGCTCGCCGCACGCTCGCTCGTAGGTCCGGGGCCACCCCAGCGGCCTCCGGGGCCAGGTGCGGTCGCAACCCGTTCGAGAGGACCGACTGGTGGGCGACAGGATGTTGGCATCCGGGGGCGACTCGGTGCACGTCGGGCGCCGTGGGTCACCGTCGGGTCAGGCACCGTCGGGTCAGGCACCGTCGGGTCAGGCACCGTCGGGTCAGGCACCGTCGGGT